>NZ_JBFTPM010000031.1:0-44781 GCF_056398505.1 Rhizobium sp. 01T437
ATCGTCCGTTCTGCGAAGCGTTCTCGTCACTTTTTTCGGGGAAGGCATGGGCCTGTTCGGCCTCAGGCATGGGCCTGTTCGGCCTCCGAGATCGACTGGGCGGCGCGTGGCATGGAAGGGACCAAGCTCGGCTATCTGATAGGCCAGTCCGGATATTTCCACGAAGCGCACAGGGCGCTCGACGATTGTTTTGCCTTGCTCGAGCTTCTTGAGAGGCTTTCCGTTATCCTGGTGATCGCTCTGGAAAGCATTTCGCGTGGAATTGAGTGTTCAGTCATGCGCTGAAAGCGCGTGTTTCACGCGCAGTATGGAGATTGCAACGGCTGCGATAACGAGTGGGATCGACACAAGCATCGCCAACGGGCTGATGTGAAGGCCAGCGTGATCGGCTGTCTCGAAGGCGACTTTGAGCAGGCTCAGAAGATAGTAGCTGATGGCAATGATGGAAAATCCTTCCACCGCTCTCTGGATCTTGACCTGTGTGGCGGCCCGGTCTGCCATCGCCTGGATCTGGATGGCATTCTGATATTCGATCTCGACTTGTATGCGTGTCTGCAGAAGGTCGATCAGGTGCATCGTTGCGTGGGAGAGCTGATCCAAGCGCAACGCGGTCGCTTCGCAGGTTCGAACAGCAGGTCGGAAGCGCCGCGCGACAAAAACGCCGAACCGCTGAAAGCCCGGAACATGGGATTCGCGTAGCTCACCAATTCGTTCCTCGACGATTTTTGCGTAGGCGGACGTTGCGCCGAAACGATTGCGTGTTTCGGCAGCCGCTGAAATGATCCGGGCGGACAGGTCGGAGATTTCGTCAAGCAGTTTCTTGTGCTCAGTACTCGGCGTCGTCTGGTTTCGGTTCGTCAATTGAACGAGCTTCTTATCGTAATCTCCGAGCAGCGGCGCCAAGCGGCGGGCCTCGGGAAGACCGAGCAGGGCCATGGACCGATAGGTTTCGATCTCATAGATCCGCCGAACCATTCTGCCGAGGCGGTAGGCATTCAGATCCTTGTTGAAGAGAAGGATGCGACTGGTCTGGTTGTCCTGGACACGAAAATCCGAACAGACTTGCGCCGCTCCCCCGCCGATTGACGACGCAGCGGTATCGCGAAATCCGAGCTTTGAAAGGGTTGGTCCGAGCTCCGCTGGTGTGGGGCCAAGTACCAGGATACCGACACGGGATATGAGACGCGGCGCACCCAACCCCACCAGCGCGGCAATGTCATCGACTGAAAGGCTGGATGCCGGCCAAGTGTCAACGTCTGTGTTGAATTGGGTGACACGCGTGATGGTCACAAATTCGGTGTGGTGCTCTACCTGTGTTCGCGGATCGTCATTGTTGTCTTCGTCGGGTAGATAGCGGCTGCCGTGCAAGGCGGGGAGGGCGGACGGCATAAGCGCGATGTGTTCAACGAAGGCGGGGCCGGTAAAGTAGATGGAGGGCCGGGCATGGAGTTCTGCGTTGAAATCCGACGTCATACAATCTCACCGTAGCAAGGGGCCGAAACCGCTAAGAATACGCCTCAACGAAATTCTCTGTTTTCTCGAAGTGCAGCTTTCCAAAGCAGCCAGACCTCCAGAGGTCAACCGTTCCGGCTATTGCTAATCGATTTTACTTTGTAGCGGCCGAGCGGAATTTTCCTGGATTGCCCAAGTCGTCACGTTGAGACCGCTAATCTACATCAGGTGCGCCGCGCGGTTTAGATGATGAAGATGGTTCCATGGCGTTGGGTTAATGCGACTTTTCGATGTCGGGGCTATTCGTGATTCGACAGTTGGGCCAGTTAGTGATGTGACAGTCTCGCCTCTCCACACGATGGTCAATGCCAACGTTGGCAGCAAGGATGACGACCTTCAAGGACGAGCTGAACGACCTTCGCCCGGAGATCTATGGTTGGGAGGAAGACGACCCGCTCGTGAGCCGGCTGAACCAACGAAAGGGCGATCGCGATGCTGCCGTCAGCAATGCGACCATCGGCGCACAGCTGGCCGCCATTCATGCCTGGGGACAAGGAGATCCGTCCAAGCTGAGTGAAATTCATCACCCTGTTCTCGTTGCCAATGGCGATGCTGACGTGATGGCGCCGACAATCAATTCGTTCGAGCTGGCGCGCCGGCTCCCCAATGCGCAGCTCAGCATTTTCCCGGATGCCGGCCACGGCGGTGTTTTCCAATACCACGCCGTATTCGAGAAGCAGGCTCTCTACTTCCTTCGCTGACGGCTTTGACCGAGGCGGCATGGTATCCCACCGCCTCGGTCGATAGTTGCGCCATTTGAACTACAGCAGCTTTGGCAAACGCGCGGACCACGACAGGTTCCAAAGGTTTCCTACGCCTGTCGCAACGGTCGGCGAACACTCGTTTTTGGGCAGCCCGTTTGGCTCGATGAGGTCGAAAGGTCACGGAACTCGACGGGCGCACCCTTTCAAGCAAGTCGAGTCGTCTGCGAAAGGCTTTGCGATCTGTACCGAAGGAGAAAAGGCCATAGTTGGTTGAGCGTCTGCATTACCCGTCTTCTCGTCGAGCCATAACGAAGCCCACACCAATGCGCCGCATGCAATTACCAAAAAGCAAGCCAAGCCGGCCTCCAACCAATGGGGTCTCGTTTTGATCAAACGTTTGTCTGTGTTGGGCGTAATGGTCATCGAATATCGGTCTTCTTGGAGAAGCATCACGTGGCTTCCTCCGGGGTGAGCGTGAGCTTTTTGCCCGCAACGCCAAATCCGATTGGCGGTGCAAGGAACCAAAGGATGGCCCCTCGATTGGAATAGCCATCTCGACGGGCAGGTCGCCGGCTGGGCAGGCGACCTGCCGACGGTCCGATTTCGTCGGTCTCGGCGGGGGCAGCCGAGTTGCCAGAGCGAAATCGGATCCAGCGTCTCCTCGTTGGGAGGATCCGAGGGACTAGGCCAATTTAGATCGTTGTACCGGATGTCGGAACTACACTTAGGTGTGGGCCAACTGAACTTGCGTTCGCGCCTAAAGCTTCGGGTCAACCCTAAGTCTAATCTTCGACGGACCTGCGTATGATTTCTCGCAAGCCCTCCCGCCAATAAGCTTCTCGGGTCGCCGAAAGTCCGGCGATGAACGAGAAACAAGATCGGCCGCAGGCCTAAGTTGCGGCTCGTGACACTCATCGGAAGGATATACAATGAGCCGCTTTTGGCAATTTGCAGGGGTTGCTGTCGTTTCTTCGCTTGCTTTCGCAGGCGTGAGCCGCGCAGACAGCCTGGATATGAACGATGGCGCCAAAATTGAAAAAACGTTGCAGACGTTCAGCAGCAACTTTGACGTCCGGGATATCAATGATTACGCGAACTACAAGGATCAGCCGGAAGGTTCTGACGCCGCTCAACCGCGCACGGACGCTGCCGTTCAGCATATCCAGGCATCCATCAAAGAAAACAAGGATCTGGTCAAGCGTCTCGGCGAGCGCGGCGTCAAGATCGACGACGTCGTCAATGCCGAGCAGGCAGCCGACGGCAGCATGACATTCTGGGTTCGCTAACCCTCAAGGCCTGGAACATCACAATTCCAGGCCTCTTTCATTCGCTTGCGGACACATATGCAAGTGAATGGAAGAATTCATGCATGCTCCGATCACGATTGTGACTGTTGTTGCCGCCCTTCCGTTTAGATACGTCGGGGCCGCAGCAGCCGTCGTGGCGAGAAGTTTCATCGAATCCCCACGCTTCGAGTTGAAAGGGAGTATCGCTTCTGCAGGTCGTATTCCGCGACCGATCTGAAAAGCCTGAAGGATTGTCACGCTTCAAGCGGGCTTGCGGCGGAGGTAAACTGCACCCGTCTCGAATCTCGGGAACATTGAATTCGAGGATTTCACGATATCACAGGTAGTCGCCCAGCAGATCGTCCGAACTCGGAGGCCTACGAAAATCCGGTGTCTTGGATGTCCGCTTGAGTGGTTGCTAGCCCTTGGAAACATCACAACTTGCTGAATGTGAATCTACAGTCTCGTTTCGCCCGGGCCATATTATCTGTTCGTGGCGAGCATGGCGTTAGGGCGACCTATGTGAG
Source organism: Rhizobium sp. 01T437 (assembly GCF_056398505.1). Lineage (NCBI taxonomy): Bacteria > Pseudomonadati > Pseudomonadota > Alphaproteobacteria > Hyphomicrobiales > Rhizobiaceae > Rhizobium > Rhizobium sp. 01T437. The sequence goes on from NZ_JBFTPM010000031.1 coordinate 4,030, forward strand.
CCGATCCAATTTACGACGCCCGCAATGGAGCTGAATTCGTCGGCACTTCGGCTCGGTAGCGTGCAAAATATCTGGCCCGTTCGATTGCCGGGAAGCGTCTCAATCGATTCTCGCTTGAAGAGTTCGCGAGGGTCATGCCGCCAAACAAATTCGCGCAATACGCAAACAGCTCATCTGCCTCTGGAGCACTTTCCGTGAGAGAAAACATCGTAGGGTGCTGTCCTTGTCCGGAACACAGGATGGCGACAGGCATGGCGGGCTTTCACCCCGGAAAGAGTATGGCCATAGCGATGGCCAATGTGACGATGCTCGAGACCGTACTTGCGATCACGATCGATCCCGTCGCACCCGAGTCAAGGCGATAGTTGACAGCAAACAGGATCCCGAAGAACCCGGAAGGAACAGCCGCCAGCAAGATCGCGACCTTTGCTGCGTCCCACGGGATTGACAACAGCAGCACCACGCCAGTCGTTAGGAAGGGGCGCACCAGGTTCGACATGATGGTTGCGCTGAAGACTTTTCTGTCGAGTTGGAAAGCCTGCGAAGAAAGGACCACACCTGTGAGGAAAAGCGCTACGCCCGGGGCTGTGTGACCAATTAGAAGCAGACTGGCATCGACGACATCACCCGTTTTCAACCCACAGAGTGAAAACAGTATTCCAAGCATAGGGGCGACGACGACAGGCTTCGTCAAAGCATGCCGCAGACTGTGCGAGATCTTGGGCCGCCGCCCGTCATTCGCGCCGGGCTTGTCGACATGCATTTCGACGAGAAGCAATGACAGCGGGCTAATGATGATCGAGCCACTTGCGAGTACGATCGCGAGCGGCACCGTCCCGCCGGGACCAAGCACGTCAGCAAGAATAGGAAGGCCCACACCTGCCAGATTCGGAAACGCGATCGTGAGTGCTTGCAGCGAGGCGTCTGCTTTGCCGACCTTCATGTAGCGTACTTGAAGTAGATACCAGGCGACAAACACGACGAGCATGACGCCGCTGCTGATGAGGAAGAGGGGGGCTTGCGCGAGCATTTCGGTACGAGGGGCGGAGGCTGTCGCCGCAAACAGCGACGCGGGCAGGGCAAAGGTCATGACGAGGACGTTCAGCCCCTCAACATGATGATTGTCGACGATACTAAAGTGCCCAGCAACGTAGCCAAGCACCATGACAAAGAAAATAGGAAGCAGTGCGAGCAATATCGTATGTGCCATCAGATTTCCCGCCTTTCATGCATGTCGACAAACAACGTCATTGCAAGGAGATCCGCCGAACCGCCGGGGCTGAGCCAGCGATCGCGAAACTGTCGATGGATCAATGCGGCGCGACGTTTCCACTGCGGAGCACGGATCCCGCCGTCGTCCACAAAGCCCTGCGCCAACTGTTTCGCGTACAGAAGGCCGTCCGGGCTGCCCCGATGAARCAGATTGGTGTCGTCGAGAACCACAATGAGCGGATAAAAACTAGCTTCGATGGTCCCCTTCGAGAATCACATCTAGGTGTAGGACGGGCACGACCAATGCATGCGAAGGACAAGAGGGGTCGGACATCGCCTTCTGGTGGCCCTGGGAACCGGCGTTCGCACTAGGCATCCATGGGTAGAGCTTATCAGTGAAAAAACAAAGCGACGTCCGTGGAACATCAAGCCCGCCGCCCCACACAATACTTCGGTTGCAACGCGACACGAAAGCCGTGGCGCGGTTTTTCCGCTTGTGTGCAGGAATTCGCCGAGTGTTGTGCGACGACATAGTCGCACAGACACAACGGGCAAGTGAGGCGAGCCTTCTAGGCCAGATAGTTCTTGAGTATGGGAAGGTCGGAGACCGAGTACGACATGCCGAAGCGAAATCCTCGCCCTACCTCTCGCGGTGCTAGGGCATCCATCTCCTCGCCCTGGACATGGGGTATCGAGAGTTCTGCGGAGCCTGTCCAGAAATCCGAAAAAGTAAGATTGTCCATCAGCGACAGCGTCAATTCATCGACCGCGGGCTTGTCCTGTTGGCTGGCGCTCAGCGATGGGAAATATCTCCGTATCGTGGTCGCGCGGTTGAACACCTTTGCCGGATCCGTCACCTTTTCGCGAAGCTCGATGCGGGCTGTTGCCATTCGCTCGCCATGAGATGAAACACTCGCGCCAAAGCGGCTTCCCGGTTCAAGGGGGCAGGCGGCTGCGCCCGGCGCAGAAAAGCTCCTTGTTTGAAAGATGCTGCCAAGTTTCTTCGGGTAACCCTGTATCCAGCCGCGTGCGATCGCCGCGTCGTTATCAACAAAAATGAAAGGGCAAAAATTGACTGGACGGCCTTCCAGACGTGCTTCCACCAGAATGAGCGCCTCGCGGTACTGATAGCGGGCCGGGTCCGTGTGCTCGTCGTTCGAACCTGTGAACTGCCAGTCGACAAACCAGAAGAACGTGCGACCCTCAGATTGTTCGTCCGGCGTTAGACCCATAGGAAGCAAGGCCGCGACTGCGTCGGGATTCGCCCAGTATTCAACGGCGATGCAATCGCCAGAATAGTGCCAGGGTGGCGGCGGGGCTAGAGAGGACTTACCCTCCGGCGTAAGCGGAACCGTATATCCCGAGAGCATTCGTCGCGTCTCCATCAAATAGCCAGTTCGGAAGCCCGAGGTCTCCCGTTCTCTCGCATGGAACACACCTATACCGGGAGATACGAGTTTAGATTTGTGAATCGTTGTGAAGGTACGAAGCGGCACGGCGAAGCGATCCCAAATCGAAGCGCACGCGCGCTACCCGAGTTCGTCGAGCAGTTGGCGTGCCGAGCTGACTTCCCAAGCCTCAATGTCGCCGTTGAACCGAGAATGCACAGCTTGAATAAGAGATCTTGCCTCCGCGGATTTTCCTTTTTGGGCCCAGATACGAGCTAGTGAGGTCGCTGCTTCTAGCTCCCAGCTCAAAGCATTCTGCTGGCGAGCAATTTCGATGGAACGGGTTAGGCAAGCTTCTGCTTCAGCGGGATGTGTCGAAGTTGACATTAACACTTCGCCTTTTGCGTGCAGTAGGGACGGCAGCCAAAGTGTCGCGCTTGCCTGTTCGACCTGGTCTAGGGCGTCGTTGATCATGAACAACGCTTCCTCGTAATCACCTAACTGTCTGAGGCCCTCGGCGAGCGCGCGCCGTGTCGCCAGTGTTTGCACGTGATATCGGTTATCGCCCATCGTCTTCAGCGCGTCGCGTAGCATTTTGACGCCCGGTTCGACCTCACCGCGCGCGATCATGAGCTCACCACGCAGCGCAAGGCCGACAGCGTTTTGAGCAAGGAGTGAGTATCTGATGGCGTGAGCAATAACCTGTTCGCAAAACAAAAACGCCTCTTCAGATTGGCCGCCCCAATGCAGAACCGGAATGGAATCCAGGAGAACCGCGCAAAACAGAACCGGATGCGTTGAATCAACGGCGCGTGAGATCGCCTCACGTGCTTTTGCGATACCCTTCGTCTGTGCGCCGCTGATCCAGAGCGAGCGAGCATGTGTGCCGAGCGCTCGAACGTGATAGTCGTACCCAAAGTATACAAACTCTGACGGGGCGGTATTGACAGCAAGTCTAAATCCTCGCTCACTGTGCATGACAGAAGCGGACTGATTTCCCGCAACGTGGTAGGACGCCGCCAGGCCCCATTCACTCATTGCTTTTTCTGCCACTCCCCCAAATTTTTCGGACAGGGCTGCAGCACGCTGTGCAACGCCTAGGGCACTCGAAAATTCGCCACGACGGGTAAAGAAAACATTCAAGCCGAGAAGCAGGTAATGCTGAAGTCGATCCTCGCCAAGTTTTTCAGAGAGCTCCAGACCACGTTCGAGGGCTGCTTTGACTTTTTCGCTGTCATCCCACAGGTACATCGATGAAAGCGCGAGTGCTTTCTGCAGGTAGAGTTCTCTTCCTTGGCCCCGATCGCTCGGCGGAAGTGTCGCCATCGCTTTGCTGCACCAGTCACTGCATTCGGCGAGCAGAGGGAAAGATGCAAGGAACAGGGGAGCGGCATGAGACGTGAGCTCAACGCCGAGACGGACACTTCCAGAACTGGAAAAACACCAGCCCAACGCTTGGCGGATATTTCCGATATGCGGCGCGTAGACCTCGACATTGTGTCCATGTGAAACGAGATCATCGGTTTCACGCATCTTCAAGAAGTCGGCGAAATATTGTGCGTGTCGCGTCGCCACCGCGTCCGTTTCGCCGCTGGCCGCAAGTTTGGCGGCGGCATAAACGCGTGTCGTGTCGAGAAGCCGATACGTGACGATCCCGTAAGCGGGCGATATCCAAACAAGAGACTTGTCTACCAAGCTTGCAATGGCATTGGTCGTCCGAGTTATGTCTTCCGACGACCCGGCGACTTCGATAGCAGCCTCAAAGGTAAATTGTCCGACAAAAATCGAAAGCCTGCTCAGCACCTCTTGCTCAATGTTGGACAGGAGATTGAAGCTCCAGTCGAGCATTCCCTGAAGGGTTTGATGACGAGGCATAGCATTGCGGCGCCCCTGGAGCTGGAGTTCAGCGTCGTTCCCCATGAGATCGAATGTACCTTGGATGCCGAAAGTACCGACGCGGCTTGCCACAAGCTCGATCGCCAGAGCGATGCCGTCGAGGCGGCGGCAGATATTCGCGACCGTCGGTGCCTCCGCATCGGTAAGGCTCAATCTATGGCCAGAAGACGCAGCTTTCTCCATGAAAAGTTTGACAGCAGGAGAACCAAGGGCTTGGGATGCAGTTGTCACCTCGCCGCGCGGAGTATCAAGAGGCAGAAGCAAGTGTACGTTCTCGCCATCTACGCGCAAGGCCTCACGACTGGTGGCCAATATATGGAGCGATGGCGCAGCATGGAAAAGACGTTCGGCAAGGGCTGCCGCGGCGGAAATGACATGCTCACAATTATCCAATACAACGAGGATCTTCTTCTCGGATACAAAAGCCAGGATGAACGGCTCTACCTCGGGGCCTTGAACAAAGCAGCCGAGAGCTGAGGCGACTGCATTTGGAACCTGCCGGGCATCCTGGATGAGAGTGAGATCAACGAAGTAGATCGCGCTCTCTTCGAATTCCTGGCGAAGCGAATGAGCGACCGCCACAGCGACGGTGGTTTTTCCGATGCCTCCTGGACCTACCACGGTGACAAAGCGGCGTGACAAAACCAGCAGCGACAGGACATTCACGGTCTCTGTTCGACCAAAAAGGGATGGCAATGCATGGGGAAGGCTCTGAGAACGTGGCGCGCTCGTCTCACCAGTCGGTGATCGCTCAGACGTGACCAGCTCTCGACGGATTGGTGCTGCGAAGGTATACCCGCGCCCCGCGACGTTCAATATGTAACGTGTGTCGTCCTGACCGTCTGCCAAGGCCTTTCTCAGTGAGGCTATGTGAACCCTGAGGTTCGAGTCTTCGACCGTGAGACCCCTCCAGACGAGCTTTGTTAGCTCATCACCTGTCAGGATCTCGCCGGGTCGCTGAGTCAGAGCTATGAGGATATCAAGCGCACGGCCGCCAATTGCAACCTGTTTGCCGTTCTTAGCCAGCAAACGTTCGGAGGCGATTAATTGAAACGGACCGAAATAGAGACTCTTGCTGGTGTCTGGATTGCTCTCATTCCACATGGCAACCACCCTAGAGGTCTCTACCCAGCATGTCGGAGTCACCGTCCGCTATAGCGCAACCGATTAGAAGAATACAAAATTCGTTTTGCAGCTGCTACAATTTCGTTAGCCCTATTTGCCGGCGATCATCCCGTCCGGGTGAGGTCGCCAATACAGCTGTAAAAGAAAGCTTGCCGCGGCCTTTCTTTGAGGTCAGATCTCGATGCTGCGACGTGGTCATAGTGAATGAATGAGAGGAGCGTCTCCGCTCAAAACCCGCTTAAAGGCCTGTATTGCTCTGACCCGCCTGGGAGGCGCCGGCAAACATCGCTCTTTCCTGATCGCTTATCCCAGTTGCTCGTCATCATCGGGCCTGTGGGGTCACGAACTTGATTGCAAGCGATTAGAAACCGAATGCCGTCGTTTGTCTATGGGACATGCCAGGTAGCTCCGCAGGGCTTGACGTGCATTGATATTTTGAAAGCGTTGGATTTTAATCGCGTTTCGGACACAAAATGGGATCTCCCGATGAGTTTGTTTCCCAAAGCCGAGATTTTCGTAGGCTGTCTGGTGAGCGTCGCTCTCGTGTCCCTTGATGCGGGCATCGCCAATGCGAAAGACATGTTCATCGGTGCACTGATTGAAGCATCAGGGCCGATGTCGGCAATGGGGCCCTCCGTTGAAAAAGCGGCCAAGCTTGCGGTGTCGGTCAGCGACATCGCTGCGAAGGAGGCCGGACTTGATCTTTCGGTCCATTTGGTCGCCGCTGATTCTCAGGGAAACCCTCAGGCCGCCGTCTCTGCTGCGCGCACACTTGTGGACAAAGACGTCTCGTGCATTTTGGGACCGGCAACTACGCCCGAGTCGATCGCGGTCCTCAACGGCGTGACATTACAGCGCAAGATTACTTTGTGGCCCCAGGCAACCAGCACGCGCCTACGTGCTGTAGAAGACAGCGGTACGATTTTCCGCACACTCGCCCCGGACGATCTACAATCGAAGGCGTTGGTCCGGGCAATCGAGACCTATGTCGGTGGCGGCAAGAGGGTTGCGATCCTCTTTCGAAACGAGCCGTACGGCGACGCGCTGTCTCGCACGTTCAGGTCGGATTGGGAGGCAAGGGGTGGAACGATTGTCTCAAGCATCGCGTTCGACCCCACGCAGCAAGCCTTCGATTCCGAGGCAGCTCAACTTTTCGACGAAAATCCCGACGCCTATGTTGTCATCGATTATCCCGAAACTTTCGCGAGGCTCGGGGCAGCGCTCGTCCGCAGCGGTAAGTTCGACCCAAACAAACTGTTTGTGGCGGACGCGTTGTCTTTCGCGAGAGTGCCCAAAAGCATTCCGGCGCGGGCCATCAACGGGGCTTACGGCGTCGCCGGCGGATCGCCGCATGGGACCCCAGCATACCGATTGTTCAACGAACTTTGGCGGCAGGCGGGGGGGGCGGAGGCCGGCTCCTACTCGGCGAACGTGTTCGATGCGGGCATTCTCTGTGTTCTTTCGGCGATTGAGGCTGGCGCAACCGACCCAGAGCTAGTTCGCCGAAAGGTCCGCGAGGTCACGAAGGAAGGGGCGAGGCAATTCACCCTTGAGACATTGACGGAGGCCGTGAAGGATGCCGCGGCGGGAAGGCCGATTGATTACATCGGCGTGTCGGGAGCATTTCGCTTTGCGCCGAACGGAGATCCCACGAACGGTCTTTATGATATATTCCAGTATCGGAACGGCGAGCAGGTGACGGTCAGGCAAATCGAAGTGAGGTAAGGTTTGACGAACCGGAGGAGTGGCCGAGGCTTGAGAGTGTCAGCGACCACGCTAGCTCACTTTACGAAAGTGCCGAAACCGGCGAAACTGCTGGTATCTCTCTTCATTATCTTCCTCTGCTTGATTGCCCTTTTTGGAACCGTGGAAGTCTCGCAAGCGACGATCAACGGATTTATAACGGGCAGCTACCTAGGCCTCGGTGCGATGGGGCTGACGCTTATAATGGGCGTAATGAAGCTCGTGAACTTCGCATATGGTGATTTTCTCGTGGCTGGGGCATACCTCACGTTGATGTTCACCGCGCTGGGTACGCCGTTGCCGCTGTCGGTGCTGCTGGCCACCCTGGGGACGGCGCTTCTCTCGCTTGTGGCCGAAAAGCTCGTCTGGCGCCCACTCCGGAATGCTGGCGCAAGCACTCTTCAATGCTTCTTGTCCGCAATGGGGTTAAGCTTTCTCATTCGCTTCACGATTCAGTTTTTTGGCGGCAGCGAGTCAAGATCGTTCGATATTGACGTCCTGTCGACGATGGTTTTAGGCCCTTTTCGCGTGGGGACCCAACAGGCTCTCGGTTTCGTCATGGCCCTGGCAGCTTTGTCAATGCTTGCGATAGGACTACGGATCAGCGGTGCGATGAAGACGATGCGGGCGGTTTCTGACAATCGTCTGCTTGCCGAAGTTTGCGGCATCGGTGTCGAGCACACCATAGATGTCACATCACTCTTGTCGGGCCTGCTGGCTGGCGTCGCCGGCATTGTCTATGCGACAGCTGTCGGGAGTTTCAATCCAAACTTCGGTGTGACCTTGTTGCTCAGCTTGCTTGCCGCCACCACGCTTGGCGGAATTGGCAATATCTACGGCGCAATGCTTGGGGGCTTGGTGATTGGCCTCTCGCAGGAGTGGTCTACTTTGCTGCTCGGTGCAAAATGGAAAACCCTCGTGGCTCTGGTCTTCCTCGTTATCATGCTACTTGCCGTACCTCGCGGCATCTTTGCTCGCGCGCAGCGCCGCCCATGAGCGTGGATTTCTGGATCAATGTCGGGGTAATCGCGGGGATCTACGGAATACTCACGCTTGGGCTCCAGCTTAACACCGGAATCACGGGTCTGCTGAATTTCGGCCAAGCAGGGTTTATGGCAATCGGTGCTTACGGGGCAGGGATACTGGTGGCGGAAGCCGGGTTTTCCTTGTGGTTGGCATTTTCGACCTCTCTGGTTTTGTCTGTTGCAGCTGCGATGGCAATTGGATGGTCAACGAGCAGGCTCGGGCCGGATCAGTTCGCAATCGTGACGATCGCGTTTGCTGAGATCATTCGGCACATCCTGCAAAACACTGAATTCAGCGGCGGCAACCAGGGCTTGATCGGTTTCGATATGGAATGGCGGTCGGCCAGCGAGTGGATCGCTTTGTTACTTTCCGAGGTTGGTCTTGGAGAATACAAGCAAATCCCTCTCTTCCTGTTTGTGTGGATCACGTTGGCGGTACTTACGGGACTGATGAAGATGCTCGAGCGGACACCCTGGTCCAGAGCGCTTCGCGGCATTCGCGATGACGAGGGAGCGATCGCCGCGTTGGGAAAAAACACGCTGTGGTTCAGGATGCAATCTCTGGCGATAGGTGCAGCACTAGCCGCGGTAGCCGGATTTTTCATCGCTCTCGATGTGACATATTTATATCCAGGCATCTTCGATCCAACCTATACGTTCTTCGGGTTTGTCATCCTGCTTATTGGCGGCCTTGGAAACTACTGGGGAGTGGTGTTGGGAAGCGTCGTGTTTTGGACGCTGATGGAGGGTTCACGGCTCATCGAGATGTCGCTCTCTGCGACTCAGCAGGCATCTCTCCGCTTCATAGTGGTTGGATTCCTGCTGATCGTCCTCAGTCGCGTTTACCCCTATGGTTTCTTGGGCAACAGCAGGGAACGAGCGCGTGACCATGATTACTGATATGCCCATCCTGCGGGTAGCAGGTGTCTCCAAAGCCTTCAGCGGATCGCGGGCCGTCTCGAATGTCAACTTCGACATTCAGCGCGGTTCTGTGACAGCGCTCATTGGCCCGAACGGCGCGGGAAAAACCACTCTGTTCGATCTGATCACCGGACATATTCGGGCGGATGAGGGCGAAATCCTTTTCAACCAGCAGAGTATCGTGGGCATGCCGCCCCATCGTATTGCACGCCTCGGCTTGGTAAGGTCTTTTCAATTTCCGAGAGTTTTCTCCGGAATGACCGTGTTGGAGAACTTGATGGTGGCACGTCCGGGTCAACCGGGAGAGCATTTGGCGTCACTGCTCGCCGCGCCGCGATCCGTTCGTGATCGGGAAGCGATCGGACGCGCCGCCGCCGAAGAAATGCTGGAGAAACTGAGACTTGAAAAAAAGGCAGATCATTATGCGGGCACGTTGTCGGGCGGTCAGAAAAAGCTTCTCAACCTGGCTCAGGTGTTGATGACCGAGCCTTCTATGATTTTGCTCGATGAACCAATGAGTGGAATGAATGAAAGCTTACGGTCAACGATTTTCGAAACGATAATTGCGGTACAGGGCCGGTCGAAGACCACGTGTTTCTTTATCGAGCATGATCTCGAGGCGGTCATGACCTACGCTCATCATGTCTTGGTCATGGTTGAAGCGTGTGTGATCGCCTCGGGCACCCCGGAAGCCGTAACCTCAGATCCACGAGTTATCGACGCCTACATGGGCGACTTGCAATTCGGGTCCCTTTGATGACAGCGCTCCTCGTCGCGGAGAAATTGGCGGTCGGCTATCCGGCTGAACCTAATATCTTGAATAATGTCAGCCTGACTGTTTCCCGTGACGAGATCGTGGCGGTCGTCGGATCCAACGGTGCCGGCAAATCAACTCTTCTAAAGGCTTTGATAGGGTTGGTACGGCTGCGTAGCGGTACCATCAGGCTAGATTCGACGTTTGTAGAAGGCATGCCGCCCAGCGAGTTCGTGAAGCACGGGATGGGTTATGTCCCCCAGAGCGACAATGTGTTTGAATCGCTTTCCGTGGACGAGAACCTCGAGATCGGCCTCAGGTCGCGATCCGATATAGCCCTTTGTCCTCGACGCGAAGAATTATACTCTAGTTTCCCCGCACTCGCAGAACGTCGACGCCAAAAGGCGGGAAGTCTCTCAGGGGGTGAACGTCAAATACTCGCGCTGGCGCGGGCGTTGATGCCAAAGCCTAAGATTTTGCTGCTGGACGAACCCACGGCGGGTCTGGCCCCTCGGTTTGTCGAGCGCATTCTTGATCAGATCCAGGCGATTAATCGATCGGGGGTCGCCGTGCTCATGGTGGAACAGCACACCGCCGCCGCACTCAAGATATCTGATCGGGGTTACCTTTTGTGCGGTGCGACCAACGAAAAGGCGCGAGCGATCGTTGACGGAGCAACCCTTACGAACCTTTAGCTAGCTCTTGCACCTGTCGAGTAATCGAGCCGGATCTTAACACAGCCAAACGTGTTCACAACGATTCACAATACTAAACTCGTATACGGCGTCCCCTGATGTCATTGACTTCGTTCGATACCGTCATGCGACGGGAACAATTTATCGAAGGAGAGCGACATGTTCACAGGGCGGTGGTTGGCTTTCGTAGCAGTGGCGGCAATACGCTGGTGTCCAACGATGGTGGTGTCGTGAGCACTCTTGAACTGTTTCGACGCCGCGCAGTGTTGCCGCTCGCCGCCGGACCGATTGAGCGCCATCGCTGGCTTATTGCGTTCTGGCTATTGGGAGGTGCTGCTATAGGCCTGTCCACCGTGGCTTGTGCAGCTCTCGGCTTCAACTTCACGTCTGCTGCTTTTGTACTCCTGTTGGTCGTTGTATTCCTTGCGCTGTTCGACAGCTGCATTTCATCGATCTTTTTTTCGGTTCTTGCTGTCGGCTGCTTGAACTTTTGGTTTGTCGACCCTCTGTACACGTTCGTCGTCGGCAGCAGGCATGATCTTGCGACATTGACTGTTTTTCTCCTTTCGTCGCTTTGTGTCGCATGCCTCATTAGACTGGTTCACAGCTTGGGGGTCTCCGAACGCGAACAGGCAAGTTTACTCGATCTGACAAGCGACGCCGTGTTTGTCCGCGATGCCGACGACGTTATCACGTACTGGAACCGTGGCGCGGTAGAACTCTATGGATGGTCCCGTCACGAGGCCATAGGAAAGGTCGCTCACGAACTCCTGAAAACCAGGTTCCCGGTATCGCTTCTCGAGATAAACGATGCGTTACGTCGCTCAGGGCGTTGGGAAGGCGAGTTGATCCACACGACCCGAACCGGCAAGCAGATTTCAGTTTCCAGTCGGTGGTCACATCGGCTCAAAGATCGCGGGACCAGCGTCGGGACGCTGGAATGCAATACGGATATCAGCGAGCGCAGACGCACTCAAGATGAGCTGAACAGGAGCCAGGCGGCCTATCTTGCGGAGGCGCAGAAGCTGAGCAACACAGGAAGCTTTGGGTGGAACCTCTCGACTGATGAGCTTTTTTGGTCGGGCGAGACCTTTCGAATATTTGGCGTGGAAGAAGGAGCTACACCATCATTGGCTCTTGTGCTGGAGCGCACGCACCCGGACGATCTGCCTGTTGTTCGAGATCTTCTTGTTAAAGCCCACGCCGATCGGCGCGACTTCAGACATGAGCATCGTCTTCGGATGCCAAATGGGGACGTGAAACATGTTCGCGTGGTTGCCCGATGTGACTTCGGCAGCAAGAACAGTCCCCAATTCGTCGGCGCGGTAATGGATATAACCGCTCAGAAGGAGGCCTACGTGAGGCTCGAAAAGAGCGAGCAGCGGTACCGCTATTTGTTCGACCGGATGCCCATCGCGCTATGGCAGCTTAACGCCAGTAATCTGGTTACACAGTTCAAGCAGCTAAGATCCGAGGGCGTGACGGATCTGGACGCCTATTTCGATGAGAATCCCGCATTTCTGAGGACATGCATGGAAGCCATGATTTTCGAAGAAGCAAATGAGCGTGGGGTCCAGATGTTTGGTGGCCGTGAGGCGGACCAGTTCAAAGGCAAGTCCGTTGTCAGCACCTTTGAAGAGAGCTCAGGGACCTTCCGACGCGCAATGGTGTCTCGTTACCAAGGGAATACTAGCTTTGAAGAAGAGACCAAGATGGTGACGCTCGACGGACGTATCGTAGATGTGCTGTTAACAACAGCGCGCGTTGGTCTCTCTAACGACCCTGATACCAGCATCGTCGGTGTCCTTGACATCTCCGCGCGTGTCGAAGCTGAACGTCGCCTACAGCAGGTTCAGGCGGAATTCGCGCACGCCGCTCGTTTGTCAGTCCTTGGCGAATTGACGGCGTCGATAGCTCACGAAATCAACCAGCCATTGGCCGCAATTGCAAACGCGGGGGGAGCCGGATTGCGATGGATAAACCGTCCGAAGCCTGACCTTGACGAAGTACGAGATTCTCTGACCTCGATGCTGCATGATGCCAAGCGGGCAGCCGAGCTCATCGGCCGAATTCGGGCAATGGCGAACGGGAAGCCTCCCGAACGGACTCAACTCGACTTGGACGAGGTAATAGAGGAAGCGCTGCAATTCTTACGTCACGAGATCCAGGCACGTTCCGCAACAGTGACCCATGAGAAATCGCGCGAACGGCTCGTGGTAGCTGGGGATCGCACTCAGGTGCACCAGGTTATAGTGAACCTGGCGATAAATGCGCTTCAAGCCCCACGTCCCCAACGGAGCAACCCACACATCGTCGTGCGGTCCGGGACCTCCGCTCGCAACAGGGCGGTGTTCACCGTTGAGGACAATGGAGTAGGGATCAATCCCGGTCACGTCAGCAGGCTTTTCGAAAGCTTTTTCACCACGAAAGAGACCGGAATGGGAATGGGCCTACGGATATGCAAGTCCATCGTGGAAGCCCACGGAGGGGAAATAACCGCAGATACCGTTAGCAGTATCGGTGGGGCCTGCTTCTCCGTCAACTTGCCCATCGTACCGGCTTGAGAGCAGCATTCGCGTCTGATCAATCGCGGACCGCCTAAGAGTTAATCACTTTAGAGAGGTTGGCGGCCAAAAGGTCGCTGTCGATGGGCTTCATCAGGAAATAGGTCGCCCCGTTTGCAAGGGCGCTGTCTTCCAGACCGGGCTCCGCGTGAGCAGTAACGACGATGACGGGGACGGTCGACCGTTGAACAGTCATGAATTTCGTCAATTCGATGCCGCTGATCCCAGGCATCTGGACATCTGTGATCAGACAGGAGCACTCCTCGAGCGTGCTGGATCTCATGAACTCTTCGGCGGATTCGAAACCACGAGCCTCGTATCCCATCGACCGAACGAGACTGACGAGTGACGAGCACAGTGATCGATCGTCGTCAACAATTCCGACCAAAGTTACCGCTACCACTCCTGAAATCCTTTTTTTCTGTTCCGACGTAGGGGCGCTCGCCCTGCGCCGGCTTATTGCCTGTGGCCTACGCCGAGCAATGGCCTGACCATGTCGGCCATCCGCACGAGATCCGGGAGTGTTCGAGCCTCCATCTTCGTCATGGCGGCGCGGCGATGGATTTTGACCGTGACTATGCTGATACCCAAGTAACCAGCTGTTTGCTTGTTCATCTTTCCAGAGGTTGCAAACATCATCACTTCCTGCTCGCGCGGGGTAAGGCGCGTGAACCGATCATAGATATCCGCAGCCTGATCATTGTTAACGCGTCGGTCATGGTCACGACCAATTGCTGAGGTTATCGCGTCCAGCATGTCCTGATCTCGAAAAGGCTTCGGCAGGAAGTCGACGGCTCCCGCTTTCATGGCGCGTACCGACATCGGAATATCGCCGTGGCCAGTCATGAAGATGACAGGGAGGAAGATGCCAAGACTATTGAGTTGCCCCTGAAATTCTAAGCCACTCACTCCGGGTAGGCGAACGTCCAACACGAGGCAACCCGGTGTGTTGGGCAGAGGTTGACTTGTGAATTCAGTGACCGATCCGTAGGTGCGAGCGTGCAAATCAACTGATCGCAGAAGTCGACAAAGAGTGTACCGTACAGATTCGTCGTCATCGACAATGTGAACCAGGGCTCTATCGGTCAGATCGTGCGTCATGATCTTACTCGGTATTAAGCTGGACGATTTTATCTGCGAAAACATACCATTCGCGCAATATACAGGCTATCACACTTAGGTGTGTTTGGTTGCGCTTGTCAGGCATTTTTCAAGTGACGTGGCGAGCACCCCGAAACAGCGATTATTTCCCGCGATCGAGGCGGCGGCTATCGTGAAGTTGCCGCAAAGGCTTTTCCACCTGCCGTTCAGGTCGCAGATCGTTGGCATTTGATGGGGAATGCCAGCGCGGCATTCCTCGACGTCCTGCGTAAATCCATGCGAGCAATCCGTGCCGCAATTGGTGCTACGACAATCAATTCTAACCTACTCACCTGCACTGAACGGCTGCAATATGACAGCTATCTGAGGAGCGAGGATGTGAATTCGACGATCAGCAAGCTGTGCTCCGATGGCGTTCCAATAAAGGAAATCGTGCGACGAACCGGCTATAGCCGCGGAACAGTGCGCCAGATCGTCCGCTGTCACAGAACCGATGTGTTCCGTGTCAGACAAAGTTCACTTGAGGCCTATCTGCCGCTGTTAGATTAACTCTGGAGATCTGGGCAGCACAACGGCGCTGAACTCTGGCTGCAGCTAAAATGCAAAGGCTTCCGTGGTTGTTCTCGTGTTGTCGGGGAGTGGGCCGCAAGGCGACGGCGGGCCGAGCGGGTCTGCGATCAGCTCACAGCCGCACCTCTCGAAGCCGCTGACATGGTCCGAACTCTGTGGATTGTCGTCGACAGCAGGACAGTAGTCAGTCTCAAGCCTTCATGATGATGTATCACCGATTGTTGTTGACTCCGGTCGACGAAGGGAACAACGAGTGAACAAACAAGGAGGCCTTCTGATGTCGAGCGCTGAGAAATTCATTATCGTGCCATACAAGAAGAACCGCGGAAATCTCGTTCCGGGGGAGATGCGCCAAGCTTCGAATGCTACCTCTGCGGAGAAAATCGCGGCGTCTATGTCGGATAGGTTCGTTGGCGTTGCGGCATATGCAGTAATGGTCGACGAAGAGACCGGTGACATGAGCTCACCCCGACTGCTTGCGAAGCATGGTGAGATCGCCGATCTCAACGCTGCCTGAGTCCGAACGCAAACAGACGGACGGCACGGAAATCGCGGTCACATCGTTCCCTTTCGCAACGCTCGTCACTTGACCCGTTCCGGGATGAGGCTTTGGTTGCCGGCAATTACGTCCCCAATTCCAAGCCCGGCAATTCCGAGTTACTTCGCTGCCGGGACGCTCGGCTCCCACGAGAAGTGATCGCCGTCGGCTGCGATGCGACCCACGCCTGGGAAGGGGAAGTGCGGCGTGAATACGAGTTCGTTGTCTTTCGCTAGTTTCTTCAAGGTGTCGATGCGGTTCTTCTCGCCGCCTTTTTCGTCATTGTCGAACCCAATCAGCCATTCCGGTTTTACAAGCGAGATGATCGAGCTGTGCACCGTGTCTCCGATGTCCAGTAGCTTATCCTTGCCGGATACGATTTCATAGCCGACATGGCCTGGTGTGTGGCCCTTTAAGCTGACCGAAGTTATTTGTGGCACGACCTCCGCGCCCGGCTTGAAGGTCTTCACGTTTCCGTCGATCACCTTGACGATGTTTGCAAGCTGGGCGTTCTTCCTGGCGAATGCCCATTCCGCCGAGGACATGCGGATCGTTGCCTTGGGGAAGGCCAGCTTCCCGTCCTTAACGAGGCCGCCCATGTGGTCGGGATGCGAATGGGTTATCAGAATGTCGGTAACCTCTTCCGGCTTGGTGCCTGACTGAGCGAGGGACTGCTGCAGAGCTCCGCCAACCCCAGTATCGATCAGAATCACGCGCTTTGGCGCTTTGACCAACAACGCGTCTACGCTCAGCGTGACGGCATCGGTGGGCGCGCGTGCTGCCTTTAGTACTTCACCAACTTCCTCTGGGGAGTGTCCGACACCGAAGATCTTGCCGTCGTTCGGCAATACGAACTGGGCGTCGTGCAATGAAACCAGATCGAGGGAGCCAATCTTGAAGGCTTTTGAGTCCGGCTGCTGCGGAGGCATTTGCGCCGAGGCGGAGGCTGCGATAGCCAACGCCAGAGACGAAGCCACGAACAATGTTTTGGAATTCGGCATGACGAGATCCTTTCACGTCGGGCGCGATGAAGTCATTTAGTCCCCATTACCAAGCCAGGTAACCTCGCAAATTCGCGAGGATACCACCGCTGCGATTCTCGCGGATATAATTCAAGGAGCTAAGGTAGGCGTAGGATACCCTACTGCCCACCCAGTTTCCAACTGTCCCCAGACGGGCAAGCTACGCCGTTGAAGCGCGTCATGCCGTCGAGCGATTGCCGACTGGTTACAAAACCGCGACATCCGTCCGGTCCATCGTTACTGGCATCGATCTCTTCGATAACGCCCGCGCTGCCTGTCGATGGGTTGGCCCAAGCGAGCGCGGTTGCACCGACAGCACTGCGACCGACTGTATCTGCGATCACCGCTTGATCGGTCAAAGGCGCCTGGTGCGGGATTGCTGACCGGGCGAGGGGCGTCTCAAGCGGCTCGATATGTGAGCATGCCGTCAAAGCCGCGATGCTCATTGCCGAGATGAAGTGCTTCGGATTCATCGCTCGGATAAAGCGTTTTGCCCTTTATATTTCAAGTTACTAATAGTTCACATTCTGGCGAGGTTTCAGTGATTGCCTTTGCCGGAGAATGCTCCCGCAGCGGACGCGGCCGCGACTTCTCGCGCAACGCTGACGAAGACTGGCCCTTTGGAACGGGCGAAACACGATTTCTGACAGGTCGACTTTAAGGATGGCAGGTCGCTACTGATCCCCTGCCTGCGCGAATGCCCATGCCGTACAGACTTTTCGCGTTTCCATCGATATCGATGAGGCTCGCAGAACATCGCGAAGTACCACGACACCTGCTTCAACGAGGTCTTTGTCCCGTGAATTGGATCGAGCCTTTGAACCGTGGAACAGATTGTTTCGGATGTCCCCCCAGTTCCTCAGGGGACCCGCCGCAGGCATTGGTCACATCGACGATGGTCTTGGCCTGCCAGGTGGGAAGCGCATTCGCGATATCTGGGTGCGACTCGAAACGGACAGCCAAAAAATTGCGGCGGCGTCAGATGCAAAGCTCTTGGGGTCGCGCGTTGTTGCAACGCATACTTCGACGCCGTTACGGGCAAACGCCTTGGCCAGAGCCTGGCCGATATTGCCAAAGCCGATAATTGCGCAGCTCAAAGATTCTCCTTGAACGTAGCCCCCGCGAGGCTCCCTGTTAAGTGACGGTGGAGCAATCGAATTGGCGCCCGGCCGGGCGTAGACCGTTAGACCGGCTGGGCGTGCGTATCAGAGTTGCGCCAGGCCGCCGTCGACGGCGACCTCGCTGGCGGTCATGAAACTGCTGTCCGGCGACGCGAGAAAGGCGGCCACCGCTCCGATCTCCGCCGGATCGGCCATGCGCTGGAGCGGAGTCATCGAGGCGAAAGCCTTCTGGCCCTCCTCGCCTAGCGCTTCCTTCGCGAGTTCGGTCGCCGTCGCTCCAGGCGACAGCACGTTTACCCGGATGCCGGTTCCCTTCAGATCCTCCGCCCAGGTCCGCGCGAGGTTACGCACTGCCGCCTTGCTCGCGCTGTATGCGCTGAATGCCGGGGCGCCAGTGGTGCCCGCGCTCGATCCGGTCAGGATGATCGAACCGCCCTGGCCCATCAACGGCAGCGCCTTTTGGACCGTGAAGATCGTACCCTTCACATTGGTGTCGAAGGTTTCGTCAATGTGCTCAACGGTGATCTTGCCGAGTGGAAGCGGGCTTCCCGCCCCGGCATTGGCGAAGACGATATCGAGGATTCCGCGCTCGGCCTTCACCGCTGCGTAGAGTCGGTCGAGGTCCGCCAGATTGGAGACCGAGCCCTTCATCGCGCGAGCATTCGGCCCGAGGTCGGTCAGAGCTGCGTCGAGCGCTTCCTGCCGTCGGCCGAAAATGAAGACGAAGGCGCCCTCTTCGATGAAGCGCTTTGCCGCTGCGCGGCCGATGCCGGTAGCGCCACCTGTGATCACCGCAGTCTTTCCATTCAGTCTGTTCATGTCATGCATCCTTCGTTGGAATTGTGCGGAAGCTGGAGAAATGCTTACCCTCAAGCTTTTTTCCGATGACTTGTCCTTCCAAGCTCCGCCTTTGGTCGTTCGGAGACGCCCCCGAGAACCTCAACATAGGTCCGCCGGAGTCATGGGTTGAGTGCAGAAGCGCGCACATCGGTGGTGCAAAATTGATCCGGTTGGGCGACTGACGTCAGCTGCGACGATCGGTGTCCGCCGTTCGGAATCCGGCCACGCTCGCCGACATCGGCTATGATGACCGCCGGTACTGCTGTACGATGCGTTAGATACCGGCTTTGGAAGGCGCACCCCGGCGGTGCTGGATTGCACCATGATCGACTGGGATGACGTTCGCTACTTTCTTGCCGTGGCGCGCGGAGGCTCGGTGCGGGCTGCCGCTAAGCGTCTCGGAGTGAACCACTCGACCGTGCTGCGACGCGTTGCCCAACTGGAGGAACGGCTCGGGGCGCAGATGTTCGAAAAGCTGCCTTCGGGCTACCGCCTGACGGCTGCAGGCGAGGAGGTCCTCGAGCTCGCAAATCAGATGGAAGCGTCGTCGCACCAGTTGGAGACGCGTGTCTTCGGGCGGGACCAGAGCGTACGCGGGCTTCTGCGGGTGACGTTGGCACCGACCCTCGCGACACACCTGCTCATGCCGGACTTCGCCGATTTCGCGCATCTGCATCCGGACATCGAGATGGACATCTTGTCGTCCGGCGAGCTGGCGAATCTGACCAACCGAGAGGCCGACGTGGCGATCCGCGTCGTCTACGACCGCAAAACACTGCCGCTCAATCTTCACGGCCTGAAGGGACCGGAGCTGTTCGGAGGCGTCTACATATCCCGCGATCGACTAGCTGCGTGGCGTGCGGGCGTACCGGATCCTATCCGTTGGATCGTCATAAGCATTCATGGAATCCCAGACTGGGCCTACGAAGGTGAGGTTCGCACCGCCGAGGTTCCGTTCAGGGTCACAGATGCCGAGGCGCAGATCGTCGCGGTGCGGCAGGGGATCGGGATGACGACACTGCCGTGCTTCGTCGGAGATGCCGACCCGCTACTGGTGAGGGTGCCAGGCACTGACCTGCACATGTACGGAACGCTCTTCCTTCTCACACAGGGGGAGACACGCAAGACCAAGCGCGTGCGGCTCTTTACGGAGTTCGTATCCCGCAGGCTTGCCGCGTACGGCTCGCTTCTCGCCGGGCTGTCCATATCGCGCGACTGAGGCCGGCAAGTCGCCGGCGACACTTGCCGTCATCCGGTCGGAAGCCGAGCTCCCACTCAGCTGATTTCATTATCGAGTACGGATCGGCGTCGATCGCTCTGATGACCTTTTCGAACTCTGTCGCGTCGAGGCGCCTTCTACCCAGCTGAAATTATCAAACGAACGTTTGGCGCTGACCGATCCGCTGGCCCAACTCGGCTTGAGTAACATTCGCGGCTTTTCAGCCGGCATCAGCCGAAGCTGAGACGTTGAGCGGCGATTGAGGCGAGAACCGACAAGATAGTTGACAGTAAAAGAATGCCAGATGCTGCAAACAGCGAGCCTGTCGCGCCTGGCTCGTCCACAATTCCAGCAACATGACTGATGAGAGAGGCAAATGCTGCTGCCATCGCGACTACGGTTGCCGCACTAAGGAAGATAACGACGGCTACCAAGCCATCCAGCACAACTTCAATAAAGGGGTTTCCATCGTTCACGATTGAACCTCCACGCTCGCTGCGCTATAGGTCGCCACCCATCCTCCGCGAAAAGTTTATAAGCTGCAACCCTGCATCGTCAGGCTGGTGTGGTACGGCCGATGCATCATCAAAGGTGATTCGGCGCGTCTCCAAATTTCGCGCAACGCAGCAATGGCTTCGGTACCTGAAGTATGGGGCGCCCTCCTATCGCCGTCGACGGCCGTCATCGACAGTGAAGTTCCTTCAGCTTGTCATAATGATCCTCGGCCGCTCGGGAAGCCTCAGGCGGACTCAGCCCAGCCTTGCTGCGGCAGGGCTCTGTGCCGGACCTAGAACGCAAATCCGCCGTTCCAGCGCCACCAGTTACTTTTGCCGCTAGTCGTAGTGTCGAGCTGAATCGAGCGACGATGTCCCGGACGTCTTAGCCCGCGAAATCCTGTTTGCCTTCTCCAGGCAAGGTTTCACGCCATGGGTATTTCAGACGAAAGTCGGAGGACATTCCGTCAGGCAGGCCGCTGGAGAGAACAAAAAATTGGATAAAACCTGGGGGCAAGGTCACTAGGCCTGCTCACCCCGAAGTCACTCCGTTTTTGCGGCTGAGCCTTCGGTAAGCGTCCCATCCGCCCGGCATGCCGGTCAGCCACGCTGCTGGACGTAGAGCATGCGCTCGCGTGTCGCGAACCATTCCTCGGCGTAATCGTCGTTCCTGTATTCGTCGAAATAGGGTCCGCCATCCGTGAAATGCACGATCTTGGCGTCATCGCGCTTGTCATATTCGTTGACGAGATAGTTCCAGGTGATGGGTAGCTCGCCGATCAGATCGTCGCCGTCGAGCCACTTGAACTGGTGCAACTGCAGCCCGGTTGCGGTATTGACGTAATCAGGCGTCAGCGCCCTGCATTTCGCGTTATTGAAGAGGATCAGGCTCGACCAATTCTTCTTTTCGTACTTCGTCTGCACCTGGCCGAGAAACTTCGTTTCGACCTTGGGCTGGTAATCGTGCTTCACGCACATGACGGAATAGCGCTCATCGCGTAGCGCCCAGAGCTCGGCAATATCCGTGCGCGCAAGCATGTCGCAATCCATGAACAGGCTCCATCCCTCATACTGACTGAGATAGGGCGTCAGGAAGCGCGAGAAGGAGAACTCGGTCGACTGAAGGGCGTTGCGTTCACGCGTAAACGTGCTTTCGATATTGTGCAGGTAGATCGGCGTGATTCTCACCGGCACGCTCGATTTTTCCAGAATGCTTTGCGATAGCACGTGATGGGCGACAACTTCCTTTGAATCAAAACCAACATAGATGTTGACGATATCGGTCATATCAATTTCTCCTCGGGACGAATTATGTGTTGCTTTCAGGAAGCTTGCTTCTTTTGGCGGTCGAGCGCGCGCTGCTTGCGGGTCTTTGGCCGCGCCTTGCGGAAGGCCTGATCGAGCGCCCGCTGCCATTTGGTTAGTGACATCAGGCTGTCGATGAGGGTCAGCGCATGATCGAGCCGCGTGGAGAGTGCGTCGTTGATCCCCGCCTGGATCTCCTCGCTTTCCGCATCCGGAAAATGCCGGGTCAGAAGGTCGAAGCGTGACGGCCCGGCATGTTCGGCGCTGGTGATGATACCTCTTCGCGCTAGAAGCCCGAAATAGATCCGCTCGAATGTCCAGTCATGAACGTCGAAGACCTTCCAGCGCGCACTCCGTTTCCCGGAAAATCCGGCGAGCACGATCTTCGGTGTCAGCTCAAGCTCGCGCATCCACACAACCAGCGCAAAGCCGCTCGTCGGGATCTTGTCCGGCGGATAGTGCCCGGACATCAGCACCTCGAGATCGCTGTACATGACTGTCGCACCCTTGAATGCGCCGACGGGGCTGAAGCGCTCCTCCGGTGCCGTACGGACATTCAGAACGCCGAGGAACTTGTCAGAAGTGAAGAATTTTAGGACCTCGTCCACCTCTCGCCGATGGACGATATTGGCGCCCATCATGCCGCTGCGCGCCACAAGAACGGCATGCCCGGGAAAACTGTCGTCGAGAACCTTGTAGACCTTGTTGAAGAAGACGAACAACGTATCCCCGGGAAACTCCGTCCGCATCGACTGCGGATCGAGCGCCTCGCTATTGGCGACCAGAACGATGTGCGAATAGCGATTGAAGAATGCGCGCCACGTATCGGCGCCCTGCGTGTGAAAGACGGGGCTTCCGGAATTTTCGGATCCGGGGCTCGTTTCAGCTCTTGGGACCTCACCCGCGCCAAAATGTGCCTTCAGTTGTTGGGCGCGGTTCATCGCGCCGGCGCGCTTGCCGAGCGCCAGGAGATGGTCGGCCGCCTTTCGGAAGCCACTGCGCTGGCTGACAAATCCCGACCACGGCGTTTCCGAAAGCATGCTCGAATAGATCTCGGCATAGGCTGACTGCCCAGCCTGCACTGATAAATGCCACGGCTTGCGGCGTCCGGTGAAATGCAGGATCACAGCATTGCGGATATAGGACATGATACCGGTCTGGACATTCCAGCGGTTGTCCAGCCTTTGCCACGTCCCGCGAAAGGCAATATTGAGAATATCCTGGTCGTTGGAGGCAAAGGATCGCCCTGATCTGAGCAGCGAGCGCGCGATCTCGAAAAAGCCACCGGCCCGGACGGCAGCGCAATCCATGAGAAAGACCCCGGCATTGAAATATCCCGCCCCCGGGTCGAGGCCGAGCTCCCGCTCCAGCTGTCCGATCTTGTCGGGGAAGGCAATGCGGTAGTCGTCAACCGCACCGATCGCCTTGCCGTTGAGATTGACATCGAAGAGTGGATCGACATTGCCGACTGCCAATATATCCGCATCAAGGTAAAGAACGCGCTCCAGCTCCTCGCCCATCAGCTTGTCGAGATAGAGGCGCGCAAGCGTCGACTTGTGCCAGCGGCCTGCCGTCTCGGGCGTATCTGTGGGAAAGGTGAAATCGACGACGTCGATATCGATGCCGTTGACGGCGTTGAAGGTCGCAACCCGAGCTTTCTGGTCCTCAGGCAAATCGATGCCGACGATGATCAGCTTGATATCGTTCCTTTGACTGTTGCGTGCGACAGACAGAAGCGCGCAGCAAGCTGCCGGAAGCATTCGCGCATCCGTGAATACGTATATGGCCTTGCTACGTATAAGAACCGACATCCCACCCCCCTGAGATATACAGTATTGAACGACGACAGGAGCCTTATCGAGATTGGATATTCAATGAAAATTCGGAAAAGCTAGCTGAACTTAACCGCGTTAAGGCTCAAACATTTGCGCGCAAGAGAGGTTTGTCAATGCCATCAGCGGTTTTTACCTTTTTTGGCATTCACGGCAGTGTCACCGACAACCGGCCCGGTGAGGAACGTACGGCCCGCGTGAGCGCAGGCGTCAAGAGCGAGATCGACATCGAGGATCTGCGCGGTGAGAAGATCATCTCATTCTCACGTCAGAACCTCTCCTGCAGCGAGCGCTGGAGCAACCGGCAGCCTCATTAAGTTTTTGGCCATCGACGATCAGGTGTGCGAGCCGGGTCTGTGCAGGAGACAGGCCATAAACCGCGCGCGCTTTCGATCCGGCGCGCCACCATTTCGACATCATCGAAAGAGATCAGCACCCTCCCGTCTTCCAATAGCACCCAGCAATAGAGCGGCGCTCCCACTTCGTCCTCGCCAAGGATCACCGGCCAAGCCTGCTTCGGTACGACGTTTAGAGGGCGCTGGCTCTGAAGCTCGCTGCAGGTCAGGCATAGCGCGTCCCGCATTTCGCCATCGCGCGCACCGTCTTCCCTGCAACCGTCCGGCCGCAGCGACAAGACCCGGGTGCTGGCATGCGACCGATTCCGGCTCCCTGAGATCCATCTCCCCACTCCCAAGATAGCTCACCACAACATCGTTGATGTGCCGAAGCGCGATCGCGCCAGACGGCCGCTCTGCCGATCCACAATGGGATGATCGCGGCGAGGGCGCATTCTGCCAGAAATCAGGGCCTGCTTCTGTCATCCTGCAGCAGGACAAGGCGACGCTTAAAGACATGCAAGGATGAGCCAGCTGAAGTCCTTAGCCGGGAGGCAATCATGGACATGCACAGCCTGGTCGCAGCCAACATGCTAGACAGCAACCATCCCAGAAAGATGAACACCTCGGCAGAGGAGAACCATGACCAGTTGATCCTGTCGCGATCGGTCGACCGGCTTTTCAGAGCAAGTGAGGCGATCACAAGCGCCATCCGCCTGCTGGTCTGCGTCTCCTGTCAATCGACCTTGACAAGCGCGTCCACGTCGAGGCGCTATTGGGCTCGCAACGTCTTAGAAAAACGAGGATAGGATGAGGTTCAGCAGACCGGCAGTCGCAGGCGTGGCAGCGTGTGTGTTTGGTGCGTGCCTTGCGGCATCTCCTGCGCTCACACAGGAAGTCGAGCCGCCCGCTCCATGGGTCAAGCTTACCGGTTCGCATGCCGGAGCGGTCGGAACATGCTCAATGATTGATGCGAGCGACATCGAGGCTTGTTACATGGTCCGGTGCGACGCCAAGAACGGTCTCGTCTTCGAGATAGGCGATGCCACTGTTGGTGAGAACGGCCTGCGATTGGCGCGCTTCGAGATTGGGAGGTACAGAGAGACGATCCGCCTCGACGGGAACAGTCCCGATCGGCGAACGATTGTTCTCTCAAAGCATCCGAAGCTGCTTGCCGCCCTCACATCTGGCGCTGATTTCGCCACTATGTTCGCCATCAAGGCCGGTGAGATAGATTACAGCACCGGCTTTGAACTCACGGGCGCGCGAGACCAGATATCTCGCCTGGCAAAGGGCTGCCCAATAAAGCCGTGACGACGGGCAAGGGTCCCGACCGACCAGGACGCCCGATTGCCCAAATCTGCGTTTTGCGGTCGCGCATCCGATGATGCCCAGGACTGTATTGGCGTTGCGATCGCTTCGAGAAACACGACGCTTTTCGCCCGGACCCTGGCCGTAGAAACCGCATCTGAGATCGGCTGGTCCGGGTCTTATGTAATTTCATTTTTACAATAGTAAATAATCGCTCTGGAACTCCCTCATTTTCGCTATTTCGTTGGTCGAGAGGACAGGAGAAGCGAGCGGGGCATCCGATCAGACTCTGTCGCAAGCTTTTAGAAAGGTTTGAGGCACGGCTTTCGCTCAACACGGTGCAATCGAGGACTTTCCGGCGGTGCGCGGTCGTGTCTATGGTAAGTGATATCGATAGGCTCGATCTCCTCGCCGACCCAGACGAGCCGCGAGACCTGCTCGGCATTGCTGCGTCGAGAAGCGATGCTCGGTGCTCGCTGAAACGTTCTCAAGTTCGGGCGAGGAGGCGATCGTTAGCAGCCGGCGCTTCGTTTCAAGTCGCGGCCCGATCGCCAACCTCTTCCATCTTCACCGCATGCATCTGACTGCTGCCGTTGACCGCGCTACTTGGGTTGCCGCACGCCGACCGCTCTCCAGACCAACGGCACTGATGTACCAGGCACCACCGTGCTCAACCGTCGAGCTCACTCCACTCTTCGCGTAGCAGCGACATCAGAACCAAATCCTCACGGCTTCCATCCTTGAGCCGAAGCGCTTGGCGCATAGTGCCTTCCTGGATGAAGCCGATTCTTCTATAGACATCTTTCGCATGCACATTAGAGGGGAGCAGGTCGAGCCAGAACCGTCCGACATCGTGGAGAGCAAAGACCAGGCGGCAAATCTGACGCAAGAATGCCGATCCGTGGCCCAAGCCCGTCTGCGCCATAGCGATGCGGTGAAGCTGCGCGTTCCTCATGCCGTCATCGTCCAGACGAACCACGGCGAAGCCGACGGGTTCTGCTCCGAGATGGCATAGAAGATAGTTGGTGTTCTTCGTTTCGATCCGTCGCCGATGTTCGTCCGCATCGTAGCTGCCGACCAAAGCGGCATAGCCAGGACTGCGCTCTACCGACATGATGAAAGGAATGTCGGCTTCGGTGGCAGGGATGATTGAAAGAGACTGCGCTGAAGGGGAAGTATCCATATCGTTACTTCTTCCGTTCAGCACTCACGCGGACCGACGGTTTCGAGCGGCGCTTCACGCCAACCTTCGGCTCGGGTCAGGTAGGCAACACTGCGATATCCTGCAACGGCGATCGCAGCGAGGGACCGGTCGAGGCCCACTCCGACGGTCTGCACGCCATGGCTGTCGTCACCGAGGGTGACAGGAATTCCCATTCTCTGGGCGCGTTCGAGAATTTGTGGAAGCGGGTAAACAGGCCCATAGCCATTGCGAATGGCCGCGCAGTTGACGTCGAGCACGGATCCGTTCGCCTTGATGGCGTCGAGCGTCCTGTCAATGGAGCGGACGACCCGATCGGAAAAGGCAAAGCCGGGAGGGTCGTATTTTCGAACGAGATCCATATGCGCGACGATATCGGGCCTCAAGTTATCCACCATATCCGTGACCTGATCGAAATAGGCGAGGCGCAGTTCCTCCATGCCACCGAGATCGGCAGCCAACGCCGCCGTATCGCTTGCGGAGTAGTCGATCCATCTGCCACAGATGTCATGAACGCTGCCGACAATGTAATCGAAGGCATAAGCTTCACGCAGCCGGGTCATCGCTTCCTGCCAGCCTTCTGGCGGCAAAGTCTCCGTTTCAAAGCCGATCAGCAACTCTATCTGCCTGGCACGCGCGTCGCGCAGCCCGAGTGCGCACTTGACGTAGTCCTCGAAAGCTGCAGCAAGCCCCGCGACACCCAACGCTTCTTCTCCGGGATAAAGATCCGCTTCGCGGTAGCGCGGGCAATGCTCACTGAGGCCGTAATGTGTGAAGCCGCGTGTGATTGCAGCATCCACAACCTCTTCCAGCGTGGAGGTCGCGTGATCGCAGAATTCGCCGCTGTGGCCGCCGTGGTAACTGAACCAGACCATTGCTTTATGAGTCTTTTGCGGGGGAACGATAGATCGTGCCGTTGTAATCTTCGATGCGGCTGACCATCAGCCCGTCTATCTCGATGAATTCGGCGCTAGTGTCTGTGTCGTCCAGGGTCAGGATCGTCAGGCCCAAGAGAGCGGCGCCCGGCTGCGCGGGCATCGAATGGTCATAGGTGAGAAAGCTCGATGCCGCGCACCAGATGAACCGGCTTTCCGGCAGGTCGAACTGGACGACGCGGTGCATGTGCCCGGTGACGACGGCCTGAACTTTGTGGTCCTCGATCAGACGGCGCAACCGGGTGCGACCTTCTCGCATCAAAGCCCAGGCCGGCCGGTCAACCTCTTCCCAGTCATTCAGAAAGAGCGGCACATGTGTGAACAGCACAGGCTTGAGCGCTCCGCGAGTTTCCAGAGCCTGCTCCAGCGCTTCCCACTGCGCGGCCTCTTCCGGCAAGCCGGTGTCGATAATCTGGCTGTTGAGGCCGATCAGGCGCCAACCAGGAAACACGTCGCTTTGCCAATGCCAAGGACCGTAAAGCGCTTGCCAATCGGAAAGGCGTTCGGCATTTGCCGGCTGGTGGCTTGCACGCGAGATGTCGCCGACGTCGTGGTTTCCAGGCAAAGCCAGCCACGGCTTCCTCAAGACCCCAAGCGCATTCAGCCCGAAATGCAGGTCTTCTTCCTGCTCGGAGCCCAGCAGGGTAAGGTCGCCAAGGATCACGACAAGATCAACATCTTCGCGCGCATTTACGTCAGCGACGACCTTTTCCCAGTTTGGAACGAAGACAGGATTGGTCGATCCGACGTGCGGGTCGGAGAGAATGGCAATTTTCAAGGTCTGTCGGCCTTTCAGCACTAATGACGTTTCAGGATGACTTTCGCGTTGCGTAAGCGGGTCCTCGCCACGCGCCAAAAATCCACCTGTGATGACGGAGATTATCAAAGGCCGGGGAGCTGGAGCTCCCCGGCCCGTATCGAGTTTTCGTTACTTTGCGGCCATGACGCTGGCGACGTGATCGCGCAGCTTCGGCATCGCATCGTCAGGCGTGATCTTGCCGCGCTGCAGCTGGTCGAGGATCGGGGCTACGCCCTGCCAGATATCCGTTGCGGTGTTATTGGGATATGCAAACCACGGCATTGCGGCATCCATTGACTTGAAGACCGTCTGAAAGTTCGGATGGGCGGCGTAGAAGGATTCCAACGCCTTGGCGGTCTGCCTGTTGGTCGGCATATAACCGCTGGCCTTGGAAACCTCGGCCTGAACCTGCGGGCTGGTCATGTACTTGATGAACTCCCACGCGGCTGCACGCTTGGCCTCGTCATGGGTGAGGATCATCAGCGCGTTGCCGCCTGCAGGAAGTCCGCCCTTTTTTGCGTCGATCAGGGGAAATCGAACGGTGCGCATGGTGAAGCGGTCGCCGATGGCGGTTTCGTAGGCGACAAGATCGGAAGGCGATTCCACGACCATGCCGATCTTGCCGGCAAAGAATTGTTGCTGCGCAGGCTTCGGGTCCGCGTAGACCGACATGCCGGTCTTCGTCGCCATGTCCTGGGTGATACGCAGAGCGTTCATGCCGGCTTCGTTGTCGTAGCCGACGCCGGTCGCCTTGCCGTCCAGCATCTGGTCACCTGCACCCATGACCATCATCTGCCAGTACCAGTCATCGCTAAGACCGCCGACGGAGAAGCCGATGCCGGAGACACCATTGCCGAGCGCGCTGATCTTGGCAGCAAGCTCGATCACGCCCTCCCAGGTGGTAGGGAAGTTGTCGACATTGCCGCCGGCCTTTTCCACCAGTTCCTTGTTGACGTAGAAAAGTGGCAGCGAGGCGGTGAAGGGTACGGCAAACTGCTTGCCGTCGACCTTTGCGAGATCGAGAATGGCCGGGGCATAGTTAGCCGCTGTCCAATCCGCGCCCTGCTTTGCGAACATGGCATCGAGCGGGGTTGCTTCGCCGCGATCCTGCATCACACCGACGATCGTCGGCAGCGAGGAATAAGAGGAAAGATAGACGTCCGGCGCGGAGTTGGTCATCATGCCGCGGATGACGGTCTGGTCGCCGGCACTATAGTTTTCGGCAGGCGCTTGCTCGTTGATCACGATGTCGGGATGAGCATCCTTGAAACCCTTGAGAATGGGCTCCATAAATGCCAGACGGGAATGATAAAAGTTCAGTGTCACTGGGTCGGCGGCATGAGCCGATACGGTGCCGGCAATGGTCAGGGCGGCAGCCGTAAGGAGGTTCGTCACTTTCATGGTCGTTCCTTTGGAGCGAGGTTGTCTTGACTTGAGGGTCCGTCCGGTTGCCGCCGGACGGACCCATTTCATTTTACGCCCGTCATTGTCACGCCTTGGACGAACCTGCGCTGCGCAACGAGGAACATCAGGATCAGCGGGGCAGTAACGAGGGTAGCGCAGGCCATGAGAGGCCCGAAGCTGTCGCCGCCTTCCTGGCTCCTGAAGAACAGCAGGCCAAGGGTAGGCGGAGACAGATCGATGGATCTGATGACGATCATCGGCCAATAGAGATCATTCCAGTGGAAGGTGATCGAGAAGATCGCAAAGGCGGCAATGGCGGGCGTCATCGCGGGCAGGATGATGCGCACCATGATGTCCATTTCGCCCATGCCGTCCAGCCGCGCGGCCATGAGGATTTCATCTGGGAATGAGCGGAAGAACTGGTGAAAGAGGAAGATTGCAAAGCCGGAGGTCAGGTAGGGAATGATGACACCCAGGTAGGTGTCCGTCAGTCCAAGCTTGGCAAGGACGATGAAGATCGGCAGTGCGGTCGCCTGCGCGGGCACCGAGAGTGTCAGAAGCACGATTGCGAAGATCATGCGCCTGCCGCGGAATTCGAACTTTGCCAGTGCGTAGGCGCACGTCACGGTCGTCAGGATCTGAAACAGCAGGATGCCGCCGGTCATGATGACGCCGTTCAGCATGAAGCGCGGCAGGGGCGATTCAAACAGCGCTCGGCCGTAATTTTCGGAGATGGAGGTCAGGATCGGCGTTTGCTCGTGCATAGCACCGAAGATTTCGCCCGGAGCCTGCGTGGAGGCTCTCCACATCCAATAGAACGGATAGATCATCAGGAAGGCGCCAGCCATCAGAACGGTATGTGCACCGATCGGGCGGAGAAAAAGCCGGAACATCAAAAGTGCGCCTTCCTGTTGGTGAATACGACCTGGAGGATTGAAAACGCACCAATCAGGATGAGGTAGACCACCGTGAGCGCGCTGCCATATCCCGCTTTCAGCCCGACGAAAGTATCCATGTTGATCTTGTGCAGGAGCATTTCCGTTGCGCCGTAAGGACCACCGTTAGTGAGAACGGCCACAGTGTCGAAAACCTGGAAAGACTGGATGCAGCTCAGGACAACGACGACAATTGTGGTTGGCGCCAGCAGCGGCCAGATGATGTAGCGCAACCTGTCCAGGAACCCGTCGATCCCATCCAGGGTAGCTGCTTCGCGCAAATCCTTGGAAATCAGCGTGAAACCGGCAAGAAACAGAATGAGGTTGAAGCCGAGCAGATGCCAGATGCCGATGATCGCAAGCCCGACCAAGGCGAGCGTTCCTGACGCGAAGAAGTCGAGTGGCGGCAGTCCGAGGGTGCTGAGTAGCCCGGCCAATGGTCCGATATGCCCATTGAGCAGATAGCTCCAGACGATCGACATCGCTGTCAGCGTCGACGTCACCGGCAGGAAGTAGATTATCTCGTAGAGGCGGCGTGAGCGCACGCGACCATCGAGCAGCATGGCAAGGAATAGTGCGCCAAAGACCGATACGGGCACGACGATCGCGGTGTAGATTGCGCTGTTGCGCAGCGCTCCCCAGAACCAGGGATCCGCCAGCATCCGGACATAATTGCCGGCGCCGATGAAGTTGAGTGTTACGCGTCCTAGGCGATAATCGGTGAGGCTGACGACGAATACGACGAAGATCGGTGCGATTACAGTGGCAATCAAAAGCAGAAAGGCCGGCGCCGCGAAGGCGCGAGCGATCGAGGCGTGGCTCAAACCCTTGGGCCGGACGGCCTGGATGCCAT
Source organism: Rhizobium sp. 01T437 (assembly GCF_056398505.1). Lineage (NCBI taxonomy): Bacteria > Pseudomonadati > Pseudomonadota > Alphaproteobacteria > Hyphomicrobiales > Rhizobiaceae > Rhizobium > Rhizobium sp. 01T437. Next base: position 35,168 of record NZ_JBFTPM010000031.1, read on the forward strand.
CCAGCGTATCAGAGGACAGCTTCATGACGCGGCTCTTCAGGCTGTTGGGCGTTGACGCCGAGGTCCGTTACCCTTCGGCCTGCGGCGTCGAAAAGCAGGGCGGCATCCGACACGATCCGCAGTGCTAACCGCTTTCCGACACTGGCTCCGTGTCCAAGGCGGGCGAAGGTCTCGGGGCGCAACTGCATACGGATCCAGCCGGCACCGATCCGGCTTCCATCGCAGCGTATACCCACCTCGTTGCCGGCAAATTCCACCTGCACGATAGGCAGGGAAAAATCACCGCTGCCCTCCGATGCCGGCTCCAGTGCTTCCGGCCTGACGGAAAGCGTATAGGCTCCGTCTGCAACATTGCGCAGCTTCAGTCGCAATGGCTGATCATTGATCAGCACATTCCCACCGAGGATATGTACCGGGATTTCGTTGATAGCGGCCATGCCGACGAAACGGGCGACCGAGAGATAGTCCGGGCGGTTGTAGATCTCGTCGGGAGTACCACATTGCCGGATTTCCCCACCTTCCATGACGGCGATCCGGTCCGACATCGCCATCGCTTCGGTCTGATCGTGAGTCACATAGATGAAGGTGATGCCAGTCCGACGGTGAAGATCCACGATCTCCTCGCGCAGCTGAATCCGCAGCTTGGCGTCAAGATTCGACAGCGGTTCGTCCATCAGGAAAACAGCGGGATGGCGGACCATTGCCCGCCCAACGGCCACCCTCTGTCGCTGCCCTCCGGAAAGTTGGGAAGGCTTGCGATCGAGGAATGCCTCCAAATCCAGTTGCCTTGCAACGGTGTCAATTTCCTTGGCGATATCGTCCCGGATATTTCGAACGCCCGATGACAGCAGGCGGGCACCCGGCAGACGCTGCAGGAACGAAAGCCGCGCCATTTCCAACGGCACGCCGATATTGGACCGGACGCTCATGTGCGGATAGAGCGCATAGGATTGAAAGACCATCGCAATATCGCGCGCTTTGGGCGGCAGAGGCGCAATGTCGCGATCGCCAATCAGGATTTGCCCGGCGCTGGCAGCCTCGAAACCCGCAATCAGGCGCAGCAATGTCGATTTCCCGCATCCAGAAGGTCCAAGCAAGGTCAGGAATTCGCCCTCGCGGATATTCAGATTGATGCGTTGAAGCACTTGCGTACGGTCGAACCGCTTCTCGAGATCTATAATCCTGATGGACTGACCGGCCATGTGCGGCATCGCTCCTGCTGTTCAAGGCTTTTGCTCGCCGGCCAAAAAGACATAACCGCACTTCGACCGGGTAAAGCGATGGCGCCTCTCTAGGGTTTGTTTCTAACAAGCAGATGACAGGACATCCGGAAATCATAATAAATTATCAATATTTTTCATTGGCATAAGAGGAATAAATAACGCCAAGGTTACTTATATGATGGCTTGCGATATCTTATTCTGTTACATGAGCCACGACATATCCGGCTGTTTGCGTTGAACATTTTGGAGACTTGCAAGCGGTGGGGGGCAGCCTCAATGAGAGTTCTGCGAGAGTTCTGCTGAGATACGCAAGTGAGAGATAGTGAATTGGAAGACAAACATTCTGATGCCACGGATGCCTTGAACCCACCGCGGCGGAAACATCCACGGCGACCAGACTTATCGCAAAATCGAATTCTCGATGCCGCAGTTCTGGAATTTGCGGAGAACGGTTTTGCGGGCGCACGCGTAGAGGCGATTGCGGAGCGCGCTGAAATCAACAAGCGGATGCTATACCAGTATTTCGGTAACAAGGATTCGCTTTATCAAGCTGTGCTCGAGAAGGTTTATTGCGATATCTGGGAAGCCGAGGCCGGTCTCAGCCTAGACCAGCTTGCGCCGCGCGAAGCACTCATTGCACTCGTGAGATTCGTCTGGTCCTACTATCTCGATCATCCTGAATTCATCACCTTGCTGAACACAGAAAACCAGCTGAAAGCGCGATTCTTTCGTCAATCCCGGGTGTTGCGGGATGGCGCAGCAAATTCACGTCCGCTGGTCGAGGAGATACTGCGGCGAGGCGAGGCTGACGGGACATTTCGCGTAGGTGTCGACCCAACGCAACTCAGCCTGACCATCACGTCGGTGTGCTACTACTATCTGACGAACCAAGCCACGAGTTCGATCGTTTATGGGCAGCGGCTGATGGCCAAGAAGGCGCTCGAGGCGCGGCTCGCGTTTAACATCGACACCATCCTCGCAGTTGTCGCTCCGGTCGCCACTATAGGCGACGCGACTTTTACCGGAGACTGCGCATAGCAGGGTTTTGCAGGGAAGTATTTGAGACAGAAGATTGCCACATCGCCCGCGCGGAGGTGCAGGGCGTACGAGACGGAATACTGACGTAAAATCCTTTAAGCATCGGGCACGCGCTGTATGCACCTCGGCAATAACAGGGCCGACAGTTCAAATCTTCTCAAGAGCAGGGACCTGCTTCGTTGCCGCTCCTTTAACTCGCCGGCTTGAGGGACACGCCGCTTGCTGCCGGCCAGCTTTCTCATGCAGCTTGAACACAGCACCAACTTGGACAGGGACTTCATCGACCTTCCCTCTAGGCCAGCGAGGCCGGATGTAGAAATCGACCTCACACCGACCACGTAAAAACCATGGCATAACGATGGGAAGGCGAGAGATAGCCGTCAGGCAGCCAGCTGCCCGCTCCGCCGTCCCGCGACAGTTTGCGTCGTCGCTGTCGTATCGAGCAGCTTGAACCGGTTAACGAGTTCACGGAGCTTCGCGGCTTCCTGGGCAAGATTGACGGATGCTGCGGTCGACTGCTCCACCATTGCCGCATTCTGCTGCGTCACCTGATCCATGGAGTTGACGGCCGAATTGACCTCGGCAAGCCCGGTCGACTGTTCCCGTGCCGAGATAGCGATCGCATCCATATGCTGGTTGATGCGGGCGATCTGTTCGCTGATCGCTTTCAGGACCTCGCTCGTATCGAGAACGAGCTTGACTCCGTGTTCCACTTCTTCCGACGATTTCTGAATGTGGCCTTTGATTTCCTTGGCAGCCTTCGCCGAACGCTGGGCAAGTTCGCGCACTTCCTGGGCAACCACCGCGAAGCCCTTGCCGGCCTCCCCGGCGCGCGCGGCTTCGACGCCGGCATTCAAGGCGAGCAGATTGGTCTGGAACGCGATCTCGTCGATCACGCCGATAATGCTGGAGATCTGCTGGGATGAACTCTCGATGCGGCGCATGGCTTCTTCGGCATGCGACACAACCTCCGCAGACTTGGCGGCGTTCCGATTGGCGTCGGTCGCTTCCGTCCGAGCCTCATCGGTCCGCTTGCTGGAGTTGGACACGTTGGCGGTGATCTGATCGAGCGCTGCTGCAGTTTCTTCGAGCGAGGCCGCTTGCTGTTCGGTGCGTTTCGACAGATCGCCGGCGCCGGATGCGATTTCCCCGGTGCCTTCATCGATCGCGGTAATGGCGGTCACAATGGCGCCAAGGGTTTCCTGGAGTTGCCGGACCGACATGTTGAAATCTTGCCGAAGTCCCTCGAAATCGGGAGCGAATGGCTCTTCGATCTGGAATGAAAGATCGCCCGATGCAAGCCTCTTCAGACCTGCGGCGAGGCCGGATGTCGCTGCCCGCAGCCGGTCGGCAGCGTCTTCGTCGGCCTGCTTTCGAGCGGTGACGCGCTCGGTTTCTGCCTGCAGACGCGCTGCCTCTGCATCCTGCTCTAGCTGCTTGTTGGCGATTGCAGCCTGGCGGAAGACTTCAACAGCCGATGCCATCCTTCCAATTTCGTCTGCCCGGCCGATCGCAGTCGAGGATATGGTCGTGTCACCACCGGCCAACCTTTGCATATCATTAGAAAGCGCCAGGATTGGTTTGGTGACGCTCGTGCGTGTGAGGAAATAAAGACAGATGGCGAAGATCGCGGCTAAGGCCAGCAGCGTTTTCAGAGTGCTATCGACAAGAGCTTTTGTTTCCAGGCTCCCCTTGGAGATATCTTCCGACACGGCGGTGATCTGATCCCCTGCCTGTTCCATGGCGGTTTCCAAAACGGAGAACTGTTCCATGAACTGCGGCAATGCCTTCAGCGTCGCCGGCGGATCCTGGTCTGCGAGGTCAACGATCTTGGTGGCGCTATCAATATAGGAGAGAAGCGGGCCTTCGACGCTGGCGAGGACCTTTTTCGTGTTGTCGTCGGAGACGAGTGCCTTGTTGGCGTCGATCATCTCTCGGAACGACGCCTCGTGCTCCGCCAGGTCGGCCTTCACCGCGTCAGCTTTTATGCCTGCTGCCGGGTTGGATGCCAGCAAGGATGCAAGCACGTCGGCGCGCAACGCATCATGCATCATATCGGCCTGCATGTGGTTGCGCAGAATTTGCGCTGACCGGGCGACGTCCGCATTATTTTCGGACAGGATGGACGCGGACCAGATGCCGACGCCCGTGGCGCCGCCTGACAATGCGAAAACGGCGATGCTTGCAATGATGATCTTATGCTGGATCGACGCCATGAGCAGGGCTCTCTCATTAATTTAGAATCTGAGAATACCGGAACATGCTTAACAATTTTAATCATGGCCATTTCCGCTTGGGACGTTCCGGTTCATCGGCTTAAAGCGATCTGACCAACATAGGTCTTCTTGAAGGCCAGGCGTGTGAAGGATGCCGACAGCTAATTTTTGCTGTAGCACGTCCGCCATGATGACGTCGGCGGCCAAGTGCCGCTGTCCCACCACGATCGCGAAGTAAGCCTTCCATGCAATGTTGACGGTTGGCTAATCGGCCCGAGAGCCCGTTATCAGGCTGCTGAGCCCATACAAGGATCGATAACCAGCGAATGCATTTTTTAGCCATCATCTGCTAGGCGATCAGGTCGAGGCTGCTCCGATCGCACACGAGCTGCGCGTTTACCCGAGGAATCACGAGATCCATTCGGGTAGGATTGCCGTATCGAACGCTGAACTCGGCCCGCCCGTTTCCAGCCGCCTCCATCGAAGTTACGATCTCGGACCACGCGCTGCCTTTGCGGGAGAGCGGTCAAACCGCAACCACTTCCGGAGAGTTCGATGGCGGTACCGCCGAGATCATCTTTTTGGTCGACTTCCTCGAGGCCTCAGGTCGGATTCGTATGGAGCGGACCAGTCTGCTTGTGACGTCGCTGTTGGCGGGAAAGAAACGAAAAAAGCCTTCCCAACTGAAGGGTCGTCAGTTCGCCTTCTTTTCAAGGCGACCACTGCCGACGCCGGCGGGCTGCGACGGCCGACGCGCGTAGTGCCCCGAGGCACGCGCACAGGTGTCGACTTTATACAGCAGTGACAGAACTTACTGGAAAGCGCTCCTGCGCCAGGGAAGTCTCGTGGACCTCGTATAAAGGCCTCATTCTGCATGAGGCCTTCACTGTCTCTGTGCCCGAGTCTCGCTCAATGTTAGAGGGAGCAGAGGCCGGAGTTAGAACGTCCGCTGAAGGCGCAAGAAGCCCGACGTCACGTCGGGAGTACCATCCGCATCCAGGTACTGAACGGAAACCTTGGCGGCGAAGTTGTCGACGATCTGATAGTCGATCGTGACGCCTGCCTTCCAGGCATCGCTATCGTCGTTGAATTCACTGCCGACGATGCCGTAGTGGCCGTAATACTGGAAGGCCGGGGTGATCTTCAGCTTGTCGGCCACCTTGACTGCGTATTCTCCAGCCACGACCCACTCGGCCTTGTTGTAGTAGGCGTTCGGGTTGGTCGAGTAGATAGCGGCAAGGCTGAGAATGCCGGGACCGATGCCCACCGTACCCATGGCGCGGACGGCACCTCCTTCGTTGTCGGTGTCGTAACCGGCGGTGACCTGATAGGTGAAGGCACCAGCCCTACCAGCAAGACCGATTGCGACTCCGAAGTTGTTAGGCTGTTCGCCGTTGTAGAACGGGCTGTCTTCGAGCTCGTCGACGCTGATGCCGGCATAGAAATCGCTCGTTTCATACTGATAACGGATGGAGTTATGCAGCGTGACCGGAGAGCCAATATCGTCCGTTTCGCCGGAGAGACCATCGTCCCACCAGGAGTAGAAGAGACCAGCGCGGAAGCCAGCGATGTCGATGTAAGCCGAATCGAGCTGGGCCTTCTGGTTGGTCGCGTTGTCGGCATTGGTCTGGAGAACGATCACGCCGGTGAGCGGGCCGTATTCGGTATCGCTCTTAGCCGTGAACTGAACCTGACCACGCGTACGAGCATCCCAGCTCGAGTCGTTCGGAACAGAACCGCCGCCGCTGGCGCTGATCGAGCTTGCGTTCGGAGCAACGTCAACCTGCAAGCGGATGTAGCCGTTGATCTTCAGGCAGGTTTCCGTGCCCGGGATGTAGAAATAGCCGGTGCCGTAAGCGTCGCAGACGCGAACGTATTCGACGGGCTCCGGTTCGGCAGCAACGATTGCGTCAGCAGCCTGGGCGCCGGAAACGACTGCCAGAGCGGCAGCAGAGCCAAGGAGAAGACTCTTGATGGTCATGGTGATCCCTTTCTCGATGAGGCTCTGATCCTTGGGAAATCGTGGCCTCGCGATAGGGAGGTTGGATGACACGGGCTGAATTGTCGCGCAACAATGTGACGGTTTGTGACAGCGTCGGGCTATATTAGTGTCGCCGAAACCACACAATGGCTTATCATCGAAGTGTTTGCGACTGGCCTGCGCCRCGAAAAAATTCCTCCCGCGACTGGAAACCGGTGTGCCCTCTCGCTACGAGCAGGTCTGGACGCCGACACCTCGCATCGACGTCAATAGTGACGCGTTCAAGGAATATGTGTGTGAATCCCAGATTGCGGCGATGGGATGGTCCTCCTAATAACTGCTGAATCCCAAACGATATCGTGCGCGCGATGCGTAAAAACTCGACGGCGATTTGACCGCTCATTCGGTCGCGTCAGGCAGGGCCTGAGCCCATTCGCTAACAGGCGAGACGACCTGTGCTGTCCATTCGATGAATGCCCTTACTGTGGGGGAAAGGTGGCTCGTTTGTGGAAAAACCGCCCATAGTGGTATCTTCAGTGTGTCCACTTGACCGAGAAGCCTGACAAGTGCTCCGCTCGAAAGATGGGGCGATACCACGTAGCTCGCGGCACGTATCAGTCCGATTCCTTCCAGGCCGCAAGCCAAGTAAGCGTCCGTATCGTTGACGACCAATGGCTGTCTCATTTTAACGGCGCGGTGGTGTCCGTCGACCGAGAAGTTCCAATTCATCGTTCGTCCTGTTCGGCTGAGTGTGTATCCCACAGCATGGTGGTCACGGAGATCATCGATCGTCTTAGGTTCCCCATACTCCGTCAAATAGGACGGCGCTGCGCAGACAATCCACTCGAATTCACCAATACGACGAGCGGCAAGGCTGGTGGAGTCTTCCAGGAATCCCGCCCTGATAACGCAATCGAATCCGTCCTCCACGAGATCAACCGTTGTGTCGCTCAGCGTCAGAACGAGCTCGACTTCGGGATATCGACGCTGAAATGTTCTTATATTTGGCAGAATGTAAAGGCGCGCCAAAGACAGCGGCATGCTGACCCTCAACCTACCGCCAGCTGTGCCCGCAATGCCTGGAAAACCCGATTCTACCGCGTCGATATCGGCGAGAAGGCGCGTGCAATGGCCGTAATATATCGAGCCATCCGGAGTGAGGCTGAATTTTCGCGTCGTGCGCTGAAGGAGAGTTACTCCGAGATAGGCCTCAAGTTCCTTGATTGACCGCGATACCGTTGATCTGGGCATCGACAGGCTCTCAGCAGCTTTTCGAAAGCTCCGGGCGTCGACGACGCGCTTGAATATCTGCATTGCGTAAAGGCGGTCCATCACGTCTCTCCGGTTGTATTGGCATCGCCAGCGCTGCGCCTGTTAAAGAATGCCGCGACCGGTTGTCGACGAACTCGATCCAGGCATCGAAACCAACATCGTTCTGTCGTGGCCAGAGAAAGATATTGTTCTCAAAATTGAAACAGCTTCATTGGCGCAGCAAGCTCTTCTCACCCCAAATTTGGCAGATAGCGACAGACAATCAAACCATTACGCGATACAGAATGCGGGGTGGGCCGTGAACAGTCCGCCATCGTTTCACGTTTATTGTGCCAAAATTGCGAATTGTTTGAACACGAGCAGGCGCCTTATTGATAGGCGCCGTCCTTTCTATCTACGGCCCAGGCTTTCGGATGTGATCCGGGCTGCTCAGCACAGTGGATAAAGGAAATACAATGCCTGAAGATACGAAGACAGACGTCGAGAAAATTCTTGTGCTAGGCGCAGGCCAGTTGGGTCTTGCGGTCCTCCGTGAGCTGGTACCACGCGTCGCAACGTCAAGCACGCCTGTCACGGTCCTGATATCGCCCGGCTCGGTCGAGCGTCCGACACAGCATGACGAACGCGTGCTTGCCGAACTTCGCACGCTCGGCGTCGAAATCGTTCCTTTTGATCTCGGCGCAAACAACATTGGCAGCCTGACCAACCTGTTTTCGGGGTTTCGGACCATCGTCAACTGCACGGGCTTCGTCGCGGGCCCCGGTACGCAGCTCAAAATCACCAGAGCTGTTTTGAACGCCCGGGTGCCACGCTATTTTCCATGGCAGTTTGGCGTCGACTACGACGTGGTCGGAAAGGGGAGCGGCCAACCCGTTTTCGATGAGCAATACGAGGTGCGCACCTTGCTACGGGCACAGCAAACGACCGAATGGGTCATTGTCTCCACTGGAATGTTCACGAGTTTCCTGTTTGAGCCTGCCTTTGATGTCGTCAACCTCGACAAAGGCATTGTTCGCGGTTTGGGAAGCTGGGACACCCGCGTCACGGTGACCACGCCTGAAGATATCGGCCGCCTTACGACCTCTATCCTTCTGGAGGAGCCACGCATTGCCAATGAGGTTGTATTCGTCGCCAGCGACACGATTTCCTATGGTCAGCTTGCGGATGTGGTCGAAACTGAAACGGGAAACCCGGTCGAACGCATCGTATTGCCATTGAACGAACTTCAAAAAGAACTCGCCCAATCACCTGAAGACGTCATGCTTCGATATCGTGCCGCCTTTGCGCTTGGCGATGGTATGTGGTGGGACTTCTCGCAAACATACAATCATAAGAGGGGAATAAAAACTCAAGATGTGAGCTCCTGGCTGAAAGCACATCTTGCTCCGGAAAGCGCTTAACCCCCAAGACAGCGATAATCAGCCATCTTGAACCCACGGATCGAGTGGTGCCCGGATTCGAAAGTTCCGGGTATCCGTATGCATGTCGAATGCGGCACCACCACCGATGACGTCATCCGCCATATCGAGGCAGGCCGCATCAATCTCGGCTTCATCAGGCCGGTGGAGAATATCGGCTCGCTGCGCTTCTTCTCGATTGCCCATGAGCGTTACCTGCTGGCCGTCGCCAAGGAGAGCCCTCTATCGTTGAAGAGCGAGATCGACATCGAGGATCTACGCGGTGAGAAGATCATCTCCTTCTCCCGCCAGAACCTTTCTTACAGCGAACGCTATTTCGCGGAAAAATTCGAGGAGCACGATCTGACCGACAATGTCGCCTATACCTGCGACGACACCTTCTCGCTGGTGTCGCTCGTCTCCGCCGGTCTTGGCATCGGCTTCGTGCCGGAATGGACGCAGGATCTGCCGAACCGCGGCTTTGAGC
>NZ_JBFTPM010000032.1:0-43198 GCF_056398505.1 Rhizobium sp. 01T437
AGCGAGAGACTGTAGCGAGAGACTGTCGATCAGCACCTTGGCATCATTCTTCTCGACGACGATATCGTCGTCGGCTGCGCCATCCACAAGATCGAATTTGTAGGAAAAGCCGGAACAGCCGCCACCTTCGACGGAGACGCGCAGCGCGCTCTTGCCGGGATCGCTGCCGACGATAGCGGCAATACGCTTTGCCGCGGCATCGGAAAGGGTTACATTCGCTTCAGTCATCATTCCTCCTGCCGGGGTCAAGATCCGGAGAGAATCTCATTTGGACGTTTGATGTTCAAACGCATGATATCAAAGAAACTTATCATGATCCTCCTGTAAAGGACAGGATCTGGCAAAGCGGTCGACAAAGCGCCTCTTTGCCGTTTCTATAAGCTATAGGTATGAAGAGCGGATAGCGGCGTCAATGGGCAAGGCTACAACGCGTTAGTGACGGTGAAGAATGAGCTTCGACAGGCATGCATTGGGTTTCGGTTATGGCGAACGGGCGGTCTATGCGGCAGATCCATGGAACTCGCGCGGGCGTCTCTATCACGAGAGTGGCAGCCCGACGCGTTCCGATTTCCAGCGAGACCGCGATCGCATCATCCATACGACCGCCTTTCGCCGGCTAAAACATAAGACGCAGGTTTTCATCGCCCAGGACGGCGACCATTACCGAACGCGCCTGACACACACGATAGAGGTAGCACAGATTGCCCGCGCGCTTGCCCGCGCCCTGAAGGCTGACGAGGACTTGGCCGAGGGCGTGGCGCTCGTCCACGATTTCGGCCATACGCCCTTCGGCCATACAGGCGAGGATGCGCTGCATGAGGAACTGCTGCCCTATGGCGGATTCGATCACAATGCCCAATCCTTGCGCATCGTCACCAAACTCGAGCGGCGTTATGCCGAATTCGACGGCATCAATCTGACCTGGGAAAGCCTCGAAGGCCTCGTCAAGCACAATGGTCCGCTGCTGACGGCCGATGGCGTCGGCACGCGTGGACCGGTGCCGCAGCCGATTCTGGACTATTGCGAACTGCACGATCTGGAACTTGCGAGCTATGCGAGCCTGGAAGCCCAGGCCGCAGCGATTGCCGACGATATCGCCTACAACACCCATGACATCGATGACGGTCTGCGCTCGGGCTACCTGAACTTCGAGATGCTGGAGGAAATTCCGTTCCTTGCCGGGCTAATGGCCGAGGTAAGGGAGCGCTACCCGCATCTGGAGCCGAGCCGCTTCACCCATGAAATCATGCGCCGCCAGATCACACGTATGGTCGAGGATGTCATCGGTGTGGCGCAGAAGCGCCTGGCAGAGCTGAACCCGCAGAGTGCCGATGATATCCGCAAGGCCGATCATGTGCTTGCAACCTTTTCGGATGAGATGGCCGAGACCGACAGGCAGATCAAGGCGATGCTCTTCAAGCGCATCTACCGGAATGCCGATATTATGCGCATCCGCGCCGGTGCCGCCCAGATCGTCAAGGATCTCTTCGGCGCCTACATGGCCAATCCCAAGGAGATGCAGAGCCATTATTGGGTCGACCATATCGCCGGCCTTTCCGATGCGCCGAAAGCGCGGCATGTCGGCGATTATCTGGCCGGCATGACGGATACTTATGCCATCAGTGCCCACAGGCGATTGTTTGACCACACTCCGGATTTGCGATAGGCAGCGGGCGCCCGGCAGCCGCCGGCAAACTTGTTGGCACAGCCTGTGCATGGAAGAATGCGATGAACCTTTTTACCGATTTTGAAGCCAGGATTAAAAACGCCCTTGAACAGCTCGATCTGGTCAAGGAAAAGCGATCCGAGCTCGATTTCGGTCGCATTGCAGTCGAGCCGCCGCGTGATGCGAGCCACGGCGATGTGGCGACCAACGCCGCCATGGTGCTTGCCAAGCCGCTTGGTACCAATCCGCGCGCGCTTGCCGAGATCATCATTGCCAAGCTGCAGGAAGACACCGACGTTGCCGAGGTTTCGGTTGCCGGCCCGGGCTTCATCAATATCAGGCTCTCAGTCGGCTACTGGCAGCGCCTGCTTGCCTCGATGATCCAGTCAGGCACCGGCTACGGCCGCTCGGGACTGGGGCAGGGCAAGAAGGTCAACGTCGAATATGTCTCGGCCAACCCCACCGGCCCGATGCATGTCGGCCACTGCCGCGGCGCCGTCGTCGGCGACGCGCTGGCAAACCTGCTTGCCTTTGCCGGCTACAATGTCGTCAAGGAATATTACATCAACGATGCCGGCTCGCAGATCGACGTGCTCGCTCGTTCCGTCTTCCTGCGTTACCGCGAGGCGCTCGGCGAGAAGATCGGCGAGATTCCCTCCGGTCTCTATCCCGGCGACTATCTGGTCCCGGTCGGAGAATCGCTCGCTGCCGAATATGGCGTGCGCCTGCACAACATGCCGGAAGAGCAATGGATGCCGATCGTCAAGGATCGCGCCATCGAGATGATGATGGTGATGATCCGCGAGGATCTGGCCGCTCTCAACGTCCATCATGATATCTTCTTCTCGGAACGCACGCTGCATGCCAATGGCGCAGCGGCAATCCGCACTGCGATCAACGACCTGACCTTCAAGGGCTATGTCTACAAGGGTACGCTGCCGCCACCGAAGGGCCAGCTTCCCGAAGACTGGGAAGACCGCGAACAGACTCTCTTCCGCTCGACCGAAGTCGGTGACGATATCGACCGTGCGCTGATCAAGTCGGACGGTTCCTATACCTATTTCGCTGCCGACCTCGCCTACTTCAAGAACAAGTTCGACCGCGGCTTCGACGAGATGATCTATGTGCTCGGCGCCGATCATGGCGGCTACGTCAAGCGTCTCGAGGCGGTTGCGCGTGGCGTTTCCGATGGTAAGGCGAAGCTGACGGTGCTGCTCTGCCAGCTCGTCAAGCTCTACCGCGACGGTGAGCCGGTGAAGATGTCGAAGCGCTCGGGCGATTTTGTCACATTGCGCGATGTCGTCGAAGAAGTCGGGCGTGATTCGGTCCGCTTCATGATGCTTTACCGCAAGAACTCGGAGCCGTTGGACTTCGATTTTGCCAAAGTAACGGAGCAATCCAAAGATAATCCGGTCTTCTACGTGCAGTATGCGCATGCCCGCTGCATGTCCGTCTTCCGGCAGGCGAGGGAAGCCTTCCCGGGTCTCGCCCCGACACCGGAGCTTTTGGCGCAATCCGTTGCAGGCATTACGGATTCTGCCGAATTGCAGCTGATTGCCAAGGCTGCAGAATTCCCGCGTATCGTCGAAAGTGCAGCCCAGTCTCAGGAGCCGCATCGCATCGCATTTTACCTCTATGATCTTGCCAGCGCTTTCCATGCCCACTGGAACAAAGGTAAAGATCAGACTGAATTACGATTTGTTAACGATAAGAACCGAGAATCAAGTATTGCCAGACTTGGGCTGGTGTACGCTGTCGCGTCGGTTTTGAAGTCGGGACTTGCCATTACAGGTACTGCCGCACCGGACGAAATGCGATAACGTCACCATTTCCCCACAATGCGCTGGCATTGAAGTGTTTGCGTTTTTTGAGTGGGATGGGCATGGCTGATAAACGACTTGCGTATGACACGCGCGGTAAAGACGATATGTTTGCCGACGATGATCCGTTGGCTGAACTTGCTCGTATCGTCGGCTTTGAACCTCGAATTGCGGCCAATACTGTAGATGAGCCTCAGCGGCAGGAGCCGCTCCTCGATCTCGAGGACGAGCTTCTCCGTGAGTTCGAGCGTTACGATGCTCCGCGTCCCCTGGCTGATCTCGATCATCCAGCCGAGTCAATTGCTCAGGAAGTCGAAACCTACGACTATGTCGAGCCGGTCCATGAGGACGTGCCCTCCATCGGCGAAGAGCTCGCCCCGTCGGTTATGTCCGATTTCGAGACGCCTGTCGTCGAGCCCGAATTTCCTGCGGAAGCTGCCGTAGCTCCCGAAATGGCCGCGCCTGAATCGGTCGCAGCCGAATGGGAAGCGCCTGTCGCCGCCGACTGGGCTCCCGCTCCGTCGAAGCCTGTCGCTGTTTCCGCAGAACCTCCGGTTACCTTCACGGCCTATGGTGGCGCCCGCGATCTGATCGAAGAGCTTGAGCTTTCGATCGGCGGCGCTCTTCCTGTCGCTCCGGCCGTTCAGCCGCCGGCGAAGGCGCCGCAGTGGTCGGCTGCCAGCATTCGTCTGCCGCTCGCCAATTTTCACGCGCCGCGACGCGAAGAACCGGCTCTTTCCGAGCCGGTCGGCGACGCGCCGATTGTCGATACACCTGTTGTTGAGCCGGCTCAGGCTCCGGTTGAAGCCTTCGTCGACGAGCCCGAGTTTATTGCCGAACCGGAATTGACGGTCGAACCCGAAGTGGTTGCTCCTGAGGTAATTGAAGAGCCTCTGGCGGTCGCCGCGGTTGAAGCGGCAGATTTCGAGCCGGTTGCGGCCTCCTTCGGTTTTCCGGCCGAGATCGATCGCCACGAAGAAGTCGCCCTACATGAAGAGCCCGTCGCAACGTTCGAAGATGTTGCTGCCTTCGAAGAGCCGACAGAGCCCGACAATGCCGGTTTCGATCTGATTGCTGCCGCCGAAGGCGACGTCCATGCCGATGCAGCCTTGACGGAAGCGCCGCCGGAGTCGGCCTTCGATACGGATGCCTTTGATCTCGACGATCTCCTGGCGGATGTTTCCCGTTATCCGGTGCCGCAGCGTGCTGCAGCCCCTGTCGTGTCCGAGCCTGTTGTTGCGGCGCCTGAGCCTGTTGCCACGCCACCGGCGCCGCAGCCGGTCTCGGCTCCTGTCGCACCTGTTTTCCAGGCCCCCGTCTTTGAGGCCCCTATCTTCGAAGCACCTGTCTTCGAAGCGCCCGTTGCTCGTGTACCGGCTCAGCCGACGGTGATTGCGCCCGTGCCGATGAGCCGTGCGACGCCCGTTCTTCGTCAGCCCGAAGCGCCGAAGCCGGTTGTTCGGGAGCCGATAGAGCCGGTCTCGCAGCCTATCGCGCCAGCACCGGTCGTCGCGCGTCAGCCGGAACTGGAGGCCGAAGATCCCTTTGCCGGCCACGATTTCGAGTTGGATCTCGCCGGCATCGAGCTGGAGCTCGCCGATCTCGATTTCTCCGAGCCGTCGGCTCCGCAGCCGAAGCCCGAGCCCGTGCGTGCAGCGCCCGTGGTAGCAGCGCAGCCTGCGCCGCGTCCGCAGCCGCAGTCCGCACCGGTTTTCGTGCCGGAGCCGCAGCCTGCTCCGGTGAGCTACGCCAAGCCGGCGCCGGCAAGCGAATCCACCGACGATCTGCCCTTCGATCCCTCGATGATCTCCGATCCGGAAGAACGCCCCGAGACGGTCGAGGACATGCATGTTCCGACCCTGCCGTCTGTCGAGCATACGGAGCCGGTCGCCAAGACCGCCGACTTCGATTTCGATCTCGATGCCGAGATCGCGAGCTTCTTCGAGCCAGCCAAGCGCCAGGAAAAGGCGCCGGTCACCCCTGCCTGGGCGCCCCCGGCCGCTGCTGCAACGGTCACCGCTGCGGCCAAGCCGGCAAGCACCGCCTTCGCCGACGGTCTTGATGATTTCGAACGCGCGTTGGAAGAGGACTTCCGCCGCAGTGTGCGCGAGCCGGTCGAGCGCCGCGAGAACGTTTCCGAAGTCCATATCGAATCCGCAAGCCAGACTGCCGATTTCAACCGCGCCCGCTCCATGCGCCGCCTGCTGGCGGCAGCTGCCATGCTGGTCGTTTTTGCCGGTGGCGCTTACGGCGTCTACAGCTGGGTGTCGAACGGTGCCGGCCTCAGCATCGCCGGCTCCGGCGAGCCGCGCGTCATTACTGCCGACAAGGACCCGGTGAAGGTCGCTCCCGAAAATCCGGGCGGCAAGACCGTGCCGAACCAGGACAAGGCCGTCTATGATCGTGTTGCAGGTGCCGCCGAAGAGCCGAAGCAGAAGGCTCTGGTCTCCTCCGACGAACAGCCGGTCGATGTCGTCCAGCGCACGCTGACGCCCGAAGTCTCGCCTGATGACGATGAAGGCAATGGCGATTCCGTGCTGCCGACTGCCGTCGGCGAGACGCAGGATGCGCGCCTGCTGCCCGACCACAACGCGACCGCGGATGCGTCCGCTGCCGATGACGAGGCAACGCCGTCCGTCTCGCCGCGCAAGGTCCGCACGATGATCGTCAAGCCGGACGGCACTCTCGTTGCCCGCGAAGAGCCGACACCTGCCGAGCAATCCGCACCGGCCAATGAGGTGGCATCGGCAACGCCCGCAGCCCAGCCGGCCGCGACGCCGTCTGCTGCAAGCTTCCCGGCAAGCAACGGCAATCAGGTTGCGTCCGCCGCTCTTCCGCCTGTCGGAACGGCGTCTGCAGCCCAGCCGGCTCAGACGGCCAAGGTGGCTGAGGTGGATGCCGCCAACGCAAATCAGGTTGACCCGCCGGTTCGCGCAGTCAAGACGACACCGGTCACCGATACAGCGTCGGCTGTGCCGACCGATACGGCGCCCGTCCCGACGGCTCGCCCGGCCGAACAGCCGGTCAATGTCGTCGGCACGGTAACCGAAAACGGCAATGTCCGCCCGACGGCTCAACAGAAGCCGACACAGGTCGCTTCTGCACCGGCAGCAGCCGCTGCCCCGCCGACACAGCAGGCTCCGGCCGCCGCAAGCGGTGGCTACGGCATCCAGATCGCATCGCTGCCGTCAGAGGATGAGGCAAAGAAGTCCTACGCCAGTCTGTCGAAGAAGTTCGCTGGCGTGCTCGGTGGCCGCGCTTACGAAATCCGCAAGGCCGATATTGCCGGCAAGGGCACTTTCTACCGCGTCCGCATCCCGGCCGGCTCGAAGGATGAAGCTGCCGCCCTTTGCGAACAGTATCGCTCCGCCGGCGGAAGCTGCCTGATCTCGCGCTAAGCTTTCTGAATGATCTTATCGGAACGGCGGGCTTGTCCCGCCGTTCTTTTTTGTGGGATCGCGCTTGACCTTGCTCGCAATTCACGGGGCGACCCTTATGATTCGAGTATGACCGAATCAAAAGCAATGATCCTCGGCTGCAGCGGCCTCAAGCTGACCGACGAAGAGAAAGCCTTCTACAAGGCTGAACGCCCCTGGGGCTTCATCCTCTTCGGGCGAAATATTTCCGAAGCGCAGCAGATCAGCGATCTCGTTGCCGAGCTGCGTGAATGCGTCGGCTGCCATGCGCCTGTGCTGATCGATCAGGAAGGCGGCCGCGTTCAGCGCATCCGTCCGCCGATCCTGCAGCACTATCCGCCGGGGCAGGCGCTTGGCGATCTCTATCGCCGCGACCGGGCGCTTGGGCTGCGCGCCGCCTGGCTGATGTCGCGCCTGCATGCCTTCGATCTCCAGAGGTTCGGCATCAATGTCGATTGCCTGCCGGTGCTGGACGTACCGGTCGAAGGCAGCAGCAATGTCATCGGCAACAGAGCCTATGGCGGCGATCCCCTCACCGTCACGGAAATGGGCCAGGCTGCCGCCGAGGGGCTGAAAGCCGGCGGTCTGCTGCCGGTCATGAAGCACATGCCAGGGCATGGGCGCGGCTTTGCGGATTCACATCTGGAGCTGCCCGTTGTAACGGTGTCGCGCGAGGAGCTGGAAGCCCACGACTTCCCGCCTTTTGTTGCCATGAATGACGAATTGATGGCGATGACCTGCCATGTCGTCTTCACGGCCATCGACCCGGATAATCCGGCGACCACCTCCCGCAAGGTGATCGATGAGGTAATCCGCACAGAGATCGGCTTCAAGGGACTGCTGTTGTCGGACGATACCTCGATGAACGCGCTTGCCGGTACGATTGGCGAACGAGCGGCGAATATCATTGCAGGCGGCTGTGATATCGTGCTGCACTGCAACGGTCATATGGACGAGATGCGCGAGGTCGTGGCAAATGTTCCGCCGCTGACAGGTCTTGCGCGCGAGCGGGCACGACTGGTCGAGGAAGGTTTCCCGACGGCCGATGCTACGGATGAGGCAACGATAAGAGCAGAATTCGACGCGATGTTTGCGACAGCATGAGCAGGGGCCGGAAAGGCAGGGTAGGGTGAACACGATCAAGGGTACGGAGCGATCTCAGGCGGCGTCAACGCCGATGGACAAGCTGTGGCAGGAGAATGGCGCCGAGCGCGCTACTCATGAGCCGGCACTCGTGATCGACGTCGCCGGCTTCGAAGGCCCGCTCGATCTCCTGCTCTATCTGGCTCGCAACCAGAAGGTCGATCTGTCGCGCATTTCCGTCCTGGCCCTTGCCGAGCAGTATCTGCAGTTCGTCGAAAGCGCGCGGCGTATCCGTATCGAGCTTGCCGCCGATTATCTCGTCATGGCGGCCTGGCTCGCTTACCTGAAATCGCGACTGCTGATCCCGCAGCAGATCAAGGACGACGGCCCTTCAGGTGAGGAGATGGCTGCAACGCTCGCCTTCCGCCTGAAGCGGTTGGAAGCGATGCGCCAGGTGGCCGACGGTCTTGTCAACCGCAACCGGCTCGGCCGGGATATTTTTGTCCGCGGCGCGCCGGAGCATATCCCGGATCGCCAGCAGTCCGATTATGTTGCCAATCTCTACGATCTCCTGAGCGCCTATGCGGCGTTGCGCCAGCGTCACGCGATCACCCAGGTGACGATCGAGCGCCGCAATGTCTGGTCGCTTACCGATGCCCGTGAACTGCTGACCCAGCTGATCGGCGATATCGTCGACTGGACGGCGCTCGAACAATATCTGCTGCGTTATCTCGCAAGTCCCGCCGAGCGCGTTACTGCCGTAGCCAGCGCATTTGCCGCCTCGCTGGAGCTGGTGCGCGAAGGGAAGCTCGAAATACGCCAGGACGGCGCCTTCCAGCCGATCTATATGCGCCGCGGCCCGAAACATGCCACCTTGCAAGTGGTCGAACAGGAGCAGTCGGATTGATCGACGCGCAAGACGATGATTTTGAAGGCGAAGACGGGGAAGGCGAGGGCATTGTCCGCGATCTGCAGGCTGAAATAGAGGCGGAGCGCATAGCTGAAGCGTTGGTTTTCGCCTCCGCCCAGCCGGTATCCGAAGGCTTCATCACCGAACGTCTGCCGAAGGGATTTAGCGCGCATGAGATCATGCTGCGCCTGAAGGAGCAGTACGCGCCGCGCGGTGTCAATCTCGTGCAGGTCGACAGTGCGTGGGCCTTCCGCACGGCGGCTGATCTTTCCTTCGTCATCCGTCGCGAGGAGAACGAGGTCAAGAAACTCTCCCGTGCAGCACTCGAAGTGCTCGCGATCATTGCCTATCACCAGCCGGTGACGCGCGCCGAGATCGAAGACATCAGAGGCGTCCAGACCTCCCGCGGCACTCTCGACGTGCTGATGGAGGCGGGCTGGGTGCGTTTCCGTGGCCGCCGCCGCACGCCAGGCCGGCCTGTTACGCTCGGCACGACGCGAGATTTTCTCGACCATTTCGGCCTCGAGGAATTGCGCGACCTGCCGGGCCTTGAAGAGCTGAAGGGTGCCGGCCTCCTGTCCGGCCGCATCCCCGCTAATTTCAATATTCCTTCGCCCCTCATGAATGACGAACTGACCGAGGATGAGGATCCGATCACCCAGATGGATCTCGAGGAACTCGGACTGCTGGCCCCCGGCGGCGCGTCCGAGGAATAACGAAGCTTGGTCTTGCTTTTGCCACGCCCGCGCAAAACAATGTCAATCACGACTTTTCGATGGATGAATGACTTGTCACAAAGGCCGATACCGTGACATTAAGCTCAATCCAGAAGGATTGATGTTGGAAACCGTATTGGAAATTCTTACATCGAGGGAACATCGCAACAGGGAGTATGGGTAATGGGTTCTTTTAGCATGTGGCACTGGCTGATCGTTCTAGCCATCGTGCTTTTGTTGTTCGGTCGCGGCAAGATCCCGGAACTGATGGGCGACGTTGCCAAGGGCATCAAGAGCTTCAAGAAGGGCATGACGGACGAAGACGCGCCGGAAGCAGCAAAGACCGTCGATCACAAGGCCGACGAAACGAAGTAATCACGTACGGGAAAGGGCGCTGCCCCCGCGCCGCCCGTTCAGGAGCCTTGCATGTTCGATATTGGCTGGACCGAACTTTTGGTTATCGCGGTCGTTTTGATCGTGGTTGTCGGTCCCAAGGATCTGCCACCGATGCTGCGCGCTTTCGGCAAGATGACGGCACGTGCCCGCAAGGTCGCGGGCGAGTTTCGTGCCCAGTTCGACGAAGCGCTGCGCGAAGCCGAGCTTGACGACGTGCGTAGCACGATCAGCGACGCCCAGAAGCTCAACCCGGTCAACAGCCTGCGCGAGGCGATGAACCCGCTGCGCCAAATGGGCAACGAGATCAAGGCCGACCTGCAGAATTCGACGAAGGTCGAGAAGCCGGCAGAACAGCGCCCGCTAGAGCAGGGCGCCGAGACTGCGACGGAAGTGCCGCCTGCGGAAGTTTCCGTGCCGGCGCCGTCCATGAGCCTGCCGGAAACACCGCCGGTCGTTCCTGCGCCGCAGCCGGTCGCTGCCGCCACCGTTGCTCCGGTCGCCGTGGCCGAAAAGCCGAAGGCCGTGCGCAAGCCGCGCGTGAAGGCTGCAGACAAGGCTGATGCCGTTGCGTTGGTCGCGGCACCGGTCGAGAAGCCGAAGCGCGCTGCCGCTACAAAGAAGCCGGCCGCTGTCGCAAAGCCGGCCGCCAAAAAGAAGAAGGATGAGGCATGAGCGGTGATACACAAGACAAGCCGCAGCCGTTGATCGAGCACCTGATGGAGCTGCGCACGCGGCTGATCTGGTCGATTGCCGCCTTCTTCATCGCCTTCATCGCGTGCTTCATCTTCGCCAAGCACATCTTCAATTACCTCGTCTATCCCTACAAGCTTGCTGTCAGCTGGGCCCATCTCGATGTCGAGAAGGCGCAGCTGATCTATACGGCGCCGCAGGAATTCTTCTTCACACAGGTCAAGGTCGCCATGTTCGGCGGTCTTGTGATCGCCTTCCCGATCATCGCCGCGCAGATCTACAAGTTCGTCGCTCCCGGCCTCTACAAGAACGAACGCCAGGCTTTCCTGCCGTTCCTGATCGCATCGCCGATCCTGTTCCTCATGGGGGGCGCGCTGGTCTATTTCTTCTTCACGCCGATGGTCATGTGGTTCTTCCTGTCGATGCAGCAGGCGCCGGGCCATGACGAAGTGGCGATCTCGCTCCTGCCGAAGGTCTCGGAATATCTGAGCCTCATCATGACGCTGGTCTTCTCCTTCGGCCTTGTCTTCCAGCTGCCGGTCATCACCACGCTTCTGGCCCGCGTCGGTCTTCTGACGTCGCAATGGCTCGCCGAAAAGCGCAAGTTTGCGATTGTGCTTGCCTTCGTCGTGGCGGCGGTGCTGACGCCGCCCGATCCCATGTCCCAGATCGGCCTTGCGCTGCCGACGATCCTTCTCTACGAGATTTCCATCTACGCGGCACGACTCGTGGAGCGTCAGCGTTCCAAACAGGCGCTTGACGAGGCCAACGAATCCTCTGACGTCGCCAAGACGGACAGCGTCTGAGCGCATCAGGACATTTCACTGAGTTCTGCCGTTTCCCATCCGGTCGGGGTTTCCTCCGACCGGTTCATTTCTGTTGAAACGATCTGGAACGACGATGCTCGATATCAAATGGATCCGTGAGAATCCCGAGGCTCTCGATGCCGCCCTTGCAAAGCGGGGAGCGGAGCCTCTGTCGCAATCTCTCATCGCCCTTGACGAAAAGCGCCGCTCCGCCGTGCAGAAGGCGCAGGACCTGCTCTCCCGCCGCAACGCCGCCTCCAAGGAGATCGGCGCGGCCATGGCGCAGAAGAACGCCGAGCTTGCCGACAAGCTGAAGGGCGAGGTCGCCGAGATCAAGGAAACGCTGCCGGCTGCCGAAGAGGAAGAGCGTGCGCTTTCCGCCGAGCTCACCGACCAGCTCTCGCGCATCCCTAACGTGCCGCTCGATGAGGTGCCTGTCGGCAGGGACGAGCACGACAATGTCGTGACGCGTATCGTCGGCGAAAGGCCGCGCTGGAACCACGCGCCGAAGGAGCATTTCGAAATCGGCGAAGCCCTCGGCTATATGGATTTCGAACGTGCCACCAAGCTCTCCGGTTCGCGCTTCACGGTGCTGACCGGCCCGCTCGCCAAGCTGGAACGGGCGCTCGGCCAGTTCATGATCGACCTCCACACGACCGAACACGGCTATACCGAAGTGTCTTCGCCGTTGATGGTGCGGGGCGAGGCGTTGTTCGGCACCGGCAACCTGCCGAAGTTCGAGGAAGATCTCTTCAAGACGACGGACGGCCGGTACCTCATCCCGACGGCGGAAGTGACGCTGACCAACCTGGTTCGCGAGGAAATCCTCGATCAGGAAAAGCTGCCGCTGCGCTTCACCGCTCTCACGCCGTCCTTCCGTTCGGAGGCGGGATCTGCCGGCCGCGATACCCGCGGCATGCTGCGCCAGCACCAGTTCTGGAAGTGCGAGCTTGTCTCGATTACTGACGCCGAGAGCTCGCTCGCCGAACATGAGCGCATGACGGCCTACGCCGAAGAAGTGTTGAAGCGCCTGGGTCTGCATTTCCGCACGATGACGCTTTGCACGGGCGACATGGGCTTCGGCTCGCGCAAGACCTATGACCTCGAAGTCTGGCTGCCGGGTCAGAACACTTTCCGCGAGATCTCGTCCTGCTCTGTCTGCGGCGATTTCCAGGCACGGCGCATGAATGCCCGCTATCGCGGCAAGGACGACAAGTCGACGAAATTCGTTCATACGCTGAACGGCTCCGGTACGGCTGTCGGCCGCTGCCTGATCGCGGTCTTGGAAAATTATCTGAACGAGGATGGTTCGGTCACGATTCCGGACGTTTTGCAGCCCTATATGGGCGGCCTGACGAAGATCGAACGGGCGGCTTGAGACCATGCGCATCCTGCTGACGAATGACGACGGTATCCATGCCGAAGGCTTGGGTGCGCTGGAACGGATCGCAAGGGCGCTTTCTGACGATGTCTGGATTGTCGCCCCCGAAACCGACCAGAGCGGCCTTGCGCATTCGCTCAGCCTTTCGGAGCCGTTGCGGCTCCGGAAGATTTCCGACAAGCACTATGCGCTGCGCGGCACGCCGACCGATTGCGTCATCATGGGCATCAAGCGGGTGCTGGATATCAAGCCGGACCTCGTTTTGTCCGGCGTTAACTCCGGCTCCAATGTCGCCGACGACGTGACCTATTCCGGCACCATAGCCGGCGCCATCGAAGGAACGATGCAGGGCGTGCGCTCCTTCGCCCTCAGTCAGGCTTATATTTATGATGACGGTGCCCGGATCCTGCCCTGGGAGGTGTGTGAGGCCCACGCTCCGGCGCTGCTCGAAAAGCTGATGACGGTCGATCTTCCTGAGGGCACCTTCCTGAACCTCAACTTCCCGAACTGTCGTCCTGATGAAGTCGAGGGCGTTGAAGTGACCGCACAAGGCAAGCTTGCCTTCAACCTGCAGGTCGATGCGCGCACGGATGGCCGCGGCTTTCCCTATTACTGGCTGAAATTCGGCGAACGCGCCGGCGCCTTTACCGAGGGCAGCGATATTCACGCCCTCAAGCATAATAAGATTTCGGTAACACCTTTGAAACTTGATCTGACCGATTATTCCGTGACGGACCGCGTGGCGCGGGCCCTCGGACACGGAGTAAAGGGTTGACGGCAAAACTGGCCGAGAAGGAAGGCTTCGCAGCGCTGGTCTTGAGATTGCGCGCGGAAGGCATTTCCGACATCGATTTGCTGACGGCTGTCGAGCAGACGCCGCGCTCGCTTTTCGTCCCGCCGCAATTTACCGAGAACGCCTATTCCAGCCGCACGATCCCGATCGAGTGCGGTTCCTTTCTGGAGGGCGTCGATTTCGCCGTTCGTCTTTTGCATCACCTGAAGGTCCGCCCCGGTCAGCGCGTACTCGAAATCGGCACGGGCAGCGGCTTTACCGCGGCGGTTATCGGTCGCATTGCAGAACGCGTGCTGACGGTCGATCGCTACAAGACGCTGACGCTTTCGGCCCAGCGTCGCATGGAAACGCTCAGCCTACGCAGCGTCATCATCCGCCAGGCCGATGGCAGCGGCGGCATGCAGGGCGAGGGCACATTTGACCGCATCCTCGTTACGGCTGCTTTCAATTCCATGCCGCGCTTCTATGCCGATCAGCTGGTTTCCGGCGGTTCCATGATTGCGCCGCTGATGATCTCCGAGAATGAATGCCGCATGGTGCGGCTGACAAAGACCGGCAGCCGCTTCGAGCGGGAAGAGCTCTTCGACGCTCCCTATCTGCCGATTGTTTCAAGGCTTGCTTCGCAGCTCTAGACCGGCAGCCCGTAAGGCCCGGCGGGCTATGATTTTTCGCCCGCAAACTTATGGTTATCAAGTTCTCAAAAATATAGCACTGATTCCAGCGCCTTAACCGCATGGTAACACTAACGCGCTTTAATAGATTCACAAATGGTTGCGTTCTAAGTGGGTCGAGTCATGCGTTTCAGTCTTTCGCCGAAGTTCGGGAAATCGGCCGGCAATTTTCTGGTCGTCGCCTTACTGGCGAGTGCAGCAACAGGCTGCAGCTCCGATGTAACACGTTTCGGCAGTCTGTTTTCTTCCTCCGGGCAGGATCAGGTGACGACGAATTCGATCCCGCGCAGGGGTTTCAACGGGCCGCAGGGCGACCCGGTGCCGCGCGCCGATCTTGGTGGTTCGGCCATGCAGCCGTCTTACGCTCAGAATAATACGATGGGCCAGCCCTATCCGGGCCGCCCGAGCTATGATCCTGTTGCCACCTCCGGCTCCGCCGCACGGATGGCATCCGCACCGGTTTCCGTTCAGCGCACCGAACTCGCGCCGCCGAGCGCAGGGTCCGTTTCTCCCCGTCAGCGGGAAAGAGACGTTGCTCTTGCCCAGCCGTTTCCGACCGCTCCGAAGCCCGATCGCATCGCTCCGGCGGGCATGAATGCGCCGAGAGTTGCTCCCGATACGCTGACGACGGGCACGACGCCGAAGGTTTCGGGCTGGTCGGGGACCAATGCTCCGTCGGTCACGCTGCGTCCGGGTGAAAACATCGCTGTCCTTTCCCGCCGCTATGGCGTTCCGGAAAAGGAAATCCTGCGTGTCAACAATCTGAAGACGGCTTCCGCGGCGCAGCCCGGCCAGGCGATCCTTATCCCGACCTTCAACGGCGGCAACAACGCAGCCAAGGCTGCAGCCCAGTCCGCCGATCTTTCCAAGCCCGGCGACCTGCCGCAGCCGACGAAGGGCCAGGAGCAGAAGGTTGCTGTCGTTCCGGGCGCCAATTCGGC
The DNA here is from genome assembly GCF_056398505.1 of Rhizobium sp. 01T437. Lineage (NCBI taxonomy): Bacteria > Pseudomonadati > Pseudomonadota > Alphaproteobacteria > Hyphomicrobiales > Rhizobiaceae > Rhizobium > Rhizobium sp. 01T437. Next base: position 15,290 of record NZ_JBFTPM010000032.1, read on the forward strand.
TCGCGACAAGACTGTCGCAAGTGCAGATCCGACGGGCAAAGCTCCTCCGGCAGGTGGCAAGAATCCGAATGGTGCTGCGGGAACCTACACCGTCAAGCAGGGTGACTCGCTTGCCAAGATCGCCAAGGCGACGGGTGCCAACATCGACGATATCAAGGCAGCCAACAAACTGTCGGCGAGCTCGATCCGCATCGGCCAGGAGTTGAAGATCCCGAACGGGGGGACTTCCGCTGACACGATCAAGACGGCCTCCATCCCGGCGCAGAAGGTCGAGCAGGTCAAGCCTGCCCAGCCGGCGAGCGCTCCGGTCCAGACGGCCTCCGCACAGCCAGCGCCCTACAAGGCCCCCGCCGCCACGCAGACGGTCGATGATGTCGAGAAGAAGTCCGATGTCAGCGCTGCGGCTCCGGAAGCCACCGGCATCGGCAAATATCGCTGGCCGGTTCGCGGCCAGGTGATTGCTGCCTATGGCGCCAACGTCAACGGCAGCCGCAATGATGGCATCGATATTTCGGTTCCGCAGGGCACCGCGATCAAGGCTGCTGAAAACGGCGTGGTCATCTATGCCGGTAACGGCCTGAAGGAGCTAGGCAACACGGTTCTCGTCCGTCACGACGACGGCACCGTCACCGTCTACGGCAATGCCGATACGCTGAGCGTCACCCGCGGCCAGAAGATCCAGCGTGGCCAGACGGTCGCCATGTCGGGCATGAGCGGCAACGTCAAGCAGCCGCAGGTTCACTTTGAGGTTCGCAAGGATGCGTCCCCAGTCAACCCCATGACATTTCTTGAATAGGTGACATTTCTGAGCAGGTAGAGCGTCTCAGGAAAGTGCAAAAGCCCGGCCAGCAGCCGGGCTTTTGTCGTTTTAAAGCGTGTCGCCCAAAAGTCTGCAGTGGTTTTGCTATAACGACACGCGTGAGGAAATGCTTAAGCGCGGTCGAGATGGACACGCATGCGGCCGGCCAGGTCCTGGATATATTGCCAGGCGACACGACCGGAGCGGGCGCCGCGGGTCGTTGCCCATTCCAGCGCCTCGGCATGCATCTTCTCGCGCTCAAGGCCGAGCTTGAAGTGTTCGGCGTAGCCGTCGATCATTGTCAGATAATCTTCCTGGCTGCATTTGTGGAAGCCGAGCCACAGGCCGAAGCGGTCGGAGAGTGACACCTTCTCCTCGACGGCTTCTGACGGATTGATTGCCGTCGACTGCTCGTTCTCCATCATGTGACGCGGCAGCAGGTGGCGCCGGTTGGACGTGGCATAGAACAGCACATTGTCCGGGCGCCCTTCCACGCCGCCATCAAGCGCCGCCTTGAGCGACTTATAAGCGGTATCGTCGTGGTCGAAGGAGAGGTCGTCGCAGAAGACGATGACGCGATGCGGTGTATCCTTGAGGAGGTCGAGGAGCGTCGGCAGGCTGGCTATATCTTCGCGATGCACTTCGACGAGTTTCAACGATGCGCTGCTCTCGCGGCGCACGTCTTCATGCAYGGCCTTGACCAGCGAGGACTTGCCCATGCCACGCGCGCCCCAGAGCAGCACGTTGTTGGCTGCATAGCCCTCGGCAAAACGCACGGTATTTTCGTGCAGGATGTCGCGCACATGATCGACGCCGCGAATGAGCTTTAGCGCCACGCGATTGGGGCGCCTGATGGGCTGTAGATAATGGCGAGCGGGGGACCAGACGAAACAGTCGGCGGCGTTCCAGTCATTGGCAGCGGGCGCCGGTCCCGCCAGCCGTTCGACCGCATCCGCAAGCCTCTTCAGCTCCTGAAGCAGAACGCTATTGATTTCTTCGGCCATCGGGTGCCTCCTTCATAGATTGCAGCGATAATCCGCTTTCGCTTTTTTGATGCCGGGTAGCATGGCCTTTCCACAGCGGAAAGGTTATGAGGCAGCGGAATCGGTACGCTTTCCGGCTGTTTTTGTTGCATTCATAAAGGCTGCAACTATAGTCCGGCGACTTGAAAAGAGAGGCGGGGTTCCGCCGCCCATAGCCTGAGGAGCTTAGCATGTTTATCACCCCGGCATTTGCCCAGAGCGCAACTGACGCCACGAGTGCTTTCGGCGGCTCAGGCCTCGAAATGATCATCCTGTTCGTGCCGCTGATGGTGGTCTGGTATTTCCTGCTCATCCGCCCGCAGCGCGCGCAGGCCAAGAAGCGTGAGGAGACCTTGAAGGCGATCCGTCGCGGCGACCAGATCGTTACCGGCGGCGGCCTCGTTGGCAAGGTCACGAAGGTTGTCGACGAGAAGGAAGTCGAAGTCGAAATCGCCGAAGGCGTGCGCGTGCGCATCGTCCGCACCGGCATTTCCGAAGTCCGCGTAAAGGGCGAGCCGGTCAAGGCCGACGCTGCTTAACATGCGATAGCAACACCCGCCGGATCGGAAGATAGTCGAGAGAATGCACCATTTTTCCCGCTTGAAAACACTTCTGATCTGGTTGGTCGCGATTGCCGCATTTATCGTCGCTGCGCCCAATCTCCTGAGCCAGGCGCAGCTCTCCTCCTTGCCAAGCTGGATCCGGCAGGATCGTGTCACCCTCGGTCTCGATCTGCAGGGCGGCTCTCATATCGTACTCCGTCTCGAACGCTCCGACATTATCAGGGACCGGCTCGAGGCAACGGTTGCCAGCGTTCGTGATACGCTCCGTAGAGCCAGTATCCGCTATACGGGACTTACCGGAACTGCACAGACGGTGACGGTCAAGGTTACCGATACGGCGCAGCTTCAGGCGGCGACCGATCTCCTGAAATCACTGACCTCAGCCAATGTCTCGCTCCAGCAGAGCAATGACGGCCAGTTGACGCTGCAGATCTCCGACAAGGCGATCGATGCCGACACTGTTGCTGCGCAGACCCGCTCACTCGATATTGTCGCCCGCCGCATCGCCGGTTTCGGCAAAGAGAATTTCACCGTTCGTCCTGACGGGGATGATCGTATCGCCGTACAGGTTCTGGGCTCCGTCGATGCCGAACGGCTGAAGAACCTGCTGAACGAACCCGCTGCACTCTCCCTCCACCTCATTGATGAGAGCATGACCGGCCAGCAGGCGCTTGCCGGCCGCTGGCCCGCGACATCGCAGGTGCTTTATTCGCTGGATGATCCGCCGGTTCCCTATCTCGTCGATCGCACGGCGATAGCGACAGGCGCTGATTTTGCCGAAGTCGATACGAAGACCGATCCGCAAACGCAGGACAGCGCGATCGTCTACCGGCTGAATGCCGAGGCGGCAAAGCGTCTGGCGCAGGCAACGACCGCCAATGTGGGAAAACATCTTGCCATTGTCTTTGATGATCAAGTCATGGCGAACCCTGTCATCGAAGCGCCGATCACAGATGGTAGCGGCGAGATATCAGCCAATTTCTCCGAAGAGGGCGTTCAGGATCTGGTCGTCATGTTGCGGGCCGGCGCACTGCCTGCGACGCTGACATCAGTGGAAGAGCGCACCGTCAGCCCGGTCTTCGGCTCGGAATCCGTTTTCTCCGGTCTTGTCGCCGGCATTGTCGCTGTCGTGCTCGTCGCAACGCTGATGATTGCGCTCTACCGCATGCTCGGCATCATCGCCGTCGTGTCGCTAGCCTTCAATCTGGTGCTGATCGTCGCGGTGCTGAGCCTTGCGGGTGCGATATTGACGCTTCCAGGCATTGCCGGCCTCGTGCTGATCGTCGGCATGGCCGTGGATTCCAATGTGCTGATCTATGAGCGCATCCGCGAAGAGGAGAGGGTGCCGCATACGACCTTCGCCCAGGCGGTCGAGCGTGGCTTTTCGCGGGCTTTCGCTACCATCGTCGATGCCAACGTCACGATCTTCATCGCCGCTGTCATTCTGTTCTTTGTCGGCAGTGAATCCATCCGCGGCTTTGCGGTGACGCTGGCCGTCGGCATCCTCACGACGATCCTGACGGCTTTCACGCTGACGCGCGGCTTCGTGGCTGCCTGGCTCGCAAGACGCCATCCCCGCCATCTGCCGAAGAGCGCGCTGACCAGCCTGTTCGAGCATGCCAATATCCGCTTCATGGGCATTCGCCGCTATGTCTTCACGGCATCGGCAGCACTTTGCATCGCCGCCATGCTCGCCTTCGCAACAGTGGGCCTGCAGCTCGGTATCGACTTTACCGGCGGTTCGCTGGTCGAGGTCAAGGCGAAGCAGGGCAATGCCGATATTGCCGATCTGAGCGCCCGTCTCAACGAACTGAACCTCGGACCGGTGCGCGTTGAGCGCATCGGCGATGCCACCAACGCCCTGATCCGTGTTGGCTCGCAGGATGGCGGCGAAAATGCCGAGCAGTCGGTCGCAACATTCATTCGTGGCGAACTGGCCGAGGATTACGATTTCCGCCGCGTCGAGGTCGTCGGCCCGGCCGTCTCCGGCGAACTGACCATGCTGGCGACGATTGGCATCCTTGCTTCGCTATTCGCCATCCTGGTCTATATCTGGATCCGCTTCGAGTGGCAGTTTGCGGTCGGCGCAATTGTTGCGACGCTGCACGATGTTATCATCATGCTCGGCCTCTTCGTTCTGACGGGCATGGAATTCAATCTGACGAGCGTTGCAGCACTCCTGACCGTTGTCGGCTATTCGCTGAACGATACCGTCGTCGTTTACGACCGCATGCGCGAAAACCTCAAGCGCTATAGGAAGATGCCACTGCCGATCCTGATCGATGCGGCGATCAACCAGACACTCTCTCGCACCATTCTGACGGCGGCCACGACGCTGTTGGCGCTTTTTGCGCTCTATATTTTCGGCGGCGCCGTCATCCGCTCCTTCACCTTCACCATGCTCTTCGGCGTTGCGCTTGGAACATTCTCCTCCATCTATATAGCAGCGCCTGTCCTCATCATCTTCCGGCTGCGACGGGAGACTGGCGGCGAGGACGAGGGCGACATCAGCATGAAATCCGGCAAGCCGGCGGTATAGGTACATGGCAAAAGGCATTGAAATCCGCGACGCCCATTTCCCGGGCCGCGCTCCCATCGACACCTATGGCAACGGCGGCTTTCGCTTTGCGGATATGTCGCATCGCGGCTCGATCCTCTGCCTGCCCTCGGGCATCCACGGCTGGGACATGGACATGACGAAGCCGCTGTCGGTGGAAAATTTCCGCCGTGTGCTTGATGAAGCCGCCGATATCGAAGTGCTGCTCGTCGGCACGGGCACGGAGCTTCGCCGTCTGCCCCCGGAATTGCGTGCCGCCCTCAAGGCACGCGGCATCTCTTCCGATCCGATGAGCACGGGTGCTGCCGTGCGCACCTTCAACATCATGCTTGCCGAACAGCGTGCCGTTGCCGCCGCCCTGATCGCGGTCTGAACATGGCCGATCCGAAGACGAACCAGGAGATCAGCCTGGCGACGCTGCGCGACATCGATCGCGATCGCTACCTTGCCTGCCTGCTGTCGCCTGATGACAAGCGCGGTGCGCTCGCCGCCCTCTATGCCTTCAATGCCGAGCTCGCGCGTATCCGCGATCTCGTGCACGAGCCGCTGCCCGGCGAAATCCGCATGCAATATTGGCGCGACCTTCTGGAAGGCAATGCACACGGTTCGACGGAGGCCAATCCGCTCGCGGCAGCCCTTCTTTCGGCCGTCGAGACGCATCGGCTTCCACGCCAGACGCTCGTCAATATGATCGAAGCGCGGATATTCGATCTCTACGACGACCCGATGGAAAGCCGAACCGCGCTGGAAGGCTATGCGGGTGAGACCGCCTCGGCGCTCATCCAGCTCGCGGGCCTCATCCTTTCTTCGGAAGAGGCGATGAAATCCGCAGATGCGGCCGGTCATGCCGGCGTGGCGCAGGCCATTTCCGGCATGCTGTTGCTGATGCCGCTCCATCAACGCCGTGGCCAGGTCTATATCCCGCTCGAAATTCTCTCGGCAACGGGCCTCGACAGGGAGACCTTCCTGGCTGGTACGGACAAGCCGCGCATCTCTGCAGCCATCGAAGCGTTTGCCGGGCTCGGCCGCGATCACCTTGCCAAGGCGAGGGCGTCTGCCCTGCCGCCATCGGTGCTGCCCGCCTTCCTGCCGGTTGCGCTTGCCGAACCGGTGCTGGTGAAGGCGCAGAAGCGCGGTGCAGCTGTTCTGGATACCTCGCTGCAAGAGCCGCAATGGCGCCGTCAGATGCGCATGGCATTTGCCGGCATGCGCAAGAAAATCTGACAACGGTCAAACTCGCGCAAGTCTCGCGCGTTATGTCAGGCATAACCCCATTCTAAACGGAGAATCCGCGTGGGCATTATCGTCTGGTGCGTTCTTTTCGCCATCGTCATCTTCTTCGCCTTCGTGGCGACGCGCATGGCTGCTCAGAACAAGGAAGATGGCCTGCATGACACGGGCCTTGCCATCATCGAGTTCGGGCGCGCATTCCCCAATGAAGCGATCCGCCAGCTTCAGGCGACTGTTGACGGTCAGGCCGTCTTCGTGCGTCTGCATGACAACAAGGCCGGCTTCATGCGCAACATGTCGCGCCACTTCGCCTGCCATCTGATCGAGCCCGGTACGGTGCGGGTTTTGGCTTCTGAAACCGGCAGGGGGCTGAGCATCGAATTTGTCAATGCGCCCCATCACAACGGCACTTACGAGTTTGCTTCGGCCAAGGAGGCGTCGGAAGTGTCGCTCTGGCTGCTCGGCAACTATATTGCCGAGCCGGATAAGGAATTATCTGCGCCGAATTCGTCCGCCGCAAACGGCCATTAGTCAAAACAAAGCATAGGGCATTCCCGCGAACCGAAGAAAAACGGAAATGCCCTATATCAGGCGCTTTCGGCGAACTTGACGTCCTGACCCAGCCAAGCGGCGCAATCTGCAAGCGCTCGTTTGGCAATCAATTGCCGCTTCATGACCGTCTTGTCCTTGCCACGGAAGCGCTTGACGCCTTCAGGCTTGACGATAGAGCCGGGCTGAAGCTCCGGAAACAGACCGAAATTGATGTTCATCGGCTGGAATGAGCGTTTGCCGGGCTCCTCATCGGTGACGATATGACCGCCGGTGATGTGGCCGAGCAGCGAGCCGAGCGCCGTTGTTGCAGGAGGAGGCGAAACTGGCTCTCCCTTGCGTTCCGCAGCGGCAAAGCGGCCGGCCAGCAGACCCACGCTTGCGCTTTCCACATAACCTTCGCAGCCGGTGATCTGGCCGGCAAAACGCAGGCCCGGCCGCGACTTCAGCATGAGCGACGGATCGAGCAGGGTGGGCGAGTTGATGTAGGTGTTGCGGTGCAGGCCGCCGAGCCGGGCGAATTCGGCATTCTCAAGCCCTGGGATCATACGGAAGATATCGGCTTGCGCGCCATATTTCAGCTTSGTCTGGAAGCCGACCATGTTGTAGAGCGTGCCGAGCGCATTGTCCTGGCGAAGCTGCACGACGGCATAGGCCTTCACGGTCGGATTATGCGCATTGGTGAGGCCCATCGGCTTCATTGGCCCATGGCGCAGCGTCTCGCGCCCGCGCTCGGCCATGACCTCGATCGGCAGGCAGCCGTCGAAATAGGGCGTGCCCTCCCACTCTTTGAAACCGACCGTGTCGCCGGCAATGAGGGCATCGACGAAGGCATTGTACTGCTCTTCGGTCATCGGGCAGTTGATATAGTCCTTGCCGGTGCCGCCGGGACCGACCTTGTCGTAACGCGACTGATACCAGCAGATATCCATGTCGATGCTGTCGCGATAGACGATCGGCGCGATGGCATCGAAGAAGGCAAGAGAATCCTCACCCGTTTCCGCCTGGATGGCGCTCGCAAGCGACGGCGCCGTCAGCGGACCGGTGGCGATAACAGCCAGATCCCATTCCTTCGGCGGCAGGCCGGAGATTTCCTCGCGCACGACCGTGATCAGCGGATGCTCGTGGATCGCCTTGGTCACGGCATCAGAGAAGCCATCGCGGTCGACGGCCAGCGCGCCGCCTGCCGGCACCTGATGTTTGTCGGCCGATGCCATGATCAGCGAACCGGCCATGCGCATTTCCGCATGGATGACGCCAACGGCATTGCTGGTGGCATCATCCGAGCGGAAGGAGTTGGAGCAGACAAGCTCGGCAAGTCCATCGGTCTTGTGCGCATCCGTGCCGCGCACGCCGCGCATTTCATGCAGGATCACAGGAACGCCGGCATTGGCGATCTGCCATGCAGCTTCAGAGCCGGCCAGTCCGCCGCCGATGACATGGATAGGGGAGTAGGAGGAGTTCTTGGTCATTGGCGGCTGATATCACGGCGGGGAACGCGATCCAACAGCAGAATCGAAAACGGCGCCTCCTGGCGCCGCAAGGGTACTAGCTCTGCTCTCGTGTTCCGGGCGACGCCTCGCGCTGGTCGGCATCTTCGAGATCGGCATCGACAACATAGGCGTCACTATGTTCCCTTGCCGCTTCAAGTCGCGCAGCAAGGTTAGGACGTCGTCCGGAGTTGTTTCCGGCGCATGTTCGTTGCGCGTATCGATTTCGCCTTTTGGCGACCGGGTGCTCTTATTTGCCTTTCGGGGAGGGTCCTGGCCATCATCTCACCTCCAGAAGCGGTCCGGCGCGGCGGATTGGCGCCCAAGCAGATAGCCGATGCTGAAGGCGAGGACGCCGATGCCGACGACGACAGAGCTTGCCATGTGAGGATGATCGGCAGCGCCTGTCGCAACGGCCTGTACCTCACGCCTGACTGCGGAGGCAGTATCCGAAGCAGCCTTGCGGATGCCCTCTGGCTTGTTGGCGGGTCGGCCGGTGAAGCCTGCATTGAGTTGGTTTGCCATGAGATGGTCTCCTTTCGACAAGGAGAACTGCCGGAAAGCCCCAGGGTTCCGATAAGGCGAAGCAAAGCCAAAAACGAAAACGGCGCCTGATGGCGCCGTCTTGGGGAATGGTGCTCGCTATATTAGCGGAACGAGCGGGATGCGATGCTGCGGATGTCGTAACGGCTGACGCCGATATCGGACAGGGTCTGGTTGGACAGGTTGCCCAGTTCGTTGAGCGTGCGGCGGTAGCTAATCCAGCTCTTTGCAATGCGGATCGGGTTCATGATCTTTTCCTCGGATGTCTTGCGCGACCGGCGGGATCGCCGTGTCTGCGGTTGACATCCATATAGTGGAGATCCCCGATATTGTGCAGTGCAAATAAAAGGCGTCTGCTATGCAATTGTGCAGTCTGATGCCCGCTAATTATGCAGAGCACGATTTTTGAGCGGGCCAGGAATTAACACTTCCGCAACTTTTGCGGCAGTCTGGCCGATAGGCAAAAAGAAAACGCCCGCTGCGGAGGCAGCAGGCGTTTTGGGAAGGCAATCTGCTTGGGAGGAGCAGCGATTACCTGTACTTAGCGGGCGGAAGCTTCGCGAGCAACGCGATGGATGTCCGAACGGTCAATGCCGAGGTCATGCAATTCGCGGTTGGTCATGCGGCCGAGTTCAGTAACGGTCTGACGATACTTGCGCCAGTTATTGAAAGAGCGAGAGAAGTTCATGTTAATCCCCTTTCCTAGGGCTTGATCCTGCCAGCAGCCTGTCTTCGGCGCTGACCTCTATTTGATGACCAGAATATATGTTGCGCCGCGAAGAACTAACAGAGCCAAGATTTCAAGCCACCCATGCGTGATTCGCAAGGCTCGGGTGGTTATTTACATGCTTTGGCCATTTTCTGGTCAACGAATAGGCAGAATGATTTTTTCACAGGCTGCCATATTCGCAGATGGATATTTGGCCGGCCGGGGCGTCCGCGAATAGTCTTTTTCCTGACGGTGCATTTTCCGATGCATCTCGGTGAAGAGCATCGGGCCTCGTGCACTGAAGCGCTCTCCCGGCTGTCCGTTGCGGCTTAACGATTGCTTCACCCTGATTCGCGCGAAAGCCCGAAAGGGCAGCATGCTAATCGTTTAACCACCTGTTAAGCAAAACGCCCACCGGGGGAGGATCCGGTGGGCGTCATGATGGTGACTGGCAACTGGGAGGAGGAGTGTTGCCAGTCTATCGCAGGGCGCTGGGAGGAGGAGTGCGCGTCTGCGAATCTCGTCACGGACATATCATCCGCAGGCTTCCGGAAAACCGGGCCGGGGCGCCATCCCCGTGCTTCGATAGGAGTTAAATAGTATGACTTTTGATTGTTTTGCAGTGCAATATATTCATGAGGGCTATGCGGTTTATGCATGCCTTCTGTGCGGTGATTATATATTAGCAATGATGCGGTTAGTGTTTCGTTAACGGCTGACCCAATTAAGACCAGTGAGGAATTTGCATATTTCAAATACCGGCGTTCCCGCGCGCCGATCCTGCGCTATAAATGCAGAAGCCGAAGATGGCGGATCAATGCGGGGTAGGGCATGTATCGCGGCAGGTTGGGGCGGGATCTCTCGCTCTGGGTGGAGAAGGGACTTCTTGAGGAAGGGACGGCGAAGACGCTGCTGGCCGAATACGACACGCGCCCGGCAAGCTTCAGCCTCGGCCGCGTGCTGATGGGATTGGCGGCCGTGTTGCTCGGGGCCGCCCTGCTGCTTCTCGTCGCTTCGAACTGGGAGTATATCCCACGCCTTGTCCGCGTCGGCCTGATGCTGGCGCTCATCTGGGCGGTTCACATCGGCGCTGCACTTCTTCTTATGCGCGGCGCGCTTGCCACCGCCGGCGGTCTGCTCATCGTCGGCACGCTGAGCTTCGGCGGCGCCATCTCGCTCATCGGCCAGATGTATCATCTCTCGGGCGACGAGCAGACGGTCATGTATCTCTGGTTTGCCGTGGCGACCGTTTCGGCAATCCTTTTCCGCTCGGCTGCGGTGACTGTTGTCGCCGGCTTCCTCTCCTGGGCCTCCTTTGCAGTCTACCTCGAGAATTTCGATACGCGCTGGTTCGGCTCCGGTCCCTATGCGCCGCTTGTCATGGCGGCTGTTGTCATCGGGCTCGTGCGCTTTACCGGTGCCGACCGGGCGCGCCATCTCGCCTATCTGCTGGTGGTCGGCTGGCTCGCTTGGCTCTATGTGCTGACTGAAGAGATCTCCGTGGCGATCGCCTTCGCCGTCCTCGGCATGGTGGCTGTCCTGCTGACCGCCTTGCCCGTCCGCCCGATTTCCACGCTCGTCGGAACCGCAGGTGCCGCCCCGGCATTCTATAGTTTCCTCGTCGCCATCATCGGGTTGTTCCTGCTTCACACCGAAATGGACGAAGGCGGGCGTATGGTCGTGATCGGCCTGCTGACGCTTGCCGCCGCCGTTGTAGCGATCGTGCTGCATGGTCGGGACAATGGAGCGGTACGCTATCTGGCCTATGGCGCCTTCGCCGCCGAGATGCTCTATCTGGCCTCGGTGACGGTCGGCACGATCTTGGGCACGTCGAGCCTTTTCCTGTTCTCCGGCCTGGTGGTCGCAGCCGTCGCCTGGGTCGTCATCCGCCTCGAAAGACGCTTCGCGGCCGGACCGGGATCAGTTGAGGCAGGGGAGGAACGCGCATGAGCTTTGCCTTCGCAAAACCGCAGGCCGGCCGCTTCTATATTGTTGCCGCGATCCTCGTCGCCAGCTTGCAGACGCTGATCCTCGGTTACCTCATCCAGAGCCGTGCTTCTATCCTGGCAAGCGGCACCGAAGTATTGCTGAAGACGGCTCCGGTTGATCCGCGCGATTTCCTGCGTGGCGACTACGTGGTGCTGAACTACGATATATCGTCGGTCCCGGTCTCGACAGTCACCGGCGGCATTCCGGCAGAAGCCGGCGAGCAGACCCTGTGGGTACGCCTCAAGCGCCAGCAGGATGGCTTCTGGAACATTGTCGAATCGTCATTCAAGGAATTGCCGTCAGCATCAGATACGGTCGTACTGCGCAGTCAGCCTTTCTATAGCTATGGTCCTAGTAGTGGCGAAACCATCCGGGTCGAATACGGGATAGAGCGCTATTACGTGCCGGAAGGCGAAGGCAGGCCGCTGGAGGAGGCCCGCAACGAGGGCGTCGTTTCGATCGCTGCCAGCGTTTCCTCCTCCGGTGCCGCGCAGATCCGCAGCCTCGTTGTGGACGGCAAACCGGCCTATGAGGAGCCTCTCTATTGAGAGCCGGGGTGGCTGACGAGAACGGAGCGCTTTTGCCCGCAAATCCCTGTCATTTGCCGTTCATTTTTCCTTTGCCTGTTCTAAATCGGGTGATATAGAGACGCCGCGCTCCGGAAGGCCTCATGTGCAGGCATATGCATGCGGTTTTGCGAACGCGGGTATGGTGAAATTGGTAGACACGCCAGATTTAGGTTCTGGTGCCGCAAGGCGTGGGAGTTCAAGTCTCTCTACCCGCACCAAGCTGCCTTGCAGGGCGGGAGGACTGGAACTTAGTTGTCCCGGATACCCGGAAAGCGAGTGCGGTTCCGTCTCGAACGGAACGAACAGGAATTGAGAAAAAGCCACGCGCGGCAGTTGGCCGGCGTCGTGCTCACCGAAACGAACGGCGTCTGGGCACGGCCGCCACGGAAATGAAGGTAGGAAGACATGCAGGTTATCGAAACGCTCGCTGAAGGGCTGAAGCGCGAAATCAAGGTCGTTATCCCGGCCAAGGACATGGAAAACAAGCTGAACGAGCGCCTTGCCGACGTGAAGGACAAGGTTCGCATCAACGGCTTCCGTCCGGGCAAGGTTCCGGCTGCCCACGTCAAGAAGCTGTATGGCAAGTCCATCATGGCCGATCTCGTCAACGAGATCGTTCGCGACCAGCCGACCCAGATCCTGTCCAGCCGTGGCGAAAAGTCGGCTACCCAGCCGGAAATCAACATGACGGAAGACAAGGACGAGGCAGACAAGATCCTCGCCGCCGAGCAGGATTTCGAATTCACCCTGTCTTATGAAATTCTCCCGCCGATCGAGCTGAAGTCCAACGCGGGCATCAAGGTCACGCGCGAAGTCGTCGACATCTCCGATGACGAAGTCAACGAGCAGGTTCTCAAGGTCGCTGAAAGCGCCCGCGACTACGCCGAAAAGAAGGGCAAGGCTGCCAACGGCGACCGCGTCAAGATGGACTATCTCGGCAAGGTCGATGGCGTTGCCTTCGACGGCGGCACCGATCAGGATGCCGAACTGGTTCTCGGCTCCGGCCGTTTCATCCCCGGCTTCGAAGAGCAGCTGGTTGGTCTCAAGGCTGGCGATGAGAAGACCATCACTGTGACCTTCCCGGCCGACTATCCGGCCAAGAACCTCGCTGGCCAGGAAGCCACCTTCGACGTCACCGTCAAGGAAGTTGCTGCTCCGGCTGATGTCGAAATCAACGACGAACTCGCCAAGAAGCTCGGCCTCGAATCTGCCGACCGCCTCAAGGAAATCGTCCGTGGCCAGATCGAATCCCAGTACGGTTCGCTGACGCGCCAGAAGCTGAAGCGCCAGATTCTCGACCAGCTCGACGAACTGTACAAGTTCGAGACCCCGTCCAAGCTTGTCGAAGCCGAATATAACGGCATCTGGAGCCAGGTCAGCAACGACCTCGCTCAGTCCGGCAAGACCTTCGAGGATGAGGACACCACGGAAGAACAGGCGCGCGAAGAGTACCAGAAGCTCGCCGAGCGCCGCGTCCGCCTCGGTCTCGTTCTCTCCGAGATCGGCGAAAAGGCCGGCGTCGAAGTCAGCGAAGACGAAATGCAGCGCGCGATCTACGAACAGCTGCGCCAGTATCCGGGCCAGGAAAAGCAGATCCTCGAGTTCTTCCGCAGCCAGCCGGGTGCCGCCGCTTCGATCCGCGCTCCGATCTTCGAAGAAAAGGTCATTGACCACCTGCTGACCGAAATCGCCGTCACCGACAAGAAGGTGACCAAGGAAGAGCTGCTCGCCGACGAAGAAGGCGAAGGCGCTGAAAAGGCCGACACCAAGAAGGCTGCTCCGAAGAAGAAGGCTGCTGCCAAGGCCGAAGCTTCTGAAGAAGCTGCCGGAGGCGAAGAAGCCGCTCCGAAGAAGAAGGCCGCTCCGAAGAAGAAGGCTTCCGAGGACAGCGCCGAGTAATCGGTTTTTCAAGCTGAAATTCAAAAAGCCCTGCCGCTTGCGGCAGGGCTTTTTTGTTGATGCGCTGAAATCAGACTGATCGTGCTCAGACCGGCGTGACCCACGGCCAAGACGCGAAGCCACGCCAACGCGGTGCCACGACACAGGATCGAGAACCGAGGCCGGGTTCGATCAAGCGTACATGCTCCAGAGCTTGGCTGGAGCGACGAGAGACGGGACGATTGATCGTCCTGCTTTGCTTTGACAATTGGATGATATAGAGGCTGTGACAGGACGCGACCGCCATTAACTTAAGAATGGGGTCGGGCGGCAGATTGACGTCACGTCGCCGCCACGAGATCACGTGGCCGTTCTCTCTTGGTCCCTCAACAAATGCGCCTGCAGCACCATCCGAAAATCGGAATCGATTTTCGGATGTCGGATAGAGTGATTCAAAGAGTTAGAGCGTCCTTGATGCGTCCAGGTGGACGCAGGGCGTTCTACACGGCTTTGCGGGCGTGGGTCAGTTCGGCAACCTTCTTGATGTGGCTGACGGCAGCGGTGCCCCCGGCGGTCTTGGTGAAGAGGTCGAGAACGTCTTCGTCGTCCTCGGCGACCGGTGTCAAAGCCTTGTCCATGTAGCTTTTGGCGCCGGCATCGCGCGCAATCAGGAAAGCCGAGACGCTGAGGCCGATGATCGTGCCGGCGAGCGATACGTGCTTGCGGGCGGTATCGAAGGCAAAACGCGGCCAGAACAGCAGCGGATGTTCGCGCTTCAGGCCAGGACGCCGCTCCGAGGGATGCTTCAGGCGCAGAAGGCCGCTCTGCAACGGATGGACATTCTCCAGCGGTACGGTGGTCGCAAACGAGACCAGGACCTTGACGAGACTGCTCAGCTTGATGCCGGTCGCCACAGCGCGGCGCAGCAGGGTCTTCATATGCTCAGGCGAGTAATAGAGCGACCAGGCTTCCTGGTAGATGCTCTCCCACTCCTGCTTGCTCATCTTCGGATGCGCCGTGCAGACATGCTCGACGTCGTAGATGTTGAGATCGGCATCCATTTCGATGCCCTTCTTCCAGAGAACCTGATGGTCCTCGGAGCCGGGCAGCGGTGTCAGAACGAAGAATTCGATGACGTCGAGCGGCAGCTCTTCCTGAATGATCTTGATGTCGCGGCGGATCGATTCCGGCGTGTCTGCAGGGAAGCCCAGAATGTAGCCGGCAAGCGTCATGATGCCCTGTGCCTTCCAGGCCAGCAGCATCTTTCGATATTCGGTGATCTTGTTCTGGTTCTTCTTGGCGGCTGTCAGATTGTCCGGATTGACGTTCTCGAGGCCGATGAAGACGCGTGTGACGCCGGCGCGCTTCGATTTTTCGATGAAGTTCGGGATCTTGTGGCAGAGCGTGTCCACCTGGATCATCAGGCCGAGCGGAATACCATCTTTTTCGCGAAGTTCGATCAGCCGGTCGAAGATCGCTTCCCAGTCCTTGTTGCGGGCGAAATTATCGTCGGTGATGAAGAATTTATGGATGCCCTGCGCCCAGTTCATGCGCACCAGCTTCTCGACATCGTCGGCCGAGCGGAAGCGGGATTTGCGGCCCTGCACGTTGATGATCGTGCAGAACGAACATTGATAGGGGCAGCCGCGGCCCGCATCGAAACTGGTGCTGAGGCCAAGCGTGCGCTGGATATTATTTTTCGGCAGGAAAGGCACCGGCGTGCCGCCGATGCCGGGAAGGTCGTTCATAAAATTGTAGAGCGGTTTCAGTTCGCCGGCGGCTGCATCGCGCAGCACCATCTCCAGTCGTCCTTCAGCCTCGCCCGCAAACATGGAAACCCCCATCTTACGGCATTCGTCGAGCCCGATCGCGTCGCCACTTAGCATCGACAGGCAGCCGGAGATATGGAAGCCGCCCATCGAAACCTGCAGTCCGGCATCGCGGAAGGGTCGGGCGATATCGAGCGCACGAGGATACTGGTTGGACTGGACGCCGATAAGCGCGATCATCCCGAAGTTGTCATTGCGTTTGAACTGGGAGATCAGCGCCGCAAAATCGATCCGCGTATTGGTCTCATCGATGACAGTGATGTCGATGGCGGTGTCGGCCCCAAGCACCTGCCGCTCCGCGCACTCGGCGGCAATCCCAAAGATCGCTGCCAGCGAGTTGGAGGGGATCATTGCCCGCCACCATCGGATCACGTAGCCGTCATCGTCATAATGCGACGGCTTTATCAGGACGAGCTGAAACCGTCTGCGAGCAGCCTCTGAAATATCGGGCAAAATAACTATCTTTCGTTGTGGTCTGCATAGCTGGACTTGGTGGTACTGCAGGCCAGTCTAAGACACGGATTTCAGGCTGTCGAAAGGCGCGCCCCATATTTGGGAAGGCGATAAGCAAAACGCAATAGAACAATGCAAGGCGCGAACACCCTGACCTTACCAATATCTTTTGACATAGGATATAGGCAGTTGCCGCAGACCACAGGCAGTCACCAACAGCGTGCAATGAGGCGTGCTGTAGTAAAATAAGACTTTAGGATCAGTGGCTTACGTGCTCTAGCCTGGAAAGGCGAGGGGTGTTCCCTCGCTCTTCAAAGTTCAGATTTTATGTCGCCCATGCGGTTCCACGCATCGAGGCCGGCGATTTTATAGGCTTCGGCAAGCGTCGGGTAGTTGAAGGTATTTTCTACGAAATATTCAACAGTACCCTTCAGGTTGAGCACAGCCTGGCCGATATGCACGAGCTCGGTAGCACCTTCGCCGACGATGTGTACGCCGAGCAAGCGGCGCGTCTTTAACGAGAAGATGAGCTTCAGAAGCCCTGTATCGAGGCCCATGATGTGGCCGCGTGATGTCTCCCGGAAACGGGCAATACCGCACTCATAGGGAATGCCACGCTCCTTCATTTCCTCTTCGGTCAGGCCGCAGGTGGAGATTTCGGGCACGGCATAGATGCCATAGGGGAAATATTTCTGCGGTTCCTTGGCAACGGCGCCGATTGCAACGCGCGCAGCAATGCGGCCCTGTTCCATCGAGGTCGAGGCAAGGCTCGGGAAGCCGACAACGTCGCCGGCGGCATAGATATTAGGCACGGACGTCTGGAACGTCTCGGGATTGACCTTCAGGCGTCCGCGGCTGTCCGCCTCAAGACCGATGGCATCCAGGTTGAGCGTATCGGTGGCGCCCATGCGCCCGGCGGCAAAAAGCACCATGTCGGTCACGAGATGCCGGCCGCTGTCGAGTGTCAGCTGCACCTTGCCTGTCTCAAGCCGCTCGACCTTCTCGGCCTTCGCGCCGAGCAGCAGCTTCATATTGCGGTCGCGCAGCTGATAGGTGAAATCCTCGATGATTTCCTTGTCGATGAAGTCGAGCATGGTCGACTTTGGATCGATGACGGTCACGGCCGTATCCAGCGCCGAAAAGATCGTTGCATATTCGATGCCGATGACGCCGGCGCCGATGACGACCATGCTGCGTGGCAGCTCCTCGATATCGAGCAGCTCGTCGCTGTCGAGCACGGTCTTGTTGTCGAAGGGCATGTAATCAGGCCGAAACGGCTTGGTGCCCACGGCGAGCAGGACGCTGGCGCCAGTCACCGTCATTGTGTCGCCGTCGTCCTTGATGATCTGCAGGGTATTAGTATCGACGAAGCTTGCCTTGCCACGGATGTGCTGGACGCGGTTGCGGGCGAACTGATGTTCGAGCACTTCCACTTCATGATCCAGCGTGATCAGCAGGCGACGGCGCAGGTCTTCAGCGCTGATCTCCTGCTTGACGCGGTAGCTGCGGCCGTAAAAGCCGCGCTCGCGCCAGCCGGAAAGATTGAGTGCGGTTTCGCGCAACGTCTTGGAAGGGATCGTGCCGGTATGGACGGACACGCCGCCGACACGTTTTCCCTGCTCGATGACCAGCACTTTCTTGCCGAGTTTTGCAGCCTGGATTGCGCCGCGGCGCCCTGCCGGACCGCTGCCGACTACCACGAGATCGTACTGGAACATCTTTAGCCCCGAACTGGAATTGGAATCATATTGCAACGCGAAATGTCGCGCGTTCATCGGTAGCCGGTCAATGTTACAGTTTGTATTCCGGCGCAGTTTAGGAGTTCAAAAAGCCGAACATTGGCTCAAGCCGCTCGAATGTGCGGTCCATCGCATAGGCGCCGATGAAGAAAAGCGACAGATGGCCGTATGTCAGCGAGATCTGCGACTCCGCCGCAATCTCTCCTTCCTTGGCAACGCCGGCGACGTAGATGGCTGAAGCCAGTCCCGTACGGTCGGCGCCGGCCTTGCAGTGGATGAGCATCGGCTTGGGCGCGGCGGCCATGATCGCCATCAGCTGGCGCCCTTCCTCGATGGAGAGTTCCTTCGTCGCCGACATGCGGAAATCGATATGCTGGACATTGAGGCCCTTTGCTGCGGCGACTTCGTTGTCGTACCAGGCCTCGCCGCTGCTGTCGCCGCGCAAGTTCAGTACGGATTTGATGCCGTACTCCTTGACGAGTTCGCCAAGCTTCGCGGGGGAGGGCTGGGCGGAGCGSTAGACCTGGCCATCGACGACCGCATGAACATTGGTCGAAAGCTGCAGGTATCCGAGATAGAGACCGGTTACGACAAACAGCAGAAGTGTCAGCCGTATCAGCGATCGAAGGCTCGGCGGCGCGTACAAGCGACCAGGAGAAATGCCCATAATTCCCATCCTGTTGACAGTCATTCAGCTTGGAGAACGCCAAGATGGCTTTTTCATGCCTTAGCCGCAGTCTTATATCAAGCGCAGGCCCTTGAGGCTTGCTTGTCCGTCTTTGCCGATGATGATGTGATCGTGGATGGCAATACCGAGCGGCTTTGCAGCATCGATGATCATCTTCGTCATGTCGATATCCGCGCGCGATGGTGTCGGGTCGCCCGAGGGATGATTGTGCACGAGAATAAGCGCCGTTGCCGAAAGCTCGAGCGCCCGCCTCACCACCTCACGCGGATAGACAGGTGTGTGGTCCACGGTTCCGCGCCCCTGCACCTCGTCGGCAATCAGCGCATTGCGCTTGTCGAGGAAGAGAATGCGGAACTGCTCGCGCGTCTCATGCGCCATGGCCGCATGACAATACTGGATGACCGACGACCACGAGGAAAGCACCTGCTTGCCCTTGAGTTCGCTCTTCAACGTGCGATGGCTAATGGTGGATATCAGCTTCAGATCCAGCGCCACCGCCTCTCCGACGCCCTTGACCTCCTGCAGCAGTGCTGCCGGTGCGCCGAAGACGCCGGCAAGCGACCCGAAGCGATCGATCAGTGCCTTGGCGATAGGTTTCGTGTCGCGGCGCGGGATCAGCCGGAAAAGCAGAAGTTCAAGGATTTCATAATCGGCAAGCGCCGTATCGCCATGGTCGTGGAAGCGATTGCGCAGCCTCTCGCGATGGCCGTGATAATGCTCTTCCTTGGCGGGCAGCGTGGCTTTTTTGGCGGAAGCTGCCGCCTTTGACGGCTGTCCGAAAAACGCCCGTTCGTCCACAGCGATATCCTCGTCCACGTCGAAAGGCAGTTCGTCATCGCCAGCCTGCGGAACGGGACCTTTCGCCATGGCGAGCGTTACCCGTTGAGCGGCGGCAGGCCCGGCCGGTCGAGACCGGCGGGCGAGAGCGTGAAGATCTCGCAGCCATTGGCGGTCACGCCGACCGTGTGTTCGTACTGCGCTGACAGCGACCGGTCGCGCGTCACGGCGGTCCAGCCGTCCGCCAACACCTTCACATGCGGGCGTCCGAGATTGATCATCGGTTCGATGGTGAAGATCATGCCCTCGCGCAGTTCCGGCCCTTCATTGGCGCGGCCATAATGCAGGATGTTCGGCGAATCGTGGAAGAGGCGGCCGACACCATGGCCGCAGAAATCGCGCACGACGGAGCAGCGCTCGGCTTCGGCGTAGGTCTGGATCGCTTCGCCGATCGCGCCGGTGCGCGCGCCGGGATGAACGGCGGCGATGCCGCGCATCAGCGACTCATAGGTCACTTCGAGCAGCCGCTCGGCGGCGCGCTTGACCTGGCCGACCGGATACATGCGGCTCGAATCCCCATGCCAGCCGTCGACGACGAAGGTCACGTCGATATTGACGATATCGCCTTCGCGCAGCGGCTTGTCATCGGGAATGCCGTGGCAGACCACATGATTGATCGAAGTGCAGGTGGACTTTGTATAGCCACGATAGTTCAGCGTCGCCGGATAGGCGCCGTTATCCATGCCGAATTCGAAAACGAAGCGGTCGATTTCATTGGTTGCAAGGCCCGGCTTGACGATATCGGCAAGCGCATCGAGGCAGCGCGCGGTCAGCTGGCACGCGTTGCGCATTCCCTCGAATGCTTCAGGGCCATAAAGCCTGATGGCGCCGGTATTCTTCGGCGGCGCGGAGGAGGCTTCGATATAATTCACCATTGCAAGGCCTTAGCAGAAATTGTCGTCTCTTTTCATAATGCAGCTATGCCGGGTTCGTCCATCGCGATCAACCGCATGGGCAAGATTTCTCGGGCGCGTTGTACCGGGTGAAAAAATGCCGCCGGCCCGCCCACCAGCGTCAGCAGAGCTGCGGACCATCAATATCCACAGTCTTCTCAATAAGATAGGATTGTAGACGGAAAATTCCACTGTTACTCACCGATTGGTGACAGACCGGGGTTGACCGAATGCTGAATGAAACTGCCATGGCCGCGCTCGAACAGACGGGTGCCACCGAGCCTGAAAAACGTATCCGCGACAGAAGCGCTACGGAACGCGCTATCCTGAAAGCCGCCAAAAACCTGCTGGCCGAAGAGGGTTTCCAGAATTTCGGCATCAATGCCGTCGCCCGCCGCGCCGGCTGCGATAAGCAGCTCATCTACCGTTATTATGGTGGTCTCGACGGCCTCGTCGAGGCGATCGGCGCCGATCTCGGCAACTGGGTCAAGGACCGCATCCCCGAAGATACCGGCGGCATGTTCCTCTTGACCTATGGTGACCTCATGGAGCGGCTGTCGCTGCTCTTCCTGGAAGCGCTGCGCAACGATGCCTTGATGCGCCGCATCGTCGCCTGGGAGATCTCGGAAAATACCGAGCAGGTAAGGCGTCTTTCCGAGGCGCGCTCAAAGGCGCTCGGACTGTGGCTAGATCGCATGCGCGGCTCGCTGACGCCGCCTAAGGGCATCGATACGGCAGCCGTCAATGCGCTGATCTTCGCCTCGATCCAGCATCTTGTGCTGTCGGCGGCCGCCGGCGGTCAGTGCGCAGGTCTGGTTTTGAAGAACGGCAAGGACTGGGAGAAGGCCGCCACCGCGCTAAAGCGGCTGGTGCGCGGCGTCTACGGCTGAACAATCCACAGCCCACGCCCGGCCGTTAACCTTAACAATTGGTTTACATTGCGTGACGCTGGTTAACCCGCCAGTGTGGTCCACATTAGAAATGTAACAATTGTGGACCCGAGTTCAGTGATGGGAACCAGAGCAGCCAGAACCGCGTTGCTTGTCGCGGCGATGATGTTTTTCGCCGTGCTGGCGCTGGATATTGCCGTGCCCACGCTCGTACTCTGCATCATGGCATCGTCGGTCTGGCTCGTTTCCCTTGATATGCCGGTCCTACGCAAGCACGAAGGAGAGGCCGCATGAAGTGGTTTCTGATCTTCTGGGCCGGTCCGATCGTCTTCCTGGCGGGATGGTACTGGCTTTCTTATTACGATCTGAACTTCGGCATCTTCATGCTGACGCGGCAGGTCCATGACCTGACCTTCCAGATTTACGGCAAGGCGCTCGGCCTGCCGCCGCAGGAAATCCCTCCGCTCGTCGCCCGCGCGATTGCCGTCGATAGTCTCGTCGTCTTCGCCATCATGGGCTTCCGCAAGCGCCGCCAGATCGCCGGCTGGTGGAAGGCGCGTCACRCCTCCGTATCGTCGGCAGATCTCGCCAGCAAGGAAAGCCTGTCGAGCGCTCCCTGAAGGATGAAGCTAGCCGCAGCCGAATCGATCCGTTCGGCGCGTTTTGCCCGCGAAACATCCATTTCCAGCAGGGCACGTTCGGCAGCCACCGTCGATAGCCGCTCATCCCAATAAACGAAGGGAATGGCGGTCTTCTGCTCCATGTTGCGCACGAAAGCCCGCGTAGCCTGCACGCGCGGTCCTGCCGATCCGTCCATATTCATCGGCAGGCCGATGACGAAAGCCGCGACCTTCTCCTTTGCCGCGAAACTCAGCAGCGTCTCGGCGTCGATGGTAAATTTCTCACGCTTGAGGACCGGGCGCGGCGTCGCAAAGCGGCGTCCGAGATCGGACATGGCAAGACCGATCGTCTTGGTGCCGAGATCGAGGCCGGCGATTGCCTGTCCGGGACCGAGCGCTCCGGCCAGTTCCTCGATCGTAAGCACCGTCATTGCCGTGTCATCCTGTCAAAAGAAATTGAAGTTCCCACCGCTTTTCTTTGCGGCCATATCGGCTATGTCCTTAGAGCAATTCCAGAAAAAGTGCGAAACGGTTTTCCGACCGGAATTGCTTTAAACCGTTCTGGTCCGGAAATCGCTTTTGCATCATGTAATAAAGGAGACTTTTCATGAAGATCACCTGGCTCGGCCATTCTGCTTTCCGGATAGAGACGAAAGCCGCCAAAATCCTGATCGATCCCTTCCTGACTTATAATTCGTCCTTCTCCGGACAGGATATCAAGGAAGTGACCAACGGCATCACCCATATCCTGCTGACCCACGGCCATGGCGACCATGTCGGCGATACCGTAGAGATCGCCAAGGAAACTGGCGCCATCGTTCTCGCCAATGCAGACCTTGCCTCCTGGCTCGGCACCAAAGGTGTCGATAAACTCGAAATGGGCAATACCGGCGGCACCGTCCCGCTCGGCAGCTTCACCGCCACCTTCACCAATGCGCTGCATTCTTCCGCACAGACCACTGAAGACGGCGTTTCCCATTCGCTCGGCAGCGCGAACGGCCTCATGCTGCATTTCGACGACGAGCCGAGCCTCTTCCACATGGGCGACACGGATATCTTCTCCGACATGGCGCTGATCAACGAGCTGCATCAGCCGGATATCGGTATCGTGCCGATCGGCGACCGCTTCACCATGGGCGGTGCGGTGGCGGCTCTTGCCTGCCAGCGCTACTTCAACTTCAAGACGGCCATTCCCTGCCACTACGGCACCTTCCCGATCATCGACCAGACGCCGGAAAAATTCGTTGCCGGTATGGAAGCGTCGAAGACGCAAGTGAAGGCGCCGAAGCCTGGCGAAAGCCTGTCGTTCTGATGCATAAGCCCTCAAATCCCGGTGGGTTTGAGGGCAGGAATTCTGCATTGCGGAAAAGGCAAACCCGTTGCACAGGACGGACATGGTCTTTATAGCGATAGGAAAATTCCTATCCGGAGAATGCCATGTCCGTCGATCTCGCCACCGTTAAGCGCGTTGCGCGCCTTGCCCGTATTGCCGTCTCGGAAGAAGAGGCAAATCGCATGGTCGGCGAATTGAATGGCATCCTCGGCTTCGTCGAGCAGCTTTCCGAAGTTGACGTCGAAGGCGTCGAGGCCATGACCTCGGTGACGCCGATGGACATGAAGAAGCGCACCGATGTCGTCAATGACGGCAATAAGGCCGCCGATATCGTTGCCAATGCGCCGATCACCGACCACAATTTCTTCCTGGTGCCGAAAGTCGTCGAATAAGGCTTTGACCGCCTCTTTCCGACCCTGTTGCCATTTCCAGATCTGAAGCGAAAACACGATGAGCGAACTCACCAGCCTGACCATTGCCGAAGCCCGCCAGAAGCTGCGCGCCAAGGAAATTACCGCGACCGAACTGACTGAGGCCTATATCACGGCGATCGATGCGGCCAATGGCCAGCTCAATGCCTATATCAAGGTCACGCCGGATCTCGCCCGTGTCATGGCGAAGAATTCCGACGAGCGCATCGCTGCCGGCAAGGCAGGTGATCTCGAAGGCATTCCGCTCGGCATCAAGGACCTCTTCGCGACCGTCGGCGTGCACACGCAGGCCTGCAGCCATATTCTCGACGGTTTCGAGCCGCGTTATGAATCGACCGTAACCCAGAACCTCTGGGATGATGGCGCCGTCATGCTGGGCAAGCTCAACATGGACGAATTCGCGATGGGCTCCTCCAATGAGACCTCGCATTATGGCGCAGTCATCAATCCCTGGCGCGCTGCAGGCTCCAACCAGCAGCTCGTTCCGGGCGGCTCGTCTGGCGGTTCGGCTTCAGCGGTTGCCGCGCATCTCTGCGCCGGTGCTACCGCAACCGACACCGGCGGCTCGATCCGCCAGCCTGCAGCCTTCACCGGCACGGTTGGCATCAAGCCGACCTACGGTCGCTGCTCGCGTTGGGGCACGGTTGCCTTTGCCTCTTCGCTCGATCAGGCCGGCCCGATCGCCCGCGACGTCCGCGATGCGGCGATCCTGCTGAAGTCGATGGCAAGCGTCGATGCCAAGGACACCACTTCCGTCGACCTGCCGGTGCCGGATTACGAAGCTGCCATTGGCCAGTCGCTGAAGGGCATGAAGATCGGCATTCCGAACGAATATCGCGTCGATGGCATGCCCGACGAGATCGAAGCCATCTGGCAGCAGGGCATCTCCTGGCTGAAGGATGCAGGTGCGGAGATCGTCAACATCTCGCTGCCCCATACCAAATACGCCCTGCCGGCCTATTACATCGTCGCACCCGCTGAAGCCTCTTCGAACCTCGCCCGTTACGACGGCGTACGCTACGGCCTGCGCGTCGACGGCAAGGATATCCTCGACATGTACGAGAAGACGCGTGCCGCCGGCTTCGGCCAGGAAGTCAAGCGCCGCATCATGATTGGCACCTACGTGCTGTCGGCCGGTTATTACGACGCCTACTACCTGCGCGCCCAGAAGGTCCGCACGCTCATCAAGCGCGACTTCGAACTCGCCTTCGATGCCGGCGTCGACGCCATCCTGACGCCGGCCACCCCGTCGTCTGCCTTCGGCGTTGCCGACGAGAACCTCGCTGCCGATCCGGTCAAAATGTACCTGAACGACATCTTCACGGTAACGGTAAACATGGCCGGCCTGCCGGGCATCGCCGTTCCCGCCGGCCTCGACCACAAGGGCCTGCCACTCGGCCTGCAGCTCATCGGCAAGGCCTTCGACGAGGAAACCCTCTTCAAGACCGCCCATGTCATCGAACAGGCCGCCGGTAAGTTCACGCCAGCCAAGTGGTGGTAATCGGTCTAACGATACGAAAGATTGCAGACGCCGACCACAAAATGGTCGGCGTTGTTGGTTTTGCCGCATGGGCGGCAAGCAATGCCTTTGAAGACAGCTATCGGGATCCCGCTGTCATCAATCGGGTGAAGCAGGAATTCGCGATTTTTCCGGATGAGACGACGGGCGAGATCTTTGTTGCTGAGCTTGACGGAGGAATCGTCGGCTGGGGCGCACGGGCGAACGCGCCAAACTATATTTCCGACCTTTGGGTGCATCCCGATCATCAGGGCAAAGGCATCGGCAAAGCGCTGCTGCTTCATCTCTGCGAGCTGATGAAAGGCGACGGCCTGGAAACGGCGCGGGTTGACACGCATGCGAAGAACAGTGGTGCAATCCGTCTTTACGAGCGCTGCGGTTTCAAGATCATCTGGCACGGTATCGAGTTTGCAAAGAGCATGGGCGTCCCGCTCGAAAAGGTACATTTGCAGAAGCAACTAGCCGAGGACTAGTGCGACAAGCCTGAAGAAAGGCAGGCGCCGTCTCGGATTTCGAGGCGGCGCCTGTTATAGAGGGAGGTCTTTGCGAGGAGGGCCTCATGCCGAAACAGGATCTTGCGCGGTTGATCGGGGCCTTTGATCGCCTCGCTGCCAGCGGCTTTAAATTGGGCGCAGAGTGGGAGGCGGTTCACGAAATCTGCCAGAACCACGAGGGTGAACAGGTTTTCGACTGGGGCCATGCCCTTTGCCACCGCGTCGAAGGCGACGATTGGAACGCCGGTTACTGGTATCGCCGCGCCGGCAAGACGATTGGAGCAGGCACGATTGCCGAAGAATGGGCGGCAATGCGCCCGGAGCTTTCTGAAAAGCTCTGAAACGTTCCTGGCCGCGCGACGACGGCGCCGCACGGCCAGGCTTTGTCAGACCTATCTGTTATCGAGCTGCGACCTGACGAGCTTCAGTCCTCTTTCGGTGATCCGATAGGGCTGGCCGGTGGAAGATTTGATTGCCTTCAGCCGTTTCAGCTTGCGAAAAAGCTCCATGCCGAAGCCGGGATAGACCCAGCCGTCGCGAGTGAAGCAACTTACCGTTTCGATTTTTTTATTGTCGTCTCGGGTGATTTCGATACGGCCGCCCTGGGCCATAAGGTGCAGGATGCGCTGTTCTGCGCGCGAGATGTCCATTGCTGTTGATCCGGAAACGCGCCTTCAGGAAGGCGCACGAA
This sequence comes from Rhizobium sp. 01T437, assembly GCF_056398505.1. Lineage (NCBI taxonomy): Bacteria > Pseudomonadati > Pseudomonadota > Alphaproteobacteria > Hyphomicrobiales > Rhizobiaceae > Rhizobium > Rhizobium sp. 01T437. Next base: position 41,605 of record NZ_JBFTPM010000032.1, read on the forward strand.
AACGATTTGGCGTTCGGGTTTAGCCGATACGCCGCGGCTTCGTTTTTCGGGCCCATGCGCGCGAGGCTGTGCTTGCGGGCAGGGGCCTTTACCGGGTCTCAGGCAAGTTAGACATAAAACACCTCTGACGGGCTTTTTATCAGCAACCACAATCCGGTCAAGCAGGCGTAGCGGAACAAAAAAGCCGCCAATAATATTGCTTTCGCTTCTTCATCTCATTGCAGGGACTGGAAAATTGCCCGACTCAATGGTCTACTACTCTGTAGTAACGCGGAGGTGCCATTGATCCACATTCGCAATGCCCGCGAAGGCGACACGGCGCTCTTGAGCGAAATCGGCTTGCGAGCCTGGCAAAGAGCGATGGCATTGATCGGCGAATCGGACGCCATGACGGATGGAGCCCGCACCGCCTTCCGAACGTTCGTGGATAATAACTGGCTCACCATTACTGTCGTCGAACAGAATGGGCAGGTTGCCGGCTGGGCCGCGCGCGAAGGACTGGACGAGACCATTTCTGACTTCTGGATCGATCCGAGCTTCAATCGTCAGGGGCTCGGCACCGCACTTCTGGAGCATATCGAGTCTGATATTTTCGAGCAGGGCTTCGAGGAGGCGGCGATGCAGACCCATTCTGGAAATACAGAGGCGATCTCCTTCTTCCAGAAGCATGGCTACGCGATCCACTGGCTTTCGGTTGCTTATAATCCGAAGCTCGACCGCGACGTGCCATCAGTCGGTCTCAGCAAGCATCTCGGCCCGCAGGAGCCGGAAGGCTACGGCCCGGGTTTCTAGGCTGCCGAAAGCCTTGCACCGGCAGGCCATTTCCTTTACCTCACCTGTTGAAAAGAACAGCCTTCGAAGAGCATCTCATGACCATTGTCGACGTTCGCACGCCTGATCCGAAACGTTATATCCCCGGCGCCACCGGCGATTGGGAAGTCATCATCGGCTTGGAAGTCCATGCCCAGGTGCTCTCCAATTCCAAGCTTTTCTCCGGCGCTTCGACGGAGTTCGGCAAGCCGCAGAATTCGAACGTCTCGCTCGTCGATGCGGCCATGCCCGGCATGCTGCCCGTCATCAACGAGGAATGCGTCAAGCAGGCGGTGCGCACCGGCCTCGGCCTGAAGGCTGCGATCAACAAGCGCTCGCTCTTCGACCGCAAGAACTATTTCTATCCAGATCTGCCGCAGGGCTATCAAATCTCCCAGTACAAGGACCCGATCGTCGGCGAGGGCAAGATCGTCATCTCCCTCGGCCCGGACCGTCAGGGCCAGTTCGAGGACATCGAGATCGGCATCGAGCGCCTGCACCTGGAACAGGACGCCGGCAAGTCGATGCACGACCAGCATCCGACGATGTCCTATGTGGACCTGAACCGTTCCGGCGTCGCGCTGATGGAAATCGTCTCCAAGCCGGATATGCGCACCTCCGATGAGGCCAAGGCCTACATGACGAAGCTGCGCTCCATCGTACGCTACCTCGGCACCTGCGACGGCAACATGGACGAAGGCTCCATGCGCGCCGACGTCAACGTCTCCGTGCGCCGTCCGGGCGAGCCCTTCGGCACGCGTTGCGAAATCAAGAACGTCAACTC
>NZ_JBFTPM010000033.1:0-40118 GCF_056398505.1 Rhizobium sp. 01T437
GATCTGACCGACAATGTCGCCTATACCTGCGACGACACCTTCTCGCTGGTGTCGCTCGTCTCCGCCGGTCTTGGCATCGGCTTCGTGCCGGAATGGACGCAGGATCTGCCGAACCGCGGCTTTGAGCTGAAGAAAGTCAAAGGCGTCGATTTCAAGATCGGGCTTGATGTCGCTTGGGACAGGGAAGATCCGACCGCCGCCCGTCGATCCGGTGGTTCACAACGATGGCGTGAATCCCAACTCGCCATCCACTGTTAAACCTTGCCTTCCTGTTCAACGCAGTCTATATTCTGTTCAACAAAGGAGAAACCTATGGGTACCCAACCACGAACTGCTGCGGAAAGCGAAGCATTGGTCGCGTTGAACCGCAATAAGCTCGTGCTCGAGCAAGCGAAGGCCGTCGGTCTCCTTGGCACGGCGAAGAATACCCGCTTGTCGGGACGAGTGTCCTCGGAGTTGATCGAGGCGGCCAAGAAGCGCGCTCATGTCACCTCCGACACTGAGCTGCTGGAATTGGCGCTTTCCCGGCTGGCTCTTGAAGATGACTTTGGTGCACGTCTGGTGGGCCGCAAGGGCAGCATCCCGACGGATATCGATCTTGGGATTTGATCTCTCCGAAACCCTCCGATCGCTAAAGCCCGGAAAGCACGTGGGAACGCTCGAACGGAGGCCCGACGAAGCTCTCTCATGGGCTGCTGACGAGCCGCAAATCGGAGGGCCTCTGTTCCTGGATACCAGCGTCTATCTGGATGTGCTTCAAGGGCGCTCGCCCGTGGAGGTCGATACGCTGCTTACATATCGCCTATGCCACCACTCGGCAGTCTGCCTGTCTGAGCTGACCCATGCCTTCGGCCGGCTGGACCCAAAGCTTGCCTCTACAAAAGGGGTCCTCGAAACGATCGCGGCGACCGTAGAAGACATTCCGGAACACCGACTTCACGCTCCAGATGCAGCCATCTGGGGACAGGCCGGCGTGTTGGCGGGTCTGCTGTTTCGCTTGAGCAACCTGCCAAAGGGGGAGGGACATGAGCGCCGCTTCGTCAATGACGCCATTGTTTTCCTGCAGGCGCGGCAGCTGGGTGCGAGGGTGCTTACTGGCAACGTCTGGGACTTTGATTTCCTTTCCCAGATCATACCGGGCGGTCGCGTCATCCTCTATCGAACTCCGCTGGGGCCGCGATCATCATGAACGCCGAACTCCCGCCTTCTGTCGGTATTCTGGAGGAACTGGAGCAACTGGGTCGGGCGTCGGTAACAGATATCAGCCATCCGCAGTACACACAGGCTTTTATACGTTTTGTGAAGGCGTGCCAAAGTCACTATCCTCATATTGGATCTGGCTCTACGCTGCAATTTTCGCTTGGAAGGGCTACTGAAGAGCTCTGATTGGTAAGCGCAGCCATGGCTTTTCCTCCTCTGAAGGGCAGGGCGCCCCCAAGAGGTCGCCCTGTTTAGAGTTCTGTCGAAATCAGAGCCTGGTCGTTGGGAGGTTGACCTGGCATCAGGATCTGGAGGCGGTCTCGATCGCGAAGTCGCGGTAAGAATGCAGCTGGCGGCCCAGGATTTTCGTCAAACGTTCGACGTCGCCGGCCTCCGGGATCGTGCCATCGCTGACATAGCGCTCGGCCATCAGGCGCATCTGATAGGCAGTCCACTTGACCCGCGTCCTGCGGCTAGGCAGAGACGTCCACCAGCTCCATCTGCATGGCGTTCATGCGGCCACCATGTATGGTGATCTTTGAGAGGGCCGCGTCGATCTCGCCAAGGTCTCCAGCCGTCAGTTCCACGCGAAGCGCGCCGAGGTTTTCGTTGAGGTGATCGACGTTGCGCGTGCCCGGGATCGGAACGATGAACGGCTTCTGTGCCAGCAGCCATGCAAGTGCGATCTGTGAAGGCGTCGCGCCTTTTATCCTGGCGTACGTCTTCAGAAAATCGACGATCGGCATGTTCGCTGCAAGGTTTTCGGGGGTGAACCGCTCGAAGGTCGTGCGCAGATCCGTCTTGGGATCCAGCTTGGTGTTGCAATCCATCTTTCCGGTGAGGTAACCCATTCCCACCGGACCCCACGGAACGAAGCCGATGCCAAGTTCCTCGCAGGCAGTGAGCACACCATTGGTTTCCGGGCTTCTTTCCATCATGGAATATTCGGTCTGCACGGCGGCGACGGGCTGGATAGCATGGGCCAACCGGATCGTCTTCGCGCTTGGCTCCGAAAGCCCGAAATGCAAGACCTTTCCGTCCTGGATCAGCTCCTTGACAGCACCCGCGACGTCTTCGATCGGCACAGTCGGATCGACGCGGTGCTGGTAGAGCAGATCGATACGATCGGTCTTGAGGCGCCTCAACGAGGCCTCGGCGACCTTTTTGATGTGTTCGGGCCGACTGTTCAGCCCGATCGTGCCGTCGATGGCAAAACCGAATTTCGTGGCGATCCTCACCTGGTCCCGGATGGGCGCAAGTGCTTGGCCGACAARTTCTTCACTGGTGTAGGGACCGTAGACTTCGGCGGTGTCGAAGAAGGTGACGCCGTTGTCATGCGCTGTGCGCAGCGTCTCGATGCCTTGGACAATGTCCGCGGGAGGGCCATAATTGGCGCTGATGCTCATGGCACCCGCGCCGATTTCCGAGACTTCGAGCGTTCCGAGTCTGCGCGCCTTCATATTGGTTTCCTTTACCTGCTCAGATGTTGTGGCCCACGCAATTGACCCCAGAGGCAATGCTGCGCCGACAAGGGCGGCAGTCACCAGAAAGTCTCGGCGTTTCAGCGCCGAACAGTTTTCTGCGCTCGATCCGGTCGGTTCGTTTGTTTTGTGCATGATCTTCTCCTGGTTCTCGCGGCCTCACGAAGGGGCGATCAGTTGCCTGGGACGCTAACCTCGTCGAAACCCAGCGAGGTTGAGAGTTGTCGATGGGCGTCGATCTGTATCTGGAGGGTCGCAATCTTCTGTTCCGCGGTTCCGATGGCATCTGCACCTGCGATGAATCGGGCTGGCAGTTCGTCCAAATTGGTGAGTGTCAGCAAAGCCTGGGCAAGCTTGGCGGGGTCGCCGGATTGCTTGCCATTGTAGGACTTCCAGAAGTCCAACTGTTGTGTTCGCCGCTCGGCATAATCCTCGATCGATGGGACCGCGTAATTGGTCGACTCTTCCGTCAGGAGTTCGGTGCGGAAGAAACCCGGATTGACGATCATGGTCTGAATGCCGAATGGCGCGACCTCGGCTTGGACCGACTCCATCCATCCTTCGAGGGCGAACTTGGAAGCGGCATAGGCGCTTCCGAACTCGAAGCCGCCGAAACCCGCACTCGACGATATCGAGATGATTCTTCCTGCGCGCTGTTTACGCATGACGGGAAGGACGGCGCGCGAGACGTTCATCGGACCGATGAGGCTCGTCATCAGCTGCATGTCCATCTGGGCGGGAGTTAGTTCTTCGAAATATCCAGCGAAGAAACTCGCGGCGTTGTTGACAAGCACATCGATGCGGCCAAAGCGCTCGACCACGGATTTCACCGCCTGCTCGGCATCCTCGGGCTGGTTCACGTCGAGTTTGACGACAAGCAAATCTGCAGATTGTCCAATGGCCCTGGCCACCTTCTCAGGATCGCGACCAGTCGCAACCACCTTGTGACCCGCCGCCAGAGCAGCCTTTGCGAAATCCAACCCCATGCCACGCCCGGCACCGGTGATCATCCATACGTTGCTCATATTCACATTCCTTCATTGTTTGAAGGCAAGATAGGCCACGAGCAGAGTGCTGATTAGGCGGTATTATCTGCATGTACTTAGAAAGGGGATTTCTAAATCGCTCTTTGACGACAACGCCCGGCAGCGATTCCTCGGCTGCCAGGCGTTGCTCCGATACGTCTCTTTGGAAGGCGAAGAACGGTCAAACGGCGTTGACGTGCGTGCCAAACCAATCGAGCACGAGCTGTGGGTTCTGGCCGAAGTAGTTGTAGCCCTGGAAACGCTGGTCTGTTCCTTCGATCCAGAACAGCTTCTTGTCCTTCGACGACAGGGTGTCATAGATTTCCTGGACATTGGACGGCTTGGTCAGGAAATCATTGCGGACCTGGGCGACAAGCGTCGGCAGGGTAACCGCCCTGGCATATTCCATCGGCCAGACGTCGGCGAGATGAAATCCGGTCCGCTTGTGGAACGCAACGTCGAAGCGTTCGAGACCATTTTCGATCTTCTGGTTTTCGACTGCGGTCTGGACGAACACGCTCGGCGAGACTGGCTGCAGCGCGATCAACGCCTTGATGTGCTCGAACTCTTGCGGGTGCTTCTCCATACCGACGATAGTCGCGTTTGCACCAAGGCAGCGGCTGTAGAGAACCGTTTTCATGTCTTTGGTGTCAGGTCTGGATTTGGCGTAGTGCATGGAGCCGACGACATCGCGGTATTCCAGGATGCCGTGACCGTTAATGCCGCCGCTTCCCGTGCCGCTGCGGCCGTGGTTTCGCATGTCATAGGCGATGATGTTGTAGCCCGCATCGTGCAGGACCTTGTATTCGGGCAGGAAGTTCACCTCGAAGCCGCCGAAGTTCGTCCAAGGCTCCAAGTGACCCGGATAGCCGTAACGATTGCAGGGCATGGGATGATTGCAGATGACCAGCCGATCTGAATCGGCGGGAATGAACCAGCCTTCGATCGTCACACCATCCAGTGCGGGGAAGTAGATTTCCTCGAACTCCATGCCGTATTCATGCGGCCAGCGCAGAATCGGGGTGCGGGTCGAGTGGGCCATCAGGTCGGCCATGCCGTTGATGAATTCTTCGGATTTCGTGTCGGTCATGGTTGTTGTCACGTTCGCGTCTGCGGCCTGCACACTTGCAGTGGTGGCGGCCATGAGGGGAAGGGTGGCGAGTGCCGCGCCGGCTTTCAAAAGCTGCCGGCGACTGCTCGACGTTGCACCGTCTTGCTGAAGGGTGCTGTCATTCGGATTGCCCATTTCAGGCTCCTTTTCGATAAATGTGGTATTTGACGGGAAATGGAGGGGCGCTCGGGATCCGGGTCCACACCGTTTGCCGTCACTGTTTGGGCTGGACAAAGCCTTCGGTGATCACGACCGAACCTTCGGTCGAATCGATGCGGAACTTGCGTGCCGCCGTGTATTCGGGAGAATTGTAGAACCGTTGGGCGTCGGCAACGCTCGGGAACTCGGCGATGGCCATGACGGACTGCGGATTGCCTTCAACCGCGGTCGCATTCAGATTGAAGACGATGATTTTTCCGCCGAACTTCGGAGCCAATGGGCCAGCCTCCTCCATGTATTTTTTGAAGCCGGCCTGATTCTTGATCGTGTAGTTGGCGATCATATAGCCAGGTGCCTGTGCAACCTCTGCGTGGCCAGTCGAGCCAAGAGCAATCGCTATAACGCTGGCAGTGCCAATGATGAGTTTCTTCATGGTAGATGTCCTCTTCTGTCAATTGGCCATGTTTCTCCATCGGCGCGATCAGGTGGATCGCACCCATCGGGGAAACCAATAGCGTGATGAGAAACCCGGCGGCGCTCCCCGGCTTTCATGAAGAGGAATGTAGCTGCGACCGATCTACGCGATTAGACGGCATAATCTGCATGAAGCTAGAAACGGGAGAGATAAATCCCATTCATCTCTCAAGGTGCGCGCCACGAGAACAGCTTATCTGAAACGGACGGCAAAATGGCGCGGGGCCACTATCCCTTATGGCGAAGCGCTTCGAGCAGGACGGCGAATGCCGGCGTGTGTTGGCGTCTGCTCGGATAATAGAGATGGTAGCCAGCGAAAGGAGGGCACCAATCCTCCAGGACCCGGACGAGTCGTCCTGCTGCGATATGGTGGGAGACCTGACTTTCGAACGTGCAGGCCAGTGCCAGCCCGTCGAGGGCGGCGGCTTCTAGCATTTCTCCGTCGTTGAGAATGAGTGGTCCGTTCACCCTGACCTCGAGCTCAACACCGTCGCGCTCGAACTCCCAAGCAAAGAGGCCGCCGCCTGTCGTCTGGCGATAGCTGGCGCATCGATGGTCACCAAGGTCGCGAGGCGTTTCCGGTGCTTTGTGCTTGGCGAAGTAGGATGGCGAACCCACCACGGCCATCCGCAGATCCGGGCCGACCTTGACCGCCACCATGTCTTTCTGGACCTGCTCCCCCAGTCGGATGCCGGCATCGAACCGACCCGCTACTATATCGGTCAGTCCTTCTTCCAGATTGATTTCGACCGAGATGTCTGGATAGTCCGGAAGGAGCTTAGCCAGGGCAGGCCAGAGCACCGTTTTGGCCGCATGCCGAAAGGTCGTGATGCGGATCGTTCCGGCGGGTTTGTCGTGCAGCGCAGTCAGGGCCGCGAGTTCACCGTCGATGTGATCGAAGGCGGGCCTGAGGCCATTCAGCAATCGTTCCCCGGCATCGGTCAGCGACAGGCTTCGCGTTGTCCGCGACAGCAATCGGACTTTGAGGCGCTCCTCGAGCATACGGACTGCGTAGCTCAGGGCCGACTGGGACAATCCCAGCTTCGCGGCGGCGCGCGTAAAGCTACCTTCCTCGGCGACGGCTATGAACACCGCCAGGTCGCTAAAGTCGCCTTTTCGCATTTATCAATCCCATTTCTAAATTCAGACTGATACTAGCGGTGGCAGAAGCGTGCAGTAAATGCCGCCGCGGCTAAATGGTTTGAGTTTTTCTTTTGATGGCGGGGTGGAGATCACCGGTCGGTTAGCAATCTCCGGGTTAGCGGTTCGATCCATTCAAGAGCACCAAATGGGCGGGGCACGGCTGGGTCGTGCCGATTGCTGCGAGTCTTTCTAGCAACACCTATGTGGGAACTGGAATCTTGGACGGATTTGGCTGGCTTAGAGCGTTCCAGTTGCGGTACCCGTAGGACTGCAAAAGCGATTTGCACGGCCGGGACAGCTGGGGACACCACGTCCGCATCTCCTAGAGCAGGACCTTGATGAACGCGGATATGATAGCCGCCTGGGCGGTGGAAAACGGATTCCATGCGATCGATTCGCGGAGTTATCGTCGCCATGACAATGCAGGCGTGATCACGATCGAAATAAAGAGGATGTCATTCCTCCTCATCGATGAGAGGCAAGGATTGCGACCGCGCCTCATATCGCGGTTGTTCAAAGACATTCCCCTTAATAGCGGGCGTGGCCGCTTGCACGGTCTTCTTCTTGACCGCTAGACGCGGATGTAAAAGAACGCGCCACGGCGGTTCTTGAAAGCATGGGGCTGACAGTTTCGGATGCTGTACGAATTCTTTTAACCCGCACAGCAAATGAAGGCACGATTCCGATGGAACTCGTCAGCCACAGCGCGGCTTACGATTCTTGGTTTCGGGAAAAGGTCTTAGAGGCGCTAGAGGATAAGCGCCCTGATGTCGATGACGATGATGCCGAAGCACGATTTCGCGAGCGGCGGGCGGCGGCTCTTCGCAAAGCTGAGGCGCGTGGCGAATGAAGCTGGTTTGGGCGCAATTTGCGCTTGGTGATCGCGATGCCATCTTCAGCTGCATTGAAGGGGAAAACCCTCGCGTGGCGGCCCACATTGACGAAGAGATCGGAAGGAGTGTGCGTCGCCTTCTCGAATTCCCCGAAAGCGGCAGGCCGGGTCGCATTGCCGGAACCCGAGAACTCGTAATTGCCCGTACGCCGTACATTGCGGCCTATGTAATCATGGCCGACAGAATAAGGGTTCTGCGAATTTTGCATGGTGCGCAGATGTGGCCGGCCGAGCTGAATTCCGAGTAATGCAAGATGCGGCTCATCTGTCCGATCCCCATCAAGCGCTCCAATTGATGCCGCTTATTTAAGGGCGCTTACCTTAGCCGCGCGTGCAGGTGCCACGGAAGAAGGCAAAGGCCCTGTCATGCGCGTCGAACACCATCTCCTGGCTCTCGTGCATATAGGCCCGCACAAACATCATCCGGCTGTGGCAGAACCGAACATGCGCGACCTTCACGGTCGTCGTTACGCCGTTGATCAGAATGATCTCGTGGCTCCAATCGAACTGGTAAGCTTCACCTGGCGCCTAATAGAGCGGCACATAGGCTCCGCCGTCACAGCTTCGCGGTTCTTCGTCCAGGTCTTGGCATAACGCCGGACCGCATCATAACTGCCGTCGTAACCGAGTGCTCGGACCTCCTCGTAAATCCACCTCGCTTCCCAGTACCCATCCCCAAAAGGAATGGGTGCCTATTTTGGCCGCCTGACGAAATTCCATGTTTGTATAGTCTTGTGTCGCCTCGGCACGTGCAGGTTCTTCTCTCGATGCAGCGGCTTCTGGGGTGCGCGACATCCCCATTGGGCCAAAACTGTCGGCGCCGTAGCGCCTTCCGGTTGGTGGCATTTGCGACAACATTCGGGGACGTGCGGCCGAAGGGGTGGAAGGGCACACGTCCCACATTCCACCTCCCATCCTCAAATCCTGCGCGCCGGCCGGTCGCCTCCCATAGACGCAGGCACGCACCTCACCTCATCCGCCCGCCAGCAACGCCCTTGCGCTCTCCTCATCCGTGATCAGCGCGGTTGCGAGTCCGGCGCGTACGGTGGCGGTGAGGATGGCGTGTTTGTGGATGCCGCCCGAGGCGACGATGCGGCAGGGGATCTTGCGGTAGTCGGTGAGGTCGGGGGCTAGCACCTGTGCGTTCAGCGGGTGGGCGACGGGGCGGCCCTCGGCATCGATATAGCGGCCGAGCAGGTCGCCGACGGCGCCGACGGCGATGAGGTCACCGACGTCGGTTCCGGCCGGCAGGCCGTAGCGCACCTGCAGGGATTGCCTGGTCACGTCGCCGACGCTCAGGTAGGAAATATCCACTTCGCAGGTCTGGCGGAAGATGCGCTCGAAGACCGATTGCGTGATGATCGCCTCGCGCGATTGCGGGCTCTCGGCATAGATCGGTGCCGCGAAATAGTGGCATTGCGCCTTCAGGACCTGCGCGAAGGCGCGCACGATCTCGAACGTGTTGATCTCCGAGCCGCGTGTCAGCCCGCCCATCATCGAGCGCAGCTCGATCCCGGGCTCGCTTGCCGGCGTCATGTTGGTGACGGTCTCGCGCAGCGTCGCGCCCCAGCCGACCCCGATGGAGCGGGGCTTGCGGGCCTGGATCAGCCGGTCGAGATAGGCGGCTGCGCCGCGGCCGAGCGCCTGGTGCAGAAGCTGCGGATCGGCAGGGGTGGGCACGACGACTGCCGCCTCCAGGCCGAAACGTTCCTGCAGGCGCGATTCCAGCTCCATGCCGGCGGCAAGCGGCGAGGCGAAGCTCACCCTGACGATGCCTTCCTCAAGGGCTGCGGCCAGGAACTCGTTCACCCGGCGACGGGTGAGGTACATGCGCTCGGCGATCTGCGCCTGCGTCAGCCCCTCCACGTGATAGAGCCAGGCCGCCCGGATTTTCAGTTCATGCGATTCCATCAATCCCCATCCCAAATGTGCCCTAAATGCCTTGGCGTTACATATTTCACATTGGTGTAACATATGTAACGTAATGCCGTCTGCATGACGATAGAACTTCTGATCTTCAATTGCGACGGCGTATTGATCGACAGCGAGCCGATGGCGAGCGGCACGCTGGCGCAGGCCCTGCAGCGCGCCGGCGTTCCCTTGAGCCACGCTGAGGTCCACCGTCGCTTCACCGGTCTTTCGGGGGAGGCGGCCGGCCGCCTCTGTCGCGAGGAACTCGGCCTTGCCGATCCGGACCGTGTCTTCGCCGATGCCAAAAGCGCGCTCTACGCGGAGTTTCCCCGTTCGCTGCGGCCGATGGCCGGCATGGAAGAGCTGGTGCGGAATGTGAAGCAGCGCAAATGCGTCGCGTCCAACAGCGACATGGAGAGGCTGCGCCGCAGCCTCGGTCTTCTGGATCTGTGGACGGAATTTGCCCCGCATATCTACAGCGCCGAGATGGTGGCGAGGCCCAAGCCTGCGCCTGACCTTTTCCTTCTCTGCTCCGAAAATCTCGCCGTGGCGCCGCACCGCTGCCTTGTCATCGACGACAGCACGCTCGGGATTACGGGTGCCGTGGCGGCCGGCATGGCGGCGATCGGCTTCGTCGATCCGGCCGATCCGCGCAGCGGACGGCACGAGGCGCTGAAGGCGGCAGGCGCTCTGCAAACGGTGGAGGGAGCGGGCGAACTGGCGCGCGCGCTCGAAGCGTTTTCGGCGGGAACCGCCGCTTCGCCTGCAAGCAAACCGGTGGTTCCTGTCGCCGGCTGATCTCGTCGCGCGGGGGCCTTGCCTCACGCGCTGGAACGGCTCTTCGCGGCATCCGCGACGGGCGCCTTTATTGAAAAATTCATGAAGCCGTCAATCCGGCGACATCTAGCTGATTTTAACAACACAGACCACGAGCGGGGGCTCGTCGGTCAAGACACAAGGAGTTTCCGATGATTTCGATCAATCGACGCGGCGCGCTCAGCCTTATCGGCGCCACCGCCGGCACGCTCGTTCTGCCGCGCCTCGCTTTCAGCCAGGGCAAGCGCCCGTCCATCACCATCGCGGTGCAGAAGATCACCAACAACAACTCGCTCGACGTCTATCACGAGCAGTCCAACGTCGGTGAGCGCATCTTCTTCCCCAACCTCTGGGAAGGCCTGATCCTGCGTGACTGGATGGGCAATCAGGGTCCGGTTCCGGGTCTTGCCACCGAGTGGAAGCGTATCGACGACAAGACGCTCGAGCTGAAGCTGCGCCAGGGCGTCAAGTTCCACAACGGCGATGAAATGACCGCCGAGGACGTCGCCTTCTCCTTCTCCAAGGAGCGCGTGTTCGGCAACACGGAGCCCGCCGGCGGCAAGACCATTTTCGAAGCCGACCACAAGCCTGCGACCGCCAAGGAACTGCCGGCAACCGTTCCCGGCGTCGGACGTCGCCTGTGGCCGGCGCTCGCCGGCATCGAGATCGTCGACAAATACACCGTGCGCCTGCACAACACGACGCCTGACGTGACGCTGGAAGGGCGCCTCTATTCCGGCGGCAGCCAGATCACCAACCGCCGCGCCTGGGATGAGGCCGCAAGCTTCACCGAATGGTCGCGCAAGCCGATCACGACCGGCCCCTACATGGTCGGCGAGTACAAGCCGGACGTTTCGCTGACGCTCGTCGCCTTCGACGAATATTGGGGCGGCCGCCCGCCGCTCGAGCAGATCCGCTTCGTGGAAGTTCCGGAAGTCGCCTCGCGCGTCAACGGCCTCTTGTCTGGCGAATACGACTTCGCCTGCGACCTGCCGCCGGATCAGATCGCCGCCGTTCAGGCCGCTCCGGGCTACGAGATCCAGAACTCGACGATCTGGAACCACCGCATTTCGGTCTTCAACACGCAGAACGAGATCCTCGCCAACCCGCTGGTTCGCCGTGCCATGACCCATGCCATCGACCGCCAGGCGATCGTCGATGCGCTCTGGGCCGGCAAGACGGTCATCCCGGCCGGCCTGCAGTTCGAATCCTTCCGCAACGGTGACATGTTCATCGATGGCTGGGCGCCCCCGGCCTACGATCCCAATCTCGCCAAGGACCTCCTGAAGCAGGCCAATTACAAGGGCGATGCGATCCCCTACCGCCTGCTCAACAACTACTACACGAACCAGACAGCCAACGGCCAGATCATGGTCGAGATGTGGAAGCAGGTCGGCCTCAACGTCGAGATCGAGATGAAGGAAAACTGGGCGCAGATCCACGACCCCCAGGGCATCAAGGGCGTGCGCGACTGGTCGGCTGGCAACTCGATCAACGACCCGATCACGCCGATGGTCGTGCAGTTCGGCCCGAACGGCGAAGTGCAGCAGAAGAAGGACTGGACGAACGAGGAGATGAACAAGCTCGCCGTCGTCATGGAAACCTCCACCGACCGGGCGCAGCGCAAAAAGGCGATTGCCCGCATGCTGGAAATCGCCGAGCGCGAAGACCCGGTCTATCAGGTTCTGCACCAGAACGCCGTCTTCACCGGCATGAAGTCGTCGCTGAAGTGGAAGGCCGCTCCGGCCTTCGCCATGGACTTCCGCGCCACCAACTGGTCGATCTGATCGGCTCCTCACTCCGGTCTCCGGCGGCTGAAGGGCTGCCGGAGATCCTGTTTTTGATGCAACAAAGAGCGGGGATGAAAGATGGGCACGACCGGCTCCAATCTCGTGGAACTGCGTGACCTGACGGTCGCCTTCGACGGCGTGCAGGTTCTCCACGGCATCGATCTCGATGTCGCCAAAGGCGAGGCGCTCGGCCTCGTCGGCGAATCCGGCTGCGGCAAGTCGGTCACGTGGCTTGCAGCCCTCGGCCTGCTGCCCGGCAAGGCGAGCGTTTCCGGCTCGGTGCAAATCGAAGGTCGCGAACTCATCGGCGGATCGCGCACGGTGCTCGAAAGCGTGCGCGGCAGCCGCATCGCCATGATCTTCCAGGACCCGTCCAGCTCTCTCAATCCGGTGCTGCGCATCGGCCGGCAGATTTCCGAGGCGCTGTCGGTCCATCGCGGCCTGCGCGGCGAGGCGGCAAAGGTCGAGGCGCTGCGGCTGATCGATATGGTCGGCATTCCCGATTCGCGCCGCCGCTTCGATCTCTACCCGCACGAGTTTTCCGGCGGCCAGTGCCAGCGCCTGATGATCGCCATGGCGCTCGCCGGTCAGCCCGATCTTCTGATTGCCGACGAACCGACCACCGCGCTCGATGCGACGATCCAGGCGCAGATCCTCGATCTCTTGATCGGCCTGCGTGCCGAAACCGGCATGGCGACCGTTTTCATCAGCCATGATCTCGGCGCCGTCAGCCAAGTCTGCGAGCGCGTCTGCGTCATGTATGCCGGACGCATCGTGGAGGAGGGCACTGTCGAACAGCTCTTCTCCGAGCCGCGCCACCCCTATACGCGCGGCCTGTTCGATGCCATTCCGCGCCTCGACGGCGGCCGCGAACGGCTGATCCCCATTCCCGGCACCGTTCCCAATCCGAAACATCTGCCGGAGGGCTGTTCCTTCTCGCCGCGCTGTCTGCGCGCCGTCGAGGCCTGTCGCAGCGAGCGCCCGCCGCTCGTTTCCCTCGATGGCGGCCGCAAGCTCGCCTGCACGCGCCCGGTGCCCGTCGCGGGTGCCGTCGAGACCCGGTCGTCCCGTATCGCCGAAGGTCTGCTGCAATGACGCCGCTCATCGAAGTCCATGATCTCGTCCGCATTTATCAGATCCGTCGCGGCCTCTTCGGCCGCCCGACGCCGGTGCGCGCCGTCGACGGCGTTTCGCTCTCGGTCATGCCGGGCGAAACACTCGGCATTGTCGGCGAATCCGGCTCCGGCAAATCAACGCTTGGGCGCATGCTGCTCGGCATAGATGATGCGGACCAAGGAAGCGTGCGCTTCCAGGGGCAGCCGATGCCGGCGCGCCATACCGCGGAATGGCGGGCATTGCGCGCCAAGATGCAGCTCGTCTTCCAGGACCCGCTCGCAGCGCTCGACCGTCGCGTAACGATTGCGAAGCAGATCGCCGAGCCGCTTGATATCCACAAGCTCATTCCTAGGGAGCATCAGGGGTCGCGTGTGACGGAACTGATGCGGGCCGTCGGCCTACGCGATGACCAGGCCGACCGCTATCCCCATGAACTTTCGGGCGGCCAGCGCCAGCGCGCCGTGATCGCCCGGGCGCTGGCTTCGCGGCCAAAACTGCTCGTCTGCGACGAGCCGGTTTCGGCGCTCGACGTCTCCATCCAGGCGCAGGTCGTCAACATGATGCGCGACCTGCAGGAAAAGAACGGCATCGCCATGGTCTTCATCAGCCACGACCTGAAGGTGGTGCGCAACATCGCCGACCGTGTCGCGGTCATGTATCTCGGCCGCATCGTCGAGGAGGCTTCCTCCGACGTCATCTTCCGCGCCCCGCAGCATCCCTACACGAAGGCGCTGGTATCCAGCGTGCCCATTCCCGGCAAGCAGCTCGAAGGCCGCGTCATCCTGCAGGGCGAGCCGCCGAACCCGGCCAAGCGCCCTTCTGGCTGCGCCTTCCATCCGCGCTGTCCGCTGGCCCGCGACATCTGCCGTTCCGTAGTGCCGGAGCTCCAAGGGATCGGCGAGTGCCGCACCGCCGCCTGCCATGTCGTGGCGGGCGAGACCACGCCGGTGGCGGCATAGGGGAGGGTTCCATGATCCGTTTTGTTCTCGTCCGCCTGTTCCGTGCGATGCTGACCATCATGGCGGTCGTCACCTTCGCCTTCGTGGTCCTGCGCATGTCGGGCGATCCCGCCATGGTGATGCTCGGGCCTGACGTGCCCCGGGAGGCCGTCGATGCCTTCCGCAAGGCATGGGGCCTCGACCAGCCGCTCTGGATCCAATATCTCGCCTATATCAAGTCGATCTTCACCGGTGATTTCGGCGTCTCGATGCGTGACAAGGCATCCGCAATCCAGCTGGTGCTGGAACGTGTGCCGGCGACACTGCAGCTGACGGTGCCGGCCCTCATCCTSAAGCTCGTCTTCGGCATTCCGGCCGGCGTCTACGCGGCGCTGCACCGGCAAAGCTTCTCCGACCGCGGCGTCATCCTGCTAGCCGTCCTCGGCTTCACCATTCCCTCCTTCGTCATGGGACTGCTGCTCGTGCTGCTCTTCTCGGTCATCCTCGGCTGGCTGCCCTCGGGCGGGCAGGATACCTGGGTGCACGGCATTCTGCCGACGCTGACCATGAGCATCGGCGGCATCGGCATCCTCGCCCGCTTTTCGCGCAGTGCCATGATCGAGGTGATGGGCCAGCCCTATATCCGCACCGCCTCGGCCAAGGGGCTGACATGGCGCGACGTGATCTGGAACCACGCATTGCCCAATGCGGCGGTGCCGATCGTCACGATCGTCGGCTTCATGGTCGGTTCGCTGATAGCAGGCGCGGTCGTGGTAGAATCGATCTTTTCCTGGCCCGGCATCGGCCGCCTGCTAGTGGTCTCCGTCAGCAATCGCGACCTCGCCGTCGTTCAATGCATCCTGCTGATCATCGCCGCCGTTATGGTCCTGTCGAACCTCGTCGTCGACCTGCTCTACGGCTGGCTCGATCCGCGGCTTCGCTCGCACGCGGCCGGACATTGAGGAGAAAGCCGATGGCAACTGTCGATCTCGCTGGTACGCCGGCTTCCGGAAAGCCGAACCGCCTCGTCTCCTTCCTGCGCCGCAACGTGCCGCTCTCGGTGGCGTTCGGCCTGCTGTGGCTTGCGGCGATGGTGCTGACCGCCATTTTCGCCGATACCATCCGCCCGTTCAACATCACGGCCATGGATCTCAGCAGCCGGCTTTCGGCGCCGGGCGGGCTCAAGCATCTGCTTGGCACGGACGAACTCGGCCGCGACGTGCTTTCGCGCCTCATCCAGTCGATCCGCGTCTCGCTCGTCATCGCCTTCGGCGCGACGATCCTGTCGGCACTCTTCGGCACGCTGCTCGGGTTCCTGGCGGCGCAGCTGCGCGGCTTTGTGGAGCATCTGGTTCTGATGCTCGCCGATTTCCAGGCGGCACTTCCCTTCCTCATCATGTCGCTCGCGGTTCTCGCCTTCTTCGGCTCCTCGATGCTGCTGCTCGTGTGCCTGATGGGTTTCTACGGCTGGGAGCGCTATGCGCGCATCGCCCGCGGCCTCGCCATTGCCGCGGGCGCGCAGGGTTATGCGGCGGCGGCGGTGCAGCTTGGTGCCACACCTTCGCGCGTCTACCTGCATCATATCCTGCCGAACGTCGCCTCGACGCTGATCGTTTCCATGACCCTCACTTTCCCGGAAATCATCCTGATGGAAAGCGGGCTCTCCTTCCTTGGCCTCGGCGTGCAGCCGCCAGAAACCAGCCTCGGCAACATGGTGGGCTTCGGGCGCGAATATCTGACGCGTGCGCCCTGGATCATGCTGGCGCCCGCCGCCGTCATCATGCTGACGACGCTTTCGATCTCGCTCGTCGGCGACTGGCTGCGCGACAAGCTCGACCCGACGATCCGCTAATGCTTATGAAATCAACAGGTTGAAGGATATTTCATGACGCTTATCACTGGCCACCGCGGCGCCCGCAACCTCTGGCCCGAAAACTCGCTCGCCGGCTTCCGCAACGCGGCCGCGCTCGGGGTCGACGCCATCGAATTCGACGTGCACCTGACGCGCTCGGGCGAACTCGTCGTCATCCACGACGCGACGCTGGAACGCACCGCCGAAGGTGTTGGCCCGGTGCAGGACCTGTCGGTGGAAGCCCGCAAGTCCGTCAGGTTGAAAGGCACGGACGAGGCCATTCCGACGCTCGCCGATGTGCTCGACGTGCTTGCGGTCAACAAGGGCATCGACCTACATGTCGAGATTAAGATCGACGAGACCGGTACGCCCTATCCTGACATTGCCGCGCGCGTCGCAGCCGAGCTTTTTCGCTTCGGTGTCGGCGAACGTTCCTACCTGACCTCCTTCGATACGTCGGTGCTGAAGGAGTGCCGCCTTCACGCGCCTGATGTTTCCCGCCTCGTCTCCGTCAACGCCGCCTGGGCCGAGAAGCAGGGCGGGCTCGCCGCCTTCATCGACCGCCTGGACGGGCTGGTGGAGATCGTTGCCATTCATCACGAGCTGATGGAAGCCGAATGGGACTTGATCCGCGGCCGGCTGCCGCTCGAACGCCTCTGTGTCTGGACCCTCAACGACGAGCCCGGCATCCGCCAGTGGCTGGAGCGCGGCATCGGCAGCCTGACCTCGGACAGCCCGGATCTGGCGCTGAAACTGCGCGCCGGTATTGCTGCGTGAGCTATGGATTTGCCTCTTCGCCCTAGCGGAGGAACGGCCCGTTAAGCCTGTTCCATTGGATCAATGACGCGGTCGTGGCGCTGTGCTTTCTGCTGGTCGGCTTGGACATCATGCGAAATGGTCGACGGCCAGCTTTCGTCCWCATATCGAAAGCGGCACCACCGATGACATCATCCGTCATATCGACGCAGGCCGCATCAATCTTGGCTTCATCCGGCCGGTGGAGAATATCGGCTCGCTTCGCTTCTTCTCGATTGCCCATGAGCGCTACCTGAGAGCCCTTTGTCTGCCAAAAGCGAGATCGACATCGGGGATCTGCGCTCTGAGAAGATCATCTCGTTTTCCCGCCAGAACCTCTCCTACAGCGAGCGCTATTTTGCGGAAAAGTTCGAGGAGCACGATCTGACCGACAATGTCGCCTATAGGTCCGGGCCCGCTTTTTAAGCATCGTCCGAGGTCACCACGCAGATGATGGTGTTCCGTCCTGGCGACAGGATCCCGGTCGCAGCCGCCCAAAAAGGCGCTCGGTTGATGATCCTCGGTGGGGCGGCACTTTCCGGCCCACGCTACATCTGGTGGAACTTCGTGGCCTCATCCGGGGAGCGCATGCCGGCACTCTCCAGTGCGGAACGGATGGCCGAGATTGTTCTCGGCTTTAACTCCTCGCCTCATCCGAGCTGTCTTCAGTTTCGCTTCAGTTACGCCTAATCCCGCGCTCATAAACGATTGCTAAAGAGTGACGCGAAGCTTGCCAACCGCCTCTGGCGAAGCTGATACGGCTGGCCCTTGCGGGGGTTCACAGTGAACTTGCATCACATCTTGATTGGAAAAACCGGTATGCCTTCTCTACTTTGGACAATAGGAATGTCGTCTAGAAAGGCGATCTGGATATTCTTTGCCGTCGCGCTTGTTCTGACTGGCATCGCTTCTGTAAATCCGGTCGAAGCGCAAGGTTCCCCTGAAAAGAGAATAGCCTTCGTCGTGGGCAATGCCGCCTACAAGGCGGGCGCCTTGCCGACGCCGGCCAACGATGCCGGGCTGATTGCGCAAACACTGCAGGCCGCCGGCTTCGACGTAATCGGCGCGCGCGACCTCGACCAGAACGGATTGCGCGACGCGATGCGGGACTTTCTGACGAAAGCAAATGCGTCGGGACCCAATACCGTCGTCTTCGTCTATCTGGCGGGCTATGGCGTGCAATATCAGGGCGATAACTATTTCGTGCCGGTCGACGCCCAGATCGCCAATGCCACGGATGTGCCGGTCGAAGCTCTGCGGATAACCGATTTTTCGAGATCGCTGGCCGGTATCAACAATCGCGGCAGCATCGTCGTGCTCGATGCAGCAAGAGCCAATCCATTCGTGCAGTCCAATCAGCCGCTGGCCGGTGGTCTGGCGCTCGTCGATCCGGACCCCAATCAGCTGATCGCCTTTAATGCCGCGCCGGGCACGGTCGCCCCGCAGGAGGCCGGCCCCTATGGTTCCTATGCCCATGCCCTGGCGGAAATGATCCGCATCGGCGGGCTTCCGCTCGATGATGTGTTTGACCGGACACGGTTGC
Organism: Rhizobium sp. 01T437; assembly: GCF_056398505.1. Classification (NCBI taxonomy): domain Bacteria; kingdom Pseudomonadati; phylum Pseudomonadota; class Alphaproteobacteria; order Hyphomicrobiales; family Rhizobiaceae; genus Rhizobium; species Rhizobium sp. 01T437. Next base: position 18,247 of record NZ_JBFTPM010000033.1, read on the forward strand.
GGCTCAGCGATCTGACCAAGGGCGCGCAGCTTTCCTGGAATGCTTCCAAATTCAAGAACGCCTTCACGTTTTTCGATCGTGGTCCCAATCCGCCGGCCGCCCAGGTGTCCAGCTACAGCAATGTCGTAATCCGGACGAAGCCGATCAGCGATTTCGACGAGCGGGATGCCTATTTCGCGGCGCTCGACCGTGACACGATGCGTGGTTACGAGGATTTCCTGGCAAGCTATCCGAACGACTCCATGGCAAGACGGGTGCGTGCGATCATTGCAGCGCGCCGCGAAGCGATCACCTGGCGCGAAACCTGGAATGCAGATACGCCGGAGGCCTATTGGTCCTATCTGAGACGTTATCCGCGTGGTCCCCATATCTGGGATGCCCGCCGTCGCCTGGAACATTTCGAGGCAGCACTCGAGCCGCCCACGTCATTTTCGGTGATCGAGTATGACGTGCCGCCGCCACCACCACCGGAAATCGTCTATGTCGACCGGCCTGTCTTGTATTTCGATGATGCCGACTTCGGTTATGCGCCGCCGCCGCCCGTCGTCTTCCTGGCACCGCCGCCGCCAGATTTCGTAATGCTTGCGCCGCCCAGGCCACCGGTCGATCTCTACGTGCTACCGGCGCCGGTCTTCGTTCCGGTCCCCGATTGGGTGGAACCCCCGCGTGATATCGCGCCGCCCGAAAACAACATTATCTTCAACAACATTCACAATACGGTCGTCAACAACACGGTTGTCAACGAGAACGAGGCCGCACCGGCTGCGCCCGGATTGACGACAGGAGAAAAGCTCGCCGGCGCGGCCGTCGTCGCCGGAACGGGTGCAGCTGCGCTCCACGTTGCCTTGCCGCCCTCGATACAGAAAAAGGCTGCCGTTTTGCAAAAGCAGGTCTCGGCCGGAGCCGAGAAACCGACACCTACAGCCGGTTTAGCGCCGGCGCCCGTCCCTTCGGTCCAGTCCCAGCCCCAAACACAGACGAAGACGGGCACACAGGCACAACAGCTGCAGACACAGACCGGAAGTGCCGCCACCCACGCGCTTCCCGGCGCCAACGAACAGCCGCTGCCGCCCGCCGGCACGCTGGCGAACAAGCCGCAAGCGGTTCCGGCAGAAAAAATACAGTCGCTAGAAGCGGAGCCCAATACGGCGCATAATCCGACGACGGTCGCGCATCCACCACTTCAGAGCGCAAATCCCGATGCGCATGCGCTTCCGGGTTCAAAAGGCCAGCCGCAGTTGCCCGAGGCCAATGCGCCTGCCCTCAAAGGCCAAAGCCAGGTCGCCAAGACCCCGGCACCACCGGCAGCTCCGAATGCGAAGCCGAAGGGAGGTGTCGCAGCCCCGGAACCCGACGCTCGCAGCCTGCCGACAAAGCCTGCGGCGCCGGCAACTATTGACAACACGCCAGCAAAACCCAGTGTTCCCAACAGCAGCGAGCTGCAGCTGGGCAATCAGCGCCATGTTGTTCCGCCGCCGTCCCGAGAGGACGCTTCGCCGCCATCCTTGCCCAGGGAACCGCATATTGCAACGCCGGCGCAGGTACCTGCTCCAAAACCACCGGCCGAACCCGAACTACGGGTCGAACCCAAGATACAGGCTGAACCCAAACCGCAGGCTGAGCCCAGGCCTCAGGCTGAACCCAAGCCCCAGCTTCAGCCCAAGCCGGCAATTGTCGAGCAGCAGGCGAAGAGACCGCCGGCCGTAGAAACGAAGAAGTGCGGTGGTCCGGATTTACCTCCATGTCCCTAAGGCAGTTGGCATAGAAGAGAAAATTGCTTCAAAAGACTGCAGCGGCGCCGCCCTGGAAATAGGGATCGTTCGCTGATGTTCGAGGCGCGGAGCAGAGCGTATATGGTCTCATCGGACACGGCATTCCGGGCGGCGGCGCTATCGTTGCCGCTGATATTCGTGGCGTCTCATTCGGCCTTGAAGCAGGATGCAAAATCCTCCGATAACCAGTGGATCAACCGCTCGGCGGATCTGTCGAATACGGTCCCTCCGATGAAGGATCGAAGCACCTTTCCTTCAGCGGCACGCCGTCTTTCGATTTTCGACGCCTCGGCGAAGCGCCTCAATAGAACGCGCCGGACGATTGACAATCTGCCGCCCAGTTCACGGATGTACCGTCCTCGCGGGGTGCAAGGGTTTGCAACAGTGAATGCGCAAGCCGCTCGGCTATCTGGGCGACCCGTCGACATCACTGAATGCCGTTAGTCACACGAATACTGGATAGCATGGGCCGACCGGATCGTCTTCGCGCTCGGCTTCTGTAGTAAGCCATTGAAGGTCGCGAGGATGGAGGACTAAGTTTCACAAACCACCTTACTCCTCAAAATATCGACTTCTCAGACCTTTATGGGATCTGACAGTGGTGTTCGTGGTTCAGATCGTTTCAAGGCGACGAGCACACATTTTGCAGCGGAGTCAGGCGCTGGATTTTGTCATGCATTTGCATTACATTGATGCGAAGGAGACATACCATGGCCTCAAATGCACTTGTCCAAACTCGGATAGACGCAGACGTGAAAGCGCGCGCCACAGCGGTTCTTGAAGGGATGGGTTTGACGGTGTCGGATGCCGTACGAATTCTTTTAACTCGAACAGCAAATGAAGGCACTTTACCGCTGGAACTCGTCAGCCACAGCGAGGCTTATGACGCCTGGTTTCGGGCGAAGATATTGGAGGCGCTAAAGGACACACGCCCTGATATCGATGACAATGACGCCGATGCCCAATTTCGGGTGCGCCGGGCTGCGGCACTACGCAAAGCAGAGGCGCGTAACAGTTGAAGCTTCTTTGGGCGCAATTTGCGCTTGACGACCGCGACGCCATCTTCAGCTACATTGAAAGAGAAAATCCTCGCGCAGCGGCTCACATCGACGAGGAGATGGAGACCGAGCTGATTGCCGTGTGCTGAGCTAAGTCGCTTGAGTCCCGAGCGGGATAGTAAAGTTATCCCTAGGCCTGACAGAGAGCATCACCCAATTTGGTTTCCGTCAGGCTACCCGTCAGGCGCCGCCCCAGTTTTGGAGCTGCGTCGTTACTAAGCTTTGATGTCTTTGGACGAAGCGATCGTTTGACCAATGTGTTGACTTCAAGCGTGAAGCCTGCGGAGCATTGATCCTAGCTGGTGCTCGGGTGCGCTTTCCTGAAGACCCCGAGGCCTACATGGCAAATTGCCTTTCATTCCGAACCGTACTTCGGCCGGACTGTAGCCGAATTCACGTTTAAACGCGCGACTGAACTCCGAACCGTCAGTGAAGCAACGCTGCTCGGCAATTTCAAGGATCCTACGTTGGTCGTTAGGGTTAGCCAAAGCAGCGTGGGCATCAAGCAGGCGCCTGTGTTGGATATAGTGCTTAACGCCACCAAAAGCCTCGAACATTCGGTAGAGCCGCGAGCGCGAAATCCCCAGTTCGCGCTCAAGCGTTCTAGCCCCCAGAGACGCGTCGAATAGCCTTGACTGTATAATTTTCTGCGCACGATGAAGCAGGCTTACTGCGATAGGGTGGCTCGCCATTTCGCTGTGGTCGGCTGAAGGAGATATGCAGGCGAGCATCATCGCGCGCGTTGCCTCGGCAAGGGCGGGAAGATCGTTCCTGTTAGCGATCGGTAGCTGTTTTCCCAGACCAATCATAAATTCATGAAATAGCCGCCCCAACCCGCCATCCAATGTTGTGAACTCCGCGGCACTCAATGTCTGGGTTACCTGGGGGCAAAAGTCGCGTGGAACGAACAACATGAGTATCTCACTTGCCGTGAGGTTTCCTCGGAAACTGCGGCCAAGAGAGTGGACCTGTGTAACCCCAACGGTGCCGCGAAAGGTCCTTGTAGGGGTTTCTGTGCACGCTTTTCCCGAAAGCAAAACAGATAGGACAAAGTGGTCGAGTGGTTCCAAGCGGCCGGGACGCGTTACGCTCTCAAAGTCCAGGCCATCTGTCGTGACATGTGAATAGGCAAAGCAGCCCATGTCCCAGGTCACCTGTTTTCCGATAAACCCCCGTGACATTTCACGAGAGCAATCGAGATGCAGGATCGGAGCAAAATTAGTGCGCCATGCCTCAAACTGACGAGTCCTCGGTATGGATCCGGTCTCGAACTCAAAAGAAGAAAGTTTTGACGCTTGCGCTGAAGCAACTGGCTCAAGCGGCTGCTTATTTCGAACATCATCCGATGCAGGTGAAACTTGTCCTGCGTGAAATGTTGCTTGTTGCGTCCCAGCATGGCGAATCGTCATGGTGCTAACCCCGGCCAAACTGCCACTGAAAGGCGGGTTTCGACATTCAAGTTCCCCCAACTAAAATTTTCATTTCAACTGGATGTCTTGCAGCAATAATGTCGGACTTGCCGTTGTATTTTAGCATGACCGGTTAGAAAGCACAATCTGACCGGGCAATGGCCCGGTTGCATGTCCGCTTGCCCTAGATTCACTTTCACAAAATCGAACCGAAAAAAGGTAGTCGTGGAGGGTTGTGAAGTCGGCGAAACCACGCTCGCCCGACGGTCTTGTCGCGTCCGCCCGTAATCTGCGCGATCTTGATTGGAAAGCATAAGGTAGCTGGCCCAGACGCTTCGAAACCAGCTGCCAAGCGGGCACGAGCGCAGATCCAATGGAAGGTCGGAAACCTCGCTGGCATCGCGCAACGCCACCGAAAACTTGGGTATTCCGCCAATCTTTGGCTCGCTTTTGACCGTTCTCGGTCTTTGTCACATGTTTTTGTCGCAAAACGCTGCGCCTTAACTTTAAGTTCGCCAATTCAGCGCTTTTCGCAAATTTGAAACGCAGAGCATAGTTGTGGGATTCTCTGCGATCACCGGCAGGACTGAAGCATTCTATAGTGCGCAATACAGGCACGGTCCTGGCAACACGGTGTCCTTGTCAAAAGTCCGAACAACCTTGTCATTCGGGTTCTATTATGACCTCGGCTTCCACGCAAAAATTATCGCTTTTCGCACTGACGTCGATGGTCGTCGGTTCAATGGTTGGCGCCGGGATATTCAACCTTCCGGGCCGTTTCGGAACGGCGACCGGTCCCTTTGGCGCGATCATCGCATGGGCGATCGCCGGTACCGGCATGTATATGCTTGCACGCGTCTTTCAGGCTCTGGCCGAGAAAAAACCCGAGATCGATTCCGGTGTTTTCGCCTATGCCAAGGAAGGCTTCGGCAACTATATGGGCTTCCTGTCCGCCTTCGGATACTGGCTCGGCAGTTGCCTTGGCAACGTCTTCTACTGGGTGCTGATCGGTTCGACGCTCGGGCGGTTCTTCCCTGGCGTCTTCGGGGACGGAAGCACAGTCATCGCGATCATCGTCTCCCTGATCGGCATATGGGCCTTCCATTTCATGATTCTTCGCGGCGTGGAGCAGGCGGCCTTCATCAACGTGATCGTCACGATTGCCAAGATCGTGCCGATCATCGTCGCCATCCTGGCAATGCTCTTCGCGTTCAATTACACGCAATTTTCAGCCAATTTCTTTGGCGGCGTGGACATGCCTGAAAAATCCCTGTTCGCGCAGGTCCGCGACACGATGCTTATCACCGTCTTCGTCTTCCTTGGGATCGAGGGAGCAAGCGTTTATTCCCGCTTTGCCAAAACCCGCGCCGATGTCGGCACAGCCACGATTCTCGGCTTTGTCGGGGTGACCGGCCTGATGGTGGCGATCACGCTCCTTCCCTATGCCGCCATGCCTCGCGCGGCGGTCGCAGGGGTCCAGAATCCGTCCCTTGCCGGCGTCCTTGAACTGGTCGTCGGCCATTGGGGTGCCGTGTTCATATCGATCGGCGTGCTGGTGTCGGTGCTGGGAGCCTATCTTGCTTGGTCGCTGATTTGCGCAGAAGTTCTGTTTGCCGCCGCCAAATCGGCGGATATGCCGAGGCTCTTTGTCGCGCAGAATGGCAACAAAGTACCGGCCAACGCCTTATGGCTGACCAATATTGTCGTTTCGCTGTTCGTGATCTCGACCTACTGGTCTCGCGACGCCTTCAATTTCATGCTCGACATGACCAGCGTCACGGCGCTTCTGCCCTATCTCCTGGTCGCCGGCTACGGCGTCCTGCTTGCCCGCCGCGGCGAAGGTTATGAGGAAACGCAGCATGAGCGTGGACGCGACCAGGTCTTTGCCTGGATCGCAGTGATCTACACGATCATCATGTTCGTCGCCGCCGGGCTCAAATATGTCCTGCTCGTTAGCGTCCTCTTCGTGCCGGGAACCATTCTCTACGTCTGGGCGCGTCGCGAACRGAAGGTGCAATTATTCACCTCCATCGAGCTCGTCATTTTCGCCGTCACCGTGGTGGCAGGCCTCATTGGAGCCTACGGCCTGCTCACCGGCACAATTGAACCTTAATCAAACGGGGAGCACCTCAATGTCAAAAGACATCACATTTGGCGTGCATTCAGAAGTTGGCCAACTGCGAAAGGTCATGGTTTGCGCGCCGGGCCGTGCCCATCAGCGTCTGACGCCAAGCAATTGTGACGCCCTTCTGTTCGACGACGTTCTATGGGTTGACAACGCCAAGCGCGACCATTTCGACTTCATGACCAAGATGCGCGACCGCGGTATCGAAGTGGTCGAGATGCACAATCTTCTCGCCGAGACGGTTGCGATCCCCGAGGCCAAAAAGTGGATACTGGACAACCAGGTGGTCGCCAACCAGATCGGTCTTGGCCTTCTGAACGAAGTGCGGTCCTACCTGGAAGGGCTTTCTGACCGGGATTTGGCAGAAACCCTGATCGGTGGCCTTTCGACCTTCGAGTTTCCCGAAGCCGTCGGCGGCGAACAACTGGCGCTGATCCGCGATGCGGCCGGCGTCAATGAATACCTGCTGCCGCCGCTCCCCAATACGCTCTACACGCGCGATACGACCTGCTGGATCTATGGTGGCGTGACGTTGAATGCGCTCTACTGGCCTGCACGCCACGAGGAGACCATCCTCACGACCTCCATCTACAAGTTCCATCCCGATTTCGCCGGCAAGGTCAACGTCTGGTGGGGCGACCCAACGAAGGATTGGGGCCTTGCGACATTTGAAGGTGGAGACGTCATGCCGATCGGCAAAGGCAACGTCCTCATTGGCATGAGCGAGCGGACATCGCGCCAAGCGATCAGCCAGGTGGCAGCAGCACTGTTTGAGAAAGGCGCTGCCGAGCGCGTCATCGTCGCAGCTATGCCGAAACTGCGTGCGGCCATGCACCTCGACACAGTCTTTACCTTTGCAGACCGCGATTGCGTGTTGCTCTACCCGGACATCGTCAACAATATCGAAGCCTTTTCCTATCGCCCCGACGGCAAGGGTGGTGTCGAACTGCACAAGGATAAGGGCTCCTTCGTCGAGACAGTGCGTGACTCGCTTGGACTGAAAGCCATGCGTGTCGTCGAGACCGGTGGAAACGACTATATGCGCGAACGAACCCAGTGGGACAGCGGCGCCAACCTTGTCTGCGCGTCGCCGGGCGTCGTCTACGCGTATGACCGCAACACCTACACCAATACGCTGCTACGCAAGCAAGGCATTGAAGTCATCACGATTACCGGCGCAGAGCTCGGGCGAGGGCGTGGCGGTGGGCACTGCATGACATGCCCCATCGCTCGTGACGCGGTAGATTATTGATCGTTGCCAAAAAAGTCGGCCGACCTTCGTGCGCCGCCCTGAGGGGGGCTTTGCGTTCACGAGACGAGGCTTGCTGTCGCAACGTAAGCCGTTGTCGCGAGATTTCGCAACGTTGCCAAGTGTGGCTAGGCGCCGCTCGAAAAACAACGCGTGACGGAGATATTTTCGGAGGAATGCCGTGTTTAAAGCTGGTACGAAATATCGACACCTCGTCCACAACGGCGGTTGTGATTGCGCCAATCCCGGGCTTCAACAGCGCTCCCGTTATCTCAGCGACTACTCGCGACGAAACTTCCTGGCCGGTATCGGATCGGTTGCAGCAGCGGGAATTATGCCCAAGCTCGCCAGTGCGCAGACGGCAAAGCCACCCTCCAAGATCCTGCTGAAACAGGTGCGGCTGTTCGACGGCAAATCCGATACGTTGCAGACCGGTGTACAGGTCCTCATCGAGGCCAACACGATCGCCGCTATCGATGCAGCCAACAATCCCCCACCCGAGGACGCGATGATCATTGCGTGCAACGATCGCGTCTTGATGCCAGGGATGATTGATGCGCATTGGCACGCGATATACGCCGCGGTTCCGCTTCAGGTGTTGATGATGGGGGATCCCGGTATCATCTTTGCCGCCTCCACTGCGGAAGCAGAGCGCACACTGATGCGAGGCTTCACCACCATCCGTGATCTCGGTGGTCCAGTCTTCACCTTCAAGCAGGCGATCGACACAGGGATCATCCCAGGCCCGCGCATTTTTCCGTCCGGGGCGATGATCACGACGTCGGGCGGCCACGGCGACCTACGCATGCCATTCGAAATTCCTGCAAGAGGCGGCGAACTCAGCCTCAGCGAATTGATGGGAAGCGCCGCCATCGTCGATGATGTCGGCGATTTGAAACGTCGGGTCCGCGAGCAGCTTCTCCAAGGGGCATCCCAGGTCAAGATCGTGGGCGGCGGTGGGGTGTCGTCTCCACGCAGCCCGCTCGATATGACCACATTCAGCGAGGATGAAATTCGCGCTGCAGCGGACGTGGCGGAGGACTGGAACACCTACGTAACGGTCCACGCCTATGCGTCCAACACCGTCCAGCGCGCCATCGCCGCGGGCGTAGCATGCATTGAACATGCCCACCTGATGGACGAGCAGACTGCAAGGATGTTTGCTGACAAGAATATCTGGCTTAGCACCCAACCCTTCTTGACGATGGAAGATGCTGCCTCGCAGACCGGTGTCGGCGCCGAGCGTGCCGCGCTGATTTTTACCGGCACACCAAAAATCTATGGATATGCCAAGAAATACGGCATCAAGACAGCATGGGGCTCGGATCTACTGTTCTCGCCCGAATTGGCGCCGCGCCAGAGTATCATGCTGACACATTTGAGCAATTGGTACACGAACGCCGAGGCCTTACGCATGGTGACGTCCGGCAACGCAAGCCTGCTGACGCTCTCCAATCTGCGCACGCCCTATTCGGGCAAGTTGGGCGTCATCGAAAAAGGGGCGCTTGCCGATATGCTCGTGTGGGATGGGAATCCGATCGACGACATCAAGCTGATTGAAAATCCCGACAAAAAGCTGGCGGTTGTCGTGAAAGATGGCCGAATATTCAAGAATACCCTTTGACGCTCTCAGTCGAGAGTTAGGAGGCAAGGCCGGTAGGCAATAATTTCCAATCAGATGCTTGATGCTATCGTTCTCAATGTCCTATCGGCCACCGAATTCATTAAGAGCACCGGCCCGCCTCTTCCGTGTTTTATTGGGTGTCGTCGATGGTTTTCGACCAGCCGGTTTTCGCGACTTTCGATCTCAAGCTCAACTGGGCGACGAGTTGTTCGACAACGCTGTCCACATCACTATTGCTGAAAACGATCGCTTCGATTTCCATGCTGTCGTCGCCTTCGTCCAGGCGGCTCTTAATCGATCTGAACTGGAGTTTGTTGGCGTTCAGCGATTGCAGTAGCGCCGCCCGGGTTGCGATCTCGTCCGCCAGCGGGCATGTCAGTCTTATGTCATATAGACGGTCGTGTTCCGGTGCGGCCACAGACCAGGCTTCAATATATCTTCCAAGCTTGGGAAGCATGTAGTTGAAGGCCGCGATAAAGACCGCCGCCTCGACGGCCAGCAGAAGCTGCCCGTAGCCGGCGAAGACACCCACCGCGCCAGTGCTCCAGACCGTCGCAGCCGTGCTCAGCCCTTTGACGTTGGTGCCGTCACGAATAATAAGGCCAGCGCCGAGAAAGCCGATGCCCGTGACAACTTGAGCGCCCATACGCAAATCAAATTCGAAACCTATCGCGCTTGGAAGCGACGCATAGGACGCAGCGCCGAGGGAAACCAACGCGTGTGTGACGAGATTTGAATTTCGTTGCTTCAAATGTCTTTCGGCGCCGATCAGCGTTCCGAGCAGCAAAGCTGTAACCAGCTTGAGGAGAATTGAATGGCTGGCGTCCATCTCGATTACCTCGTTTCTATGTGCTGTGGGGCGACTACATGTGGCTTCGGTCCTTCTGCCACCGGGCCTGTTATGCTGGCGGCCGTGGCCGGTTTCGACATCTGCTCTACAAGGACGTTAGCCGCAATTCGGATCTGTGATGTCCGACAGGGTACGGTTAGCGAATTCGACCAGCCGATTGCTCCACCGCGAGGGAAACACTCTGAAGTTCAGCCGTCTAGAGGGGTGCCTGGGAAAACGGGCAGCGCGACCGTATCTCTTCAAGAGCAGGGCCGCTCTAATCACAGCCCGGTAAGAGCTGGAAAAAGTGGGACTCTGTGGGATAAAAAAATCGGGGAGATCAAGCAGGCGCAGGGGATTTTCGTTTCTCTCTTGCTTAGCCTCGTGGAGGGTTCAGCCTTGGTAGAGAATTCGCGTGAGCTGCCGCTTCGCCGGGGTAAGGGAAATCATCCCCGAGCTGACGGTCGCCCGCGAAGACTTTGAAGGCGGGCCCATCGACTTCAACAATCTTGTAACCGTTCACATATTCGATTTTCGCCGCTTTCCAACCCACTAGAAGCTCCCCTATTGAAGGTCGAGTATTTCTCTACTCGTGAAGATCTGATCGACAGGCCATACTCGCTGCTCTGTCGGAGCACATGTTTGGTTGCACAGTATCCAGGTGGTATTTCCGCCTTTGCCGCCATCATCGGAAGGCCCGTCGTGTAGAAATATCGGCTTCGTGTAAGGCGATGGAACTGACGAAGCAACTGACCGAAGGATTGGTGAGGGAGGTTTAGCACAATTCAAAACCCTCACAAGCCGAGGGGGTTGATAGCCCCATACTTTCCGGACGCACAAACAGTTGCGGTGGACGCCTGGTCACGTATCAGCCCGGGCGTGACTTTACCTAGATTTGGACCTGCGCGTCACATTGTGCGCAAGCTCACTTGTCGTCGCGAACTCACCGAAAAGCGCGGTCAGCTTCGCTTGTTCCTTTTCGTCCAGCCTGTGCTTCGAGCAAAAATCGGAGATGCACCAAACCTTCGTCACCACGATGGGCTCGGCTGAAATCGAATCGATGTGTTGCATAGTAGTCCTCCCACATGGGAAGCTACTGTAGGGAACATTAGCCGGCAATAAATAACTGGTTTTTGCTATCAATTCTCTGTTAACCGCCGCGCGCGCCCTCGCACGCAATAGGCCACGCTTCATGCGCTGGCGTCATGAACGGGCCGTGCTCGGCAATTGCGAGAGAATGTTCCGCACAGCCACTAAGACTTTTTGAGCAATTCGGCCGGGTCAACTTCCAAGAGGGTAGCTAAACGATCCACCACTTCCATGGTCGGGCTATTATAAACACTGCGCTCCAAAGAACTGATGTAGGTTCGGTCGAGGTCAGCTTGGTGGGCGAGCTCGTCCAACGGTATCTCCGTCGATCTTGGTTTTCGGCTGACGGTGACGTCGCTGATAATAGCGATTGGTATCGCGACCGCAAAAGCACGTCGGTTAGCGCTATCTTTCGGCGCGTGCTTACCAATCCGTAAGGCGACAAACAACCGTCCGTAAGCTGACCATTCTATCATTGGTGCATCTCCTCACATGGAAGGATCACGCCAATGAAAAAGATCTTTGCCAATGCGCCCTGGACAGTGCTCGCAACGCTCTGTTTCTCGCTTGCCCAGGTCGGCCCAGTTTTCATCCTTGCCGCCGGTTCGCCGGCCCTCGCCGCTGAAAAGGCCGTACAGGCGGAAAAGAACCCTCCCGGAGACATTCCGGATACGCAGATTTTCATCGACTACACGACGCCACAAGGCTTCAAGATGAAGGTTCCTGAAGGCTGGGCGCGTTCTGACCGCGCCGATGGCGCGAGCTTCGTCGACAAGTTGGACGGCGTGATCATCTCGGTTTCGACGGCCGTCGCGGCGCCGACCGCTGAGAGCGTCAAGGCGAATGAGGTGCCAAACCTCAAGGCCGCCGGGCGGGCGGTGATGGTAACATCTGTCGAAACCGTGAAGCTGCCTGCAGGACCAGCAATCCGTATCGTCTATATGTCGAACTCGGAGCCGAACGCGGTGACCAACAAGCAGGTGCGGTTGGAGAATGAACGCTATCTTTATTTCAAGGACGGACAACTAGTCACTCTCGAACTATACGCTCCGAAGGGCGCGGACAATGTCGACCAGTGGCAATTGATGTCCAAGTCATTCCGGTGGAACTGACATGGCCGCACTCGTCGCACACGAACTCTATCGGTTTTTCCACGTGGGCGAGGACGAGACCTTCGCGCTGCGTGGGGTCAGCCTATGCCTGTCGCCAGGCGAGTTCGTTGCCTTGATGGGGCCTTCCGGCAGCGGCAAGTCCACATTGCTGTCATGCCTGACGGGATTGGACGAGCCGGACGGAGGCCACGTCGTGGTGGGCGGCATGCGCCTGACCCGGCGATCCGAGGGCGCAAGGGCCCGTATCCGCGCCACGAATTTCGGCATCCTGCTTCAGTCCGGCAATCTGTTTGCGCATCTCAGCGTGGAGCAAAATATCAGCTTCCAGATGAGGCTGGCCGGAAAGGTTGACGGCGCGCGTATAGATTCGCTTCTCGAAATGGTGGGGCTGCGGCATCGCGCGCATGCCTTCGTCACGCAGCTCTCCGGTGGCGAAACGGCGCGCGCTGGTCTTGCCGTTGCCCTTGCAGTCGACCCGCCGATCCTCATTGCCGACGAGCCGACCGCCGAGGTCGATGCCGATACCGAGTCGCGCCTCATCGATCATTTCGAAACCAGGCGCCGCGCCGGCCTCACCACCTTGCTCGCTACCCATAGCACGGCATTGGCTCGAAGAGCCGACAGGATCATCCGACTGCACGACGGGAGGGTCGAGGGTGACTGAGACCTTGGCGATCTGCACTGACGTCTGCCGGGAATTTTTGAGCGGCAGGGAGCATATGTCTGTGTTGCGCGACGTAGACTGCGAGATCCGGGAAGGTGATCGTATCGCCTTGGCCGGTCCCTCCGGCTCGGGCAAGACAACCTTGCTGCATATTCTTGGCGGTTTGGACCGCCCGACGAGCGGTGTGATCGAATGGCCCGACATGGGCTCGATCGTCCAGCTTCGCCCACGCCGGATCGGTTTCGTGTTCCAGTCGCCCAGCCTGTTTCCGGCCTTGACGGCGGCACAGAATGTCGATCTGCCTGCGATTTTGGCGGGTGATGCTGCGGTTCCCGGCGCTAGCAGAGCCCTCCTATCCTGCTTTGGTCTTGGCGAACTTGCCGACAAGCTGCCCGAGAAACTGTCGGGCGGACAGGCGCAAAGGGTCGCAATGGTGCGCGCTTTGGCTCTTCGGCCGAAGCTCGTCCTGGCCGACGAACCAACCGGGCAGTTGGACGGGGTCACGGCGCAATTCTTTATGGATATCGTGCTGGAGCGCCTGGAAGGGACAGGCGCTGCTCTAGTCGTTGCCACGCATGATGAAGCGATTGCCGCCCGGATGGCGACGCGCTGGACGATGGATCATGGCTGCCTGACCTGCGGCAGAACGAAAGTGGTGACATGATGTTTGCTCTGTGGATCCGAGGCGTCCTTGCTCGCCGGTTCGTCCACGTCGCGGGTTCAGCGGTGGGCATTGCGCTCACCGTGGCGCTTCTTGCCATACTGGCGCTGTTCCTGGTCGGCGCTGGAGCCTCCATGACTTCCCGCGCGATATCGGCCGTCCCCATCGACTGGCAGGTCCAGCTCGTGGCGGGTGCTGATCAGGACGCGATGCGAGCGACATTGCAACAAACGGCGCTTGTCCAGACCGTGCATCAGGTCGGTTACGCGGATGTGGGGGGCTTCGAAGCAAGCACCGGCGGCACTGTCCAGACGACCGGCCCGGGACAGGTGATCGCCTTCGACGACAACTATCTGCGCGATTTTCCCATGGAAGTCCGGTTCCTTTCCAGCAATCGTGACGGCGTCCTCATCGCACAGCAGACCGCCGCCAACCTGCATGTCGGGCCTGGAGACAGGATCGCGATCAGCCGCATAGGTCTGCCGCCGCTGACGGTGCAGGTCGCCGGTGTGGTGGATCTTCCCGACGCAGATTCGTTGTTCCAGGCCGTCGGCCTGCCACCCCAGGCTACGCCACAGGCCCCCCCGGACAACATACTCATCCTGCCGCAGGTCGAATGGCAGCAAGCCTTCGATCCCCAGGCGATGGCGCGTCCCGACACCGCCCGCCGGCAGTTGCATGTCAGGCTCGCCCACGATGCGCTGCCGCCAGACCCAGTTTCGGCTTACGTCTTCGTCGCCGGCGCCGCCAGGAACCTGGAGGCAAAGGTCGCAGGACAGGCGCTGGTCGCGGACAATCTGGGCTCCCGCCTGGGTGCAGTACGCGAAGATGCACGGTATGCATCCGTGCTGTTCATGTTCCTTGGGTTGCCGGGCGTCGCGCTGGCTCTGGTTCTCACCTTCGCGATAACGTCATCGGGGGCCGCACGCCGTCGCATCGAACAGGCGCTGCTGCGTGTACGTGGCGCTGCTTTGCGGACGATCCTCGCTTTGTCTGCCGCCGAGGCAACAATGGCCGCGATCAGCGGCGTGGTGCTTGGGATTGCGGCGGCGTTGTGGCTGGCGCCCTTCGTGCCGGGGCTACGCATAATTCCTGGAGTAACCGCCCCCATCTTGGGCGTCGTGGCGATCACCGGGCTCGTTGCCGGCTTTGCCGCCTATCTCTATCCTGCCTGGCGCGACGCGCGCCTGAGCACTGTTAGCGCGGCGCGCCGCGCTGTCGCTGAATTTAGACGGCCGCTCTGGCAGCGCCTTTGGCTGGACGTGCTGCTGCTTGCCGCGGCGGGCCTATTCTTCTGGCAATCAGCAAGCACGGGATACCAGATCGTACTCGCGCCGGAAGGCGTTGCTGCGACGGCCGTGGACTATAAGGCGTTCATCGCGCCCGCCTTGTTCTGGTTTGGACTTGCGCTGCTGGCGCTGCGGTTGTCGAACGGCGTGATCGCAAGCAACGGCGCACTTCTTCGGACCTTCATAAGGCCGGCCTGCGGCCAGCTAACACCGATCGTGGCTGCCGCGTTATCCCGGCAAGCCGGCCGGCTCACCGCTGGCATCGCCATGACCGCGCTGGCAATCTCGTTCGCAGTCTCGACGGCTATTTTCAATGCCACCTACAATGCGCAATCGCGTGTTGACGCAGAGCTCACAAACGGAGCCGACGTCACCGTGTTCGGCACGTCGGGCAAGCCCGCCGACGCTCATCTGGCCGCTCTCGCCGCTTTATCGGAAACGGCAGCGGCCGAACCGATGCAGCATCGCTTCGCCTATGTCGGTGCCGACCTTCAGGATTTCTACGGAATCGATCCTCAACGCATCGGACGCGCGACAAGTCTTTCGGATGCCTATTTCAGCGACGGGAACGCGGCACTCGCCGAGCTGGCAGCAACGCCAGACGGTGTGCTGGTGTCGGAGGAGACGGTTCAGGATTTTCAGCTCCAGCAGGGTGACATGATCAACCTGCGGCTGATGGACGCCCGAGATCATCAATATCATCCGGTGCGGTTCAAGTTCATTGGCATCGCGCGCGAGTTTCCGACTGCGCCAAAAGACTCCTTCCTCGTGGCCAATGCCCGATACATCGCCGAAAAGACCGGCTCGGCGGCCTCGGAATACGTGCTGATGCGTGCCAAAGGCGATCCGGCAAGCCTTTCTGCGCAAGCATCGAGCCTCCTTGCATCCGAGCCGTCGATGAAAATCAGCGATATCGGCCAAGCTGCCCATTTGATCGGTTCGAGCTTGACGGCCGTCGACCTGTCCGGTCTGACGACGATAGAGCTCGTCTTTGCTGTGATAATGGCGGCTGCAGCGGGCGGACTAATGCTGGCGCTGGGCCTCATCGAGCGACGCAGGAACTTCGCCATTCTGAGCGCCATCGGCGCTACCCGTCCGCAATTGTCGGCCTTTCTGTGGAGTGAAGGTTTTCTCGTTATTGCCGGAGGCGTCATATTCGGCGTGCTGTCCGGAGTGGCGACGGCCTGGATGCTGGTGAAGTTGCTGACCGGCGTGTTTGATCCGCCACCTGAGGCTCTGTCGATCCCTTGGATCTATCTCGGAATCGTCTTGCTTTTGACGGCAGCATCAGTCGTGACGGCAGTTCTGGTCGCAAGACCGCCGAGAGGGCATGATGCAGAATATCTGAGGGACTTGTGAGCATCTGGCTGTGCGCCAATGCCCCAATTGGCGATGGCCGACACATCTTACCCATTTGTATGGTTTTTGAAATGTGCCGGCAAACTGCATGTCACAAGCTGGGTCCTCTCTCTCGACGGGAGGTGCCTGACAGGCAAAGGTTCCCGGGCGTTGCCCGGCGATCCAGGTCCGCCCGGCTAACATGCAACCGAACAGGAGCTGGTATTATGACGAAATCCATCATCACGGTCGCACTGATCCTGGTCGCGACGACGACGGCCGTCTTCGCCAAGGACATGACCGGCACTGTCAAGGCGATCGACAAGAGCCACGATTCGATCACGCTCTCGGACGGGAAGACCTTCACCCTACCAGAGGGAATCGAAGCCGAAACGCTCAAGGTCGGCGAAAAGGTCAAGGTTGTCTATTACACCAAGGACGGCAAATTGCTGGTCTCGAGTATCCAGGCGGCGAAGTAACGCCACAATATTCGAAATACGCTTAAATCAGCAGAGAGTTACAGTTTGCCACATCGGCGTGTTCTACCTGAAAGCGGGTTTTACCGCCGTGTTCGCTTCCTCGCATCCGACACATGAAAAGAGCGGCCGACGAACCGACATGCCTATGGTTTCTCATGGAATTCGCTTCCACTGATCAAAATTCCTCCGCGCCTCAGCCTGACTTCTTCTTCGATGAGTGGCCTGGGCTGGGCCAGGGGATGGCCCTCTTCCTCGAAGAAGCTTTGCCGTCTCTCGCGATCTCGACGAACAAGGACCGGCTAGGGATAGCTGGTCTTTGACGACGTGCAGGCCATGGACGATGCCGCCGACAGCCCTATCATCTCGAGGCTAGGCTCAACCGCTCCTCCCAGATCGGCTTCTGAACACTGCATTGCCGCCCTTTCGTGCTCGCCGATATAGTCGCGCATCACCGGAATGATATCATTGCGTTTGCTTAATTGGATCTGGAAAACCACCAAATCCTCGTAGCGGAATGCAGCTTCTGCGCTCGCAAGATAGTATTCCCACATGCGGCAGAAGCGTTCGTCGTAAAGTGCCGCGGCCTCGTCCCAGCGCGCCAGGAAGCGCTTTCGCCAATGTGCGAGCGTCCAGGCATAGTGGAGGCGCAAGACCTCGATATCAGTGACGATAAGCCCGGCCTTCTCGATCTCCGGAAGGATCTCTGAGAGCGCAGGGATGTAGCCGCCGGGAAAGATATACTTGTCGAGCCAAGGCGTGGTGAAGCCCGGCGTCGCAGAACAGCCGATCGTGTGCAAAACCATGATGCCGTCATCTTCCAGCAGTTCCGCACATTTCTTGAAGAAGGCGGGATAGGATGCCAGCCCGGCATGTTCGAACATGCCGACTGAAACGATCCGGTCGAAACGTCCGGTCAGGCTGCGATAGTCTTGCAGCGCGAACTGGACTTCTGCCCCCGCCCGCTCCTGTTTAGCAAGCCGCTTCAGTGCGTAGGCGTGCTGTTCCTCCGACAGGGTGATGCCGAGCACATGTCCGCAGGGCGCATGCCTGGCCATGTGCAGGGCCAGTCCACCCCAGCCGCAGCCGATATCGAGTACGCTTTTGCCAGGCGCGAGCTGTAATTTTGCGGCGAGATGCCTTTTCTTTGCGCGTTGCGCATCATCGAGCGATTGGTCGGGACTTTCGAAATAGGCGCAGGAATATTGCCGGTCTGCATCGAGGAAGAGCGCGTAGAGCCGACCGTCCAGGTCGTAATGGTGGGCGACATTGGCCCTGGAGCGCGCCGGCAAATTACGATGGCGGAAGATACGCAGCCGGGTACGGGCACGATCGATCAGCCGGGCAATAAAGGGATGCGTGGCGTTCTGCGCTTCGCGCAGCATCATCGCCAGGAAGTCCTGGAGCGAGCCCTGCTCGATGAAAAAACGACCATCCATATAGAGCTCACCGAGCCGCAGATCGGGATCGATGAGGAATGCCCATTGGGCGCCAAGGTCGGCAAAACGGACATGCACCTTCGCGCCGGATCCGTCACCGAAGGCAAGCAGACGGTCGTCGGATGTCGTGACATTGAGGCAACCGCGGGTGACGATGTGCGAGAGCGCACGCGCCAGGATCCAATTGCTGAACTTGGACGCGGCAGCCAAAGCATGACGGAGGGCCGCGTTTCGTATTTTCAGCATCATCGTTCCTCGCTGACCCGGGTGCACGGCAAGATGCGTCCGGCACCTTGTTCATCGCCGACGGCCGGTTTGCTCGACGTGCTGCCGATCAACCAGAAGTCCGGTTGCTCCGACACAGGCCACGCCGGCAGTGACGAGGAACACGCCCGTCGCGTGGCGGATGTTATAGTCGTCGCCGCGCGGGAAGACCATGCTTGGCATAATTTACCGCCACTTCGCGCCGCGCTTACAAATCCGTAAGCTCACCGGGTTCCTGCCGCCTGTTCCCGGCTTATTCCGCCATCCAGCGTTCCACCTTACCGATCCGTATGTTTTGCGCGAAGCCGTGGTAAGGTCGCGGACCAATATATTGCCGGAATGTGGCGCTAGAGCTCGCCAAACCCGTTCCCTTTCGGGAAAAGTCGCGGTTGCGAAGAATGCTGTCACAATAAGGGACCATCAATCTGCTCGAGCAAACGCGCATGCGTTTAGGAATGGCGCTATGGCGAATTTATCCGGTCAGATTTTTATCTTAAGGCTCGCGCGTCCTGTATGGCCGATCCCCGCTGTTGGGTCTTCAATGGTCGTCATCGCCCGCCTGTGGCGGGAAGTCTCCTTCTGATGAACAACCTTTTCTCGCTTGACACGATCTTCGCCCAGATTAGCGCCTATATGTCCGATCATTGGTTTGCGGCCCTGATCATCATCTTTCTTGTTGCCGCCGGTGAGGCGATCTTCGTGGTCGGGCTTTTTGTCCCGAGCACGGTCGTCCTGCTTGGCGCAGGGGCGCTGGTGGGTGCAGGAAAACTGCCATTCCTGCCGGTCTTTGTCCTGACCACGCTTGGCGCGATCGCTGGAGACGCAATTTCTTACTGGTTCGGCCGCAAATATCGCTTCCGGCTCGTTTCAATGTGGCCCCTGTCACGATATCCCGCCCTTCTCGAGAAGGGAGAGGTCTTCTTCGCGACGTATGGCGGCTCGAGCGTGTTTATCGGGCGCTTCATACCTGGCATCAAATCCGTCATCCCCGGTATCGCCGGCATGATGGGTCTTTCGCTGGTGCGCTTTTATGTCATCAATTGCGTGTCGGCGCTCGCCTGGGCAGCGGTTCATCTCTTGCCGGCGATGGGGGTCGGCATGGGACTGAAATCGATCGATCCTGCAGACCCGAAGACGATCCTGGTCGCCATTGCGATCGCGATCGCAATGTTTTGCGCCTATCGGGCGGCGATATTTTTAATCAAGAGGGTCTCCGGTTCGGCCGCGCTTGTGCCTTGCTCAGGCAGTCGTGACGATGAAGAAGGCGTGGACCGCGTTCGTCAGAGCACGGCCGACGATCATGATGTTGCCGGCAGTGGCGAAGATACCGCAGCTTAAGGCGGCGCGCCCGCGATGTCGGCGCTGACCTGCCGCATACCCTCTACGAGACCCGAAAGACGATCGAGCGCCTTGTTCATCTGCGACGACAAGGTGTCGATATCGTCGCGATTGCCCTGCAAAGGGATACGGCTCGACAGGCTGCCGTTCGACACGTCGGTCATCGTCCGGGCGATCCCGTCGAGGCGATGCTGGGCGCCGGGCGAGGAAGACGCCGCCGCCGAACGCGAGGGCTGTGATGATGGCGGACGCCCAGGCAAAACTCATCAGCGCGATATGTTCGAGATCGTCGGTCTCCGCATAACTCTGGCCGACGAGCAGGCGATTACCCCCGACCGTTCCGGCATAGATCCGCACACGGTCGTCGCCCTTGAAGCCGAGAAGGTCGGGTTCGATGTCGGAGAAATGGTCGGGAACGGCGAGTGCGTTGACATTGCCGGCGAACCTCTTGCCCGTTGCATCGGCAAGCCGAAACGTCGAGGGCGCGCCCGAGCTCCCGCTTAGAGAAGGCATAGGTGACGACACCGATCACCAGGAATGCGAGGATGAAGAGCAGACTGAATGTCAGCGCTAGGCCGAAAGGCGTGCTGCGCAGCAGACTAGCGCGGTAAATGCAGGCAGTATCCGATGTTGCGGATCGTATGGAGGAGTGGCGTGTCGAAGGGCTTGTCGACCTTCGAGCGGAGCCGGCCGATATGGGTTTCGACGACGCTTGTCTTCGGATCGAAGTGAAAATCCCAGACGCGTTCCAATAGCATTGTTCGCGTCAGCACGCGGCCTTCGGCGCGCATAAGCACCTCCAGCAGGGTGAATTCGCGGGGTTCCAGGTCGAGCGGTCGACCCTGGCGGGTCACCTGTCGTCGCACGAGGTCAAGCTCGAGATCGGCAACCCGCAGGACGGTCTTCTGGTCCTGAATGGGATGACGGCGCGCAAGTGCATTGACGCGCGCAAGGAGCTCGGAGAATGCGAAAGGTTGTGTCAGGCAGTCGTCGCCGCCGGCCTCCAATCCCTCGACGCGATCGTCGACGCCGCCGATCGAGGCAAGGAAGATGACGGGCGTCCCTACCTTAGCAGACCGCAGAGCCTTGACGACCGACAGGCCGTCGAGGCCCGGCAGCATGCGATCGACGATCATGACGTCATATTGCTCGCGTGTTGCCCGGAAGAGGGCGTCCCGCCCGTCAGGGACAATATCGCAGACATGGCCGGACTCCAGCATGCCCTTGGCAATATAGCCGCCCGTCATTTGGTCGTCTTCGATGACCAGAATTCGCATTTGCGTTTCCCGCAATGCCACTACGCCATGCCTGATAGATGGCTATGCAACCTGTCACGCACCTTATCGAGATCTTACGTTTTCGTAAGGCATTGCGCAGGAGGGCTGGCATGGAGGGGCAATTGTTTGGAAACCGCAACATTTCGGAAAGAGAGCGGTATGAGCGGGCCTCTACAACCGATGGGCACCGGTAAGCCGAGATGTGGTTGTCGCACTGGTTCAACGCAACAGCGCAAGGCCGTGCAATCGGAGAGGCCAATGAAAGAGCTTGCCGCAGTCATCCCTCTTAATTGCGCCTACGCTCTCCGGCCCCGATAGGTCGCCGGCGGTGGAAGCGCTTCGTGCGCTTGAGCCAGCGTCTCGAGCCAGGTCGCTAAGCCGGCTGGGATTTCTTCGTTGCCGGCCTCCAAGGCTTCAATCCACGACAACTCACATTGCAGCGCCGACGCGATGTTGATCGGTGTCCAGCGGATGTGCAGTAGGCACTCTGAGAATCGTTCTGCGGTCATTATGGACTCATCAGGTTATCATGGCCATCAGTTTGACACAGAGAAGGTCGGAACGAAACTCAGCACCGATCGTCATGCATTTGCCGGCACATCCCGGAAGCAGTCTTCCAAGGCCGCAGCTATTGGAGGCGACTTCAGTACTGATCACGCCAGCCTCGGTCGTCGTTTCGCCAAGCTCGCTCATCGCGCCACGGTGGGCGATGCTTCTGGTCGCAAGCCTGCGGAACGGCCGATGGGGCATCCCAAAAGGGCATCTCGATCCGGGCGAGACCAGCTCTGTCGCTGCTTTGCGGGAAGCGTTCGAAGAGGCTGGCGTCGCCGGAGAGGTCGATCCGGAAGTCTTCGGGTCA
>NZ_JBFTPM010000034.1:0-36975 GCF_056398505.1 Rhizobium sp. 01T437
GTTTGTTTATGAAAGAGCAGATATGCAGATAAATGCACTGGCAACATCGCTCTCAAAATCATTGCCAGGCAATGTATACTTTCTGAATGGCAAAGAGCACAACGAGCACGCCGTGCGCCGTTATAGGTTGCTGAAAGCTAACCCGAGTTTACGCCACTTCCATTTTCATAATACGCAGCTCAGATCCTATCTTGATGTTGATTTGGATAAAACGGCAGCGATTTTCGTCTCGAACGAAACAGATTACTGCGACCTGGTCATCGCGTTCGCGTCAAGCGCACAAAGCCGACTGATATCAAAGATAATATGTCTCGATACCGATGTAAATTCGGCTGGAATTGATCGCCAATCAACTATTCCCGGCTTTCAAACTGTGGCATTTCGCGTTGGAAACGTTGGAGGGAACGCCCTTATCGCCCGGCTACCATCGACGACATTCACCTATCGCCAAATCGGTGTCGATTGCGGGGTCATCTTGCCTGTGCCTAACAAACCAGAAAAATAAACTATACCAAATTATTCCGCACCTAACCAAAACCGGCTCCACGGAGAGAGGTGGCTCGTTTGTCTGAACTGTTTCGGGCTTTTTGCTAAGTGGATTTCCGCCTCGATTCTGCAGCCACCATCATTGGTGCCAGCGCGGTAACGTAGGCCTGATCCGGCGTCTGGCTGGCCAGGAATGAATGCGGGCGTCGGCTGTTGCGAAACGTCACGTATCGGCCGAGGCCAGAGCGTGCCTCGATCATGGTTTTGTTGGCGTGGAGGTAGATCTCCTCCAATTTGATCGATCGCCTGAGTGCAGGCCACGACGCGTTCTTAAATGCATCCATCGTTCGCGGGCATCCATTTGCCCCATAAAAAACTGTGTGTGGACATCTCTCGGACGAACGTGATTTTTCTTTGGTCAGAGAATGCGGTTAAATTCCGTCGTGTGTCCGGCCAGTTTAAGTGCAATCGCTCTAGATGCTGGCCATCGTTGGTCGTGAGGGGTTTCGGTCAAGAACGCGTGACCGTCTGGGCTCCATCTCTCCTCGCAAGCGCCAATATCGCCGGATGTCTCAACGGATTGAATGACCATTTCTGGACCGCTTGCATGCATGGTGAGCATGCAAATGCTAAACCGAGTCTTCAGCTTCATTCCCATTGTCTCGCTGACATGGACGCCATCCTGATCCTTGAACACTTCCTTCTTGTTGCTCGGACCGGCGTACAATTCCCTCTTTTGAATAACCCAGCGCAACGTTTGCCTGTCGCCGATTTTTATCACAGTGTCAGGTGCGCCGAAGGTAGCTATGGCGTGCGCGCTCGTCATGCCAACAAAACGCGCAGCAACGTCCTTTCCTGTCGACGTTGTCGAACACCCCGCCAATCCAGCCATCATCAATGCGAAGGTTAGGTTCAAGGGATTAGCCACGGCCGTACGTCCGTGCGGAATAGTGGGTGATTACCTTTTCAATCGCCGACGCGATTTGCAAGAGATGGCGCTCCTCCAAGCGATCGGTCCACCACATGCAGATCGTTTCCTTGCAGGCAAGCTCGGCCTCGGGGCAGAGACTGCTGTCGTAATCGATCTTGCGCACTCCTTCGAGCGTGAATGGCCAGCCGGAGTCGCCGAAGGTCTTGTGCTCGCGGATGACGGGGTAGCGGTAGAGCGGGATCTGGCCGGGATAGCCGATGAAACCGTCGATACCTTCGGCCGCGAGCGCCTTCATCACCTCGGTGACGGGGGCGGAGAGCTTTGTGGGATCGAGACGGAACGAGTAGAAGAAATAGACGCCGACGGTGCCTTCGAGCGGCAGAACCGGTCGCACATCGATGCCGGCCAGAAGCTCGGTAAGCCGGTCGGCGGAGGAAACACGCGCCCCGACGAACTGTTCGAGCTTCTTCAGCTGTTCCAGGCCGACCGCCGCCTGCAATTCGGTCATGTGATAGTTTGGCGCCAGGAAAAGGTGATTGCGCCCGCCGCGCTCGCGCGGCCAGCCCTTGTCGGAGCAATGGCGAAGGCCGCGGCCAAACTTGCCGTCCTCATTGGTGATGACCATGCCGCCATCGCCCGTCGTCATGTGCTTGGACTGCTGGAAAGAAAAGCAGGCGACATCGCCGAACGTGCCGCAGAGCTTGCCCTTGTAATAGGCGAGATGGGCCTGGGCGCAGTCCTCGATGACGACAAGATTATGCTTTTTCGCAATCGCCATGATCGCGTCCATGTCGGCCGGGTGTCCATAGACATGGGTGACCATGATGGCACGGGTGCGCGGCGTGATGTTGGCCTCGATCGAGGCCGGATCGATATTCTGGGTAACCGGATCAACATCGGCAAAGACCGGGATCGCCAGCTGGGCGACCACCGGAATGACGGTGCCGACATCGGTGACTGGCGACAGGATGATCTCATCGCCCGGCTCCGGATTGACGTAGATGACGGCAGTGTGCAGCGCAGCCGTGCCATTGGCTACGGCGACGGCATGTTTGACGCCGTATTTTTCCGCGAAGGCGCGCTCGAATTCCGCCGTCTTCGTTCCCGTCAGGAACGACAGGCGCCCCGACTTGATGACCTCGGTCAGCGCTTCCAGCTCTTCCTGGCCGAAGGTGCGGCCGGACGCATCGCGAAAGCTCGGCAGCGCGCCGTCGATTGCGCGCGGTCCGCCATTGATTGCCAGATCCTGCATGTCATCTCTCCGAAAATAAGAATTGAGGCCGCGCGAAGCGGCCGAGGTGGTCAGAGACCGAGAAAATTGGCCATCAGCTGAAGCTGGTGGTCGAGCATGTGGCGGCCCAAATGTATACGGCATCCGGTCTCGCGGGCAGCCTGCAGCAACGGCGTGATCTCCGGCTCCATAATGACTTCGGCAACCGTCATGCCCTGTTCGAGCAGCGATGCGTCGAGTGGTAGCGGATCCGTAGCATTCATGCCGAGCGTAGTGCCATTGATGACGAGGTCGTGGCCGCGCGGATCGGCGGTGCCGATCGCCACATCGAGTGCCGGATAGGCACCCTTAAGTTTTGCGGCAAGAGTCTCGATCTTTTCCACCGTGCGGTTGGCGAGCGTCAATCTCGTGATGCCTGCTTCTGCGAGGGCGAAAGCGATCGCGTTGGCGGCTCCCCCTGCTCCGACCAGATAGACGCTGCGGCCGCTCACCGCGATATCCTGATCGCCGAGGCCCTCGACGAAACCTATGCCGTCAAGCTGGTCGCCGATCAGGCGGCCATCAGGCTTGCGGCGCAGCACATTGGCAGCGCCGACGGCAAGCGCCTGCGGGCTCACCTCGTCGCAGAGCCGGATGATCGCCTGCTTGTGCGGAACGGTAACGATGGCGCCGTCGAAGCTTTTCAGAACACGCAGGCTGGCAACGAAGCTTTCGAGATCGGCGGGCGCCACATTCAGCGGCACCATCACGGCATCCCTGCCGCGCATCATGGCAATCCGGTTGATGCCGGGAGGGGCTTTCACATGTTCAGTCGGATGCGCGAGAATCCCGAGGACCCGGGTGCGCCCGGTAATTTCAAGGATCTTGGGGTCTTCAATGATTGACATAGTGTTGAGTCCTCACTTGCCCCAGGAGAGCGCCAGCGGATTGACGCCCTGCGCAAGCTCCAACAGCCCCGCGCGTGTCGCCGGATGCAGCGGCTCAAGCGGATGGCGGACATGATCGGACTTGATGACGCCGCCTTCCATCATGACCGTCTTGGCGGCCCTGAGCCCGCATTGCCGGTTCTCGTAATTGATCAGTGGCAAGATATGCTCGTAGGCCTTTGCCGCCTGCTGGCGATCGCCCGCCTTGTGATGCTCGATGACCGGGCGGATCAGATCCGGCAGCATGGCACTCGACATGACGCCGGTGGCGCCGGCATCGAGATCGGCCATCAGCGTGATCGCCTCTTCGCCATCGAACGGGCCTTCGATCGCCTCGCCGCCAAGGTCAATGAGCTTGCGCAACTTGGCTGCGGTGCCTGCAACCTCAATTTTGAAATAGCGGACCAGCGGCAGATCGCGGGCGATGCGCACCATGAAATCGGCCGAAAGCGTGACGCCGCTCAGCGGAGCATCCTGGATCATGATCGGGATGCCGGCAGCCTCGGCGACGCGGGCGAAGTGCTCCCGGATCGAAGTCTCCTCGAGCTTGATGCCCGCGCCGTGATAGGGCGGCATCAGCATGATCAGTCTGGCGCCGTGCTCGGAGGCGTGGCGGGCACGGGCTGCGGCGATCTGCGTGCTGAAGTGGCTGCAGGTGACCATGACGGGAACGCGGCCGGCGACATGGGCAAGGCTCAGCTCGGTCAGTTGGCGGCGCTCCTCGTCCAACAGCAGGAACTGTTCGGAGTAGTTGGCCAGAATACAGATACCGTCGACGGCCTGGTCGATCATGCAGTCGAGCACGCGGCGCTGGCCGTCGAAATCGATATCTCCCGTTTCGGTGAAAGGCGTCGGTGCCACCGGGAAAAGCCCGGAATAGGGTCGATCACTCGCCATCTTGTAAAATGCCCCGCAAAATTTCGTGTAACGCAAGTCTTCACTTGACTTCTGAAGGCGTATCACGAATGATTTTTGCACGCAATGGTCATTTTTAGGAGATGTCGATGCCCGCGCATCAATCCGGTCCCTCAGTCATCCGCCTGCACGAGACGGACAATGTGGTCGTGTCCACGCGCCCGATCGCCGAGGGTGAGAATGTCGGGGAGGTGGTGACGCTGAGCGATGTTCCGAGCGGCCACAAGATCGCCGTGCGGCCGATTGCCGAAGGCGACATGGTGCTGAAATACGGGCAGGTGATCGGCCGGGCGAGCCGCGAAATCGCGGCCGGCGAGCATGTGCACCTGCAGAACCTCGCCATGCTCGACAGCGCCGTCTCGCACGAATTCGCCGTCGAGGGCGGCCCGACGCCGCTGCTCCCCGAAGGCGAGCGGCGGACCTTCAAGGGCTATCTCCGTCCGTCGGGCCTTGTCGGCACGCGCAACTATGTCGGCATCATCACCTCTGTGAACTGTTCGGCAACGGTCGCCAAGGCGGTCGCCGACTATTTCAAGACCAACGGCTTCGGCAATTACGCCAATGTCGATGGCGTGGTGGCGTTGACGCATGGCACGGGCTGCGCGATCCCCACCAATACCGAGGGCTATACCTATCTGCGCCGCACGCTGAACGGCTATGCGCGCAATCCGAATTTCGCGGCGATCCTGATGATCGGGCTCGGCTGCGAGACCAACCAGATCAGCCATCTCGTCAAGGCTTTCGAGCTCGAGGAAGGCCCACTTCTGCGCACCATGACCATCCAGAGGATGGGCGGCACGCGCAAGACGATCGAGGAAGCCGTCTCGATCATCCAGGAACTGCTGCCGGAGATCGATGCCGTCAAGCGCACCGAACAACCGCTCTCCGGACTGAAGGTGGCGCTGCAATGCGGCGGCTCCGACGGCTATTCCGGCATTACCGCCAACCCCGCACTCGGTTATGCGGCCGATCTCGTGGTCAAGAACGGCGGCACGGCGGTGCTGAGCGAGACCCCTGAAATCTATGGAGCGGAACATCTACTGACCCGGCGTGCGGCCACACCCGCCATCGCCGAGAAGCTGATGGCGCGTATCGACTGGTGGCGGGACTATACCGCCAAGAACGGCGCCGAGCTCAACAACAATCCCTCGCATGGCAACAAGGAAGGCGGCCTCACTACCATCCTTGAGAAATCCCTGGGGGCGGTCGCCAAGGGCGGGTCCATGCCGCTAATGGAAGTCTATGAATATGCCCAGCCGATCGACGCTTCCGGCTTCGTCTTCATGGATACGCCCGGCTATGATCCTGTCGCAGTGACTGGCCAGGTCGCCGGCGGCTGCAATCTGATCGTCTTTACGACCGGCCGCGGCTCCGTCTCCGGCTTCAAGCCCGCCCCCTGCATCAAGGTTGCCACCAACAGCGAGATGTACGAGCACATGAGCGAGGACATGGACATCAATTGCGGCGGCATCATCGACGGCAGTGACAGCATCCAGGCGGCGGGCGAGCGCATTTTCGAGCACATCATCGCCATCGCATCCGGCGAGCGCACACTCAGCGAAGGCTACAATTATGGTGACTTCGAATTCGTGCCTTGGCAAATAGGCGCGGTGACCTGAGACCGGAAAAGGATTTTATGGCGCACCGTACCCTCGCCTACGAAGCCATCGCCAATGCGCTGCGCAAAGCCGTGACGTCGAAGACCATTCCGGAGGGCACCGTGCTTCTGGAAGGGCCGATCGCGACCCTCTTCGATTCCAGCCGCTCGCCGGTCAAGCAGGCGCTGGCGACGCTTGAGACCGAGGGGCTGGTGCGGCGCTTCGACGGGCGCGGCGTGCTGGCCGGACGAGAAGGCGAGCCGCTCCGCCTGAAGATCTCGCCCGACATGCTGGACCTTGAGGAGGAGGCAAGCGCCAGCCCGAAGACGTTTGCCTGGCAGAGCTTCTATTACGACTTCGAAAATACGGTGATCTTGCGCGCCGTCTTCGGCAGCTTCCGCATCAACGAACTGGCGCTGGCGCGTCATTATAATGTCGGGCGCACTGTCGCCGGCGATATTCTCAACCACGCAGCCAAGAACGGCATCGTCGTGCGCGACGACAAATCGCGCTGGTGGATCAACCCGCTCGACGAGGACCGTTTCCGCGATCTCTACGAGGTGCGCCTGTTGCTGGAGCCGGCGGCGCTGAAAACCGCCATGCAGAATATCCCTGCAACGACACTTGCCGCCATGCGGCAGCGGCTCACCACCGTGTCGGGTAAGTTTCCCGATATAGCCAGTGCCGAACTCGATGCGCTGGAAGAAGACCTGCACGTCGCGACGCTGAAATTCAGCGCCAATGGAGAGATACTGGAAGCACTAAAACGCACGCGCTGCGTGCTCGTCGCCGGCAAGCATATCCAGCGCGCCGTGCGCGGCACGCTGCCGATCGACGCCTTCATGGACGAACATCTCGACATCATGGACGCGATCGCCGCGCACGACTATCCGCTCGCACGGAAGGCGCTGACCGACCATCTCGAAGCCTCCGGCAACAAGGCGAGCGAACGCCTGCAGGCCTATCTCGCCATCTCAAATGTCACTCCGATATCCTATGTGCTCGATTGACCGAAGAGAGCTAATTGCTTCTCCCCTTGGCCTGCTGCTCGGAGATGATCTGCTCCTTGATCACTTCCCGCAGTGTCTGGGCGAGGTTCGGCGTTGCGCTGGAGCAGCAGACCATCATGGAACTACTCGGCGGCTGCAGAGACATATATCCGTGCTTCATGGTGCTATCGAGATAAACGCTGTCGCCCTCTTCCAAATCGGTCGGCTCATAATACTCGCTGAAGAGCCTGATCTTGCCGCTGAGGACGAGAATGAACTCCTCGCCGACATGCGAGGTCAGCGGTCCCATCTGCTCCGGCGTCAGCGCCCGCACCTCGATATGAATCGGGATGATGCGCTTGTGGGCGACGTCGGAAGAGAGATAACTGTAGCGGTAGTACTGCCGTTCGAGCTGCTGGCCGACGAGATTGCGGTTGATGCTGCGGCGCGCCACGACGAGCGGCGGCGTCGGCTCGTTGGGCGACGAGTTCAATAGGTCGCCGATTTCGACGCCGAGCCCATGCGAGAGCTTGAGGATCGTATCGAAGTTCGGCGAGATGTGACCATTCTCAACCTTCGAGAGGGTGGAGGTCGCAATTCCTGTCATCGAGCTGACTTCCGCAAGCGTCCATCCGTGATAGGAGCGCCGGTCCTTCAGCAGCTTTCCGAGGTTTTTTACCTTTTCATTCATATCGTGCCGTGTTTTCCAATCTGGTCGGTGCATTTTGTCGACGTCATGACTTCCGCTCGATGCTCTCGCGCAGAGACATGGCAGCCAGGGCCGCGAACAAAAGCGTCACACAAAGCACTACTGAAACAAGTGCATTTATTTCCGGGGTGAAGCCCGTTCGCATCATTGCCCACAATCGCATCGGGAGCGTTGTTTCACCTCCGACGAGAAAAAACGTTACCAATGTTTCGTCGAATGAGAGGGCAAATGCAAGTAGCGAACTGGTAAGCAAGGCCGAGCGCAGTTGGGGGAACACGACATGTACAAAGGTTTCCCAGCTGTTTGCCCCGAGATCGAGGGAGGCTTCGATCTGCGAATTTTCAAGCGCGTCGAGCCTGATCGTGACCATCCGGTATATGACCGCCAGAATCAGAACAACGTGACCTGCCGTTACCGTGATCAGGCTCCGCTCGATGCCGACCTGGCGAAAGGCGATGAGCAGCGAGATGCCGGTGATGATCGCGGGCAGCACGAAGGGCAGGAAGATCACGAACTCGACGTAGGAGCGGCCCGCACGCGCGCCCGTCTTCATGTAATAGGCAAGGCCGACGGAAATTGTGCTCGCGATCACCACTGCGCAAACGCCGACGATTAGGGAATTCGAGAGCGCGTCGATGAGCTGGCTGTTGCTGGCAAACTTGCCGTACCATTGCAGCGAAAGATCCGACCAGTCGAGCTTCCGGTCCTTCACGCCGACGAAAGAGAGGAGGATCACGATGGCAGCCGGCGCGTAAAGAACGGCGAAAGTGATGGTGCCGATGATCCAGAGGAGGGTGACCGTGATGCGTTCTGGCAAGCTCATCTGACCCTCGCTGTGCGTGAGATAAGGGAAGCAAGCGCAATCAGCGCCACGACGGCGAGCAGCAACATGACGGCAAGTGCGGCACCGAACGGCCAGTTGAAGGCCATGCCGAACTGGCTCCAGACGGCCCGACCGAAGGTGAAGCCTTCGCTGCCGCCCACCATTTGAGGAGTCAGATAATCGCCAAGCGCAATCACCATGACGAAGAGCGCGGCCGCGATCGAGCCGGGAAGGCTGAGCGGCAGGACGACCGTCATGAAGGTCTGGCCGGGCCTGGCACCGAGATCGGCCGCCGCTGATATCAGCGATTGCGGAATACGCTCCAGCGCCAAAAAGATCGGCAGGATGCCGAAGGGCAGGTAGATCACCGCCATCGTCAGCATCACGGCTGTCTGGTTGAAGATGAAAAGCCTGCTCGGCACTTCGATGATGCCGAGCGACAACAGCATCGTATTTAGAAATCCGTTGAAGCCGAGGATGCTGCGCATGGCATAGATCTTCACGACATAGTTCATGACCAGCGGCAAAGCACTGAGCAGAAGCAGCAGATAACGCGGCGAACCCTCCAGCCTCCAAATAAGGTAGGAAAGGATATACCCGAAGAAGAGGGATATCAGCGCCACCGTGAAGGCGAGCTTCAATGTGCCGAAGAAGACGTAAAGATAGCTGCTGCTTGTGAAGAAAGCGGCGTAATTGGCGAATGTCAGGCCGCCGGTAGGCTTGCCGTTGTCTTGTTCGAGAAAGCTTGAGGCGAGGAACGAGACGAGCGGCAGCAGAATCATCACCGTCGGCAAGCCATAGACGAGAAGCCTTGCGACGAGCTTGCCGAGACCACGCCTGGGCCTTGCGGCGGCTTCAGCGATCCCAATGCCGGAGGGCGTCGTGGCGATACTCATGGCGTCACCCTTTCGGAAGGAAGCTGACATCGGTTTCCGACCAGCGGAGCGTGACGTCACTGCCCGCCACGAGGCTCTGCGTCGATAGCGCGGTCGGAATCCTGATTTTCACCCGATGTTCGTCAGACGCGCCGACGG
Source organism: Rhizobium sp. 01T437 (assembly GCF_056398505.1). NCBI lineage: Bacteria > Pseudomonadati > Pseudomonadota > Alphaproteobacteria > Hyphomicrobiales > Rhizobiaceae > Rhizobium > Rhizobium sp. 01T437. The sequence goes on from NZ_JBFTPM010000034.1 coordinate 9,643, forward strand.
AGAGCGAAAGCTGCGTGGTCGCGCCGAGGAAGGTTACGGAATCCAGCCGCGCCTTGGCGATCCGTTCGTCGGCGCTCAGGTCGCTGCCATCGTGGAGGCGAAAACTTTCTGGGCGGATCGCGAACAGCAACGCTCCCTGATGGTCGGCCGGAGCCCAATGCTTGCCGAGCGGACTCTCGATAACGGCCAAAGGAGGAGAGCCACTGGCGCTAGCGGGCAAAATGTTGTTCTCGCCGAAGAACTTGGCGACAAATTCGCTCTTCGGCTTGTAATAGATCTCCTGCGGCGTACCAACCTGCACGAGATTACCGTGATCCATAACCGCAATGCGGTCAGACATGGAAATCGCCTCTTCCTGGTCATGGGTGATGAAGACGAAGGTCGTGCGGATGCGCCTCTGCAGGTCCTTGAGAAACTCCTGCATCGAACGGCGAAGCTCGGCATCGAGTGCCGCAAGCGGTTCATCGAGCAGGATCACCTGCGGTTCGCAGACGATGGCACGCGCGAGCGCCACACGCTGGCGCTGGCCGCCCGACAGCTCGGCCGGATAGCGACCTGCCTTGTCGGCGAGATTGACGGTCTCCAGCACCGCCTCGACGCGCCGCTTGATCTCGGCTTGCGGCGTTTTGCGGATGCGCAGGCCGTAGCCAACATTGCGCGCCACTGTCATATGCGGAAACAGCGCATAATCCTGGAAGACCGTGTTGAACGGCCGCTTGTAGATCGGCACGTGGACGATATCCGTGCCGCGTAGTAAGATCCTGCCGGACGAGGGGGGTGTGAAACCACCGATCATCCGCAGGATGGTCGTCTTGCCAGAGCCTGAGGGCCCGAGAATGGTGAGGAACTCACCATCCCGGATATCGAGATCGACTGGCTTGAGCACTTCAACAGTCTTATAGGACTTCGTAACGCCGACGAGCTGTATGACATTTGGTGTCCCGACCATCAGACCCGCGGTAACTGAATTTTGCGCTGTCATACTTACTGTACCGGGGTCGCCTTGATCGTGTTCCAGAGCTCAATGCGCTTTGCGAAGTCTTCCGGTGCTTGCAGGAAGACCAGCTTGTCGGCATAGGTGAGACCCGCATCGATATTGACGGCCTGGTTGGTAGTGTTGCCATAGCCGGTCTTGGTGCTGATATAGGTGCCGACGGCAGGGTCAAGCATCGCATCGATCCAGGCATGCGCAAGATCGACGTCGCGAGCCTTGGAGCTGATCGCCCAGCAGTCGATCCAGCCGATGGCGCCTTCCTTGGGAATAACGAGACCGACATTGACGCCCTGCTTCTTCAGCATCGGCGCCTGGGGCTCGCCCATCGACATCATCAGGTCGATGCCGCCCTGAGCGAAGATGCTGACACCATCGTCGAAGCCGGCGTAGTAGCTGGCGATGTTGGCCTTCTGCTTGAGCAGCTTCTGCTTGACCTGCTCGAACTGTTCGTCGGTAAGGTTGAAGGGATCGCGAATGCCGAGCGTCAGCGCTGCGGTCACGATCGCATTATTGGCGTCGTCCATCACGATGATGCGGCCCTTGTATTTCTCGTCCCACAGCACTTCCCAGCTGGTTGGCGGGGTCTGGAACGTATCGGCATTGTAGATCAGCGGGATAGAGCCCCACGCGAACGGTGCCGCGTAGGTCTTGCCCTCGATAACGATGGCAGAAACGTTCTTGAAGGCGCCGGCAAGGTTCTTGGAGTTGGGCAGCTTTGACTCATCGAGCGGCTGGATGAGCTTTTCCTGCGTCAGGCGCTTATAAGACGAGGTCTCAATCGCGATTACATCGAAATCCGCCCCTCCAGACGCCGTCATTTTCGCGAAGATTTCATCAACGCTGCCGGTGTAGCTAACGCTGACGCTGGCGCCGGTCTTTTTCTCGAAAGCCTTGACCCATTGGTCGTCAGCATAACCTTCCCAGGTCAGCATGCGTAACTCCTTGCCGGCGGCAAAGGAGGGCCGGACAATTGCCGGGGCTGCGAGCGCGCCGACTGCGAGAGAGGCGGTGGTGGTCAGAAATTCACGTCTTTTCATGTACGTTCCCCTTAGAACGAAGTTGTTTTGATTGAATAATCGACCGGTGTCTGATGCCATCCGGCTTTATGCTGCTCCCAGTAGGACGACTTGAGCCTGAGGCTGACCCCGCCCGGTCTGCCGTTGCCCATGATGTGGTCGCCGATCCTCGATACGGGCATCACGCCGCCCGCAGTCGTCGTGCAGAACATTTCGTCCGCCGATGCCAGATCTTCCCTGGTCAAAGGTGCGATGCGGGCTGGAATGCCGAGCATTTCGCATAGTTCCAGCACAGAACGGCGGGTAATGCCTTCGAGCACTCCGCGATCCGGCGTCAGCACCTTGCCGTCCTTGACGACGAAAACGTTGAAGCCCGGCCCCTCGGTCACGAACCCCTCGGCATCGAGGAGCACCGCCGTGTCCGCGCCGGCGTCATGGGCTTCGAAGAGACCGCGGGTTAGATCGCCCCAATGGTAGTTCTTGATGGTCGGATCGATCGATGCGGGCGCGATGCGCGGCACAGAAGCAATATGCAGATGGGCTCCCCTTTCCTGCACATCGAGCGGGATCACGTCGATCCACGGGATCGCGTAGACGATCAGCTTGTTGTCGCAATCCTGCGGGCGACGGGATCCGAAAATCCGCGGCTTGCCGCGTGTGCAGATCATTGCGACATAGGAGTTGCGCAGGCCCGACAACGCGACGCACTGCATGGCAATCTCGCCGATTTCGGCCATAGAATAAGACGGCGAAAGTCGCAGTCCCTGCAGCGAACGCTCGAACCGGTCGAGATGGTCCTGCAGACGAAAGAACGCGCCGTCGCGGACATGGACGACGTCATAGGTCACGTCGGAGCGGGTAAAGCCCCAGTCGAGAACTGAAATCGCAGCTTCACCCGCCGGGACGAATTTCCCGTCAGAAAATGCAGCACCTTTCGAGAAGTCGGCAGTCATGGCTGAGGTCTTCTATGCTCGAAACCGATATCTAGAAGCTGACAAAATTTTCGTACATGTGCAAGCTAATTTTCTCAGAAGAAATTTATTGACAGAAAGGAAAGACAATGAAAATTAAAAAGCAGGCTGATTTCCGGCGCTTTTCGGGATGGAATTTTCATGAAAGAAAAATTTGAGAAACGCCGCCTTGGCACCACGAAGCTGGAGGCGACCACGCTCGGTCTCGGCACGACGGCAATCGGAGGCCTCTATTCCGCGACTAGCGAAAAGTCCGCTGAACAGACAATGGAAACGGCTTGGCAACTCGGCGTTCGCTTTTTCGACAGTGCGCCGCAATATGGAAATGGTATGGCCGAACAGCGCCTGGGCGCGTTTCTCAAAACCAAGTCACGCAACGACTATGTGCTCTGCACGAAGGTCGGCCGTCTGCTCCGCCTGCCCGAGAAACCGGAGGGCGAAGACGCTTATTACAAGGGCACGCCGCCGGAGCGCCCAGTTTTCGATTTCAGCTATGACGGCGTGATGATCTCTATCGAAGAGAGCTTGAAGCGCCTCGGCGCCGACCGCATTGACGTGCTTCATATTCACGATCCGGATAATCACTACGCCCAGGCTATCGACGGCGCCTACAAGGCGCTCGACAGATTGCGCAGCGAGGGCACGATCGGCGCGGTTGGCGCCGGCATGAATCAGAGCGAAATGCTCGCCGAATTCGCTCGCAACGGCAATTTTGACTGCTTCCTGCTTGCTGGCCGCTACACGCTGCTGGAACAGGGAGCACTTGCCGATTTCCTGCCGCTTTGTGTCGAGAAGAACATCTCCGTCGTTATCGGCGGCGTCTATAACAGCGGATTGCTGGCTGATCCAAAAGCGGGCGCGAAGTTCAACTATCAGGACGCGAACCAATCGCTGATTGACAGAGCGCTGCGGCTAGAGGCGGTCTGCTTGAGCCACGGTGTACCGCTGAAGGTGGCGGCGATCCAGTTTCCGCTCGCCCATCCGGCCGTTGCAAGCATCCTGACAGGCGCCCGCAGCCCCACGGAGATGGAGGAGAACGCAACCCATTTCCGTCAGCCGATACCAGCTGCGCTCTGGCAGGACTTGAAGGCTGAGTGCCTTATCGCCGCCGAAGCGCCGACAGCGTGAGCCGATGATGCCGAACCGAGTTATAGACGCTCACCAGCATTTCTGGAATCTCGCGACGGGAACCTATCCATGGATGGCAGGCGATGAGTTGAAGCCGCTGCGTCGCGACTACGGCCCCGCCGAGCTGATGCCGCTGATGGCCGCGTCGGGCGTCGATGCAACCATTCTCGTGCAATGCCGCCACGATCTTGAAGAGACGCGCGATTTCCTGGCGATAGCGGACAAGTACAGCTTTGTCGCAGGTGTCGTTGGCTGGTTGGATCTGCAGGCCGAGGATGTCGCTGAGCAGCTAACCGCGCTCCGGTTGCGTCCGGGCGGAAAGCGTCTTGTCGGCATCCGCCACAATGTCCATGACGAACCAGATGCCGACTGGCTTCGCCGCCCGGCCGTTCATCGGGGCATCGCCGCCGTCTTCGAGGCAGGGCTCACTTTCGATCTTCTGGTACGCGCGCGCGAGCTGCCCGCAGCCATAGATGTCGTCGGTCATTTTCCGAACGGACGCTTCGTTCTCGACCACATGGCCAAGCCGCCGATCGCGTCGGGCTTCTCGACCTTCTGGCATGCCGCCTTCAAGGAGTTGTCTGAACACGGCAACGTCTGGTGCAAGGTCTCCGGCCTCGTGACTGAGGCCGACTGGCATCACGCGGCGCCCGCGGACTTCGATCCCTATATGCAGATCGCGCTCGACTGCTTCGGCCCCGACCGGCTGATCTTCGGCTCCGACTGGCCGGTTTCCACGCTGGCCGCCTCCTATGCCGAGGTCAAGGCCATTGCCTCCCGGCTGACATCGACGGGGCCTGGCGTCGCCGATCGCTTCTTCGAGCGCAATGCAATCGACGCTTATCAACTTTCAACGGACGGAACGAAATGACCATCGATTTCAGAAACGGTACATGGCTGAACGCTCCTGCAAGCGCACAGGCCCTTGACACTAGCCTGACCATGACAACCGACCAGAAGACTGATTTCTGGCGCGAGACCTACTACGGTTTCACTCGCGACAGCGGCCATTTCCTGGGCTTCCCTTCGGCGGACGGTTTCACGGCAAAGATCCGCATCCAGGGCGAGTTCCGGACGCTTTACGACCAGGCTGGCCTGATGGTCCGGATCGACGAAAAGCGCTGGGTCAAGACCGGCGTCGAATTCACCGATGGCGAGCTATTCCTTAGCACGGTCATTACCGACGGCAAGTCGGACTGGTCGGTGTCGCAGCCCTTCAAAGAGCTTGAGGACTTCTACATTCGTATCACGCTTGCCAAGGGCGCGATGCGCGTCCAGGCGTCGCGCGATGGCAGCTTCTGGCCGCTGCTTCGCCTCGCTCCCTTCCCCATCGCGGATACCTACCAAGTCGGCCCAACCGCCTGCACGCCAGAGCGTAGCGGCCTAAACATCCGCTTTTCGGAATTTGAGATCGGCCCTGCCATCACCAAAGACCTTCACGACCTGACCTGAGGATTGACCATGCTCATTGGTATCGACCCCATCCTGAATGCAGATATACTCCACGCGCTTCGCGCGATGGGTCACGGCGACGAGATAGTGATTGCTGACGGAAGCTTTCCCGCCCAGACCCTTGCCAAGCGCCTAATTTGCATGGAGGCCGCCGACCTTCCTCGCATGCTCAAAGCCGTGCTTTCTGTCATGCCGGTCGACGAATCCGAAGCTGACCCAGTTGTCGGAATGGAGGTGATCGGCGAGCCCGATGCTATCGTCCCGGCCCATGAGGCAATCCAGACTGCGCTCGACACGCTTCCGGACGCGGCCATCAAGCTTACACGCGTTGAGCGCTTTGCCTTCTATGAGCGGGCGAAAGAAGCCTTCGCCATTATTGCCACCGGTGAGACGCTGTTTTACGGCAACGTAATCATCCGAAAAGGGACTGTGAATCTGGCAGGTAACTGATCATTGATGATCAGCAGCACTAAGCTTTTCCAGCAGGTAATTTATTGATGATCAAAAAACTCACAGGCCTCCAACCAGGAGTATTAAGCATAACTCGGATTGTAATGGGACTTATAGTCTTCTCCTTCGGGACCGCAAAAATATTTCATTTTCATGCTGGCGAGTTCATGCCTGCTTTCGGTTCACCGGAATGGGTTGCGGGCCTAATCGAACTTACCGTTGGGCTTTGCTTCCTGATCGGGGTCTTCACCCGACTATCCGCCTTCATTCTTTCCGGCCTCATGGCGGCCGCATACTTCACCGCGCACCTTCCTGTCAGTTTTTTCCCCACGGAAAACGGCGGTTACACCGCCGCCAGTTGGAGTTTTGTTTTTCTTTACTTTGCTACTTCGGGCGGCGGCCCAGCAAGTCTTGACGCTATGCTGTCTAAACGCGCAAACGGCTAACTGAGCCAAGCCAGTTGGGCGTCAGCCGGACACCTGTGCGCAAAGCATTGATCCGTCTTGCCAGGACTTATCGACATCTTGCCGCAACGTGGGAGTTTTGTGGCGCCAATCAGTATCGGCGATATCGAGGAAGCCCAGTTCGTCCGGGAGCGATTGGAGGTTGCGATAGTCAAGCGCTCGGGAGAAGATCCGGTTCCTTGTTCTCGATCCCACGGACGATCCCACAGTGTTGGGCCAGAAGGGTCTTCAGATGAGCTTGATCGGGAAGGCTGAGATAACGACCCGATCCTTGAAATCTATGCTCCTGCGTTTGCTGTTTCGGTTTCTCAATGATTATGTCGGTTGACAACTCAACTAGCTTAAGCTCTATTGGCGATGAGTTGCGAACACAACTCGTGTGACCTGAGGAGTGCTCGCATAGACATGGATTTGGGAGGATCACATGCAAATCTTCACGCGTGCAGCCTTGGCGGCTGCTATTGCCGCGGTTTGTTCCAGCGTTAGTTCGGTCGACACAGTCGGGGTTGGCGCCGTTGCGTAATTCTCAGGCCACGTCGCCATGTACGGCAACCAGTACGGGGAAGCCGTCGAGACCTATCTCGCAAGGCATGGAAAGCAGGCTGGCGAGCACAAGACCGAGTCACCTACAAGGACGTCGGCGGCCCCAATCTTGGCCTTGAGAACCAGCAACTGCTGATCCGGGAAGAGACCGACCATCTGGGTTAGGCCAGGTACGCCAAATACGCGACATTTTTCCGTCACTCGCGGTGGAGGAAAATATCCCCTCAGTCCTACACGGAATCACGTCGCTTGTGGAAGCCTTTCCGAAACTGAAAGATCGCCGAAAGATTGGGGCACGCAGCTTTCAAGGAGCGAGCAGCAGATGCTGGCATTGCGCGGACGCTGATGATGGCACCGGAAGTCGTGCTTCTCGACGAGTCACTCGAGGCGCTTGGGATCATCCGCGATCGATCGATGCAAGTTTCCAAGCGCTGGCGGCGGATGGAAGACGAACCGTGGTGTCGAGCAACACGCCGCGGCGGCGTTGTGATCGCAAGCCTCGCCATCGTCATCACAGCGACGGGGAGCCGACGCGCTCAAAAGACGATCGAAACTACTGGGACGCCACATCGGCGTCGCTTACGCCTGACCTGCGGAGGAGGTAAACTCATGAACATGATTGAAGGCCATATGACGTTCGAGCCATCCTCTGGCATCCCGGTATGGGACGTGGATCCATACGCTGAAGATGTGCTCCTCGATCCCGCAGCCTACTTTGCGGAGTTGCGTGCGCGGGGACCGCTCGTTTACATCTCGAAGTGGTCGGTCCTCGCAACGGGGCGTTATGAGGAGACGCGCGAGATCTTCTCCGATCACACACGTTTTGTCTCGTCCCGCGGCGTCGGTCTTAACGACTTCAAGTGCGGCAAGCCCTGGCGACCACCATCGATCATATTGGAAGTCGATCCGCCGGATCATACGAAGACCCGCAAAGTCATGGCGCGTGCGTTGTCGCCAAAGGCAATCGCCGGATTGAAGGATGAGTTTCGTCAGAATGCCGAGATGATCATCGACGGTTTGATCGAGCGCGATAGCTTCGAAGCCGTCGCCGATTTGGCCGAAGCCTTCCCCGTCGCGGTATTCCCGAAAGCTGTCGGCATGCTGGACAGTGATCGGCGTAAGCTCGTCGATTACGGGGCCATGGTATTCAACGCGCTGGGTCCCGATAACAAGTTCAGGCGCAACGCGATGGCAATGGCTCCGGACATCGTGCCGTGGATTACGGCCGCCTGCGCTCGCGACCGTCTGACCGCGGATGGCCTTGGCGCTCTGATTTATGGCGCTGCGGACGATGGCGAGGTTACCGAAGACGAAGCGGCCATGCTTGTCCGCTCCTTCCTTTCCGCCGGCGTCGATACGACCGTCACGGGGATCGGCAGTGCTTTATGGTGTCTGGCATCCAATCCTGAGGAATACGAAAAACTGAAGGCGGATCCTTCTCTAGCGCGTCCTTGTTTTGAAGAAGTCCTGCGCTTCACCTCGCCGGTGCATACGTTCGCACGCACTGCCAATCAGGATACTGAAGTTGCGGGGCTTCCCGTTGGCGAAGGAACCAAGGTTCTCTGCGTCCTGGCATCGGCGAATATGGACCCACTGAAATGGGGCGATCCGGACATCTTTCGAATCGATCGGAAACCCGTTGGCCACATGGCGTTCGGCGCAGGGATCCACGGCTGCGTTGGTCAGAACCTCGCGCGCCTTGAGCTGGAGACTGTGCTCACCGTTCTCTCCGAGAAGGTCCAAGGGGTTGAGTTCGCGGGCGAGGCAGTATGGCGCCCAAACAATGCCATCCACGCTCTCGACCGAATGCCGCTACGCTTCATTGCCAGGTAGGAATGCCATGACCAAGATTAACTTCATTTCGCATGACGGCAAGGAAACTGCCGTGGAGGCCGCCGACGGGGACAACGTCATGCGGGCGGCACTTGCCAATGATGTCGACGGCATCGTCGGCGAATGTGGCGGCTCAATGATGTGCGCCACCTGCCACTGTTATGTTGACGAGGTTTGGACGGACGCAGTGGGTGATCGCACGGATGGAGAAGCGGATATGCTGGAGAGCGCCGCCTGCTCGGTGAGGGCGACGAGCCGCCTTTCCTGCCAGATCCGCATACGGCCGGAACTGGACGGTCTCGTTATCCGCCTGCCGGAAAGTCAATCATGAGCGACGGCGTCGTCATCATCGGAGCCGGCCAGGGTGGCTTCCAGTTGGCGGCCAGCTTGCGGCAGGAAGGATATCACTTGCCGATCACCATGATCGGCGACGAAGTCGGCCTGCCCTACCAGCGCCCACCTCTTTCAAAAGCGTACCTGAAAAACGGGCGCGCTGAGGCGATACAACTTCGCCCGGCGAGCTTCTACGAGCGGAGCAGGATCGACCTGGTATCGCCAGAACGGGTCATCGGCATCGACAGAGCTTCCCGGACCGTTGAGACGTCGACGGGTAGGAATGTGCCCTATGAACACCTCGTCTTTGCCACCGGCGCGCGCAACGTCGTACCTCCCATACCTGGACTGGAAGCCTCCAACGTCTACAGCCTGAGGACGACCGCGGATGCAGACAGGCTCCGCGACACTCTATGCGCGGCGCGGACGGTGATTGTCATCGGCGGTGGCTTCATCGGCCTCGAATTTGCGGCTGTCGCCGTCTCTGCCGGTCATCGCGTGACGGTCGTTGAGGCGGCATCACGCCCCATGGCGCGCGTGGTTTCCCAGGCAATTTCTGAAACCTTCCGCACCTTTCATAAACGCTTAGGCACTGAACTGATTATGGATGCGTCGGTGGTTGAGTTAGAAACAGACCAAGGTGGTTTGGCATGTGGTGTCCGGCTGTCCGACGGGCGCCGCATCGAAGGCGACATGATCCTTCTTGCCGCGGGGGTTCGTCCCAACACGGAGCTCGCTGAAGCGGCAGGTCTTCCGGTCAAAAACGGGATCTTGGTCGACAACACACTGACGACGGCTGACCGGTCCATCTCGGCTCTGGGCGACTGCGCCGCCTTTCCTTGCCCGACTGGAGGCGACATCATCAGGTTGGAATCAGTGCAGGCAGCGACGGATCACGCCCGCACCATCGCCAGGCGGATTACCGGAAAAAGAGTTCCATACGATGCAGTGCCGTGGTTCTGGAGCGACCAAGGTACCCTAAAGTTGCAAATTGCCGGTCTCGGCCAGGCAGCGGACCAAGACGTCCCACTGGTACGTCCACGCGAACGACAACTTGTTTTTCGGTTCAAGATGGGCAAATTAGTGTGCCTTGAGACAATCAATGCCGCGGGCGAACATATGGCCGCAAGACAGCTTCTTCGACATCCGAATGGTGTGTCGCTGGACGCGCTCGCAGCTCGGGACTTCGACATTGTCGGCCTAGCAAAGGCGCTGAAAGAAACTGCCTGATGGATCGAAATGAGATGCGCGAGAAGCTTCAAGGTGCCGAACCCGATGCGATTTGCCCTGAGGCCCGGATCTCCCACCCGACAACGCTACGAGACGGGGTCGAGATTCTCGACATCACCAACTACATCCCGTTCTTTCTCTCGAGCATCAACAATGCGCTCTCGCGTGGTGCGTCGGCTATATATCGTGAACGATTTGGCATTGGCATTACGGAGTGGCGGACGATCGCGATGCTTGCCATAGAACCCGAAATCACGGCCGCAAGGATCTGTGAGGTCGTGAATCTGGACAAAGCTGCAGCCAGTCGTGCTTTGGCGACGCTCGATGAAATGGGCTTGCTCGGTTCGGTCACGTCGGAAAAGGACCCTCGTAAGCGGATCTGGTGGCTTAACGATAAAGGCTACGAACTCCACGCAACGGTCATCCGCATTGCCCTGGCGCGTGAAGACGCGCTGATAAAAGGCGTTGACCCGCAAGACCTCGAAGCAGCTATTCGCGCAATGCGGATCATGATGAGGAACGTGAGAACGATTTAGAAGCAAGTGAGACACCTGCTTTTGGTCTTAAGCAGATACGAACGTAAAACAAGATCTCGATGCGAGATCGCCGGGTGGCGTCGCCTTAACGGTTTCGAGCGCGCGGTGAGGACGTGTTTCGCGTACTTCAGGCAGCGATTGAGCCAGCGATTTCACGCCAGATCCAGATGGCGTGAGTGCGAAGCTGGCGATGGTCTGCGGCGGACAACCATTTCCGGTGAAGAAGAAAAAGATTGGCGATCGTGCCGTGAGTTGAGACGAAACGCTGACATTGTCGCGCGGACTTGAAGCGCATCATGCGTCGCTCTCGCCGTCGCACAACAAGATGAGAGTTCTCAGCTCGGTTGTTCAATCCCTTATGCGAGCGATGTTCGACGCGCGGCATCAACTGGGATTTTGCGGCCGAATAGGAACGCAGCTTGTCGGTCACCATCACGCGCGGGGCGGTCCCCTGGTGCTTGAGCAGCTTTCTCATCAGCTTTAAGGCGGCCGCCTTGTTCCGTCGGCTTTGCAGCAGGGCGTCGAGCACGTAACCGTTCGCGTCGACGGCGCGCCACAACCAATATTTCTTTCCCTTGATCGTCACCACCATCTCGTCGAGCTGCCACTTGTCGGAAAAGTCGCCTCGTGAACGGTGCCGGAGCAGATGAGCAAATTTCAAGCCGAATTTCGCCGCCCATTCCGAGACGGTCTGGAATGAGACGTTGATGCCGCGCTCAGCGAGCAGATCTTCGATGTCACGGAAGCTGAGCGGGAACCGATAATAGAGCCATACGGCATGGGCAATGATCTCAGCGGGAAATCGGTGGCGTCTGAAGTGGGCGAGAGGGGCTTCGGTCATGAAAACCCGATATCAAGTCATTTCGAACAGGCAGTTAAGGCGACGCCACCAGGACAAATGATGGTGATGGAGACTGTCAGACACACACAACGGGAGAATAGCAACGGCTTCCGGTTTGGGCGTCTCGAACGATAGCGGCAGAGCTATCGAGCCTTGGCCGACCCTCCGCAGCGTTGAGCGCGACCTTGAAGCTGGGCAGTTTGATCACCGACTACGTTGATGCCAAGCTTTTGAAAGGCCCGACTACTGCAATCAAAAAGAAGAAGGCCGTGCTGACCTCGCCGGCAGCGATGGATGAACCTGCTGGCGCTTGGGGCTGGTCGCGGTTGATGGAGATCCACGTGACGATGCTAAAAGACCGGCTCGAACGGACCACCGACGCGTCGATTGGCGCCAACGTCCTGCAACTCTGTCCGGCCGATTGAGCCGCCGCGCTGGCTGCGTTGCCTCATTCCTCGCTGATTGCGCGGCGTGGGATGGACAGCCGGATTGACAATCCATTCGGCATCCACTCGCGGGAGATTTCGACCCCCAGGCTCTGACCGATTATCAGCTCAAGCCGGCTTCCAAAACCAATCGACCGTGTCTCGGACTCAGCGTGTCGAGGACCGTTGCTCTCGAGCCAGACGATCTCCAAGATCTCGCCCTTCATCGTAGCTGCGATATCCAGCTTCCCCTCTTCGACAGACAGGGCGCCATATTTCGCGGCATTGGTCGCGAATTCATGGAACAGCAGCGCGAAGTTTGTAAGCTTGGTGCCGCTAACGTCGATGYCATCTCCGATCAGCTGCCACCGATTGGCACCCTCCCGCTCATACGGCGCGAGAATATTCGACAGAAGCTGAAAAATCGTGGTCTGTGGAGTGCTGGTTGCGGCGTTACCGTTCAAACTTGGTAGTGTCATCTCATGCGCCCGGGACAGGGCCATCAACCTGTCCTTCATCCCCGCGGCCAGATCGGCACTGGTCTTTGCCGTCCTTGCTGCAAGGGTGATGATGCTGCCGGTAATGGCGAACAGGTTTTTTACCCGGTGATGCATTTCGCGAAGCAGGAGTTCCCGATGCTCGGCGGCTCGCTTGCGCTCTGATATGTCACGGGCGATCTTCGATGCGCCGATGATCTTACCGTTGCTATCCCGAATAGGCGAGATGGTGAGAGAGATATCGATCAGCGTACCGTCTTTACGCCGTCGTATCGTCTCGAAGTGATCGACGCGCTCGCCGGCCTGAATCCGGGCGAGAATGGCTGGCTCCTCGTCGAGGCGATCGGGTGGAATGACGATAGTGATCTGCCTGCCGACAGCCTCGTTCGCTGTGTAGCCGAAAAGATGCTCTGCGCCTTTGTTCCAGGTCGTGATAACCCCGCTCAGGCTCTTGCTCACGATTGCGTCGTCGGAGGATTCGACGATCGCGGCAAGAAAAGCTGCAGCATCATGTCCCGGCTGTGCAGCTTCCACGTCAGCCTCCAGCTGCCGCAAACGGCCTTGTGCCAGGCCCTCGTGTTGCTGGTCATTTGATATCGACATTTATGCCCCGCCAATCAGAGTATTTTTACGAAATTGAGACGGCCAATTCAGCTGGCGCACACCATCGACAATATTCGCTAAACACCCCCAATAACAATCAGAATCCCGATAGGGGGTCGCAAATTCGTGTGACGCTTTGGGGCGCTGTGCCCTGACACGTGTCCCACCCGGTTAGACGTCCGGCGTGGGCTGCCTTCAAACGCGGGTGTTCAATTCTCCGAATGTGATTGAATAGCGAAGCTGGTCGACCGGCGGGATGGAATGCTCCCAGAGGGTTCTCGCGTCGCCGGCCATCATATAAGCCGATCCCGGTTCGACAGTGATGGAACTGCGCTGCCATTTGTCACCCCGACGCCGCCTTAGTCTGAATGTGCAGGGAGAGAGAAGCGAAATTCCGACGACCCGACCGAAGACGAATTTGTCCTTGTGCCAGCCGATCGGTGCACCAGGCCCATATTCGGTGACCAGGGCCTGTTCCAACCAATCGGGATCGATGCCGGCAAAAGCACCGGCAATCTCGCGAAGGGACACAAGAAAGGGCGGAATATCTCCCCCTTTTTTGACACGCTCGGTATCGAAGTCATATTTCCAGCCATACGAGACCGTCCTGCGCTTGCCTTCGAAACCGTGGAAATCGAATGCCTTGAACGGCAGCTCGGGCATCTTTTCCAGAAGGACCTGCTGCAGATCGTAGGGGACGACATCGGGCGCATAGCGAAATCCATCCGGCAGGGTCGGTTCGATTGCGCCGAAGAGATCATGCTGTTCCATCATGCTCATATGTAGTTCTCAAGTTGCCTGTCGTCTCAATGGACGCTCGGCGTTTTCATCACGGTCGCAAAGTCCTCGGCAACCAGTTCGCTGACGGCGATCAGGATTTCCTCGCGCGAGAAACCTGTCTGCAAAGCACTCCGGATCAGGTCCTGCAATTCCGGTTCGACGACGTCACGGCAATCTTCCAGGCGCTCCTCGGAGATCGTTATGCTGGTGAGCTCTTCCATGTTCATCCTTTCAAGGAAATCCACTCCGCCCACGGCGGAGCGGTTAGACTAAGTTCTAACGAACGGAGGCCTTGCGCTTCGGGGCGGCGATCAATCCTTCGCGCTGCAGTTTCTTGCGTGCGGCCTTGCGATGGCGGCTGATGGCCTGCGCTTTTTCGCGAACGCGGCGTTCGGACGGCTTTTCGTAAGCACGCCGTTCCTTCATTTCCCGAAACAGCCCTTCGCGCTGCATCTTCTTCTTCAGGACCCTAAGGGCCTGATCGACATTGTTGTCTCTAACGAGCACTTGCATCCTATTCTCCTTGTTTACTTGTTACGGGTATTACCCGTCAGCCGAGCTGCTCGGCGATCAGTTCCTGCAGTTCACGACGGGTGAGGAGACAGGGATATATCTTCCTGTTCTCGGGCGGCCGAACGACGGCCTGATCGCGCTCACGCAGCTTCACGGCCGCGGGCGCGGCAGCGATATTTGTGTTGTTCAATGGGTATCCTTTGCCGGCCAATTCGGCGGGCATCATCAATTCGAGTGGGATTTGCCCGTCACGAAACATTCGGAGGGCAGGTGTTTGCCGCGGCAGCCAAAAGGCTGGGGACGAAGGCCAAGGGATTGACCGGCAAGTCTCGGATATGGGCATTCGCAAAGGATATTACAATCTCACAGAAGTGTAGTTCCCCACGAAAGGGAAAAAGGGCCTCGACCCTTAGGTGAAGCCCTCCAGTTGCAAGAGATGTCGCGAACCCTGTATCCGGTTGGTCGTTTCGGCTCAGTTCTTCGCCGTTCCCGGTGCTGCCATCTTGGCGTGTTGGGCGGCAAGCACCGACGCCGGCGTGACGTTGGCCATCGCTGCCTGGAACTTGTTCTTCCAACCAGCGACCACATCACCCTCGCCGTCCATCATCGCATCGAAGCCGACTTTTGCGACATCGGCCGGATCGTCCTTGTCGGCCTGACCGATATCGGTGTCCAGCTTGTCGGCGCGCTCGAAGAACCGCGTATCCGTCGGACCTGGCATCAGGCAGGTGACCGTCACGCCAGTATCCTGGAGCTCGTTGCGCAAAGCGAAGGAGAACAGCTGTTGAGGAGGGCCTTGCTGCCGTTATAGGCTGCTTGATAGCTGCCCGGAATGAACCCGGCGATCGATGCAGTGGTGGTGCCGCACAAGCGATGACGATCCGTAACAGCAAGGGCGGAGCCGCGTCCGAAAGCTAGCCGCCCCCAAATTTTAGATCATGATCTCGCCGCCCGTGACAGGAATGATCGCGCCGGTCATGAAGCTTCCGAGCTCGGACGCCAGTAGGACATAAGCGCCCGCAAGCTCCGCCGGTTGCCCGGCTCGCCCGATCAAAGTCTGCTGCCCAAACTTTGCGGTCTTTTCTGCAGGCATGGTCGAGGGGATGAGAGGCGTCCAAACCGGGCCTGGCGCTACTGCATTCACCCGAATGCCTTTCTCGGCAACCATTTCCGCAAGTCCTGCCGTAAAATTGGAGATAGCGCCTTTCGTAGACGCATAAGCGAGAAGCTGAGGCGATGGTTGCCGCGACTGGATGGACGTCGTGTTGATGATCGAACTGCCAGGTCGCATATGCGGAATCGCGGCCTTCGACAGGAAGAAAGGAGCATAGATATTTGCGCGGAAGGTTTTATCCCATTCTTCCGCCGGAATGTCAGCAATGTCCGCGTAGGTTCGCTGGAAGGCAGCATTATTGACGAGAATGTCGATCGCACCCAGCTCTCGAATTGACCGCTGAACCAGGTTCTCGCAATGGTCTTCGGAGGTGATATCGCCGGGTGCGACGATAGCCTTTTGGCCTGCTTCTTTCACCCACCGAGCGGTATCTTCCGCATCGTCAATTTCATCAAGAAACGATATGAGAATATCAGCCCCTTCGCGAGCAAAGGCGATCGCGACTGCCTTGCCGATTCCGGAATCTGCGCCGGTGATGAGAGCCACCTTGCCCTTCAATCTGCCATTTCCCTCATATGAATGCTCCCCGTGATCGGGGACAGGCTCCATCTCGGCTGTCTTGCCAGGTGGCTCCTGCTTTTGCTTCGGGTACGGCGGGATCGGACGTTGTTCTTCGCTCATGGACACCTCCTGTGTTAGCGGCTTCGAATCAACCTCCACGAGGCGTAACGGTTCCGTTTGCTGCCATGACCCTGCCACCTCCCGGAATACTGGGATCCCCCTATCGCCACTGCTTAGCGCATCGATCCGCCCACCTTCGCCTTTGAATTCAACTGTGGTCTTGCCCTCGGATTGACTGACGACATTCGTACCAATGATCTGCATATCGGTCTCCGACAACGTCCGGTGAATGCGGGCACCAGCTATTGGTTCCGCCACGGTTAGAATTCGTGCGCACGACCCGTTTCCCTGAGCGCCGGCAAAACTCCTTTTGCCATTCGCAGACGGCGCTGTAAGAAAGCTGAACATGCCTGACGCGCAGCTTGCGTGCACTGACGCGTGCTGAATTCGTTGGCAGGCGACCCTTCCGAGGAAGGACTAACGCCGTCATGTTTAACGACGCACGAGCGAGTGTCGGTCTTGGCGAATTGGCAAGGCGTTTCACACGATGACACCAAGTATAATCCCTCCTTTGTCTTAAGCGCCGGGGACCATACTTGTCGACAATCAGGAAAGCTCATCCGCTGCGGTGGCGTACCCTGCCGTACAGAGTGCCCAGATCGTCCAGCACGCGCTCGTAGCGCGATCGCTGCGGGGACGATCTCAGCCCAGCAATGGCGAAAGCCACCGCACCGACAAACACAGCGACGGTCATCAGGCTGGAGACAGGATAGAGCTTTACGGTGGCTTCCGTCTGTCGCGCCGCCTGACGCGCTCCGCCTTTGATCTTCGTTGAGGCCTCCGCAACCTGTTTGCGAAGGGCGTCCAGTTGCTTGCGCAGGGCTCCGATTTCCTCCTCGGCATTGAAACCAGGCTGCGGCGGGATGCCGACCGACCCCGCATTCGTATCGATGACAGCGCGCGGCACGGGCTCGCCGAGTTTCGCGCCCCCCGAGATGAGCGAGGCGGTTTCGTTTTTTTTGGCTGGCATGATGTCTCTCCCTACTTGCGGTGCATCGATTGGTGCACCCCTGCATCGGACAGAGACGCTGCTTCACAGCAGTTTGTTCCATCGTCCGCGATTTCGGGTGTGAAGGGACCAAGGACCCGTCACCGGCTTGTCTTCGCCCAGCCCAAATGACCGGTAAGCACGCGACAGCATTTCATGTTGAGGCGTTCGGCCAGCATCGTTGAACAGCGTGACGTGCGATAGAAATGACAAAAGCCCCCGCAAGGGCGTGCGGGGGCTCTTAGGTCTTTATGACCTGTCACACTCGGGCAGGTTTGGGGGCGTGCGTCTGAGTGACCGATGTCAACTTTCTCCGCCATGATTGGTTCCGCGCTTCGCAAAACTTTTCGTGAGGGCAGCTTCGAAATTGCGGTAGTGACAACTGATGAAATCGTGTGGAGCGACGTCGTCAACTTTGGTTGGTTGGAAAGCATGCTCGAGACCAGCAAAGATCGCCTGCCAACGCATCGCGTCAATTCGCATTGTCGGAAACGCTTTTTATTGGCCTGGCATCACAGCTCCCTGTCCATCGCACCAGTCGATTGACATGCGCAAGCCGAGCCTGGGCGTCCGCGGCGCAGGATCATCATTTCCCGACAACCCAGTTCGGCGGTTTTGCTTGTGAATAACAACCGTAACGACTGATAGGGGAACGGAGGGGTCAACGACGCGGCAAACCCCGGATAGAGGCTTTCACGCAAGCGCACGAGGTGTCTGATGCGTTTCTGTTCGCGTAGCATCGTGTCCGCTGTCGTATCGCACCAGCCATCCTGATTGTCAGTCGTCATTATGCGGCCACCGGAGACAACGAATTCGCAAAGGCGCTGTCTGGCGTGAATCTCTCCGGTCAGTTCAAAACAATCCGCCTGGCGGGTCATCCCATATTGTCTCCGCATAATACTATGAGGAGATGGATAGGCCTCGCACCTTGACCAGAGGGACCAAGGTCTGATGTTTATTGTCGTTTCGCCAAAAAGAGCGCGCGCGAAAGCCTTTGCGGTCCCTGTGCCTATGGCAAGCCTCGGTCGTAGATTGAATTTGCTTGCGTGGGCGTCACAAAGGCCGACCGAGCGGCTACGAGCCTCTGGCTCAAATCTCCGACGTTGTGTTTCATTTAAGTGGTGTCGTGACAAATACCTGCAAAACGTGATGTCTGCCTTTCCCAGTGCGGACGATTGGGCGAAGCCTGCTGGCCCAAAGGGGTTGAGCGCCATGTTTTTCCCAAGAAAAGTGGACGCCGACCGATCGGGGAAATCGCAAGTTTCGCGGACGGAACAATCCTGCTTGACGGCCATTAATTCGCCAAAAGAGGTAGGAGAACCAGATGCACACCGATCGACCGTGCGAGCGGCGCAAAAAGTTGCGCGGACACGCCTATACGCTTGCTGAATTTCAGCAAAAATATGAGCTTGCTCGCCCTGAGGCCAAGTACCTGTTTGCCAAGTTCGGGCCTTCTTCAATCGATTTGGACCTGTTGATGTCGGCAAAAAGGCGCGCTCCGACGATACATTCGATAACGGATGAGATCAGCCTCTAGATCTCGGGCCTCGCGTTTTGATTGCGCATGATTTCCCTCAAGCAAACATTGCCCTACGGCGGGGTTTTTGCCTCAAAATGCCATAACAAAGGCGCGCGGTTCAACAACACGTCGCACCGACCATCGCGATCTCCTCAGACGAGCCAAAAATATCGTTGTGACCACGACAAAGCGCGGACGGGGACTTCTTGCGGGTAGTGCTGCCACCGATGCGTATGGGCGATCGTAGAACCGGCAGCGCCATCGCGACCCCTCAGACGTCCTAGAGCGGTCCCGTCCTGGACAAGCGAAATGGCGGAAATGCCGCCCACCACGTTCCCGTCGAAAGCGATGTCGGTCACAACGCATGAACACGAACCACCATGTCGGCTTTCCGTAAACGGAAGGGAGCCACCGTACCAAATCTCAAAAAAAGGGCTGGAACATCCTTGCAAAGCGGTTGTTAGTTCCGCGAGGCCTGTCGTGACCTCGAAATCACAACCTAAGGAGAAGTCAAATGGCCAACCACCTTCCTCGACGAAGGCTCGACGATCACGCGCTCATCGTTGACGATCGCATAGGAGTATTTGGGTTCGTCGGGGATCGGCGTAATGACAACGGTCTCAAGGAGCGGCTGACCAACAACCACATTCTTCTTAACAACGACGCGCTCTTGGGAACGGGTGCCTGCTGGACATAGGCCACCACCTTCTGGCGGCGGATCGATGACGCTGCCGGCCACACCGCCGACAATGCCATCGACAGCGGCGCCGACCGGACCACCGACGATTGCGCCGGTGGCGGCGCCGCCAGCAGCGCCCCTTACGGTCGAAGATTGAGCGAAGGCCGAGCCGGATGCCATCACAATCGCCACTGCAATTCCTACTGCTTTGATATACATTTGTTTTCCTCCGTTACAGCGGTCTGTTCCGCTGCGGGGCAAAACCGCAAAAGCAGGCGAGCGTTGCAGACCGGGGACTTCAGTCCCTCGAGTTTATCGCCTCAAAGGCCAATCTATTGGCTTGGAATGCGGCTTAACATCCTGTCCTGGACATTGTGGAAGCCGACGATCATCGCAGCTATCGAAATCGCTTTATCCCGGTCAGCCGCATTTGTGATATAACCTTCAAGAACGACAACCGGTCCGAGCATTCGGATTGTGATGGCACTGCTGTCGATGTCTGGGTCAACTGAGAGCGCGCACTGGATCGTGGCGATGGTCGACGCGGAACTATGGCCTTGCGAGCAGCACTCGTCGTGGGTGAAGCTGTCAGAACCAAATTTCATTACTTCCTCCCCGTTCCTTCCCTCAAAGGAACATCGTGTTTGCCTCCATGCTAATATGATAAACGCCCTCAGGACCTGACAGACGGACTTAGGTCCCATCATGCGAGGGAGACGGCTCCCTGCCGCGGTCGTTCGAAAAATCAGTGAGGTCCCGTGATCGGGTTGCGGAGGCAAAGCGCTCTGCCGCACGTGCAAGCAGCTTGGAGAGACCACGAACGTGCATCGCGCGATATCTGCTCGTTGACAGTAACGCTGACGGGAACCGTCCTCCCACCCAACGCGACAGATAGCCGGGTGAACCAGGGAACTTATACCGGCTGCATAGGTTGTTTCTTCACGGCCGTGTGATCCCGGTCAGAGAAAGAGAAGAACTTCAATGAAAAATATGATCCTGGCGGCGGCGCTCGTTGGAGCGTCGGCACTGACTGCTGTCGCACAGACAACCCCCGCACCCTCAACCGATGCCGGAACGCCGGCGGTCGCCACACCCGACACGAAGAACCCAGCGGCACCCGTCGCAGGCGCAAACAGCTTCACCGAGGCTCAAGCAAAGGACCGCATCGAGAAGGCCGGCTTCTCCGAGGTCAAAGACCTCAAGAAGGACGAGAACGGCATCTGGATGGCGGCAGGGATGAAAGACGGCAAGGCCGTCATGGTCGCCCTCGACTATCAGGGCAACGTCGTCGCCAAGTAACGCCCCTCCTCAAATCCAAAGGATACTTTTATGAAAACCATTACTGGACTTTTCGACGACTACACGGACGCGAGTTCCGCCGTCAGTGCACTTGAAGCAGCAGGCGTTCCTTCGAACGACATCAGCATCGTTTCCAACAACGCGGATGATCGCCATTCCAACAACGGTGCCGCTACAGGAGCGGAATCCGGTGCAGGCCTCGGTGCCGTCGTCGGCGGCGCCGGCGGTCTTTTGACCGGGCTCGGCATTATGGCCATTCCAGGCGTCGGCCCCGTGGTTGCTGCCGGCTGGCTTGCCGCAACCGCAGTTGGTGCCGTGGCGGGTGCAGTAGCCGGCGGCGCGGCCGGCGGACTGATCGGGGCGTTGACTGACTCGGGCGTGTCTGAGGACGACGCCAACTTCTACGCGGAAGGGGTCCGTCGCGGCGGCTCTCTGGTCACAGCCAAAGTGGACGACGCCCTTGCGCCCGAAGCCGAGGCAATCCTGAAGCGTTCGAACTGGGTCGATCCTTCTCAACGTAAGGCGGCCTACAACGAGCAGGGCTGGACGCGTTTCGACGAAACGCTGGACCCGTATGGACCGGAGCAGATCGAACAGGAACGTGACCGCTACCGTCGCCCTCCGGCGGCGTGAGCACAATGCACGGCTGCCTCGCGGCAGCCGTGAACGCTAGTCCAAAACCGAGGAGACTATGATGGCCAAGAAAACCAAAACACTCGACGTCCTGTTTCACGACACTTTGAAGGACATCTATTTCGCCGAAAACAAGATCGTTGCGACCTTGCCGAAGATGCATGAAGCCGCCAGGAGCAAGCAGCTCAAGGATGCTTTCACCAAGCATCTTGCCGAGACCAAGGTTCATGTCACCCGTCTCGAGGATGTCTTCAAGCTGATCGGCAAGAAACCCGAGCAGAAGACCTGTGACGCGATGATGGGTATCGTCAAGGAAGGCGCCGAAATCATCGAAGAGTATGCCGGCGCACCGGCTCTCGACGCCGGTCTTCTTGCCGCAGCCCAGGCGGTCGAACATTACGAAATGTCGCGCTACGGCACCCTGCGCACATGGGCACTGGAATTGGGTATGAAGGAAGCCGCCAAGCTCCTTCAGACGACGCTCGACGAGGAACAGGCGACCGACATTGCTTTGACGTCCATTGCGACGAAGGTCGTCAATCAGAATGCCGAGAAGGCTGCCTGACATAGAAGCTGCCGCGTTGCGACCGGTCACCGCTCAGCATCGCGGTGACCGGTCAAGGCGAGTCGGACGGCCAAAGGAAGGACCGGTTCAGTGACCGAATTTCCGGATACAGGGATCGTCGAGTTGAGCGAGGCGGCATCCGGGTCGATCGGCCGGATGGGCGAGGTCCCCACAATTCTCGGCGTGATCTGCAAGACCATCGGCATTGGGGTTGGTGCTGTAGCCCCGTCACTGGCCGCCGCTGTTTGCGCCATTCTCGACAACGTTGATTTCGCGGCCACGGCCCCTCGATGCGATGCTCCAATCGTCCACCAGTCCAGCCGGCGCGGCTGCCAATTAACGGTGAGCGCCACGGCCTATATCAGCAAATATTTGCAGGCTTGCTTGGTCCGTTCGGAAAGTGAGCCTTTAATGCATCAAGAACGGTCTCGACGGAAAATGGCTTCTGAATAAAACTAGCGTTGCCCGCAAGGTCCCCCTCTTTCGGCCTCCTCGCTCCGGATGCGATAACCACCTCTATGTGGGGCCAGCGCTCGGCTACCATCCTTGCCAGTTCGTAACCATCAAGGTGCCCACCCGTCTGCACATCCGTAAAGAGCAGCTGCAACGAGCTATATCGTTCCAGAAACGCAAAAGCTTCGTCGGCCGTCGACGCCTCTACGACGTAATAGCCGGCCGCGGAAATAAGGTCGGCTGTATCCATGCGTATCAATGGTTCGTCATCCACGACGAGTGCGATGGGTTCCGGAACGGTGTCGAGTTTCTCGCTATCCATGCTCGGTAACACCATCCGCGAAGGCTTGTTCCAAGCTTTTGATATGATTCCGAAAATGACCGCGAAACCGGCAAGAATCAGGATCGCGGCCGCAGGGAGGTAGGAAGTTTAAGACTGGTCAGCCTTTGAGTGTCTCTGCCAGGACGTCAGCCGTTTCATTCAGTCTTGTTTGGTTAGCAAAGCGACACTGTCGCAATCAGCTTCCCGTCGCTTTATCACAAGAACGTTTGGCTATTTTCGGATTTCGCGATTCCCATCTCTTGAATGGCATCCATGCACCATCCATTTAACATCCAGATGGATGGTGGTTGAGATGACTGAGAGCGTTTACAAGCTTCGAGACAAAAACAGCGAGTCGGAAAAAATCACGATCAATCTCGGCTACGTCGATCTTGGCCGTATCGACCTTCTTGTGCAGGAAGGCTTCTATTCCAATCGCAGCGATTTCATACGCACAGCGATCCGAAACCAGCTCAGCAGCGAGAGTGAGGCGGTCAAGCAATCCATTATCAGGCAAACGCTGGAACTTGGCTTGAGGGACTATAGCAAGGCTGATCTGGAAGCGGTGAAGGCTGCTGGAGAAAAGCTTGCGATCAGGGTGCTTGGGCTGGCCCGGATCACCCCGGACGTCACGCCGGAGCTCGCTCTTGCGACAATTGAATCGATCACCGTGCTCGGCGCCCTTCATGCCAGTGCGGAACTAAAATCAGCATTGGCGGACCGCATTCGCTAGGCTTTGGCCCGACCACAAGGACATTCGATGAACAATTTCCTCATTGCCATGAGGCAGGCAACGTCGCTGACAAGAGCCTCGA
Source organism: Rhizobium sp. 01T437 (assembly GCF_056398505.1). Classification (NCBI taxonomy): domain Bacteria; kingdom Pseudomonadati; phylum Pseudomonadota; class Alphaproteobacteria; order Hyphomicrobiales; family Rhizobiaceae; genus Rhizobium; species Rhizobium sp. 01T437. The sequence goes on from NZ_JBFTPM010000034.1 coordinate 33,320, forward strand.
ATCTCGTCGAGGCGACCCGCGTGATCCAGGATTTACTTGCTGGCCGTCCGACACGCGACCCTATCGCCCCAACCGAACCCGCTGTCGTGGAAGCTCAGAGAGAGCCTCATTCGAAACCGTTTCAGATCGATCCTCACGCCGAAATCATCGAGCCAGGCAAAGATCAAGCAAGAGGATCCATGGAAGGCCCTGACAACATTGGATCTCGTCGGCCACGGAAGTCGCTTGGCGAGACACTACGCATCTTGCGTGAAGGACGGGCGGGATCGGGAGCGTTCGCCTCATCGCCGAGCATAGGCTTGTCAGGGCTTGCCAAAGATGGCGCCTCTCCCCCTGTAGCAACCGGGGCAGAGTTTCTGACACGATCTTATTCCTGCGCGGCCGGCACCCGAAGCTACAAACTTTACGTACCGGCATCCGCACGAGGCCGGCCACGTGGACTGGTCGTCATGCTCCATGGCTGCAAACAAAATCCCGATGACTTCGCCATAGGAACCGGCATGAACGCCGTGGCCGAGACACATGGCCTCCTCGTTGCCTATCCCCACCAGACCGGAACGCATAACGCCTCCTCCTGCTGGAACTGGTTCAGGCCGGCCGATCAGAAGCGCGGTGCCGGCGAGCCTTCGATCATCGCAGGAACTACCGCGAAGATCATGGCGGAATTCGACCTCGATCGCAGCCGGGTTTTTGTGGCGGGATTGTCGGCAGGTGGCGCGATGGCCGCGGTCATGGGCGAAACATATCCAGAACTCTACGGTGCCGTCGGCATCCATTCCGGACTGGCATACGGTTCGGCAAACGACGTCATGTCGGCCTTTTCCGTCATGCGAGGCGATGCGGGCGTCTTACCCCACCCGAAACTGCGCCACCGACCCACACCTGACGTTCGCACGATCGTGTTTCAGGGTCGCGCGGACCGCACGGTCCACCCGTCCAATGCCGAACGGATAGTCGCGGCGGCCACTGCGTCGGGGCAACACGCCACAACTCAAACGGAGACCGATCGCTCTGCCGGTGCACGCCCCTATACGAGGAAAATTTTCACGAACGCGGAGGGGCAAGCAACACTGGAATACTGGCTTGTTGAGGGCGCCGGTCATGCCTGGTCCGGCGGCGATCCGCACGGATCGTACACAGACCAGCGCGGGCCTTGCGCGACAAATGAGATGGTGCGGTTTTTCCTCGAATCTGGCGCCAGCTTCTAGAGAAAATATGGCGGCTAGATAGAGGTCAGGGCGCCGACGCCAGTCTCTTGCATTCGGAATAAGGGTTCGGCGCTCGGGCATATCTACGGTGATAAAAGCCGTTATTCGTCACCGCTGAGGAAGTGCCCGAAGGCGGCGAGGGGCCGTATTCCATCGCAGACGATTTTAGTGATCGCTAGCATCGGGACGGCCAGAATTGCCCCAGGCACGCCCCACATCCAGAACCAGAAGATCAGGGCGATGATCACGAGCACAGGATTAAGGGTGAAGCGCCGGGCGAGCAGCACCGGGGTGATGATCTCGCCCTCGGCCACATGGATCGCGAAATAAAGTGCCGCCGGCAATAGGGCCAGCCACAATGTGTCGATCACCAGCAAACCGGCAAGCAGGAAAATGCCGACACCGAGAAGCGGTCCCATAATCGGAACGAAGTTGAGTAGGAAGGCTACGACACCCCAGAGGACTGGATCACCAAGCCCAGTCGACCACATGGCAATACTTGTCGCCACCCCGACAGCAGCATTCATGAGGGTGATGGTGACGAGATAGGCGGAGATATTTTTCTCGACATCCTGCGACAGCTCGACGGCCTGTCGCTTTTCCTTGAAATTGGGCAGTATTTCGACCATTCGCCGCAGAAACGTGCTTCCAGAGACGAGCAAAAAGAACAAGATGACGATCGTTTCGAAGAAGCTGGCTGCAAAATGGGTCGTACCGGCAAACAGCGTCGCAGCGATCGTTGAACCGGAGCCGACGTTCGATCCCGATCCTTGCATGAACCCGTCAATCCTGTGCAGAAATGTCTGCAAAGCCTCGACGGGTTCATTGAGGAACTTGAGGCGCTCCTGCAGCCTGGGAATTCCCTCGGGTAATTTGGCAGCCCAATCGGTGGCCGGCCCAGAGATCGCAGCTCCAATGCCGACGATGGCCCCGAACACCAAAAGGATAAGTATGAGGGCCGCAAGACTTCGCGGAAGCCGGAGCTTCTCCAGCAGTCGCATGCCCGGCTGAAACAGAAGCTTGAGGACGAGGGCCAAAACGATCGGAAGAACAATTTCCGCTGCCAGATATGCAAGGCAGAGAACGGCGAGCGCCACCAGTATAGACAACAGCACGACGATAGGATCAGAAGGCAAATCGAGAGATTTCGCCCGCATGTCGGCCACTGGCTCTAGCTCGTCTGTTGGGGCAACCAATTCGGCCCTGTCATCAACGACCATGCTTTTCTCCTGTGAACTCATAAGCTTTAGCCGGGGACAACGACGGTCTCAGGCGACCCGGTGGTAGGGCAACATCCCGGTGCGATCAGGGCAGCTCCGAGCGGGTCGGTTTGGCGATGGCGGAAAAGGCTAAAGAATTGGACCGATCTCGGTGAGAAAACCATTGGGCAGGTTAAGTGTTCCCCGATCGGTGACGCCGTGAACAACTCGATCACAGCCAAGTTAGGCGATTGCCCGCCTCGAACATAAAAACCAAATGGGGCTTGTGCGACCATACCTTTGGTCACGATGATCACGATCACGGGATCGTCCTCCCCGGGGCCGTAGCTCCATCCCGAATTTTGCCATTTCGGCGCAAAAAACGGCTGAACTGACCCGCGGGATAAATGTCCTCGGGATATACGGGTCGTCGTTATCGGCAGGCGCGGTAGCCAGATAGCCTTTGCAGAACGACTTGCGTTGGAATCTAAAATTGATCGTTCCTATGTTGGACGTGTTGTGCGCGGCAGGGAGAGCGTTACGTTTCAACGTTGGACGCCTTTGGATAGGGCGCGGTGATTGAGGTCTCGGCGCTGTTTACTCCCATCGGTCCCGATGCGTAAAAGCCATCAGCGCTTCGATTGGTTAGCAAGCAAAAGCGCCCTGACCTTTGGCGCGACTCGATTTGTGAAGAGGTCGAGGCCAACGCGGACTACGCTCACGCTGGTTTTGGGTGCTGCCCCACTCGGACGATAGTCAAAGAATCTGCGTCTGCATCGAGCAATCTTGTCGTGTCCAGCAGCAGGGTCGTATAAGGCGCGATGACGTCTGATTCAAAGATTTTTGTCGGCCTGAGACCGACGCGCAAGAAGCCGACTCCCCTGAAACGCCCCTCCCCTCCTCAATTCGCTCCGGGACCGCGAAGACGATCAATGCAAGAAAAAACGCTGCGCAAAGCCAAGCGGCGAAAGCGGCCCTTCAATCCCGCAAACTTAAGGTGCTGGAAGCAAAAGCATTCGAAACGCTCGGTCTCTCACCGAACGCAACGCCGGATGAGATTAGAAGCCGTTACAAGCAGAAGCTCAAGATGCACCATCCCGACGCAAACGACGGAGACCGCGCGTCAGAGGAGGATCTGCGGGCAACGATCGATGCCCATAAAATCCTGAAGCTCAATGGCTTCTGTTAGGTGCGATACACACTGGCCGCCTCAACCCATATCGCTTTCGTAGCCCTTTCTCCGCTGGCA
>NZ_JBFTPM010000035.1:0-36544 GCF_056398505.1 Rhizobium sp. 01T437
AAATCAAAATCAGGGTCAGCGACCTGGCTTCTGCGACGGTCCAAGCCGCGATAGCCCTGAAGGGCCGCCCGTGTCGCATTGCTGACACGGAGACGCTTCCAATGTTTACAGATACTTAGAGAAGGAGCGCACAATGACTCAGGTCCGGCAATCGGCCTGATGGTTCGCTCGACGGGATTGTTATCGATCTCGATGCGGCCATTACCCAGGAAGATGCAGAAGCCGTCCCAGTACTTATGGATATAGGCCAGAGCTTCACCAAGGGGGGCGACTTGCCTGCGACGCTGCCACGATGATGGGTCAGCCAGGTCCGCATGTCCGAGACCACGGGCGCTGATCGTCCTAACCGTCCGGCCAAGCGGTCTGCAGTGGAAAGACCGCGCAGCTCCGCCTCGATCCAATAGAGTTCACCGATCCGCCTCACACCTTCTTCGTAAGCGGTGTCCCGATCGCACCTTGACCAAAATGCGTTTCGTAGTTTGGAGGAGAATTACCGCCATAACGGGACGCCCACCTCGCGCCAGGCGCGGTCAAATTTTTCCGATTTCTTTAGTCGCGTTCGATAGGTTTTGCGAGAGCAATACCTTGGAGGTCTCATGGATTTCGGCGACTTCAAGACATATGCGTTCGCGGCGGCACCGATAATAATTTTGAGCGCACCGCTGACATACTGGCAACTTGCGAAAGACAAGTTCAGAGTCGGACAAACGTGGCTGATGATTAAGGTGCTGCTCATAGATTTAGCAATGACAGCATTCGGCGGGTGCTACTGGGGCGACGTGTGCACTACCAGCGACTTCGTGAAGGGACTTGCCGCTGTGATCGGATTAGCGGGGTTGTTCCTTTCTTTCCTGTTGGTCCCCGTGCTTGGTGGTGGACTTCTGGGACAGGGGCTGGGTTGGGCAATTTGGCGCCTCACAAAGCAATTCCGATCTTGATGTCTCGGAAGGTAGCTTTGGCCGACAGGAGCCTTTTAGGCACGTGTCATCCTGAGGATAATTCCACGGCAGAAGACCCTCAATCTGGTTCTGCTTGTGGTCGTTGACGATAGCAGTGAGCGTGATTGAAACCGCGCAGCTCACCTCGATGCGATAAAGTTCGCCGATCCGCTTCACGCCTTCCTCGGCAATCGGCACACTGCCGGTACGAGTGATCTCGACCAGCTTGCGCCGCGCGTGCGCCCAACAATAGGCAAGCCGGATGTCGCGACCGACACGTTCCGATGCGATCAGGCGATTGTATCCGGCATGGCCGTCCACCTGAAGGACGCCCGTGAACCCCTGTAATATCCTCTGCTTCCGCAGACCGTCGGAAAACTCGAGCCTCAGTTTCTACCTTGCGAAATTCATTTGGAGTTTTCGGACGGCCTGTGGGAGTTTTGCGACACCGGAAATCGGGCGCGAATCCAAAATGGCGGCAGATCTCACGAAGTTTGAGAAATCTTTCATACCCTCCAGCGAGGCAGATGCCCGATTGGAAATTGTCGCAGCCAAGCCTCGGCACGACGGACCATATCCAACGATTGTTTTCAACCACGGCTCTACCGGACGGGGCCACAACAAGTCGCTCTACTCAAGGACGGTGTGTCCGGCTGTCGTGGCAAACTATTTCGTCGAACGGGGCTGGATGATCCTCTTTCCGCAACGCCGGGGAAGAGGCAAATCAGGCGGAAATTATGGAGAGGGACTTGCTCCAGATGGTTCCGGCTATTCCTGCAATGTCGAGATTGCGATTTCGGGCTTCGAGCGGGCCGTTGAGGATGTGGATGCTGTCGTGCGCCATCTGCGCGAGCGGCCTGACGTGGATCAGAGCCGGCTCGTCATCGGGGGAGTCTCACGCGGCGGCATCCTGTCGATCGCATATGCGGGCATGCGCCCGGGCACCTTCCAAGGCGCTGTCAATTTCAACGGTGGCTGGCTTGGCAGAGGTTGCGCCAGTCATGAAATCGTAAACCCAACCATCTTCGAACGTGGAGCACCCGCCGGCATTCCGACGCTTTGGCTGCACGGCAGTCATGACCAGTATTATCGAATAGAGCACTGCCGGGGAAATTTTGAAAAGTTTCTATCGGCGGGCGGACAGGGGAAATTCGTTGCCGCCGCCGCGGGCCATGCCTTGCTGTTCAAACCGGCATTGTGGAGGAACCATCTCGATCATTACATCGATAGTGTTGCGAAGGGGATCAGTCCGTAAAGCTTCTGACGACGGTGACTACAGCAAGGCCCGTTCCCCGACCTTGCCATGTCGCGCCAGCATGTCGGCTATTATCCCAACCGCCCGGCAACCCGGAGCGCCAGGAGGATGGACGACACGTGAAGAGCCTGCCCGATCAAGCCGGCTTGCAATCCATCCAGCACCTCCGCAATGGGAAGGGCATGAACGGTCATGCCCTCCTCGCCCGCATCGAGGCGTTGCTGATATTTTTGCTCGGCGCCGGTTGCGAGATAGGTGTGAAGACGGTTCGTGTGAGAGGACGGGTTCGGATAAAGCGTGCTGATCAATTGCCAGTTTTGGGCAATGTAGCCGGTTTCCTCTTCCAGTTCGCGACGGGCTGCCTTTTCGCTATCCGCGTCCCGCTCATCAAGGCCACCTCCCGGTATTTCCAGGAAGAACTTGCCCGCCGCATGTCGATATTGGCGAACGAGCAAAAGGCGATCGTCCGGGGTGATCGCAACGATATTGATCCAGTCGGGATAGGACATCACGTAGTAGGGAGAAATTGTCACCCCACCTGAAGTCAGGCAGTCATCGGCTCGCAAATTCAGCCACCGATCCTGCAGGATCGTCCTGGATTCGAGCACCTTCCAGCCATCGTCCATTCGAAAATTCTCCTGTTTCGAACTCCTCGAATCCGCACACTAGACCAGGTTGATCGAAACAGCACGTTGTAGTCGGCATTGCTGTTGAAAGGCGGATCGCGGTAAATCAGATCGACGCTTATTTTGAGTCTACTGTAAATGGCGCGCCCACCATAATGAGACTTCGTGTCGCCCTTTTCCGTAATCGAAATAATCCACCGCCAGACCAGCCGCGCGCTTGGCGTCCAACTCCGCCTTTCGTTCCGCCATGCATGAGTTATCAAGCATTGAAGCGACTTTTTCCGGATCTTTGTTTGAAACAAGATACGATTTTGTGGTCCGCTCCAAGCATTTGCCCAATGCACTCGCTGCTGACGTGAAGCGGCGTATCTCCGGAGTGTCATAGGGTGAAGTAGCACACGACGCTAAAGCCGTTAAAACGCTCAGAATAATTACTTTATATCGCAATGTATTCCCCGGTCAGATTGAAGTTGTGGTGAGTCTCAGCGTTACCATCGCTACCACTGAAGCCCATGTTTCAACATCCGCAATCGAAGATCATCGCTCAAGACGCGTGCCATCATCCACCTCTCCATGGTGGATCTTGAATCAGCTTTGACCTGCGCCTTCACTTCACAGTCGATTCATCGATCGCAGGATCTGCTCTAGTTCAGTGTTCCAGCTTGGACCATGGATATGCCCACGGGACACGAAATTCACTTGACCGCCCGGACGGTCGTGCTGAATTCGGCAGTTATGTTTGAACCCGCCTCGGGAGCCCGTTGGATGTTCGAAATGATGGATCACAGGATCCTTGTTGCTGCATTGGGGCAACAAGCGCTCCGCAACGTCGTTCTTTTAAAATATCTGCTGATGTACCCCGAGCGAACCGTTGCGTACGGGATTTCCCACGGCCAGGATAAAGCCTTCATCGTTATTCTGGACGCGAGCGCCAGCGCCTATGACCGGGAGATGTATCCTTCCTCCAGGCATGTCGTTCTCATCAGCAGCGACAGCGAGGCTTTGACCCGGCGCTTGCTTGATTTCGTGCCGCGCGACGGGAGCATCGTATTCAAACTTTCAAGCGAGGAAGATCGCGCCGCCGTCGCGACACGCTTTTCACTCAGGCAAACAGCCGCTTTCCATTCTTACACTGCTCACTCACCTTTCGAGCGCGATCCGGAAGCTATAATCGACTGCGCACCGAGGGAAGCGCTGATGTCGCTTGCCGAAAGCCAGGGCCAAGAGCGGGTGTGGATCGAGAAACTTTTGGCCGCAGACAGGGCCTTCTTCTGTTCGATCAGCCTCGCCGATGCGCCCGTTTCATTCTGCCTGGCCTTCCAAAACTTCGAGCATGTCTGGGAAGTGGGAAGCGTCCTGACATTGGAACAACATCGAGGCCACGGTTACGCCGCGCGGGTCGTCAGAACCGCCCATGCTGTACTTGAAGAACGGCGGCTCATGTCACGCTACCAGGTGCAGAGGGACAATATCGCCTCTATCTCACTCGCCAAGAAAATCGGCTTGAAACAGTTTCTCACCTTGCAGCACTATATGACCGTTTCCTGATTGATATGAAGCGCGGCGCGCGTGAACATCCGCCCGGCGACAGCCACGGCGGCAGTCGAGGCAAGGCCTCCGCCATGAGATCGGATCAGCCTGCAAGCGTCAGCCAATCGCCGATGCGGATCATGATAACCAAAGGCGTAAAGCGATACTCATCCGCGATCGGGGGAGCCAGGCCAGGCTGGCGCTAACCTTGCCCCGGTGATCGAGGTGTACTCCTCGACGTAATCCTCTGCGATTTAAGGATTATGCAGAAGCGCGCAGCCCTATTGCTGCTGCTGCGCCGGCGGCGTGCCGATCTTTTCCAGAACCTTCTTGGCGAGAGCCGGGTCGCTCTGTGCGGCCGTCAGAATCGACGAGTATTCCTCGACAGAGATGCCGTTAGAGGCTTCGACGGTGTCGACCATCTGCTTTTTGGCTTCTTCCTGCAGCTTTTGCTTCGCAGCCTCGTCCTTCGTCGCGCCGATTTTGGCCGAATATTCCTGCCTGACCTTGTCGACCTGCTGATAGGCAACGGCAAAGGCCTCGATTTTCTGATCGCTGACAGGGGCGGCTGCACCATTGTCGCTGGTCTGCCCCTGCATCGGCGTCTGCCCCTGCATCGGCGCCTGGCCCTGCGCCGGCGGCTGCTGTTGCGCCTGGGCCAGGTCCACGGCGGATGCCGGGCTGAGAGCAAGCAGGCTGAAGACCGCAGCGGTCATCGTTGCGACGGGTGTGTAACGAGTGATCATAGTCATTCCTTTTCACGTGCATGATTTGATCGGCAGCAGGACCGCCTCGGTCGATCGCTCAGCCGCTGGAGGCTTGGCGAGGTCGCAACGATGGACCGTTAAGAGGGCACGGTGCGGCGGTGGCGGGGCAATTTGCTGACGATTGAGCGGCAGCTTTGTGACCATCGACATGCCTGGCCCGGCGCGGATAAATCCGGTGCTGGTTGACGAGGCTGGCGTTCTTGGAGGTCTCCCGCCGGGAAGTTGCATCCAGAGTGGATCTCAGACTTGGCCGAGGCAAGGCTTCTGCCGGGAGATCGGATCAGCCGGCAAGCGTCAGCCAATCGCCGATCGTTGTCCCATAATGCCGCGTGGAACGCGCAGCCGGAACAGCCGGACGCTCAGTTGCCACGGTTCTTCGGATTTCACGTGGGCTCAGTCCGAATTCGTGGCTGAAGGCGCGCGTAAAATTGGCAGCGACGGCGAAACCGGCGGCCTCCGCAATCTCGGAGATCGGCCTGTTGTCGGCGGGGTTGCTAAGATCCGCATAGGCCTGCAGCAGTCGCCGTTTGCGGATATAATTCAGGACTCCACCGTTCGCTTCGAATAATTGGTAGAGCCGCGTGCGCGAGATGCCCAACGCGCGGCAAATAACGTCGGGCGTCAAATTGTCGGATTGCAGGTTGAGGTGAATGTAGCGATGCGCCCGCTCCATCATTCCCATACTGCCTTGGACTTGCCCCGTATCCGACCTTATGGATGAGGCAGCACATGCAACGACCATGTCGGCGATCGTTTGTATGATCCGCGGCACTTCGCCAGCCGTCAGATTGCCCAGCTTCGTTTCCAGACCGGCGATATAGCTGACGAGCAATTCAGCCAGGCTGCCGGACAGAAGCGTATTGTTGGCACCCTGGAGAATGCTTGCATCCACGGCCAGCAATTCATAGGGCAGGAAGACGAGCACGGCGACGCAATCGGTCATCCGCCCGCGATAGGGATAGCTGAGAGATCTGAAAAATACCTCGCCGGCACCGGTTTCCGTAACGTGACGGCTGACCTCGGTCCAGATCCGCCCGCTGCGAAGCAGGCCGACGTTCCAATGGTCTATCGGGCTCGAACGGAGCATGGATTGATCGCGGATATAGCTATGCGCCTGAGCGTGCTGCTGGACGATGAGCATGCCGCCGAGTTGCCAGCCGATTTGTTCGGCAAGAAACCCGTCGTCGGGTGATTTTCCATCCGGCAGATGGACATCCACGAGCGGCGCCATATGCGTACGCCAGGCCTGGAACTGGTCTTTCGCCGGCAGATCCCTCGTCGAGAAACGCAGGGGCACCAGCGCAGGCGCGACATCCTGAAGTCGCTCCTTCTCCATGGCCGGTTCGCGCGGCCAGCGCCGCCGCTCCAGATGGGCGGGCCACGCCTGCCCCGCAGCGGGGTCATCTCCAGATCCAGAACCCGTAGCCATCCAATCCCTCCAGCGTGCCAACCGATCCGACCGGGCCGTTGAAATTGAGAGTGAACAATCGTTTTTGCGGCAAAATCGCCGCCAAAAACCGCCCTAGCCGGGAATCGGCGAGCAGCCACCTCCATAAGTTGTTTATCATACTCCCTTTGGATCAGAAATGTACGCAACGATAATTTTCAGGACGCGCGGATAACGACAATTGCGTCCCATGGCTGTATTTAAATAAGCACGGTTAATTCCCGAATGAGGACGGAATAGACCAGAATATTTCACCTGCCAGCGCCCCCATAGAGACGGAGCAATTCCAGGTGAAACGGCAAGAACTCAAGAAAAAACACGAGAATACGAGAAGGTAGTCGTGAACTACCCGGGAAATATTCGTGCGCTTTCTGCATAGGTTTCGGCCCATTGCAGAGACTCTTCGTCACACAACCTGCAGCCGCCAAAAAGAATACTCATAACCGGCTATGGAGGCTTCCTTGATCACTCAACTGGGGGAGGATTGAGGCGATCGTTGGCAAGGCCAAGTGGGACGAAGCGAGGGGTTGCGCGCAAATTCAGGCGCCATTGAGTCGATGCGTATGAGCCTGATGCTGACGCGCAACCCCATTCTATCGAACCTGGAGAATTCTGATGCGAGCTGCCCGCTCATGGGCAAACGGAGGCTAAGATGATCACGACGGAAGACCAGAACCACATCGAATTGAAACAGACTTCGAACTGCAGAAGGGACGTCGAAATCGCAATGATGGGAATGCTCACCAATCTGCAGAAACACGGATGGTCAGCGGCGGAATTGGCACTGGCGCTTGCCGATGCCTCGGAAGAGCTCGTGATGCTGATCGCCAGCAAAACGGTGAGATCGAATTAGGCTGTCGTGGCGAATTCGTCATGCAAGCCAGATCATCATGCTTGCGAGCTTGATGAGACCCACGAAGCTAACGGCGAGATTGTCGTATCGCGTTGCGATACGACGCCGCTGTTTAAGCCTGGCAACGAGGCTCTCGATGCCCCATCGCCGCAGCTTCAGCCATGGCACCTTATCGGGATTACCGCGAAATCAGCCCTTCATCATGAGCTCGCGCCCGATACGTTTGGAAGGCTCGCTGCGTAAAACGATCGCAGTGTTGACCGAGCCGTAGCGGGCAACGGCATCGACGATGCTTTCAAGCTCCGCCGGCGACGGCACGATGACTTTCAGGTGAAAACAGTCTTCTCCCGTCAGCCTGAGAACCTCAATGACTTCAGGCATTTCCGCAAATTTCTTCAAGCAAGTCTTGATATATTCGTGCGTGGTGCGCAGGCGGATAATCGCCATCATACCAAGCCCGACCGAAGCAGGATCGATGACAGCCCTGTAGCCGCTGATGATGCCGCGTTCTTCAAGCCGCTTCAGCCGTTCCGACGCTGCCGGCTGCGAGAGGCCGACCCTTCTTCCAAGTTCGGAAACGCTGATGCGCCCGTCGCCCTGCAAGGTTTCGATCATGGCAATGTCGGTTGGATCGAGCTCGGCACGACTATCGAAATGTCTCACCATTGACTTTGAATCCATCGGTTTGCGGTCAATTTCTCCGATGAATGCCAATTTATCCTCTCAGAGTAAACGGTCATGTTGGCGCGGTAACCGCTAGCATCGGCCCGAAAATCGGAATCGATTTTCGGAAAGCCTGATGCGCAGATTTAAAGAGGTAGAGCGTCCTTTGTGCGTCCGAATGGACGCACGGCGCTATGGAGGCGAGACATGACCGAAATCATTCATCTGCCGGGCATCGGCAACTCCGGCGCGTTCCATTGGCAAAGCCGTTGGGAGAGCGCCGATCCCTCCATCCGCCGTTTCGCCCCTTCGAGCTGGGACAAGCCGGATCTTTCCGACTGGATCGCGGCGCTGGAGCAGGCCGTGCGTGCCGCGCCAAGACCACCCGTTCTCGTGGCTCATAGCCTCGCCTGCCTGCTCGTCGCACATTGGCATCAGGTTTCTGACCTGCCGATCAAAGGGGCGATGCTGGTCGCGGTGCCAGATCCGGCATCTCCGGCTTTTCCCTCAGAGGCGGCAAGCTTCGCAGAGGTACCCCGGAAGCGGCTTCGGTTTCCTTCCCTCATCGTGGCAAGCACCGATGATCCCTATGGTTCGTTGTCCCATGTCGAGACGCGGGCCGAGCAATGGGGAAGCGAATTGGAGGTGATCGGTGCGGCTGGCCACATCAACGGCCAAAGTGAACTCGGCGATTGGCTGGAAGGCCTGGCGCTCCTGAGAAACTTCGCGAGCCGCCTGTAGCCGGCGTCGCCTCCAGCGAGGAATGAGGTGACGACGCCCGCCACTCAACCCTCGGCAAGCATCACGGTATGAGCAATATGCTGCCGGCCGACCGCCCCGTTTCCATCTCCTCATGCGCCTTCGCAACCTCCGCCAAGCCGTATTCCGCAGCGATCTCGCAGACGATGCCCCGCTCCATCGCGGCGATGGCAGCCTCTGCCGCCTCGCGGTACCGGCCGACATCGGCGCACCAGGCCATGATGCTCGGATGCGAGAGCGACTTGCCGGGCCGAAGCTCTTCCACGGCAACAGGCGGAATGGGGCCGGCCGCCTGGCCGATGCTGATCGCCGTGCCGAAGGGGCGCACAGCACGGATGCTCTTCAAGAGCATGTCGCCGCCGATCCCGTCATAGGCGACATCGACGCCGTTTCCACCGGTCAGCCGCTTCACCTCGGCGACGATATCGGCCCCTCGCCCGATAATCAGGTGATCGGCGCCATAGGAGGTGGCAAGGGCCGCCTTTTCGGGCGAGCTGACCGTACCGATGACGGTGGCGCCAAGCGATTTCGCTGAGCGCACGAGAATGCTGCCGAGCCCGCCGGCGGCGGCATGGATCAGCACGGTACTGCCCTCCCCGACATTGCTGACTTTCCTCAGGAGCATATAGGCCGTCATGCCCTTGAGCAGCGAGCTTGCGGCCACTTTTGCCGATACCGCATCAGGAAGCGCAATCACCCTTTCGGCCGCAATGATGCGGGTCGAGGCATAGGCGCCGGCCGGCGGGCCGGCATAGGCGACGCGGTCGCCCGGTTTGAAGCCGGAGACACCGGGGCCGATCGCTTCGACCACGCCTGCGGCCTCCACGCCGATGACGGCGGGGTAGGATGGCAGCGCGTAGAGGCCCTTGCGGTGATAGATATCGAGGAAATTGGTGCCGACCGCCTGATGGCGGATCTTGATCTCGCCGGGACCGGGGGAAACTGACGGCTGATCCTGCAGCCGGAACTGGGAGATATCGCCGGGGGCATTCAGCAGGATGATCTGGTCGGGCATCGGTCGTTTTCCTCTATGGAGCAACTTGATGCAAGCAAACTAGCCGATAGCCTCATGTGTGAAAATTCCCTATTGTCGCACAATGATTGGGAAAGAATTCACACAAATAGACTGGGACGACCTGAGGCATTTCCTGGCTCTGGCGCAGGCGGGAACCTTTCTCGGCGCCGCAAGACAGATCGGCGTGGAGCACGCGACGATCAGCCGGCGCGTCAGCGCTCTTGAGAAAAATCTCAGCCGCAAGCTCGTCGACCGCCGCGGGCGCCGTATCATCCTGACTGGCGATGGCGAGCAGATTGCCAGGCACGCCGCCCTCGTCGCCCAGCAGATGGCGGCCATAGAGCAGCTCGGCCGGGCGAGCGCCACGGAGACGCGCGGCCATGTGAGGATCAGCGCCCCGCCAGCGCTTTCGAGCGTGCTTCTCGCAAAGCCTGTCGCCGCCATCAGGCGGGCGCATCCGGGCATCGAGATCACGCTTGTGGGCGAAAAGCGCCTCGCCTCGCTGAACCGCCGGGAAGCGGATATCGCGGTGCGCATGTCGCGGCCGGAAGATGGCGATTATGCCATCACCAAGCTCGGGCAGATGGCCTTCCATCTCTACGCATCCAAGGCCTATCTCGAAACCGTGCCGGAGGCGCAATGGACCTTCATCGGCTATGACGAAGGCATGAACGCCTCGCCGCAGCAATTGCGCCTCTTCGAACTCGCCGCCGGCCGGCCGATCGCGATCCGCTCCTCGGTTCTGGAGTTTCAGGCAGCCGCCGCAAGGCTTGACGGCGGTGTCGTCCTGCTGCCGGATTTCGCGGTTTCGGGCACGGATGGTTTGCAGCGTATCGAGGACGAAGCTCCTCTGACGCGTGAAGTGTGGCTGGTGGTCCACGCGGAGATCAAGGATGTGCCGGCCGTCCGTGTGGTCATGGAGGCGCTGAAGGGCGCCTTTTGAGAGGCGGCGGGCCGGATGCAGGCCTCTCCAGCTCTCAATCGAGCGGCAATCCCACCACCGATTTGCCCATCACATCGGATCACTGCACGTGGCAGTTGGTCGACCTTCCAGGCGCTTCCAATTGCGCATCATTACCCTTGATCCAGAACAGGACGGTCCCATCCGTGTAGCGCGCGCCGGAGCCGGACATGCCCTGCGGCAGGCGGAAGCTCTGCCCGTCGGTGGTGAGCAACACCGCGTTCGGTGCAGTCACGAAGCTTGCGGTGACACCCTTGCCGTCATCGCAGCGATAGATGACGTCCGCCTTGTCCTCGGCCAGGACTGGGACAAGACTCATCAAAAGCACGACACCCGACAATCCAAACACACCACTCTTCATCCTGCTCATGCCTGTCTCCCTCGGTTGGAAAGTGTGCGACGTTAGCAGCAGATGATGGCCGCAGCTTTGCCGGCGCAACGAAAACCCTGGAAGGGATTTTCGGAAGACCGTAAGCACTGTTTGCCTGGCACCTTGACCACGCGCGTTGTGCCGTTTCGAAGAGTACCGCTGCGACAGAAATGGCAACAATGCGACATGAGCGGTCGTCAACGCAGGACGTTATACGGCCGACGCACATACCGTTGGCGGACTACTTCACCCTCTCTCCAGATGTCCCCTGGAATGAAGCCGCAGCATTCATACAGCCGCCTGGCGGCACYCGCTCCCGGACTACCTGCGATGAAGGTATCCACATGAATAGTAGACTCGGGAGGTGTGGTTGAAATGGCAGCCTCCACAAGTAACTTGCCAATGCCGAGCCGCTGAAAGTTGGAAAAGACCGCGAGCCAGCGGATGGTATACTCAGTACCGCTACCGCTTATGATAACGCCTCCTAAAAAGCAGCCATCTCCAGCATCGGTTCTTGCGCAGTAGGCCTGCCGCTGCGCGATCTTCCGGATAAGAACATTATCGAAACCGGGCATGGGACCGAACAGCGACACCACTTCCTCCGCCAGCCGAAGCCAAGGTGCTGCATCATCATGTTGTGCCAAGCTGATCTGAACTTGCATCCACCGCCTCGCCATGTCCTGAACCAAACTTCCATAGCAGGCAGATGTTGGCTTGTCCGCTTCGGGCGCAACAGCAGATTTCAGCCGTGTGTTCGCTCCGAGTAGTTCCACGGCATTAGCTCGTCGACCAGACTCTGCTTGTGGCCATTGACGATGGAGCCATCTGGCCAGAGCCATGGCGCGCTGCGACCTGGCTTGGCGCCCGGGGCTGATGGTTATTTTGCTGCGTGAGCGATGGCGAAAAATGGCACCGACTGTCGAATTCGCGCCCGCTCGCGCGTCTTCTTGACAGAGAGGTCAAGGAGAACAGCCATGACGATTACCATTACCGCCTTCGAACGCTCGCCGCCCTTGCCTTGCTTTTGCCACCACCCTGACATGCATTCTTTACAAAAAACGCCTACCATAGGTTCGGACATGGAGGACCTGCGATGAATGAGATGACCGCATCGGACATGCTGAGGGATCCGCTGATCCGCCAGATGCTGCGCGCCGACAGGATCAGCCTTGCCACCTTCGCCACCCTACTCGATACCGCCAGCCGGCGGCAGGCCCGCCGCGCCGGCGAAAGCGTTCCTCCCCAGCCTGCGGCTCCGGAGGCCCGGACCGGCGAGGCCCTTTCCACCGTTTGACATCCCCATGCCCGACCAGGGCAGGAACTTTCGGCTCGCCTTAGCCAGGCGGGCCTTTTTTTGCGCCATGCCCTCCCGAGCTAGGCGACCGCAATTATGGGCTGGCTCGTCTCACCGGTTTCGTCCGACGTCCTGCCCGCAAGATCGTCCGGCGTCTTGCCCGTAAAATCGCAGAGCATCGCCACCGCCAGATCGGGCGCGACATGGTGCGGCATGTGGCCGACACCATCGAGCAGTTCGACGGTGAGCGCCGGATGGCGCTCATGGAGCCAGTCGAGATGCCAGCCGGGGTCGATGATCCGGTCTTCGCGCCCGAAGAGAACGGAGACCGGCAGATCGGCCGGCAGGCTTTCGGGCGGCTGCATGTCGCCGTTGAAGGCCCAGAGCTCCTCGGCCATGGTGGCAATCGACGCGGCATTGACCATATGCAGGGCCGGCAGGGTGAGAAGCTCCGCCGTCACGGGATTGGGATAGGACGAGGCGCGCAAGCCGCGCCCGAGGAAATAGGACGACCAGCGGGCAATCACATGCTGGCGGATGACCGGGCCGACGAAGGGTGCCACGGCGCTGCGCAGCACGATGAACGGCTTGAAGGGAACGGGCCGGCAGCAGGGCGAGATGAGAAACAGGCCCTTCAGAAGATCCGGCCGGCGGGCGGCCAGATGCAGCGCTGGCGCACAGCCGATCGAATGGGCTGATAGCACGACCTTGTCCAGCTCCAGCGCCTCGAAGAAACGCTCCAGCCAGAAGGATTGGCCACGCGGACCGCGCTCACCGGCGGGCAGTGCCGGACTGAAACCGTAACCCGGCCTGTCAGGCGCGATGATGTTGAGGCCGCTGCCCGAAAACGGCATCATCACCTCCTCGGCAATACTGCCGCAGCCATGCAGCAGCACGACAGGACTTTCACCTGCGCTTCCACATTCGAGCATATGGATCTGCTCGCGACCGGTTTCGATGATTTTGCCAATCCGTGGGAAGACGGCCGGCGGAGGGAGAGGCTGCACGTACATCATGACGGCCCAAACGTAGACGCTAGGAAAATGTTCCCCCTGGCGCCGAAAATCATGCCGCTTTCAGACGGTTAGCGCGTCCGGGTGCAACGCGATATTAGGCCGTTCATACTGAAAAAGCATCCCCCGCTTTCGGTGGTTGTGCCGGGCGACGGCCTATTTCCGCAGGATCTTCTCCATCGCCTTTCCCCGCGCGAGTTCGTCGACGAGCTTGTCCAGATAGCGGATTTCCCGCATGGTCGGCTCTTCTATCTCTTCCACGCGCACCCCGCAGATCACGCCCGTGATCAGAGCGCGGGATGGATTCATCTGCGGTGCCTGCGCAAAGAAATCCTCGAAACTGGTCTTTTGCGCCAGCTCACCGTCAAGGCTTTCCGCGCTGTGCCCCGTCAGCCAGCAGATGATTTCGTCGACCTCCGCCTTGCCGCGCCCCTTCTTCCCGGCCTTGGCGAGGTAGTGGGGATAAACGCTGGCGACGCTGATGGAATAGATGCGATGCTTCGTCATAAGCCCTCCCGGGCGCTGCAGAGATCGTCCGGCCGAAGATAGCCGAGATCGGCACCGGGAGGAATGCATGAGTGGCAGGCCGGACGCGATGTTATCGAGGCCGCTGGCCGAACGGCATCATCACCTCCTCGGCGATACTGCCGCAGCACGCAGAGCACGACGGTATCTTCGCCCTCCTCAGGATATTCCGGCAAAGGCGGCAGCCGTCAGTCATCGACGGCCACCGCATCCTTTGTGCCCAGATAGGCCGCGAGCTTGGCCCGCTCATGCCAGCCGGGATCGGCATTCCTGCCCATCAGCTCCGCCGGAACCTTCCAGCCCGGATCGACGCCTTTCATGTCAGGAAGTTCATGCGCGATGCCCTTGTGGCAATCGATGCAGGTCGCCTTGCCCGGAAGCAGGTATCGCGTGTGGATGTCAGCGGCGCGCACGGTCTGTTTCGTCAGGTCCATGGCGCCCATCGAGTGGCAGTTCCGGCATTCCAGGCTGTCATTGGCTTTCAGCCGTGCCCATTCGTGCTGGGCAAGTTCCAGCCGCTTGTCGAGGAACTTCTCGCGCGTGTTGATCGTCCCGAATATCTTGCCCCAGACTTCCTTCGACGCCTGCATCTTGCGCGCGATCTTGTCGGTCCACTGGTGCGGCACATGGCAGTCCGGGCATGTCGCGCGAACGCCCGAGCGGTTGGAGAAGTGAACCGTACGGCTCAGCTCCTCGTAGACGTTCGTTTTCATTTCATGGCAGCTCGTGCAGAAGGCCTCGGTATTGGTCGTCTCCAGCGCAGTGTTGAAGGCACCCCAGAACATGACGCCGCCGACGAAGCCGCCAAGCGTCAGGAAACCCAGGCTGAGTGTCACCGCCGGCGTGCTCAGCAAGCGCCAGCACCAGAGGATTATCGCCTTTATCCAGCCGATCATTGCTCGCTTCCCGCAGGCTTGAAGCCCAGCTCGCTCATGTCCTTGAAGGTATTCGGCACCAGCGGCTTCGTATCAGCCTGCGGCACGTGACAGGCGGTGCAGAAGTATCGCCGGGGCGAGACATCGGCCAGCATCTGCCCTTCGCGGGTCATGAAGTGCGTAACACTGATCATCGGCGCGCCGGAGCCTTCGGTCAGCTCGCGCCGATGGCAGGAAAGACAGCGATTGGCGTTCACCGTCAGCTGGTAGCCCTCGATCGAATGCGGGATGATGGGAGGCTGGTCCGGATAATTCCGCATCTTCCTCATGTCATCGATGACCCATTTGGGAACCGGTTTCGCCTCCTTGGTCTCCATCGGGTTCTCGTTGCCCGACAACGAGGGCACCATCTGCGCCAGGGTGACGGTGCCTGTGAGCATGAGAAGGGCGACGGCCGCGATCGCCCAAGTGCGCCTCTTGATTAGGCGACGGGAAGAATCTTGACTGCGCATTTTTTGAAATCCGCTTGTTTGGAGATTGGGTCGGTGGCGTCGAGCGTGACCTTGTTGATCAGCTGGCTGGCGTCGAACCACGGGACGAAGATCACGCCATGCGGCATTCGATTGCGCCCGCGGATTTCCACGCGGCTGATGATTTCGCCGCGCCGCGACTGGATCCGGACCTCCGCACCCTGATTGAAGCCCATCTTTCTGGCGTCGTCTCCGTTCATGAAACAGCGCGCGCCGGGAAAGGCCCTGTAGAGCTCGGGAACGCGCATCGTCATCGAGCCCGAATGCCAGTGTTCGAGGACGCGGCCCGTCAC
The DNA here is from genome assembly GCF_056398505.1 of Rhizobium sp. 01T437. Lineage (NCBI taxonomy): Bacteria > Pseudomonadati > Pseudomonadota > Alphaproteobacteria > Hyphomicrobiales > Rhizobiaceae > Rhizobium > Rhizobium sp. 01T437. The sequence continues at coordinate 15,715 of NZ_JBFTPM010000035.1, forward strand.
GAGCCAGAAATTGAACTCGTCATCGGGCGACTCGGCGGGCGGTTCGTAGGGCACTGCCAGGATGACCGCACGGCCGTCCTTCTGACCGTAGAACTTCAGCCCCTCGCCCGGCTTGACGTAGGGGTCGTAGCCTTCGCGGTAGCGCCAGCGCGTCTCCTTGCCGTCAACGACGGGCCAGCGCATGCCGCGCACCTGATGGTACATGTCGTAGGGCGCGAGATCGTGTCCATGGCCGCGGCCGAACTCGGCATATTCCTCAAACAGCCCCTTCTGGATGTAGAAGCCGAAGGCCTTGGCCTCCCGGTTCTCGTATTCGGGCGAGACGTCCGACAAGGGGAATTCGTCCACCTTTCCGTTCTGGTAGAGCACCTGGTAGAGCGTCTTTCCCTTGTATTCCGGGTTCTTCGCGAGCATCTCGGCAGGCCAGACCTCGTCGGTGGTGAAGCGCTTGGAGAATTCCACCAGCTGCCAGAGGTCGGAGCGGGCTTCGCCCGGAGCATTGACCAGCTGGTGCCAGACATGCGTGCGCCGTTCGGCATTGCCGTAGGCGCCCTCCTTCTCCACCCACATGGCCGCCGGCAGCACCAGATCGGCGCTCATGGCGGTCACTGTCGGATAGGCGTCCGAGACGACGATGAAATTGTCCGGATTGCGATATCCCTTATAGGTCTCGTTGCTGGTGTTCGGCGCGGCCTGGACGTTGTTGTTGACCTGCACCCAGTAGAAATTCAGCTTTCCGTCATGGAGCATGCGATCCTGCTCGACGGCGTGATAACCGGGCTTCTCCGGAATCAGCCCGCTCGGCACCTTCCATATTTCCTCGGCATGCTTGCGATGCTCCGGATTGGTGACGACCATGTCGGCCGGCAGGCGGTGGGCAAAGGTGCCGACCTCGCGGGCCGTACCGCAGGCGGACGGCTGTCCCGTCAGCGAAAACGGACTGTTTCCCGGCTCGGAAATCTTGCCGGTGAGCAGATGCAGGTTATAGACCATCTGATTGGCCCAAACGCCCCGGACATGCTGGTTGAAGCCCATGGTCCACAGTGACATGACCTTGGTCTTGGGATCGGCGTAGAGTTCGGCGAGCTGTTCGAGGAAGGCGCTGTCGACGCCCGAAAGCTCGACCGCCTTTTCGAGCGTATATTCGGAGACCATCTCCTTGAAGGCCTCAAAATCGATCGGCTCCATCTTGGCGGCGTCGGCCACGCCCTTAGCCTTCAATTCGAGCGGGTTATCGGGGCGCAGGCCGTAGCCGATGTCGGTCGTCCCCTTCATGAACTTGGTGTGTTTGTCCACGAAGTCCTGGTTGACGCGGCCGGTCTGGATGATGTGGTTGGCAATGTAGTTCAGGATCGCGAGATCCGTACCCGGCTTGAAGATCAAGGGTATGTCGGCGAGGTCCATGCTGCGATGCGTGAAGGTGGACAGGACCGCGACCTTCACATGCTCATGCCCGAGCCGCCTGTCGGCAACACGCGTCCAGAGGATCGGATGCATTTCGGCCATGTTCGAACCCCAGAGCACGAAGGCGTCCGCGTTCTCGAAATCGTCGTAGCATCCCATCGGCTCGTCCATGCCGAAGGTGCGCATGAAAGCCACCGCTGCCGAAGCCATGCAGTGACGCGCGTTGGGATCGAGGTTGTTGGAGCGGAAGCCCGCCCGCATCAGCTTTGTCGCGGCATATCCTTCGAAGATGGTCCATTGGCCGGAGCCGAACATGCCGAGTGCCGTCGGCCCCTTTTCCTTCAGCACGCGCTTGGCCTGCGCCGCCATCACGTCGAAGGCCTCTTCCCAGGTGACCGGCTCGAACTCGCCGTCCTTCGCGTAGACGCCGTCCCGCTTGCGCAGGAGCGGGCTCGTAAGCCTGTCCTTGCCGTACATGATCTTGGAGAGGAAGTAGCCCTTGACGCAGTTGAGGCCGCGATTGACCTCGGCCTCCATGTCGCCATGGGTCGCGACGACCTGGTTCTCCTTCACGCCCACCATGACGCCGCAGCCGGTGCCGCAGAAGCGGCAAGGCGCCTTCGACCATTTGATCTCCAGTGCCGCCACCCCGCCAGGCACCGACTGTGCCGAGGCGGGCGCGGCAAGGCCTGCGGTCGCGGCCGCGATCGCCGCCGCCTGCGCCTTCAGGAGATCACGCCGCGTGAGTTCGGTCGTCATCGATCGTCTCCTCTATTTCCAATGCCTGTTCGAAAACCATGTGGGCGGCGAGCACGCCATCCATCCCCGAAATGCCGATGAGCGTTTCCCCGAGCACACCGGAATGCGGCCCCTCTATCACGACGACGATCTTGCCCGGTCCCGTCGCGTGAACCTCGACCCCTTCGATCACAGCGAGATGCGCTGCGACATCTTCGGTCAGTTCCGGGCGGGTGATGACGACGGCACTGGAGACGTGATGCCGGATGTTAGACATGAGCAGCCTCCCGTTGGCGGGGTTTCATCGCAATTGCATCGGCCGGACAGACCGCAATGCAGGCGCCGCATCCCGTACAGGCCTGCGCATTGAGCTCGGGAACGAACGGCCCGCCGAGCCGCGGCCAAAAGCGGATGGCACCGACCGGACAAACGTCACGGCAGGCCTGACAGTCGACATAGTTATTGGCGAGGCACCCGTCATCGATTGCCGCATGATGGGCAAAGCCACCTGCAGAGCCGGCCGGAAAAACACTCTCGGGACATCGTTCCGCGCACTTGCCGCAAAAGGTGCATTCCCCGAGCCGGAAATCCACGACCGGAACGCCCGAACGGATCGAAATGATCTTCGTGGGACAGGCATCGACGCAGGCACCACAGCCCGAACAGGTTTGAACGGATGTTTCAGTCGCTCCGGGAGGCAGGATCCTTTCCAGATCTTCCGATGACCTGCCGGTCAGAAAACCACGTCGGGTGCGCGTTGAGAGAACCATGAACCGATCCTCACTCTACCGAGGCTGAAGGCGCGGGCTTGACCTCATGAGGACCCGGCGGCCCATTGACGATCTGGTACATCCAGACCAGGAAGCCATAACCGCCGACGACCCCGACAGCGACAACGGGCCAGATCCCGAAAGCGAGCACGGCGAACGTCAACAGCTCCCGCCGGCGCTTCTTCCTGAACTCTCCGACAGAATCCATGATTTGAGCCACAACGTCCTCCCAGAGTTGCCGACGCAACTGGTATAACCCTTTAAGCGTGTCCGGCCAATCTCCATCTGTTATCGCGACTTTCGCCAGCGCTTCACGATCGGGAAATCGGCTATGCGAGACCGGTGTATCGCACGCTCGCCCGGCAGTCCTTGACAGAGATCAAAGCAGCCAGCCGACGAGATTGAATCCACCGCGCGGCCAACCCGGCCTTGCCGGACCAACGCATCCTGCCAGGTCTCGTTCTTTGTGACCGGCACGGCTATCGTTCCATGGGTGAGCGATGGCGCAAGGCCGGGCTCCGCTTGGCCCGCGCGCGGGGATTATTTCCGACATCGCCTGTCGGATTCCCGCCCGCCCGCGCGTCTTCCAGACGGACAGGAAGGAGAACGATCATGACGATTACCATTACCGCCTTTGAACGCTCGCCCGATCGCGGCAAGGGTCTGGCACGTGACATGCGCGTTCGCTGGGCGCTCGAGGAAGTCGGCCAGCCCTATGAAGTTCGCCTTGTCTCGTTCAAGGCGATGAAGCAGGCGGCCCATCTTGCGCTTCAGCCCTTCGGGCAGATCCCGACCTATGAGGAAGGCGATCTCACCCTCTTCGAATCCGGCGCCATCATCCTGCATATCGCCAAGCATCATGCCGGCCTGCTGCCCGACGATGAAAATGCCCGCGCCCGCGCCATCGCATGGATCTTCGCCGCCGTCTCCACGATGGAGCCTGTCATCGTCGACCGCGAAACCGCCAGATATCAGGAGGGCAAGGAGGCCTGGTACGAAGAGCGCATGGTCTACGTCAACGACCGCATCCGCAAGCGGCTCGGCGAACTCTCCGCCCGGCTTGGCGATGCCGACTGGCTGGACGGGATTTTCAGCGCCGGCGACCTGCAAATGATCTCGGTACTGCTGAGGCTGGAGGCATCGGCCCTGCTGGACGAATATCCAAACCTCTGCGCGTACATCGCGCGCGGGCAAGCGCGCCCTGCATATAAGCGCGCTTTCGAAGCGCAGAAGGCGGTATTCCTGGCCATATCGGCTGGCGGGCAATAGTCCTGATAGGGTCGATGGGCGGCGAAGCCGTGACCGAGCGCGGCGAAATCTACAGGAAAAATTGCCCCTCGGCTTCATAGCCTTCTGGCTTTGGATCGGGAATAGCATGAAGCTCTTCCTTCATGTCAGCCCGAAGATAGGTGTCGAATACATAGTGTTTGCCATTTCCCTGAAGATGCTTGCCGGTTTTCCGTTCAAGCCAGGCGCTTGCGGTCGCGCCTATAAATTTCGGGTAATGGACTTTCCCCGCTAAGGGCCTGCTGTGACTGAACCGCTCGCGTGCGTTTCCTGAGCATTCGGCTTGAGGGTGTTTCGAGTGGTCGTAGTTCCACCAAACCGAAACACGCAGCTCGCCGTAGCTGATGCTCTCCCAGAGCACCACGGACGGATATCCGGCAGTACCGGCAAACAGGTGACCATCCTCGTCGGTTGGACCATCACTGGGCGGGGCAGCAAGGGATATCCTGCCCTGCTTAATTGCCTCGTTCATCCCTAAGACCAGCAATTTCCGGTAGCGTTCCATGAGCCCCTCGCCTGATTATCTGGCGATACCTTGTTCATAGACTCGGTTGAGGTGGTGGCAAACGAACGACCGACCTGGGAGCACAAAGCCGTCCTAAAAATCCGGGCTTCTATATTCGCTTCGGGCCGAAAGCTAGCGAAAGCCTTGACCGCTTTGCGCCACAAGCGGTCGGTGGCAGTTGCTGCCGAAGCCAACTGCAAATTATGAATGTCGCCGCCGCATGTTCGGCGTATGATCCTCCCTGGCAATCTGGGGGATTTCCAATGCTTCATCGCACGAGAATCCGCATGGCGACGAGCACCGTGGCTGCCCTGCTGTTCACATATTTGCTGCTTGCCTATTTCGTCATTCCCGAAATCTGGATTTTTCACGATGCCGACCGCGTTGCCAAGGTTGGCAACATGGTCACGACCACCGAGCAGGGTATTCCCGGCGACCCCATCAATGTCGGTCTTGTCGGTTCGAAGGAAGAGGTCATCCGGGCGTTCGCGGCAGCCGGATGGGATCCTGCCGATAAGATTACCTTGCGCACATCGATCGATATCGGACTGAGCGTGGTGCTTGATCGGCCTGATCTCGATGCGCCGGTCAGCCCACTGCTTTTTGAGGGCAGAAAACAGGATCTGGCTTTCGAAAAGCCCGTGGGCAAAAGCGCCGACGAACGCAACCATGTTCGTTTTTGGCTGACCGAACAAACCGGCCCAAATGATCGCCCGCACTGGCTGGGCTCGGCAAGTTTTGATCGGGGCGTCGGCTTCAGCCACGATACCGGTCAAATCACGCATCATATCGGCCCTGATGTCGACGCAGAGCGAGACCTTGTCATCAGCGATCTTCTCAAGGCCGGGCAACTTTTGTCGAGCTATGAGATCAATGGCATCGGACCGACCAAAGACGGTCGCAACGGAGGCGGCGATCCCTATTTCACCGACGGAAAGGCTCTCGTCGGCGTGCTTCGAAACCAGTAGCAGGCCGCAGAAGCCAGGTGCGAGATGGTGTCCGAGGAGCAGCGAGACGACGAAATAATATTTTCACTGGTTCAGTCAAAGCGCGTGTGTCAGTGTTTTGCAACCGACAAGGCGCGTCTGGCGGTGAAGGTGGCACATGTCGACAATACAGGTCCCGGGACTGCTGTCGTTCACCATAGCGATCCTCGTGTTCTTCGCGGGCGCGAATCTCAATCGGCTCATCCCCGCCCTCACCCGCTGGAGCATCCCGGAGGCGGTCACGGGCGGGCTCCTGGCAGCGTTCGTGACGCTCGCAGCCTATGAGTTCCTCGGCATCGAGATCAGCTTCACGCTTGGCGCACGCGACCTGTTGCTGCTTTACTTTTTCACCGGCGTCGGCCTGAACGCGCGGCTCTCCGATCTCCTTGCCGGAGGCAAGCCGTTTCTCATCCTGCTGGGCGTCACGCTTGCGTTTCTTGTGATCCAGAACCTCATTTCCATGGGGGCCAGCGAGGTGCTCGGTCTTCCACAAGGCATGGCAATCCTTCTCGGTTCGACCTCGCTGATCGGCGGACACGGCACGACGATTGCCTGGGCTCCGATTGTGTCGAGCCGTTTCGGTCTCACCAATGCTCTCGAAATCGGCATTGCCAGCGCAACGCTCGGCCTGGTCGTCGCCAGCCTCGTCGGAGGACCAGTCGCACAATATCTGATCACCCGGAATGGCCTAAGCGGCCCCAAGGACGAGGAGTTGACGATCGGGGTGCCGCGGGATGCTGCTGGTGGCCACGAAGACGATGTCAGTTACATCAGCCTGTTGCGCACATTGCTGGTAACAAATATTGCGATCATCATCGGCTACGCCCTGCACGAGATTATCCTTGAAGCCGGAATCAATCTTCCCCTGTTCGTCGTCTGTCTGCTGACCGCCATTGTGATGACGAACACCATTCCGATCCTGGCCCCGCGCTTGCCCTGGCCGACGCACACCCGCGGTCTGGCACTCATATCCGATCTCTCGCTGAACATATTCCTGGCGATGTCTTTGATGAGCATGCAGTTATGGGGCCTGAGCGGGCTCGGCCTTTCGCTCGCGATCGTGCTGGCGGTGCAGACGCTTGTGGCCATCGTCTACATCATCCTGGTCGTGTTCCCGGCCATGGGGCGCAACTACAATGCGGCGGTCATTTCCGCCGGCTTTTGCGGGATTTCGCTTGGAGCTACCCCGACGGCAATAGCCAACATGACGGCGGTCACCAAGATCCACGGAGCAGCGACCATCGCGTTCATCATCCTGCCGCTCGTCTCCGCATTCTTCATCGATCTTGCAAACGCAGCAGTGCTTGGGTTCCTTGTTCGGTGATTGGTCCCGCGGAGATATTTTCGTGAATCGTTCTGCGCACTCACTTGTCGCAAAAACTGTCGCTACGGCACGTCGAAATACGGAATCCAGCCCAATGGAAGTTTGAACAGAAAGCGATGATCCGCGTTGACAATTTTAAGTAATTTTCCCCTCCTGTCAGAGGATAAAACTGGCGATGGATGGAGATTGTGTTCAAGGTTGGCTTCACCACAGGTAAAGTAGAAGACAGCAGCCGATCGAATTGGGCTGGTGACGGCTCCCGGCCCCTGGCCTGGTCAGCATGGTATCCGACTGAAGATCCCATGGGAAAAGCCGCTCTTCCTGAGAAGCCAGATCGATCCTTTTTCCTCACCGAGGAGTCGGTGGACGATGCACGCCTGGCAAGCCGAGAAGAGGCCTATCCCCTTGTACTGCTCTCGCATGGAACCGGAGGAACGGCAGCCGGTCTTGGTTGGCTCGGTCAACGCCTGGCCAAAGCGGGCTTCGTTGCAATCGGCATCGATCATCATGGTAACACCGCTTCGGAACAATATCGTCCGGAGGGCTTCCTGTGCTGGTGGGAACGCGCTCGTGACCTGACCGTTTTGCTGGATTATCATACTGCCGAGGGGCAATTTGCAGGGCGGCTTGATCTCGATCGCACCTTTGCGGCAGGGTTCTCTCTGGGCGGTTACACCGTACTGTCATTACTCGGTGCCATCACCGACATGACGCTGTTTCTCGACTGGGCTCATGACAAGCCTTCGGGCAATGGTCCGAGAGAGTTTCCGGACCTTGGGGAGCAGGTTACTCCACTGCTGGAAACCAGTGCCGTGTTCCGCACCTCATGGAACCGGCAATCATCGTCCTATAAGGATTCAAGGATCAAAGCCGCTCTTCTTTGCGCACCGGCGCCCACGGTGCGGGGCCTGACAGGCGAAAGCCTGAGCAAGATTCCTGTGCCGGTTGCCATTGCGGCTGTCGGCGCTGATATCGAAGCCCCTTCCGACCTGTGCGCTGCATGGGTGCACGAACAACTACCAAACAGCACGATGGATTTGCTCGATCCGATGGCTGGTCACTACACCTTCCTGTGCGAATGCTCCGAATGGGGTAAGGTCCTTGAAACCGAAATATGCGCTGATGCGCCTGGCGTTGATCGCCGGTGGATTCATGATCGGACAGCAGCGTTGGCGATCGAGCTGTTCTCAAAAACCGCGTCCGACTTTTGACACGCTCTGCGGGATTCTTGCGACAAGGAAGGAGCCGCAATATGGAATCAATTATTGAGATTGGGACCATAAAAGATGTTGAGCCATGGGCGCAGCTTCGCATTGCGCTATGGCCGCATCATTCGCTTGAAGACCATTGCGCCGATCTGGCTCGGTCGTTTCTTTCAGGAAATGGAAAAGCAGCCGCGTTCATCGCTCGAAATGATGCGAATGAAGCTATCGGGCTTGCAGAGGCCACTTTACGTCATGATTACGTGAACGGATGCAGTAGCTCACCAGTCCTGTTCCTTGAAGGGATCTATGTCCGGCCCGCTGACAGGCGAAGGGGTATTGCGCGATTGCTGTGCAACGCGGTTGCCGAATGGGGGAAGTCGCTTGGATGCGTCGAGTTTGGCTCCGACGCGCTGCTTGAGAACACAGCCAGCCATGCGCTCCATGCTGCATTGGGATTTGCGGAGACCCAGCGCGTCGTGTTCTTCCGAAAAACCCTGTAGTCCGTGTTGCCCTTCCACGGGATGGCTTGTCGCGAAACTCACTCGCAAAGGCCGGAGCGCTGCGTGTTTCCTGCGGAGAGAGGTGCTCCCGGCACGGCGGCACCGGGAGCAGGATCGTCACTTCGTGAGCGCGGCCTTTTCAATGACGGCAGCAACCTCGTCTGCATGGACGACGAGCGAAGCATGGCTGCCAGCCACATCCGTGATCTTGGCCTTCATCCTGGCCGCGAACAGTTTCTGCGCCTCCGGTGCGATGACCCTGTCCTTCGTGGTGATCACATAGAATGTCGGCTTGTCGTGCCAGGCCGCGATATCGACCGGAGCCTCGTAGGCTGTGACGTTCAGCGGAAGCTGCGAGTTCGCCAGGGATTCGGCAATCTTCAGCGGAAGGTCGGCCGCGACCGCGGTCGGAAACACCTTGGGATCGATATACAGGTTGCCCTTGTCGTCGGGATGAATTGCATTGGTGCCTTCGGTTGCCGGGCCGTGCTTGGCCAGGGCCGCCAGAGATTCTCCAACGTCAGGGGCGAAGGCGGAGACGTAGACGAGCGCCGAGACCTTGGGTTCGTCACCGGCTTGCGTGATGACCACGCCGGCCCAGGAGTGACCAACGAGGACGGTCTTGCCATCCTGCTTCGCCAATGCCTGCTTGGTGGCATCGACATCCGCAGTCAGCGACGTGAGCGGATTTTCGACCAGCGTTACGCTATAGCCCTTCTTCGTGAGAATGTCGGCAACGGGCTTCCAGCTTGTCTGGTCGACGAAAGCGCCATGTACGAGCACGATATTGTGCGCCGCCCCTTCGGGTAGACTGGCCGATTGGGCGGATGCGGCAAACGCTGCTCCGGCGGCGAGAACGGTGGCGGCTAAGAGTAGTCTATTTCGCATTGCTTGCTCCTGTTGGGATGCCGACAACCCCGCCCATGGAAAAGGGCAGGCACTTGGGTACGTGTTGCGGCAGTTTTCCAGATTGCTTGCTGGGTGACCCTGTCGGCTCACCTCGACACCAAATAATACGAAGAGTTCCGGGAGGTTAGGCCCCGATCGTCCGGATATTGTGTCCGATCGTACGGCGGACTAACATCAGGCATGGACATCCTCGCCGAAGTGCTCGATCGCGTTCGACTTAGCGGCACCCTGCTCTTTCACTTCGAGCTCGGTCATCCCTGGAACCTGGCCTTGCCGGAGCGCCCCTACGCCCTGTTCCATTATCTCAGTCGTGGCACAGCCACCCTCGCGCTCGAACAGGGGCAAGAGCTCCGCATGGCGGAGGGCGATCTCGTCGTCATCACACGCGGCGAGCCCCATTTGATTTACTCGGATAGCGGGACGAAGCCATTCCTGGTTACGGACCTCGATCGACCTGCACATCTTGGCGTCGTGCGTCACGGAGGCAGCGCGCAGCCGCTCTCGACGATGATCTGTGGCAATTTCATTCTCTCGTGGCCCGCGCGCGGTAGCGTGATGGAACTGCTTCCGCCCGTACTTCTCCTGAAGCCGGCGATGGACGGTGATTGGCTCGAGGCTATCCTGCGACGCATGGTGAGCGAGTCGGCGCTTGAACGTCCCGGCCAACGCGTCGCGCTCTCGCGAATGACAGAGGTGCTCTTCGTCGAGGTGTTGCGAAGCTGGATCAAATCTCTTCGGCCAGGAGAAGGCGGATGGCTTGGGGCGATGGCGGACCCCTATATTGGACAAGCGCTCGAGTTGATCCACGAGCGACCGGATCTGCCCTGGACACTTCGCGACCTCGCACACCGCGTGGGGCTCGGCCGCTCGGTGTTTTCGGCTCGCTTCACCAGGCTCGTCGGTCAGTCCATGCAGCGCTATCTGATCGCACGCCGGATGTCGGAGGCTGCGTTTCTACTGGAAACAAGCGATGAGGGGATTGCCCGGATCGCAAGCCGCGTTGGCTACGAAACCGTCGCGGCGTTCTCGAAATTGTTCCATCGGCACCACGGCCTGTCACCCGGCCGCTATCGAGCAGCTCGGCGCGCTGACGGCGGCCCGAGGCCAGGGGAATTTCCTGATCAGGAGTCGCCGACCGATCTTGACCAAGCTGGCGTCCAAGCCGTCGCTAAGGCCGTATAAGCACCTCGGCTTCAATCTCGACGGGAAGATCAAATGGTAGGCCTGCCACGCCTATTGCGGAGCGGGCGTGGGAGCCGCGTTCGCCGCCGTAAACCTCTGCGATAAGGTCGCTGAAGCCATTGATAACGAGTGGATATGAGTTGAAGGAGGGATCTGTATTCACCATGCCAAAAACGCGAAGCCAGCTGTCCACCCGGTCTAGGTCACCCAACGCAACTTTCAGGCTGGCCAACATTGCCAGTGCGGTCAGGCGAGCGGCATGGTAGCCTTCTTCCAGCGACAGATCTTTCCCCACCTTTCCGAGCGGTCCAGCAATCGAGCCGTCTGAATTGAGCGGCCCGTGTCCGGAAATATAAGCCCTTGACCCTGAAATGCGGACCCAGGGGAAGGAGAGTTTCACGTTAGGCGGAAGCAGGATCGGCGCCGGAAGTTCTAGCCCCAACCGTTGTAGCTGGCTTTCGATATGCGACATTGGTGATCGACTCCTGTTATTGCTTGGGAAGTTCTAACGAGACGCGGTCAGTGGCGCCGCAACGAAAAGAGGTCTGCTCGAACCCAGCAATCCCCGATCAGGTGTAGCGATAACTTCATCTAGTGAGAGGCCGCTATGGGCCGAAAGCGACCGTTGGTCGCATTTGCTGCAGAATTCCGGAAATCCGCGAGAGAAAGTATTCACATTTCAGTTAGGGGCTGCGCGTCTGCGGGGCCGTTTCAGTTACTTGTCTGGAGGGTATGCGCGGTTATCGTATAGCCAAATGGATCGACGAAGGCGAAATAGCGTCCGAACGGGCCGTCCTTCGGCGGGAAAGCTATCCGCACGTCGCGCTCGCGCAAATGAGCGTGCAATTCGTCAGCGTCATCGCAGCCAAACCAGATCGCGATGCCAACCCCCAGCTTCTGCGTGTCGTCAAAGTCCTCGATCGGCGTGCGGACGGCGAATGGGATGGGGTGCGTTTCAAAAACAATCGCGCCCGGAGGGGCTTTTGCCGATGGCGTAAGCCCGACAATGTCCCGATAGAAGGTCCGTGCGGCGTCCAGATCCTTTGTCTGTATCCCGATGAAATCCGGTCCAATGAGGCGAGGCATGAGCTATCTTTCCTTTTTATACCTGACGCAGTATCGTCAGCGCCCTGATATAATATAAGGGTACTGATATGTCCAGCCTGATTGATCCGCCTGTTGATGACACCTACCGCTCGCTCGGATATGCGCTGAAGCGGGCGCAGCAAGCGCTGCGGGGCCATCTCGACACCGGACTCAGAAACATCGGATTGACGACCCCGCAATACTCGGTACTGGCGGGGCTTGAGGTCAGCGCGGGCCTGTCAAGTGCGGAGCTTGCGCGGCGGGCCTTCGTAACACCGCAGACGATGCAATCCATCATAGCGACACTCGAACGGGACGGCCTCATCAAGCGAACGGCCCACCCGGTACATGGGCGGGTCCTTACGACCGAGCTTACGCCGGACGGGCGCGCTGCATTGCGTGCAGCACACGAGATTGTCGCCAACGCCGAAGGCCTCGTCCGAAATGCCGTTGCACCCGATGATCCCGAGATCATCTATTCAGCCTTGCTGCGGATAGCAGAGGCCATGCCGTGACTGAAATCCTATAGTCGATGATCGCAGCGTGATGGACGCGCCAATAGCTGAAGTCGCCGATATCGCTAACGATCCGCAATGTGGGTAGACGCCAAGCCGCACACCGCACACCAGACACCCAGCGCGATGTGGGCCGCGACAACAGGCCAGAAAGCGATGCCGGCGATGCCATGGCGAAGCCACCCAAGAATGAGTATTGCGACCACGGCGAAGTTGTAGAACAGCATCGCTGTCACCAATCCCCTGGCAGCCTTGCCTTCCAATTCATCCCGCGCAAGCCAGCAAGCGACGGCCAGGCTCAGCAGGGCCGCTCCGGCAACACGGGCGGCGGTCGCACCGGCCGGCGTGTCTGGCGCGGCCCCGAGCAGTATTTGAACCACGAGCGCTGGTGCAATCAGCAATGCCAGTCCCGTCGCGGCTTCGACCACGCCCGTTACCGAAAACAGCAGCCTGGCATTTGCAGCCATCGTTCCAAACATGCCGCCCCCACTATTGCCCGAGCTTGAACGTCAGCTTGTCGATTGTGCCGGAGAACGTAAACGGAGCGTCGTAGCGATACTCGACCATGGCGACCCCTGTGCGGGTGTCCTGTCCGACATCGAAGCTTTCATCCTCCGGAAAGGTAACCGGGATCGTATGGTCCAGCGAGTTTGTCGCCACCTGCTTGCCGTCCACCGACAAGACACCGCTACCGCCCTTGCCGAGGTCGGGACCATCGGACTTGAACGCGAAGACGATTTGATGCTTGCCCGGTTCCAGTTCCGGTCCCTCCCACATCGTGCGTTTCAGGTCGAGAAGGTTGTAGAGAAAGACGACCTTGCCGCGCCCGACGCCGAAGTCGCCTTTGCTGAGGAACAGGCCGTAGCCGCCGAACCGTCCGCCCTCGGTGACGATCATGCCGTCCGCACCGCCATCGGGTATCTCGACCTCAGCCGTGATCGTATAGGACTTGTTCAAAATGCTCGGCGCGGCACTGGGCGGCACACCGCTCAGCTCCCCCGAATAGGTAAACTCGGTCCGTCCGGCCGTAAGGTTCGGGCGCGGCGTGTTCCACCGGGCAAGCGTCGAGTTGTCCAGCGGCAGGACGTTGTACTTCTTCGCCTCGGAATAGAAGAGGTCCTGCATCTGCTTGAGCTTGTCAGGCATCTTGGCGGCAAGGTCGTTGAACTGGGTCGGGTCGTCGTTGACGTTGTAGAGTTCCCAGTTGTAGCCGGTGATGACATCAGGCGGCGTCGCGGTGCTCAGTTCCCAGGGGCGCGTCGCCGGCGTCGTCGCCGCCACCCAGCCATTGTCGTAGATGGCGCGATTGCCGAGCATCTCGAAATATTGCGTCGTGTGTCGGCCGGGAGCGTTGGCGTTGGCCCACGTATACATCATGCTCACGCCTTCGACCGGCTTCTGCGCGATGCCGTTGATCGTCTCGGGTGCGGGGATGCCGGTGGCTTCGAGGATGGTCGGCACGATGTCGATCACATGCGAGAACTGGCGGCGGATGCCGCCCACGTCAGTGATGTGGCCGGGCCAGGACATGACCACCCCTTGCGAGGTTCCGCCGAAATGCGACGGCACCTGCTTCACCCATTTGAACGGTGTGTCCATCGCCCAGGCCCATCCAGCAGCGAAATGCGGGAATGTCCGTTCCGATCCCCAGAACGGATACCAGAGGAACTGATCCTTCACCGGCACCGGGATGCCATTGAAGGTCGTGAACTCGTTCGGCGTGCCGTTGAGCATGCCTTCGGCACTCGCACCGTTGTCGCCGCCGATATAGATGATCAGGGTATTGTCGAGTTCGCCGAGGTCATCGACCGCCTGAATGACCCGGCCGATCTCATTATCGGCATAGGCAAGGTAAGCGCCGTAGACATCCGCCTGCTTGATGAAGAGTTTTTTCTCTTCCAGGCTCAAGCTATCCCATTCCGGCAGCTCCTTCGGCCACGGCGTCAATTGGGCGTTCTCCGGCATGATGCCCAGCCGTTTCTGGTTGGCGAAGATCGTCTCGCGCAGCTTGTTCCAGCCCTCGTCGAAGAGATGCATGTCGCCGATCTTCTTCACCCATTCCGGCGTGGGATGATGCGGCGCATGGGTGGCACCGGGTACGTAATAAACGAGCCAGGGCTTGCCGGGTGCGATCTCCTTCAATTGCTTCATGTACTGGATGGCTTCATCGGCCATCGCGGTTTCCAAATTCCAGCTTGGCTTGCCCTCGAAGGGATAGATCGCCGTCGTGTTGCGATAAAGGTTCGGTTGCCATTGGCTGGCATCGCCACCGACGAAGCCATAGAAATACTCAAAGCCCATGCCGTTCGGCCACTGGTTGAACGGCCCTGCCTGGCTGGACTGATAGGAGGGCGTGTTGTGGTTCTTGCCGAACCACGACGTCGCGTAGCCGTTCTCCTTGAGGATCGTGCCAATGGTTCCTTTCTCGATCGGTATGATCGAGTCGTAACCCGGAAATCCGGTGGCGATCTCGCCCACCACTCCGGCACCGACCGAATGATGGTTTCGTCCCGTGATCAAAGCGCCCGCGTCGGCGAACAGAGCGAGGTCGAGTGGAAATTGGTAAAGCGCAGCCCCTGGTTCGCGATGCGATCCATCGCGGGCGTGGGAATGACGCCGCCGAAGGTGCCTGGTGCCCCAAACCCCTGATCATCCGTCATGATAAGCAACACGTTCGGCGCGCCCTTTGGCGGCGTGACACGGGGCGCCCACCAGGGCTGAGACTCCGAGGCCTTCTCCATAATCACCCCTCCGAATTCCGGCGTGGGAGGGGGAAGCTGCTTGCCGTCGAGCGTGATGGTAGCTCCAGGTGCCCCACTTGCTGACTGCGCGAAAGCCGCCGGACAGCCAATCCCCGTCAACGCTGTAAACCCCAGCGCTGCAAGAACGCTGCGAGAAATGTGCAACACACCGTAGCGACGCATGGAACCCCTCC
Organism: Rhizobium sp. 01T437; assembly: GCF_056398505.1. Taxonomy (NCBI): domain Bacteria; kingdom Pseudomonadati; phylum Pseudomonadota; class Alphaproteobacteria; order Hyphomicrobiales; family Rhizobiaceae; genus Rhizobium; species Rhizobium sp. 01T437. The sequence goes on from NZ_JBFTPM010000035.1 coordinate 31,061, forward strand.
TCTTGGCTAAGCGGAGCAGCGTCTACCAAGAAGTACGGAACCAATATTCGCTCGTGAGAGCACAGAGGTTTGACCCCGGATCGGTCTGGCCAGAATGAGCAGGAGCAATCGTTGGCAGCGCTTCCCTCCCAAGACGCATACAACCGTAGATAAGAATGCATGATTGCGGGCGCAGTATACAGCAAAAACGCCGGTTGGTAACGCGTGCCCCGCAGGGGCACTAAGTCCGCTTCGGACCGAACCCGGACGAACATGTCGGCCGACTGTGGTCTTTGGGCCCGCGCTACGTCACCGCATAATTCCACGGTAAGAGCTTCCCAATCTGGCTCTGCTTGTGACCGTTGAGGATCGATGGCGGATCCTTCAGGCCAGGATCTCGGCGGCGAACACCTTCTGGACGATCTGCCAGCGCCCGTTGAGGTAAAAGCACGACAGCAGGTCAGTCACCTCGCGGGGCGGGATCCGCAGGCGGAGCTTGAGCAGCGCCATGTCACGGGCAATGGCGATGGAGAGGATCTGGTCGGCGCGCGCGCTGCCGGCATCCTGCGGTGAGGTCAGGCTCCGGACCGCATCGAGCCAGGCGGCAACAGGGGTAACCACCACGCTGTCGCCATCGCCGCGCCTGGTGACCAAGGCCGCGGGGTCGAAGATGGTCGCGAACGTGTCGGCGTCCATCGCGTAGGCGGCATCGAAGTAGGTTTTCGCCAAGGCGACCAATTCGTCTATGTTTCCCGTGGGCGGCGTGTTCTGCAACGTCATCGTGGTTTCCTTCAACTCTCGTGTCCAGCTGAGTATAAGGATGCGGGCGGCAACGTTTAGTCCGCGCGCACTAATCAGCCTTGTAAGCTGGGCTAAGCAATTGAGGGCGATCATGAAACCTTCCCTTCCGTCTGCCGGAGACTTCAACCAGCTCCGCGCCTTTGTGGCCGTTGCCGGTTCGCTGAACTTCAGCCGGGCGGCCGAGAACCTCGGCGTGTCATCCTCGGCGCTCAGCCAGATGGTCCGAGGGCTCGAGGAGCAGCTCGGGGTCAGCCTGTTCAACCGCACCACCCGCAGCGTCTCCCTGACCGAGGCGGGGGCCAAGCTCTTCGAACGGGTACAGCCTGCCGTAGAGGAGTTGGCGGAGGCGCTGGGCGAGACCCGCGAGCGCCGCGCCCATCCCGCAGGGACCGTGCGGGTGCACTGTTTCCGGGCAGCCGCGGACCTCTACCTGACGCCGATCCTCCGTGACTTCAGCGATGCCTATCCGCAGGTCGTGCTCGACGTCACGCTCGACGACGCCGTCGTCAACATCGTGGCCGAAGGCTATGACGTCGCCATCCGCCTCGGGGAGGTGATCGACAAGGACCTCATCGCGGTGAAACTCGGCCCGGACCTGCGCCAGACCGTGGTCGCCTCGCCCGACTATCTCGCCCGGCACGGGACGCCGGCTCATCCACGCGACCTTCTCGCCCATCGCTGCATCGCCTGGCGATGGCCGGGGCAGAAGACGCCCTACAAATGGGAGTTCATGGAAAACGGCAAGTGGTTCGAAGTCGCAATCGACGGCCCGCTTATCTCCAACATGAAGGACTTCGGGGTGCAGGCGGCGGTCGACGGAGTGGGTGTTGCATTCGCCAGCCAGCAGCTGATCGCGCGCCACATCGCTGAAGGCCGCCTTGTCGCGCTGCTCGAGACCTGGTCCGCCCCCTTCCCCGGCTACTACCTCTGCTATCCGGCCCAACGGCAGATGGCGCCGCCGCTTCGCGCCGTGATCGACACCATCCGCGCCGGCCTGCGCCAGAGCAACGGCGTCGAGGCGGCGGTGATCGGCGCGGCTGTTCCTCGAGGTCTGCGTCTGCACCAGTAACGCGGGGCCTCCCGACGCCAAGCGCATCAACAAGAGTTTTCCGAAACCGCGCCGGGACGAATAGCTTTTCCCGGTAGCGTGACCGCCGGGAGGTTGTCATGCCGCTGACGGTTGGAGCGCCTTTCCGAGAAGGCTTGCGGTGGCTAACCGCTACATCCGCTTAGGGCTGACCGTCGCCATCCACGGTGCTTCATACTCGCGGCTTCCCGTCAGATGCTGTCTCGTAATAGTGAATCTCAAGTAGCAGGCAGCCCATCTCTGATTTGAAGGGCCCATGAAAGACCCCTGGAGGACGGCATGCGTAAGTGTGTGCAGGGTAAGACACGGTTCCAGACGACGGATCACCGACGATGAGGTCGCCTTCGAGAAGATAGACCTCTTCCCAATAGGTGTGCACGAAGGGCTTCTCGGTCCGCGCCTTCGGCAGGAAGCGGAGCAATCGCGTGCGATTACCCCTGCCGTTCTCTTCATCGAGCCATCCGGCCAATATCTTTTGCTCGATTCCGGCTGGATATCCGGGTGGGCTGTGCCAGCCCTCCCCCATGTTCACCTGATGGAATTCCTTATGTTCCTTCAATGTGGCCGAGGGCGATGTCATACGTCCACCGCCGTGTGTGCGCGAAGTTCGCTTTCGAGCGAGTAGGAATCGAGCATCTCGTCGACCAATCGGGTGCCTGAATGCCAGTCGAACGTACGGTAGCTGTGATTCCTGGTAACGAAATTCGCCCCCGCGTAAAACATCTCGTATTGGGTATGCCTGGAGCCGAACTCGGAGCCTATTGCGTCCCAGGCCAGCTTGAAGAGTTTCACCCGCCCCTCGGCACTTGTAACAGGCGATTGCTGGGTCTTTTCGATCAAGGTTTTGAGCTGGGGATCGGCGAAGTCCGCGATGCTCGACGGTAGCATGATCAGTCCGCCACCGGCGAGCTCGCGCAGCGCCGAAATCACTTCCGGATAGAGCTTCTGGGTGAGCACCTGTGCCGAATAGAGCGTGTGCCGGTCTGGAACGAAATAGTCGCCGCGGTTTTGGCCCTTGACTTCCATGGCATGCACCAGGGCGTCGACCATCGCGCACTGCGCCGCCAGTGTGCCGAGCGTCTCGCGCACCTGGGGAAAGCCGACAATGCCGTTGGCCTCGGCCATCCGATGCGCCAGCCCGACCAGAAAGCGCAATTTTACCATCAGGCGAATTTGTGCCTGATAGTTCTGCAGGACATGGGCAGGTGTGGCATGAAATTGCTCCTGACACATGCGGATGTCCTGATTGATGAAAACCCGATCCCACGGCACCTTGACATCATCGAAGTAGAGGATCGCATCATTCTCGTCAAAGCGGCTGGCAAGCGGGCTGTCGAAAACGCTGGTTGCGTGCCCTTCGTAGGACTTGCGGGACATTATCGTAAGCCCACGCGCGTTCATGGGGACCACGAAGGAAACAGCATAGGATTCGTCGCCTTCCGAAAGCGGCTGAATGCAAGTGACGAAGACCTCGTTGGCCATGATGCCACCCGTGGCCAGCATCTTTGCGCCACGGATCGTCAGACCTTCTCCGTCCTGGTCGACGACACCGGCCGTCAAGGTGCGGTCCTGTTGCTGACCTGCGCTCTTTGACCGGTCCGCCTGCGGATTGATGATTACATATGTCAGATAGAGATCGCTTTTGCAGGCATAGCGGTAATACTCCGCCAGAGCAGCGGCGCGCTTGGGATTGTAGGCCTGAAAGACCTCGATCCCCATCATCATACCCGCCAGACAGGAGGCCACGTGGTCCGGCGCACGGCCGAGGAAACCGCAATGCAACGATGCCCAGGTCTCAATCGCCCGGCGCCGCTCCACCAATTCGGTGTAGTTACCCGGCATCTGCCAGATTCGGCTTGCAGGTGTGTTGCTGTCCGTCTCATAGGTCATGAGGGAGCGGTTCTGTTCCGCGCATTGAAAATCATAGAGCCGCGCAATCGAACCAATAGTTCGGCTGAAGGCCGGGTGGACGGTAACGTCATCTGCAAGCTTTCCTTCGAGGAACACCTGTCGGCCGTCGCGCAGGGTTTCGATATGCTGTGAGCCTGTTTTCAACATGTCATCACCCTCAATAGTGCATTGGCAAAGGCCAGGAGGCTTCCATGCGTACTTCACGTTCCAGCGCGGCATATCGACCCTTGCTGTAAACAAGCGGCCGACGGTCGCGAAACGATTGGAATGCTGTCACTTTGCCGATGAACAGCAGATGGTCGCCGCCGTCATTGGCAGCCCAAGGCGCGCAATGGAAAACGGCAGCGGTTCCAGCAAGGATGATGCCGTGCCCCACTTCAGTCTCGCAGGCGATGCCTTCCCACTTGTTGGTCAACGGTTTGGAAAACCGCTTCGACAAATTCGCCTGGTTCTCGGACAGCACATTGATCGTGTAACCGCTCACCTTCATCCATTGGGAGATGCTCGCGGCGCGGCGATCCATGGAGAAAAGGATCAGCGGCGGGTTGAAGGAAAGCGAGTTGAAAGAGCTGATCGTGACACCCAGCCTTTCCGGGCCGTTCACGCTGGTGACCACGCAAACCCCGGTCGGGAACTGTCCCAAGGCCAGCTTGAATGCACGCACATCAAAGTCTGGTTCCATGCCCGCCCCCCGATGTCGACCGGTCTATTCGATAGCCGATCCCGTGATCTCAGTGATCAAATTCGCCCTCCAGGATGTTGCGAGCCTAGATGACCGTCCGCGTGTCTGGCGACCAATGACGGGTCATGGGTGCCCGTAACGCGGCCAAGGTCCGAGCCAGATGCTCGCCAACCGCCTCAACGACCTGCTCCGCCTGCGAGGCGCGGATCGCATCCGCTATCGCCCGATGCTCGGCCAACACGTCGTCGATCCGACTGCCGACGGAGATTGCATGCACGCCCATTCTGACTTGCCGATCGCGAAGGCTTTCGTAAAACGTCGCGAGAACCGGATTGCCGGCGGCTCTCACGATTGTCCGGTGGAATTCCCGGTCACTTTCAATGAACGCCACGCGATCGCTTCGAACCTGCTCCTGCTGGACAATCAGCCGATCCAGTTCATCGGCCAGTGAACTTCCAAACCGGCTTGCCTCCCGGGAGCACCATTCCTCGACCAAACCGCGCGCCTGCATGATCGCGTCGACCTCGGATTCCGTGATCGGAGCGATATACGCGCCCTTCTTGGGCAAAATCGTCAACAACCCGTCGGCTTCCAGTCGCAGGAACGCCTCCCTTACCGGGGTACGCGAAACGCCTGTTTCTCGACAGACCTGCGCTTCCGTCAAGAAAGTCGCCTCATTGCGGGGCAGTGTCAGCACGTGCTGCTTCAGCCACGCATAAACGACATCCTGCGCTGCATCACCTCGCTGGAGTGCGGCAAAGCCGCTAGCTGGGTTGGGTGACATAGACATGTTGTATACAAGATGTGTATAACAGAGTCAAGATGGTCTTTTTCACCGGTTACTCTCACTGGCCGTGTACGCTGATTGCGATGTCTGCTTCGGGCCGGAGAACGAACCCGCTGCGCGGGAGGGCGTCTGCGGTTGAGGTAGAGGGCGCGGGCTGGAGATTGCGCCTGGATTGAACGTCGTCCGGCAAGGGCAGAGCATGACGAGCTTCTTCAACAAAGGAGCATGATCATGCAG
>NZ_JBFTPM010000036.1:0-35368 GCF_056398505.1 Rhizobium sp. 01T437
TACCAGGTGGCCTGGCTCTGCGCGTCGACATAGGTGCCGTTCTCGCCATACCACGTGAGCGTCGCGCCGACGCCATAGCCTCTGGTGTCGATGTTGCCATCGCCGTAGACCGAGCCGATATCGCCGGAAACCGTACCGTAATGGACGGTCAGGCCGCCGATCAGCCGGCCGCTTCGGTTCTGGTAGAGCTCCGCATCCAGACCTCCCTCCAGCTTGAACAGATCGTAGTCATAGGTGGTGCCGCTCGTGCTTTTATCCGGCTCAAGGCCGGCATGGGTCCCCTCGGTGCGCAGCCAGATATTGTCAGGACCGCTCGTCGGCGCCGCCTTGCCGTCGCCCGGCCAGGTGCGGTCGCCGATGCGCTGCTGCAGCGTGGAAAGTCCGTTGAGGGCGAGCAGGAGTTGCGGATAGGCTTCGTAAAGCGGAACGCCGGGTTGATAGTGTGGCGCTGCGGATGCGCCAGGCGCGGCCGGATTGAGCAGTGCCGAGCGAAGATACCAGTCGCCATCAGCCGGGGTCGCGATGCCGTTCTGGTAGAGCCGATAGGCGTATGCACCGCCGACAACGGCCTGATCTCCGTGAAAAACATAGTCGCCGAGCAGCGAAAAACTCCCGGCGGAGGTGCCGCCGACATCGACGATCTTGATACCCTCGGCGGTTTGCGCCCCACCGCCGCCGAGATTGGTGACCTTGACGCTGGTCGTGCCCGAGGTGTTGCCGGTGACGACGAGGCGGTCGGTCGGCGAGGCATCGCCGCCGAGCACGCTTTCGATAAAAAGCGTGCCGCCATTGCCGATATAGTTGCCCGATATCGTCAGCGTGCCGATCGAATTGCCGGGGGAGACCGTGCCCGAGTTCGTCACGTCGCCGAAAATGGTGCCGCTGCCGCCGAGCGTGCCGAAGTTGGTGATATCGCCGATGACGCTCGAAGCGGCGCTGTGGTCGCCGATCAGCAGCGTTCCGTCATAGATCGTCCAGTCCGTCGCGGTGGTGGCGATGCCCGTCAGCAGCCAGGTGCCGGTTCCGGTCTTCTCGAAGATGTCGAAGTTCTGGTATTGCGCGGCCGCACCGATCTGCGAGACGTTGAAACTGTCTGTGCCGGAGCCGCCGAGGCGCAGCGTGTCAGTGGTGGGCGTGACACCAGCAACGACGTTACCTTCGATCACCGACCCGGCCCGGAGCTCAAGCTTGAGTGTGCCCGTCGTCGCCGCAACTAAGTGCGTGATAGCATTTGTCTGGCCCGCTCCGCCCCGGATTGTGCCGCTATTGATGATGGAGAGATTTGCGCTGGCTACGTTGCCGAGGATGGCGGCCGCGCCCGTTCCGCCCTCGATTGTACCCGTGTTGGTAAGGGTGCCCGCGCGGTAGAAAATCCCGGAGCCACCGACAGATCCGCTTCCGCCGCGGATCGTTCCCGTGTTGACCAAACTAGGCGCGGCGCCGGGTCCTCCGAGCTCGAGACCGGCCCCGCCAGCGCCACTCACGCTGTTTCCTCCCTGGATCACGCCGTTGTTGGTTGCCGCTGCCCCAAACGTTAGTCGCAAGCCCTGGCCGGCGGCGCCCGCATTCGCGTTGCCGCCCTTGAAAGTCCCCATCAATGTATAGGTTCCACCGCCGTTCCCCTGCAGGGTTATCGAGGTGCCGGCCGCCGCGCCGGCACCATCCGCGCCCGAGAGAACAAAGCCCTGAGTATCGATCGTGACCGACTTGGTTGCTGCAGCGAGGCTTGGCGGGGCCGCGACGCCTACGTTGCCGGTCAGCCTGATGATAGAACTTGCGGCGCCATCGGCATTCGCGGCTCTGATCTGATCGTCCAGCTCCCCTCTGGTGGTGGCCGTGTATTCCCCCGCTGACACAGGAGTCGGCAGACAGCAGGCAATGGCCAAAGCCGCGACGCTAACGCCGGCAAGGAGATTTTGTTTTCCGATAGTTGCTGTGCCCGCAGCGCCGCCGCCCATGTCGCCCTCGACAAGTTGTTTCTAATATAAATACGCTTAAAGGATGTTTTTTCTGCGCTGCTTCGGCCTGTCTCGCAAGCGTTCAGCCGATTACAAAGCGACACACGCTAGGCCAAAAGCGACGGTTGTTGCCGGGCGGCAACAACAGTTTCAAATGCGACAGTTTTATAAATCAATATGTTAGGGCTTTGGTAACTTTTGCCTCCGTCACCATGGCGGAACGGCAAGCGGGTTCTGCAGCTCGCCGGAAGCGCTATCGTCAGGATTGTGCCTAACCGGAGAGGGCGAGAGTTGAAATCGCCCACTCGATCACTGAGAGACGGGACTGAGAGCAGGGTAGATGCCTGCATTGATGAGCCACGTCGCTCCCCATGATGCCGCGGCTTGACGAGCGTCTCCAATCTGAGGTACGTACATCATGGTGTGGGACGCGATCCGTCCGACGGGGGCTGCGGGAGGGAAAATGGAATGAAGGCGTTCAGTGTCGATCCAAAATTTGTCGTGAGGGACGAACAGGCTCTTCGAGAGTTGTTTCAACCGACGCATGCACTGGCTGCTCAGAAGTGTATGGGCGCGCTCGACAGGCACGCACAGGAGTTTATCAGGCGATCGCCATTCCTGTGCATCGGCACCCAGAACCAGGATGGCAAAGCCGATGTCAGCCCTCGCGGCGACCCGGTCGGCTTTGTGAAGATCCTCGATCCGCACACGTTGGCGATCCCGGACCGACCGGGCAACAATCGCCTCGATACGCTGGCCAATATTCTGAGCAATCCGAGCGTTGGACTGCTCTTCATCATTCCGGGATTTGACGATACGCTTCGCGTGAATGGCCAAGCCAGGCTCGTGACCGACCCTGAGATCCTCAAAGACATGAGTGTCGGCGAACGCGTGCCCAAGCTCGCTATATTGGTCAAGGTGGGCGAGGTCTTCCTGCATTGCGCCAAGGCATTCAGGCGCTCTCATCTATGGGATCCGGAGCACTTTCAGGATCGCAGCGAAATGCCCTCGCTTTCAAAGATAATCCTGGATCAGACGACCGGCGCTCCGACCGACGATATCGAAATGCGCAAGATAGATGACGCACTCGAAGACGCCTACAGGAAGTCGCTCTATTGACGGCTCCTGACTGGACGGGTGGTATCGGCTGAACCGCGGCTGCGATCTGGCAGGTCTATTCGAGTTGGTTGGAATTTGGATGTTGGACGGACGCCCAATCCTGGTCATACCTGACCTTGAGAAGCTCTCGGGCTATGAAGCGGCGCTGGCGAAAGGCTGGTCGCCGGACCCGCGGCGCATTGGAGATGCTGGCTTCATCGAAGCCGAACTTCGGGACCTTCGCAATGATCCCTCAGCATATCTCGACAAGCTGACGGGGCGAGATGCTTCGGCCGAACCGCAGATCAGCGATACGGCCATGGCGCTCACCAATCACACGTTCTGGATTTGGGATGGGGAGTTCTGCGGCAAGATCGACCTGCGCTATCTACCCGTTACCTGGACAGTCCCCGACAGCATCCCGGGACATGTCGGATATTCGGTGGTGCCCTGGAAACAGGGCCGGGGCTATGCCACAGCCGCGCTCGATGCTCTGCTCCGGTTCGCAAAATTCCGGGGGTTGAGTGAGATCGATATTCTCTGCAATGAAGAGAACGTCATTTCCCGGGCCGTCATTGAGCGAGTTGGCGGGAAGCTGGTGCGACGCGCGCCCCATCCCTCAGACAGGCCCGAGCAGCAGAAGCTGTTTTTTAAGGTTCCCTTGGTCTAGTCTTGGCTACTGGCGGACCGTGGCCTCAATCGGAGCCCCGGAGCGGCATCAGCGATAGCAGTACAAGGGCCGACTACGCTTTCGCGTAAACGATCAAAGCCGGCTGCTTTAACGATGAGCTGTTGCGAGCTTCGCGGCCAGCCCGACGAATACGAGGCCGGCAACGCGGTTCAGAATGACCTGGCTTCTGTCAGAGCGCTTCAACCAGGTGCTTATCGATCCGGCAAGCAGCGAGATGACGGCGAAAGACGTGAAGGCGCAGATGATGAAGATGCCACCAAGCTGGAGCATCTGAAAAACGATGCTGCCGTTGGCGGCGGAGGTGAACTGGGGCAGAAATGCGAGGAAGAAAATCGCGACTTTCGGGTTCGTGACATTCATGACGACGCCGCGTGCCATCATTTGCCACATCGGCTTCACTTTCGCGGTTCCAGCTTCGAGTTCGTCCGGCACTGCCCGGAAGGCCTTGTAGGCTAGGTAAACAAGATAACCGGCACCGATGAACTTCAATGCATCGAAGGCAAATTGCGACGTCTGGAATATTGCCGCGACACCCAAGGACACGGCGACCGTATGAAAGACAAGGCCTGCGCACAGTCCTGCAGTTACCGACAGTCCGACGCCTCGACCATAAATCGCCGATTGCATCAACACGAACAAATTATCGGGACCTGGTACCCAGCATAAAATAGTTGCTGCGGCTGCAAACGTGATGACGGTCTCAAGTGAGAGCAATGTCGGGAACTCCTACGGCTAACGCCCAATAGCACGCGGGATCTGACGAAACTACCGGTACCCGTGTGGACACAGCGTTATCTAAAACAGTTCCGCAGCCAGCGACGCGGCGCGCTGATGGCCGCCGCGTCGCCGCATCAATCAATGCGTCGCGGGTTCGAGATAGCGGCGCAGATTGTCGTTGATCTGTTCGATCGCGGCTTCCGTGGAAGGCACGTTGCGGATCGCGTTCAACAGCACGAAGTCATGGATCGTGCCGTTGTAGCGGGCCGCAGCCACGGTCACGCCGGCTTCCTTCAGTTTGCGGGCATAGGCCTCGCCCTCGTCGCGCAGCGGATCGTTCTCGGCAGTGATGACGAGTGCCGGCGGCAGACCCTTGAGCTGGTCGATGCTGGCGCGCAGCGGCGACACATAAGGGTTGTCGCGGGTCTTGGCGTCGGGCGCGTAGAGATCCCAGCCGTATTTCATGAATGCGCGCGCCAGGAAGCGCTGCTCTCCATATTCGTGATAGGAGCCCGTATCGACGCCGGCATCGGTCGCGGGGATGAGAAGGGCCTGGAAGCTGATCTTCGGGCCGTGGCGATCCCTAGCCATCAACGTCAGGGCCGCGGTCATGTTGCCGCCGACCGAATTGCCGGCAACCGCGATCCTGCTGCCATCCGCGCCGAATTCACCGGCGTGAGCCGCCACCCATTTCAGCACGGCATAGGATTGATCGAGCTGCGTCGGGAAGCGCGCTTCCGGCAGGGACGTATATTCGACGAAGACGCCGACCTGGCCGGAACCAACAACGAGATCGCGCAGCAGGCGCTGGTGGTTTTCAAAATTGCCGACGATCCAGACGCCGCCATGAATGAAGAGCAGCACGCCGGGTTTGCCGGTGATGTGTTCGGGCTTCATGATGTAGATCTTCACGCTCAGACCATCCTGGGTGATGGTCTGCTCGGTCGTGGTCACGCCCGACATGTCGACCGGCGTCATGTTCTGAAGCCCGGTCAGGATCTCCTGGGGCTTCGGCTGCGGCAGTTCCCAGAACGGGCTTGGATCCTTGTTGATCTCGGCAAGGAAGGCGCGGATCGGGGGGTCGATCCGCGGGTCGGTAGCGGCGTCGGGCGCCGCTTGAGCGGGCTGAATCATGAGGGTTACTCCGAGGCTGAGGGTTGCGAGTAGGGGCAAGAGTTTCACGGTCTTTCTCTCCGGGAAGGTTGCACGCAGCCGCATTGGTAGCCCGCTCTCAGGCGCTGCCGCTTCTGTCAAATGACTGGCCTGATGACTGGGCCTGATGATTGTGTCTGATGGATTAGGCTGAGCCGCCCCGATCAGGCAGCGGGTTGCCGGGCGCGGTTCAGCGCGGCGGAGAGGCCCGAGCGGGCAGTGATGCCGAGCTTCGGAAATATCCGGTAGAGGTGATAACCCACCGTTCGATGGGACAGATAAAGTCTTGCGCCTATCTCTTTGTTCGAAAGACCGCTGGCCGCGAGTTCGGCAATCTGAAGCTCTTGCGGCGTCAGCTCGTCAAGCATCCGTCCCTCTCGCGGACGGCTGACTTCACCTGCGGCGCGCAGTTCCCGTCGCGCCCGTTCGCTCCACGGCCCGGCGCCCAGTGCATCAAAAATATCGCGTGCGTTCCTTAACGGTGCGCGGGCATCCACGCTCCTGCGCTGGCGGCGCAACCATGTGCCATAAGCCAGCAGGCAGCATCCGTGCCGAAACGGCCAGGTCTTGATATCCGTGAGGAAAGCGTCCTCGAAGCATTTTTCCGCCCGATCCGGCGGAGCAAGGAGGGCTTTGCAGTAGGAAAGTACCATCCGGACCCATGGCGCGGCCACAGATCCCGCGCGCCGCTCGACATCCTCGACGGCTGCGGCCGCGGCGACCTCCTGGCCACACGCCAAGGCAGCCTCAACATAGTCCGCGAGGCAATAGAACTGCATGCTGGCGTTGAACGCTGAATCATCAGGCGTCAACATGCGGTGCAGGTGCTCGTAAGCTTCTGCGGGCCGATCGGCGCCAAGCGCGATGATCCCGCGCGCATTCTGCAGGAGCGCGCGCCAGAAATTGGTGCCGGGCGAAAGCAGGAACCGCTCCGCCTGAGCAGCATGGGCCTCGGCTGTATCGAAATAACCACGTCTGCCGGCCAGTATCGCCTGCACGATCGCCGATGCGGCGACCCAGACCGTCTGTCCCGTTTCTTCTCCGAAGCGGGCGGACTCCCCAGAGCTTTTAAGGGCGCCCGTCCAGTCGCCCATTTCCGATTCTGCGCAGCTGCGCGAGAAAAGCACGCGCGCCAGATCGCCAAGCCGTCCCTGCTCACGAAATGCGGTGCTCGCCTCCGTCAGCCAGATAATGCTGAACTCGTAGGCGCCGACCGTGTTGCCCGCAAGGCCGAGGATCCAGGCGGTCACCGGGTCTGCGACGCCGGCCGCGGCGTGGGCCGCAAGCTGCCGATGGACTTCATATCCGTGCTCCAGCGTGCCGACATAACCTTCGATCGCAATCAGGCGAGCATTTGTCGGCGGCAGGTCGAGTTCGCGGGCGGCAGTGAGGACGTTTGCGCCCACTGTGTCGCCCATACTGCCCCACCAGCAGCGCTGCGCCGCGCGCCACAGCAAGCCCAGTGCCAGATCCTTGTCGCCATGGGCATGCGCATCGGCGGCAAAACCGATCAGCGCGGATATTCGCCCGAGATCATTGATCGTCAGGGGCTGGCTGATCTCGCGGACCCAGGCAAGGCGTGCCCGCACATGCGCAGACGGCTCGCTGACATTGGCCTGACGCAGCAGACGCTCCAGCAGGTCCGGCTGGCCGAGATCGGCGGCAAGCTCGGCGGCGCGCAGGAAACGGTCGCTCCTGGCTCTCGGCGTGCTGCTCAGCGCCGCCGCCTTTTCGAGAACCTCGATTGCCATGGCGACGGCACCCTTGCGCAAGGCGCGGCCCGCCATGGTGTCGTATTCGCCCGCCAGTTCTTCATCCGGTCCGATCGTTGCCGCCGCTCGATGCCATAAATGCCGGTCCAGCTCTTCATGAACGATCGCCGCAAGGGCGGCATGGATCCGGTGCCGCGTCGCCAGATCTGCTGCCTGGTGCATCGCCGAGCGCACCAGCGGATGCCGGAACCGCACCTCCGTTTCGTCAACGTCGATCAGCTTGGCGGCAATGGCCGGCGTCAGAGCGCTGACCTCCACTTCTCCGCCCAATACGGCTTTGCCGGCGCGCAGGATTTCGTGGAGCGATGTCCCGTCGTTTTCCGCCGCCACGAAGAGCAGCATCCGGGTTGCAGCAGGAAGATCGGTCAGACGGGACGAGAAGGCGCGTTCCAGGCGTTCCGTCAGTGGAAGCCATGTCGTATCCTTGATATCAGCCGCTCGCCTGTCGCGCGGCAGCTCCAGCAGGGCGAGGGGATTGCCCGCGGCCTCCTGGAGGAAGCGGCTGCGCAGGTCGGCCGAAAGATCGGGCGCATGGGCGTCCAGCAGGTGCTCGGCGTCGGCTTCGTCAAGCCCCGAAAGCCGAAGCCGCAGGTGGGAGGGATCGTCGAACAGGCGGTCGAAGCCATCGCGCATGGCCACGAACAGAACGATAGGATCCGAGCTCAACCTGCGTGAGATGAAGGCAAGCACCTCATAGGTCGCCTCGTCCAGCCACTGGGCGTCGTCGGCAATGAGCAGGATGGGCCTGCGTGCGGCACTTTCCGTCAGAAGGGACAGTGCCGCGAGCGCCACCAGGAAGATGTCGGGTGCGCCCATGTCGTCATGCATGCCGAAGGCGGAGAACAATGCAGATCGCTGACGGGGGACCAGGTTGACGGCCTCCTTCATCAGCGGGCGGAGCGCCTGCTCGAGCGCTGCGAAGGGCAGATGAACCTCGGCCAGAACGCCGGTCATGCTCAAGACCGTCAGATCGTGCTCGCGGGCCCGATGCCTGGCCTGCTCGAGGAGTGCGGATTTTCCAATCCCTGGCTCGCCACTGATCACGAGTGTCGATCCGCCCTGATCGATCCGCGCGATCATCTTGTCGATCAGGGCAATGTCGCGATCCCGGCCTTGCAGGAATTCCGGCCCGGAGATGCGCGCAGACCGGGCGGGCGCGCCCTTGCCTTGTCTGCGCCGCGGCGACCCGATCTTTTCCGACTGCTTGGCCATCAATTCAACGCTGCTTGCTCTGATCCGCGCGCAGGAATGCAAACGAATCGAATCCCGGACTATGGTTCAGCAACTGCCGAAGCGTCGCCTTGTCATGGAGCGTGCCATTCACAGGCATATCCGTAAAGCAGCTTCCACCCGGGCAAGAGGAACCTGGATTGAGGCGAGGAGGAAGGAGCGCTGCCGCATGCGATCAAATAGCGCAAACGCACAGCGACGTTCGCAAATTTGTCATATCCGCTGGTTAGAAGCGGCGGCCTGCGCGCAGCCTGTCGAGAGACTCGGCTGCTGCACCTCTTTTTTTCGGAATGAGACCCATGCAAAACAATCCGGCAGTGATTATCGAGGGCGCAACCGTGGTTTTCGGCGATCGTCTGGAGACCGCCTCCGTGCGTATCGAAGACGGCCGGATCACTGATATTGACGGTCAGCGTGACGGCGCGGATCTTATCGACGGACGCGGCCATCTGCTCGGCCCGGCTTTCGTGGACATTCACGGTGATGCCTTCGAGCGGCAGGTCATGCCGCGGCCCGGCACCATGCTGCCGGTCGCGGCTGCGCTGCTCGAAACCGACCGGCAGCTTGCCGCCAACGGCATCGCCACGGCCTATCACGCGCTGACGCTCAGCTGGGAGCCGGGGCTGCGTTCGGTCGAAACCGGTTACGCCATCGTGCGTGCGCTCGACACGCTCACGCCGCGGCTGACGGTGGACAATCGCGTGCAGCTGCGCTGGGAAACCTTCTGCTTCGAGGCGATCGACCTCATTCGCGAGGCGCTTGCCGGTCCGCGCCTGCCGTCTATTGCCTTCAATGACCACACGTCGATGGTGATGCTGCATCCGTCGATCCCGCTGCAGGAACGGCCGTTCGACCTCGATCCGGCCTTCCCGACCGTGGATCCCGAAACGCCTGCCTTCGCCGAGAAGATGTCGGAACGCGCCAAGCGGGCGAAAATCCCGCTGCCGGACATGGTGGCGCTCGTGCGCAACATGTGGGAGCGCCGGCCGCAGGTGCCTGATGCAATCGAGGAAGTGGCAGCACTCGGCCAGGCCGCGGGCGCACCGATGCTGTCGCATGACGACAGCCAGATCGAAACGCGCGATTTCTTCCGCCTCCGTGGCGCCAGGATCTGCGAATTCCCGATGAACCGGAGGGTAGCGCGGGCTGCCCGCGATGCCGGCGACTTCATCGTCTTCGGCGCGCCGAACGCGACGCGCGGCGGCAGCCATCTCGCCTCGATCGGCGCGGCCGACATGATCCGCGAAGGGCTCTGCGATATTCTCGCCTCGGACTATTACTATCCGGCGATGCTGCTCGGCCTTGCAAGGCTCAAGGCCGATGGCGTGGCACCGCTCCATGCGCTCTGGCCGCTCGTCTCAGGCAATCCGGCGCGCGCCTCCGGTCTTACTGATCGCGGCGTCATCGAAGTCGGCAAGCGGGCGGATCTCGTGCTGGTCGATTGGCCTGATGGTGCTGCTCCCGCCGTTCGCCGTACCTGGGTCGGCGGCCGGGAAGCCTATCGCGCAGCACCCGCCGGCGATCTGGTAATGGCTTGATAGCGGCGACATATCGCCGGAAGCTGTCCGATCCATACCTGCGCGCTACTTCGCAGGTATGGAAACGCTCTATGTCCTGCTCATCTTCGCCGCAGCCATCGCGATCATCTATCTGAGCGGCAAATGGAACACGTCCGACGTCGACCATTATATGGGCTTCGACAATCTGCGTTCGCCCAACAAACCGAAAGCGCCTGGTGACGACAAGGATGCGGAGAAGGAATGAGGCCGCTGGCGCCTAGCTGAAGCTTCTCGCCTGCACACCAGCGATGACCTCGTCCGAGACCTGCCGCAGTTCCTGCCGCGAGGCGCCGTCGCGTGCCTGGACGGACAGGCCCTGCAGGACGGCGGCAAGATAGCGGGCGAGTGAAACCGCGCGTTCCTGGTCCAGCCACCGCTCGAGCGTCTCCGCGATCATCTCCCGCATCGTGTTTCGTCGCTCAGCCATCTCGCGCGCCAGCTCCGCATGATCAAGCCCGCACTGGACCATGCCGCTTGATATCAAGCAGCCGCGCTCTCCCGCGGGGTCGGTAACGGCGTCGATCGCCTTATGAAGCAGGGTCTCGATCGTCTCCTGAAGGGTGGTGGTCGTTCCGATATCCCATACCGGCCCCCGCAGCCCGAAATAGCGATCGAGCGCCTCGCGGTAAAGCCCCGCCTTGCTGCCGAAGGCCGCATAGAGACTTGGGGGCGCGACGCCGATAGCGGCCGTCAGGTCGTTCAGCGAGACACCTTCATATCCATGCCTCCAGAAGAGGTGCATGGCGATATCGATCGCCTGATCCCTGTCGAAGGTTCGCGGGCCGCTGCGGCGTGTTTTCACAACCTTATCCATAGTGATCACTAAAGACTGCTTGACAGCAAAAGGCAAGCCGTTAGCTTGTAGCGATCACTAAAAATAAGGATTTTGGCATGGTGAGAATAGTGCGCGGAATTTGGGTCGTGGTCCTGCTGATGGGCCTGTCTTCCATGGCGATGGGCGCGGAGAAGAATTACACGGTGAAGGCGCCTGACGGCGTCGAGATCGCGGTTCAGGAATCAGGCGATCCCGCCGGGCCGGCGATCGTTTTCATCCACGGCCTGCTCGGCAGCCATCTGAACTGGGACATGCAGGTGGGCAGTGCCAAGCTGCAGAAGTATCGGCTGATCACCTATGACCTGCGCGGTCACGGCCTGTCGGGCAAGCCTGAAGACGCTGAAGCCTATCATGACGGCCGCCGCTGGGCCGACGATCTCTCGGCCGTCCTCAAGGAGACAGGCGCGAAAAATCCCGTTCTGGTCGGCTGGTCGCTCGGCGGCGTGGTTATCTCCAACTATCTTGCCGCCTATGGAGACGGCGGCCTTGGCGGCATCGTCTATGTCGACGGCGTCATCGAGCTCAATGCTGCGCTGATCACCGCGCATCCTGATGTCTATACCGGCATGGCCTCGGACGAGCTGAAGGTGCACCTCGATGCGGTCAAAACGTTCCTGGGCCTGTGTTTTGAAATCAAGCCTGATACGGCGACGTTCGAACGGCTGCTGTCAAACGCCGCGATGGCCTCGTGGATCATGACGCGGACCATCCCTTCGATGACCGTTTCTGCCGGTTTGCCTAAGGCGCGCGTGCCGGTTCTCCTGCTCTATGGCGGCAAGGACGTTCTGGTCAATGTCGAGCCGAGCATCGCAAGGGCGCGGGAGCTCAATCCGGCCGTTCAGACCAAGATCTATCCAAAGTCGGGGCATGCGCCATTCCTGGAAGAGGCGCAGCGCTTCAATGGCGATCTCGCGAAGTTCAGAGACGCGGTATCAGGCAAGTGAATTTGGAAATGGGGGCGGGCAGGGTGCTCGCTCCCTTTCTGCTTCTGTCGCAACGTCTTGTCCGCTCACGGCGCTTCGCCGCAATTTACGCAGCGCGCGCCGCGATGATGGATGCCGGCCTGAGTTGGCTGTTCGGGATGCTGCTATCGGCGTGTGAGGTCGGGCGTTCTGCGGGATCGGTCTGACCAGGGACGAACGAATGCTTTCGGCCCCTGGCGAACAGAATGCTCATCGACTGCTCTCTCCAGATTGTCCCGCCAGTTCGTAGCGGGCGCGGCTCAGGCTGACCAGGCTGGCAATTGCCGCGCAGCCAGCCGATAGAACGACCGCAAATTCGAGCGCGGCAGAGAGCGGCAATGTCGCGAAGATGAGCGACATGAAGATTCCGCCCAGGGTCTGGCCGAGAAGCCGTGCGGTGCCCTGCATGGCACCTGCCGCGCCGCTTCTGGCTTTCGGAGCCGAGAGAAGCAGAATGCGGTTGTTCGGCGTCTGGAACAGGCCGAAACCCAGGCCGGCAATCACCGTGCCGACCAGAAACGCAATGCCTCTCGGATCGGGTGGGCAGAGAGCTGCCACAAGGAGGCCGACACCCAGCAGCGCGCCGCCTGTCGCGCAAAGCCATGCGGTCTTGACGCGGTTTGCCAGACGTCCCGAAAATGGCGCGATGATCGCGGTCGCAACCGGCCAGGGCATCATGTAGAGACCGGCCAGAACCGGAGTCATGTGCAGCCTGTTCTGGAGATAAAAGGGTAGCGCGATGTAGCTCAGCATCTGGCCGCAGAAGCAGGATACCGAGGCGATGACCGCCACGCGGAATGCAGGTGCCGCCAGGAGATCCGTCGGAATGATCGGGGCGTCGCTGTTGCGTTCCAGGCGTAGCAGGATCACAAGGCAAGCTATCGAGGCGGCAATGAGGACCGCGCCACTTGCCGGCGCAGTCGCTATCCGGTCGGTGCCGCAGAAGAAAAGGATGAACATCGACGTGTTGGCCAGCAAGGCCTTGGTGTTCAGCTTTCGCTTCGTGCCCTGCATCTTGCCCAGCAGACCGCCGCTGAGCAGCACAATGATGCCGAGCGGTATATTGACCGCAAAGAGCCAGGGCCAGGTCGTGACGGAAAGGATGGCGCCGGCAATGCCTGGACCGGCAGCGGAAGAAATCGCGATGACCATGGCATTGATTCCGATGATCGGACCCAGCATGTGCTGCGGCAGAGCCGAGCGCAGGTTCATCATGGCAAGCGCCATGATCGCGCCCGCGCCGAGGCCCTGCGCGAAACGGGCAAGGATCAGCAGGGAAAGGTCGCCCGCGAAGGCGCAGGCAGCCGAAGCCGCGGTAAACAGCGCGACGCCGATCAGGAAGACCCGCCGCGCGCCATAGATTTCCCCGAGCGCGCCACACGGAAGAAGGGCGACCAGCACGGCCAGCTGATAGGCAGAGACGACCCATACGGTGCTGCCCGCTTCCACGTGCAGCGAGAGCGCGATCGAGGGCAAGGCAACGTTGGCAATGGCGCCGTCCAGAACGACAAGAACAGCTGAGAGAAGGATGAGTGCGATGGCCATGTACTGTCGAGGCGATGCCGGGCCATCCTGAGAAATCGATGCGGTGGAGGCGAGGGACATTGAGAAACTCCCAATCGTTATCGGATGGCCGGCTAAAGCGCGTCGCGATCTTTCAGATTCGCTTGTCGCGCTTTAGGTTCTTGTTTTCGCATGTCGTTATCGCAAAACCGCTGCACACTTTTGCGCGACACGCTTTAGTTAGGCCTTGCCGAATGCGAGCGCCAGACGCAACGAAATCAAACGACTGTTGCATAAAACGCCATGCGTGAGTAAATGGAGTCATGTCCGATCTCGACCTCAACCTCCTGGTGGCTCTGGATGCGCTGTTGCGCGAGAGAAGCGTATCGGCCGCCGCGCGTCGGCTTGGCCTCAGTACGTCCGCCATGAGCCGGACGCTGTCACGCTTGAGGGCTGCGCTCGGCGATCCGATCCTTGTGCCGGCCGGGCGCGGCATGGTCGCAACGCCCCATGCCCTGGCGATTGCCGAAGACGTGCATTCGTTGAAAGAAGCTGTGAAAGCGGTGCTCAGTCCCCCGTCGACCGTGGAAATCCGCGAGGTGCGCCGCGATTTCACCATCCGTGCCAATGAGGCGTTCGTGCTTATTTTTGCCGCGCGCCTGAGCGCTGCTGTGGCGAACGCGGCACCAGGGATAAGGCTTCGGTTTGCGCCGCGATCGGACAAGGACGTTCAATCCTTGAGAGACGCAGCCGTGGATCTGGATATCGGCGTCCTGCCGACGGAGAGCGGGGAACTGCGTTGCCAGACCCTTTTCGAAGACCGGTATGTGGGTCTTGCAAGGACAGGACACCCGATTTTCGATGCAGATCCGATCACGGTCGAGAGCTATGCCGCCTGGGGCCACGTACTCTTCTCACCGCACGCGGATTTTGCCGGTCCGGTCGACAGGGCGCTCGCCGAACTCGGCGTCTACCGCGATGTCAAACTGATCGTGCCAAGCTTTCCAGCAGTGATCGCGGTCGCGGCGGCATCCGATTTGATCGGCGCGATTCCGAATTCTTATCGCAAATCCGCCGCAACAAGCCAGATCAGGACGTTTGACCTGCCGGTAGCCGTGCCGAGTTTCGACATCGTCCAGGCGTGGCACCCGCGGATGGATGCAGATCCCGTTCATCGTTGGCTGAGAGCGCTGATCTTTGAGACGTTCAAGTCAATGAACTGAGTGCGCATTCGATAATTGAAGAAGGACGGGTATCGGCGCAAGGCAGACGCTGTTAGTCGCCGCGCCCCGCGCCTTGCTCTCCACGGCCTCATTCGTCACGGCAACCTTCACCCATCGCACTTCCCCAAAACTTGGCCGATCCCCGGCATTTGTTGGCAGCTTCGCGAAATCCGGCTCCCGTCTGGAATGATAGTCTGACCTCACTTGCTTCCATTTCGAAAGGCCGCCGCCCGTGCTTCTGGATCGTTCCCGCCTGCCTGTCGTCTTCATCCGCACGAATGCCGATGCGGAAACCTCCATCAATGACCAGATCGAGGCCCTGCTGGAGGAGCGGCGGCCTTTCGTGCTGGTCACGGATCACGCGCCTGACGATCACGACGAGGAGACGCAGGAGGAGCGCAAGGAGCGGGCGCTGTTTTTCAAGAAGATCAAGGACCGGATGAGGGCCTATTGCCGGGGCATGATCGTCATCGATGGCGGCAGGCCCATGTCGGCCGCGATCAAGATTGCGGCGGCCACGGCCGGAAAGGCTTTCGGTTTCGCGATCGTCTTTGCGGCAAACGAAGAAGAGGCGGAGCGCAAGGGGCGGAGCCTGCTCGGCAGCAGGGACGATGCGTGGTTACTCTGATCTCCGGCTTCTGTGATAGAGGCTAAGTTTGCCCATGAGGATCGGCATGGATATTCCAGACACGTTTGACCCCGCCGCGATCGACGAGATGTCGCGCCCGGCTTTCAGCTTCATCACCGAGACGAGTTTCGTGGGCGAGACGGAGCCGCATCGCCACGGCAAGGCGCAGCTGCTTTACGTGATGAGCGGCGTGCTGACGATGAGGGCGGCGGGCGGTGTCTGGACGGTGCCGCCGAACTGCGCACTGTGGATCCCGGGCGGCATCTCCCATAGCGGGCGTGCCTGCGGCCATATCAAGATCGGCAATCTCTATGTCGACGCGAAACTGACCGGTGGCCTGAAGGACGAATGCGGCATTCTCTTCGTCCAGCCTTTCCTGCGCGAGCTGATCTTTCGGCTGGAGCCGCGCCCGGATAATCCCGAGATCGAGCCCGAGCGGCTGCACCGTCTGGTCGGCGTGCTTCTCGATGAGCTGAGGGCCGCACCGCTCGAGCCGATCCATCTGCCGATGCCCACCGATCGCAGGCTGCAGCGGCTCGCCGAAGCAATGGTGGCCGAGCCCGGCCTGCGCTTTACCATAGACGAATGGGGTGCGCGGGTGGGAGCAAGCAACCGGACGCTCAGCCGTCTGTTCCAGCGGGAGACGGGCATGTCCTTCCTGCGCTGGCGCCAGCAGCTGCATATCGGCGTCGCCCTTCAGCGCCTGGCGGCAGGGCAGCTCGTGACCGTCATTGCCGGCGATCTCGGCTATGAAAGCGTCAGCGCCTTCATCGCCATGTTCCGCCGCATGCTCGGAACGACGCCGACGCGCTATTTCAGCGACCAGTTGCTGGCAAGCCCGCACAGGCTGGAAATCACCGCGGATTGGCGCGCGGAACCGGGCGAAGGCGATGGCCGGAATGAAGAGAAGGGCCGGGATCCTGCGAAGGGTTCTACCTCCAATCTGGTGCCATTCAGACGAGAGCCGAATTGATCCCGTTCACCCCGTCCTTGTCGCTCTGCCCAATCCTAGAAAAGCATATCCGCATCATCATGAGACCGCTTGAGGGGCCTGCCTTCCCGAAAACGGCACGGACCGGGGCGGACTTCCRTTGCCTGCAGCACCGCGACATCGCCGGATGGGCTGATGTGAAGCGCAGACAGGATATTCGTCGCGAAGGCGCCGGTATCGATGGCAATCCGGTTCGGGAAGATCTCGACGCGTTCGCTTGCGGTAATCGTGTGCCCATGGACGACGATCTTGCCGAATGAGGCGCTGGCGTTCAGGAATTCGCCGCGAATCCACATCAGCGTGTGCGCATCCTGCTCGGCCAGGGGAATGCCGAGTTTCAGGCCGGCATGGACGAGGATGTGGTGGTCGAGTTCGACATAGCGCTCCGCCGCGCGCAGGCACTGCAGGCGCTCGTCTCCAAACCTGCCGCGGATCTCGTCTGCGGTGATGGTTGCCTCATAGGGCAGGCCGTAGGACAGCATCGTCTCGCTGCCTCCGAGGTCCCGCCAGTGGTTTACGAGATCTGCCTGAACGGCCGGGTCCGTCTCGTCGAGGATCTGAAGAGGGAGGGCGTCATGGTTGCCGCGTATCAGCTTCGAGCCCGGTCTGTCGCGCAGCGTCCGGATGACGAGATCCATCGCTTTGCGGCTCTCCGGCCCACGGTCCATGATGTCGCCGAGGAAGACGATCCGGTAGTCGATCGTCTCGTCGCGCGCCTTGCCGTCAATGCCTGACAGCATCTCCTCCAGCAGGTCGGCACGCCCGTGGATATCGCCGATGGCGAATGTGTGAAGAGAAGCGTTCCCGGTCATCGATGGCTCCGTTGTCGCACTCGGTAGGGCATTGTTTATGAGCTGCGCCCAGCCTCCAACTGAAATGTGGAATCGAACTGGATACTGGCGCAGAATCGCCTGCGGTGTGGGTGTATTTTGGGCGGTTTATCTTGATGGTGATATCTTCGTGAAGCACTCTGCGCACTCATTCGTCGCGAAACGCTGATTTTTACGACGTCGCGAAATTCATCTGTAAAACTGTCGCTTTCATCGGGACTTTCACCGCATTTATTCGAGGATCAGATGCTATACACTCTGCATGCCGCACCGGGTTCATGCTCTTTCGCGCCGCACATCGTACTGGAGGAAATCGGCGAACCCTACTCACTTGCTTTAATGTCCCCGGGGCATCCAGAAACTAAAACTGATCAATTCCGCCGACTAAACCCGAAAGGCCGCATTCCCGTCCTCACCGCTGACAATTTTATCCTGACGGAAGCGCCGGCAATCCTCGTCCATCTCGGGCTAACCAACACTGGTGCCAAGCTCTTGAGTACTGACCCGGAAGCAATTGTTCGATCGATCGAATGGTTTAACTGGCTCTCAGGCACGGTGCATGCCGTCGCTGTTCGAATGGTTTGGCGACCGGACTATTTCACCGACGATGGCAAGTATGATTCGTTGATCGCCAAGGGCAAGCAGCATCTTTCTTCAGCCTTCGCGCTTATCGAAAGCAGAATGCAAGAACGTCTCTGGGTCGTGGGAGACCCCTATTCCGTGGTCGATCCATATCTGCTGGTGTTCTATCGATGGGGCAATCGGATGCACATAGACATGCAAAGCAGCTATCCAGCGTGGACCAGACATGCCCGCCGTCTTGAAGACAGGCCGGCCGTTCAAAACGCGCTTTCTCAAGAAGGTATCTCGCTATGGGAATGAGGTACTTTCCAGGAACTTGTTTGTCGCGCCCCTTGAAGGAGAAAAAATGAAACGCATTGAGATGGAGGTGAGCGGCGGCTGCCAGTGCGGTGCCGTGCGCTACCACGCAACCGCTATGCTCGACAATTCGCATCTCTGCCATTGCCGCATGTGCCAGAAAGCCTCGGGCAACATCTTTGCCGCGCTTGTCGCCGCGCCCGATGATGCACTCACCTGGACACGCGGAAAGCCTGATGTCTGGAAGAGCTCGGAGCTTGTCGAGCGCGGATTCTGCGCCAATTGCGGCACGCCCTTGTTTTTCCACCACCTCGAAAACGGTCGCACCAACCTGATGATCGGTTCGCTTGACGATCCGCACGCCTTCTCGCCGCGTGCCAATACCTGCACCGAGAACATGGTGAACTGGTTCGATACGATCACCGGCATAGAAAATACCGGTGCGACCGAAAACAACGGCGCCGATTGGGCCGCGGCAATCAAGGAGAGCAGCAACCAGCACCCCGATCACGATACCACCGCATGGGCGGTGAGGGGGCGTGACGGCTGAGTCCCATTCCGGCTGCTGCCAGTGCGGCGCTGTCCGTTGCCGCTATTCAGGCTGAGCGCGGTTTGATGATAGATGGCGGGCTGGGCCGGCTGTTGGCATTCTGCTCCGGCATGCGAAGTCTGCCGTTCTGCGTTCGAGGTCGATCCGAGAAACGTACGGTATGTGCTAGGATGCGGCCCGAAGGCGGAATGCGACAGACGCACTGCGAGGGGCGGTGTGATCGAACCGGTATTCGCGCGATCGAGAGCCGACGTTGTGCTCTTAAGGAGAGACGAGGACGATGCCGACACCACAGCAACCCAGTCTAATAGTTCGACAGAAATCCCCACAGAATATCGAGTTTCCGTTTGCGTCGCTCTCCGATTGGCTGATCCCAACCGAGCTGTTTTTCGTGCGAAACCATTTCCCGTCGCCGGACCTCGATGCGCGAGACTGGAGATTGCGGGTTGGCGGGGCGGTGGAGCGGCCGATCGAACTTGACCTCGACAGCATCAAGGCGATGCGGAGCACGACTTTGACTGCCGTCGTCGAGTGCGCAGGGAACGGGCGCGTCTACTATGAGCCGCCGAGGGAGGGGTTGCAGTGGCAGAACGGAGCCGTCGGCAATGCCGCGTGGACAGGTGTTCTTCTGCGCGAGATTTTGGAAATGGCGGGCGTCAAGCGAACCGCATGTGAGGTTCTGCTCACAGGCGCCGACAGCGGCGTCGTCGACTCGAACAAGAAAACGGCTTCTCCCGGCCCCATCGCGTTTGCGCGCAGTTTGCCGCTTGAGAAGGCCATCGCCGACAGCACGATCCTTGCCTATTCGATGAACGAGCAGCCGTTGACGCGCGATCACGGCTATCCGCTACGCGCGGTCGTGGGTGGCTGGTTCGGCATGGCCTGGGTCAAGTGGATCACTGATATCACGGTTGTCGAGCGACCGTTCCTTGGCTACTGGCAGGCGCGCGACTATTTCCGTTGGGAGCGCAGCCTCGGGGAACCCACGCTGGTCCCCCTTGCGCAGATGGAGGTCAAATCGCAGATCGCGCGTCCCGCACAGGGGGCGCGTCTCATCGTCGGCCAACCGTACCGGATTTTCGGAGCTGCCTGGAGCGGAGAGACTGCTATCCGGCAGGTGCAGGTCTGCACTGGAGATGGCAGGGGCTGGCGCGAGGGAAGGCTCCTCGAAACAGAACGTCCGTTTGCATGGCGCTTGTGGGAGTACATCTGGACCCCTGAAGACGTGGGGCAATACACACTGCGATGCCGCGCGACCGATCAGGCCGGGCGCGTGCAGCCCGACCACCAGCGTTCCGACTGCGAGAGCTACGTGGCTAATTGGATCATTCCGGTGGAGGTTACCGTCGTTCCCGAGCCACGGACGTACGACGAGGAATTCGTGATCTAATCACCGCATGGGGCGGAATGGCGGCTTTTGGCGCAAAGCAGACGCTGTTGTACGCACACGTCACTCTCACACTAGCGATCGCCTTGCCACTTCGATCACTTTCTGCGTCAAAGTCGCAAGCCGGTCTGCGGCGAGCCGGCTGATCTGCCAGTAGAGCACGACATCAAGCGGTGTGTCGGGGATAAGCTCGACGAGGCGGCCGGCTTTGATGTGGTCCTTCGTCAGCTGGATCGGGCTCATGCCCCAGCCCATGCCGAGCAGGCTCGCATCGAGAAAGCCCTGGGTGGCCGGCAGCCAGTGCGTCGGCACGTTGACGTCGGTCTTGAGCGTGCGGCGGATCCATTGCGCCTGCAGGCGGTCCTTCTGGTTGAAGGTGAAGGAAGGGGCGCGGGCAAGCGCTTCAGGAGTGACGCCATCAGGGAAATAGCGGCGGGCGAATTCGGGGCTTGCGGTCGCGTGGTAGCGCAGCGCGCCGAGCGAGTAGCGGCGGCAGCCAGAGACCGGCTTTTCCATGCTTGTGACGGCGGCGATGACGCGGCCGCGCTCCAGCCATTCGGCCGTGTGGTCCTGATCTTCGATGGAAATGTTCAGGAGATAGTTCGAGCTTTTCGAGAAATCCGCCATCGCTTCCAGAAACCAGGTGCCGAGGCTGTCGGCGCTGGTAGCGATCTGCAGCGTGACGCGCTGTTCGGGACTGTCGCGGTCGCTCAGCGCAGACAGGTGTTCCAGCAACTCGCTTTCCAGCATGCCGACATTTTCCATATGCCGGCAGAGCCAGTCGCCCTTTTCCGTCGCCGTGCATGGCGTTCCGCGCACGACAAGGGCGGCACCCAGGCGCTCTTCCAGCTGCTTGATGCGCTGCGAGACGGCCGATGGCGTGACGTTCAGGACGGCGGCGGCCTTTTCGAAACTGCCGGTCTGGACCACGGCAAGCAGCACGCGAAGGGCGGGATAATCGATCATGGATAAGCTGCGCTTAATTGACGTAAGGATGATTAATTAGCTTAATGTGGTCGATCCGTCTACGGAGCGTCTCAACAACGCGACGGAAACCTCTGATATCATGAACTTTACGACCTATTTCACCGGCCTGGCCGCCGGCCTCAGCCTGATCGTGGCGATCGGCGCGCAGAATGCCTTCATCCTGCGCCAGGGGCTGCGCAATGAATATGTTTTCGCCGTCTGCCTTGCCTGTGCTCTATCAGATGCGATCCTGATCGTCGTCGGCGTCACCAGCCTGGCGCAGGTTGTGAACCTCATACCCTGGCTCGATCCGGTCATGCGCTATGGCGGGGCGGCATTCCTCATCTGGTATGGGGCAAAAAGCCTTTATTCTGCCGTGTGGTCCCCGGGCGCGCTGCAGGTTTCAAACGGGGCGGGGGCAAGCTTCGGCAAGACCATGGCCATGTGCCTGGCGCTCACCTGGCTCAATCCGCATGTCTATCTCGATACGGTCATCCTGCTCGGCACGATCTCGACCCGTTTTGCCGGCCATCAGGCAGCCTTTGCCGCAGGCGCCGTGACCGGCTCCTTCCTGTTCTTTTTTTCGCTGGGATATGGTGCGGCGTGGCTTCGTCCCATCTTTTCACGGCCGGTTTCCTGGCGCATTCTCGAAACCATCATCGCTTGCGTGATGTGGCTGATCGCGTTCAAGCTCCTGAAGGGCATGTGACGGCTGCACACGCCTCAAGCGCATTCGAATTTGGGAAATCAGAATGTCAGTCGATCCGCATCATCTCGCCCTTGTCTTCACTGCCTATATCATCGCCGCCGCAAGCCCAGGCCCCAGCAATATGCGCATCATGGGTGTCGCCATGCATCAGGGGCGCCAGTCCGCGCTGATGATTGCCGCAGGCGTCGTCAGCGGCTCGCTCTTCTGGGGCTCGATGGCGGCGACCGGCGTTTCGGCCATTCTGGCGCAATATGCGCAGGCGCTTGTTATCCTGAAGATAGCAGGCGGCTTGTACCTGCTGTTCCTTGCCTACAAGGCCGGCAAATCCGCCATGACCTCCGATGAGAAGCAGGGCAGGCCGCTCGATGCCATCAGGCCGGCTTCGGGCTTCAGCCTCTATCGCCGTGGCCTCCTGATGCATCTGACCAACCCTAAGGCGCTGCTCGGCTGGATCGCGACCATGACGCTCGGCCTCGGCCCGGGTGCGACGCCGACGACCGTCGCCGTCATCCTCGCAGGCTGCGCCATTCTGAGCATCACGATCTTCTGCGGTTATGCGCTGGTCTTCTCCACCGCGCCGATGATCCGCATGTATCGCCATGCGCGCCGCTGGATCGAAGGCACGCTGGCGCTCGTCTTCGGGGCGGCCGGCATGAAGCTCCTGCTGTCGCGCGCATAAAGAGGACGTTCCCGATGCCGCTTTTTCACGGTCTTTCCGCCTTTCCGATCACGCCAGCTGATGCTTCCGGCATCGTCGATACCGGCGCGCTCGCCACCCTGCTTGTCCGCATTCAGGCCGCGGGCGCAGATTCCATCGGGTTGCTCGGCAGCACCGGCGGTTACGCCTTCCTGTCGCGCGATCAGCGACGCCGGACGGTGGAAACGGCAATGTCTGCTGTCGGCGGCAAGATCCCCGTCATCGTCGGCGTCGGGGCACTTCGGACCGATGAGGCGCAGGCGCTCGCAAAAGATGCGCGGGAGCTCGGGGCGGATGGCCTGCTGCTGGCGCCGGTCTCCTACACGCCGCTTACCGATGACGAGGTCTACGAGCATTTCGCAGCCGTGGCCGATGCCGGGCAGTTGCCGCTCTGCATCTACAACAATCCGGGCACGACGAAATTCACCTTCAGCGTCGCGCTGATCGCCCGGCTTGCCCGGCTCGGCATGGTCAAGGCGGTGAAGATGCCGCTGCCTGCCAATGGCGATATTGCCGCCGAGATTGAAAGTCTCCGCTCGGTGATACCTGATGATTTCGCGGTCGGCTATAGCGGCGACTGGGGTGCTGCCGATGCGCTGCTGGCGGGCGCCGATGGCTGGTACAGCGTGGTTGCGGGCCTGCTGCCTGCCGAGGCGCTGAAACTGACGAGGGCCGCGCAGGCAGGCGATGTGGGAGAGACGAGACGCATCAACGATGCCTTCGCGCCGCTCTGGGCGCTGTTTAGGGAGTTCGGCAGTTTCCGCGTCATGTACACCATTGCCGATCTCATCGGCCTCGGCCGGTTTTCGCCGCCGCGCCCGGTGCTCGGCCTTCCGGAGGCGGCGCGTGGGCGGGTGCGCGAGGCGCTTGAAAGCCTCGGTGCCGCGCTCGACTGCTAGGGGTTAGGACTCGCTGTCAGATTGAACGTGGCTCGGTTGCAGCTCCGGCGGAGTGGCCAGCCTGGCATGCACTGGAGCGATGCCGAACTGTGCTTTGAAGGCCCTGCTGAATGCCGCGTCGGAATCGTAGCCGACCTGTCGCGCCACATCACTGACCCTTGAATCGGCATGACGCAACATGCCGAGCGCAAGCGTCAGCCGCCATCGGCTCTGATAGGAAAGCGGCGCTTCCTTGACCAGCGCGGAGAAGCGTTCGGCAAAGCTCGAGCGCGACATGCCCGCCACATGCGCAAGCTCGACCACGCTCCAGCGCCGGAACGGCTCGTCGTGAATAGCTTTCAGGGCGCGGCTGATGCGCGGATCGGCCAGCGCCCCCAGCCAGCCGGTATCACTGGCCTTTTCCATCTGCACCCAGCTGCGCAGGATGCGGATGACCAGCACGTCGATGAGCCGCGAGATCATGATCGACGAGCCGGGATGGACCTCCTGCGCCTCGACCATCATGAAATGGGCGAGACCCTCCGCCCACTTTGCCGTCTGGCCTCCCGCCTTCGGGATGTGGATCACGGCCGGCAGCGACGAGACGACCCAGGGCACGGACTCGTTCGCGAAATGAAAAGCTCCCGCGATAAGTTCGGTTCGGGTGCCATCGCCGCCGTGCCGCATGCTCAGCCGCTCGGTCGTGAACTGCTCGCCCATCAGTTGGCTCACCGCCGCCGCGGCTGAACCGCCGCCGTCGCTCAGGATATGCCCCATGCCGCGCGGCAGCATGACCAGATCACCGGTCACGGCGCGGACCGGTGATCCGTCGGCAGCCAGAACTGTCAGCTCGCCCTCGAGAACGACGAAAAAATAGGCCGAGCCGGGCTCGAAGCGCAACGCCCAAGGTTGTGTCAGCTCCGCCGCGAACACCAGCTCTCCCTCAAGCCTGATCAGTGTCAGCATCTGCGACAGGAGATCGACCCGGGCCGCAAGCATGCCCGCATTTCCGGACGATGGAGCATGACTTGCGGGGTCCGGGTCATGGCGTTTCATCGCTTCGAATCCTACGTTTTGGGTGTGTTCAGCGAATAAAATGCCGAACATACAGAAGCTTATGAAAAATGATCGGATGGTTCTGTCAAAACGGCCGATGGCTAGGAATATTGCAGATTATCCGGACTGAAATCAACCCCGCAGCAAATGCAACGCAATGGTGCCCCAGATGAAAAACCTCATTTTCTCCGCCCTCATGCTGTCCACCGCCAGTTTCGGTGCTGCGCCGGCTTCCGCCCAGCCGACGCTTCCCGCCGGCGTCATCAAGAACATCGTGCTGGTTCACGGCGCCTTCGTCGACGAGACGAGCTGGAATGGCGTCGCCGCCATTCTGACGGCCAAGGGCTACAAGGTGACCGCCGTCAAGAATCCGCTGACCTCGCTTGCCAACGATGTCGCCGCCACGAATGCGGCACTCGATGCGCAGGACGGGCCGACTGTTCTCGTCGGTCATTCCTGGGCTGGCGTGGTGATCGGCGAAGCCGGCATCAATGCCAAGGTGTCGTCCCTGGTCTATGTCTCGGCCTTCGCGCCTGACAAGGGTGAAACGGTTTCGGGCCTGGCGGCAAGCGGACCGGCGACCGCGGGCGTCAAGGCCATCCGGGCCGACGGCAAGGGCTATCTGACCATCGACCCCGCAGTATTCCCAAGCGCCGTGGCAGGCGACTTGCCCAAGAACATCGGCGAGTATCTGGCCACCCATCAGATGCCGCTCAATCACACCGCCTTCGACGAGGTCACCAAGATTGCCGCATGGCACGTCAAGCCGAGCTGGTACGTCCTCAGTGCACAGGACCAACTCCTCGATCCGCACGCCCAGGCCTTCTTTGCCGAACGGATGAAGGCCAAGGTCACGACCGTCGATGGCAGCCATGCCTCGCTGGCGTCGCACGCCGAAGAGGTGGCTGCGGTCATCGAATCCGCTGCGGGCGCGAAATAGGCCCTCTAATCAGTCAGTGGGACACGGCCCGCCCGGAATGATCCGGGCGGGCCTGATGCTGTCAGGCCTCGCGGGGTATTCGAAACCAGGCAACATACAGAGCGGGCAGGAAGAGCAGCGTCAGGACCGTACCGACGACAATGCCGCCCATCATCGCGTAGGCCATCGGGCCCCAGAATATTTCCCTGGAGATCGGGATCAGCGCGAGGGTCGCTGCGGCCGCCGTCAGCATGATCGGGCGCATTCGATGCTCCGTCGCTTCGATAACGGCTTGCCAGGGTGGCATGCCCTCGCTTCGAAGGTGTTCGATCTGGACAACAAGGATGACGGAGTTGCGGATCAGAATGCCGATCAGCGCCAGGACGCCGAGGATTGCGACGAACCCCATGGGCGAATTACTGAAGAGCAGCGCTGCAACAACGCCGATCAGCGCGGTGGGGGCAACGGCGAAGACCAGGAACAGCCTGCTGAAACTCTGCAGCTGGATCATCAGGATCGTCGCCATGATGAACAACATCAGCGGTGCGACTGCCACGATCGGCCCCTGCGCTTTGGCGCTTTCCTCGACTGAGCCGCCGTCGACGATACGATAGCCGCTCGGAAGGCCCTTGCGGAACTTGTCGACTTTCGGCTGCAGCTCGGTGACGATCGTCGCCGGCTGCGTCGGTCCCACCACCGCGGCCTTGATGGTGATGGTCGGCGTGCGTGTGCGCCGCCAGATCGTCGGCTGCTCCAGTTCGTAGTGGAAATTCGCAACTGCAGACAGCGGCACGGAGTTGCCATTGGAGCCGGCAAGCAGAAGGTTCTGCAGCGTCTCGATCGACCCTCGCTCGGAGGTCTGGGCCCGGCCGATCACATCGACGAGATAGATATCATCCCGGATCTGCGTGGCCGCCGATCCCTCGACGATGCTGTTGAGCGCCGTTGCAATATCCTGCGAGGAGACACCGAGCTGGCGTGCCTTGTCCTGGAGCACATCGACCTTGACCACGCGCGACGGTTCGTTCCAGTCAAAGGTCATGTTGGAGAGCAGCGGATGCGGGCCGACGATGCCGGCAAGCTGGTGGGCGATGTCACGGACCTTCTGGATATCGGGACCGCTGACGCGGTATTGCACGGGCTTGCCGACCGGCGGGCCGATGTCGAGAAGCTTTACGAAGGCGTCGGTTCCGGGGAAGGTTTTCGTCAGATAGTCCTGCAGCTCGCTTTTCACCTTGTCGCGAACGTCGAGCCCCTTTGTGACGATCACCGTCTGGCCGAACGAGACATCGGGCGTCTGCACATCGAAGGACAGGATGAAGCGGGGAGCCCCCTGGCCGACATAGCTCGTCCAGTGGTCGATATCCTTGTTATTGGCCAGCATCTCGCTTTCGAACTTCGCCATCTGCTTGTTCGTTTCCGAAATGGAGCTGTTCTGCGGCAGGTTCCAGTCGACGATCAGTTCCGGCCGGTCGGAGGAGGGGAAGAACTGTTGCTGCACGAGGCTCATGCCGCCGATCGAGAGGGCAAACACTGCCAGCGTCGCGCCGATGGTGATCCAGCGCCAGCGCAGAGCCAAGCCGAGGAGCCATGCGAAGACCCGTGCAAAACGGCCTTTCTGCTCATGATGCGATTTCATGGTTTTCGGAAGGATGGTCACGCCGAGCAGGGGTGTGAACAGGACAGCAACGACCCATGAAACCAGGAGCGAAACGGCAATGACCACGAAAAGGGTGAACGTAAACTCGCCGGCAGCGCTGGTGTTGAGGCCGACGGGGATAAAGCCCGCGACCGTCACCAGCGTGCCTGTCAGCATTGGGAAGGCGGTCGAGGTATAGACGTGTGTTGCCGCTTTTCTGAGATCGTCGCCGACCTCCAGGCGGGCCACCATCATCTCCACGGCAATCATCGCATCATCGACCAGGAGGCCTAGGGCGATGATCAGCGCGCCCAGCGAAATACGCTGCATCGAAATGCCGGTATAGGCCATGACGAGGAAGGTGATCGCCAGCACGAGCGGAATGGAGATGGCAACCACGAGCCCCGCGCGAACGCCGAGGCTGATGAAGCTGATCGCCAGCACGATGACGATCGCCTCGAACAGTGCGCGCGTGAAGCCCGACACGGCCTCATCCACGACGGCGGGCTGATCGGAAACGCGCTCGACGTCCACGCCGATGGGAAGGTCGGCAGTGACCTGCTCGATCTCCTTGTCGAGCGCTTCGCCGAATTCAAGCAGATTGGCACCGGTCTTC
This sequence comes from Rhizobium sp. 01T437, assembly GCF_056398505.1. Classification (NCBI taxonomy): domain Bacteria; kingdom Pseudomonadati; phylum Pseudomonadota; class Alphaproteobacteria; order Hyphomicrobiales; family Rhizobiaceae; genus Rhizobium; species Rhizobium sp. 01T437. The sequence continues at coordinate 27,446 of NZ_JBFTPM010000036.1, forward strand.
ATGCCGATGGCGAGCCCGATCGCCGGTTGGCCGTTGTAGCGGAACAGCGAGGAGGGCGGATCGACATAGCCGCGCTTGATCGTGGCGACATCGGTCAGCGGAAAGAAGCGGTCGTTGACACGAAGATTGATCGCCTTGAGGCTTTCCTCGGAGGTGAACTGGCCGCTCACGCGCAAGGCGATGCGCTCGGGACCGGCGTCGACGAAGCCCGACTGCGTCACGGCATTCTGTGCCTGCAGCGTCTCGATCACCGATTGCTGGTTGAGCCCGAGAGCGGCGATCTTTCGCGTCGAAAATTCGAGATAGATGGCCTCGTCCTGCGCGCCGATAATGTCCACCTTGCCGACATTGGGAACGGTCAGCACTTTTGCGCGCGCGTCCTCGACGAGATCGCGAAGCTGGCGCTGTGTCAGCCCGTCGCTCGTAAAGGCGTAAATATTGCCGAAGACATCGCCGAAGCGATCGTTGAAGAATGGCCCGACAACGCCGCTCGGGAACTCTCCCTTGATGTCGCCGATCATGTTGCGCACGCGCATCCAGATGGCATTCACATCCTTGGCCTTGGTCGTCGGCAGCAATTCCACGAAGATCGTCGTCTGCCCGGCAACGGTCTCGCTGCGGGTGAAATCGAGCGATTCCAGTTCTTCGAGCTTCTTTTCGACGCGATCGGTGACTTGTTTCGTCACTTCCTCGGCGGATGCACCAGGCCATTGCACCTGGATGATCATGGTCTTGATGGTGAAGTTGGGATCTTCCTCGCGGCCGAGACCGATATAGGAAAACGCGCCAGCCAGAATGAAGACGATCATGAAGTACCAGACGAGCGAACGATGTTCGAGCGCCCAGTCGGACAGGTTGAATTTTTTCAAGGGGATTTTTCCTCAGTCTACTCTGACGGCCTGGCCATCGACAAGCTTGTGAACGCCGGCAACGACGACGCGTTCGCCCGGGCTGATGCCCTCGGCGATGCGCGCGGAGCCTCCCTCGACGATGTCTCCGTCGATCCCGATCGCGCGGATGGAAACCTTGGCCGAGGCGGTGTCGACCACCCAGACGTTCGGCTTTCCGTCCTTGATCAGGATGGAGGAGGAGGGGAGCAGGATCGTCGGCTGAGCGTCGACGGTCGCGGTTGCCGTTACGACCGAGCCCAGGCGAAACGCGGCGGGCGGATCGATGAGCGTTATCCTCGTGCGTCGCGTCCGCGTCGTCGCCTCGGCTTCCGGTGCGATTTCCCTGACGGTACCGCTCGTGCGGATGGTCGGGTCCAGCTGGAGAGCAACCTCGAAGGGCGATCCCACCTTGAGGCCGTCGAAGCTTGCGACCGGTATGTCGATCACCGCATCGCTCTGTTCAGGGCGGGCGATGGTGGCAATGCTCTGGCCCGCGGCCACGACCTGGCCGACTTCGGCCGAAGTCGCTGTCACGACGCCATCGAATTCCGCCCTGAGCTGCGCGTATCCGAGCTGCTCTTCGGCCTTGTCCAGATTGGCCTGCGCCTTGGCGACCGCGGCAGCCGCGCTCTTGCGCCCAAGGTCCGCCTCTTCGTAGGCCGCTTCACTTCCCGATCTGCTTTCGAGCAGGGACCGCTGGCGTTCTTCGGTGGATGCGGCATTTGCGAGCTGCGCCTGCGCATTCGAAAGTTCGGACTGCGAACTTCTGACCGCAAGCTCCAGCGCCAGCGGATCGATGGCGGCAACGACATCGCCCTTCTTCACGACGTCGCCGACGCTGACCTTGCGGGCGATGACACGTCCCAGGACCCGAAATGCCAGCTGCGTCTCGATCCTGGCCTCGACCGTGCCCGGAAGGGTCAGTGCGGAAGCCGCGGTCGATTTTACGACAACGGAAAGGACAGGACGCGGCGGCTGCTCATGCGCTTCTTCCTGCTTCTCGCAGGAGGTCAGCAGCAGTGACCCGAGGATCGCAAGGCCGGTTGTGATACGAATATTCATTCTGCGGCTCCCTTGCTGTATGCGACGACCTCGCCCGGTCGCAAGAACTTCGTGCCGTCGACGACGACGATATCTCCCGGGGAGACACCGGCGCGCACCGCAAAGCAGCCAGTCTCATAGTCGGAGACATCAATCGGGTGGAGCGACACGCTCGATGAGGCGGGGTCGACGATCCAGACGGCCGGCTGGCCGCTCTTCGAGGCCATGGCTGACCACGGCAATTCGATTGCGTCCTGTGCTACGGATCGGAAGGAGCCGACGACAGGCGCGCCAAGCTGCATGTCCGCCGTGCCTTCGAGACCGACCTTGACCCGGATCGTTCCGGTCGACGGGTCGATCGTGGGCGAGATTTCGCGCACGGAGGCTTCTATTTTGTGAGATGGCGCCGAAAGGGAGCTGACGGCGACCGTGTTTTCAAGGTTGCGGCCGAGATAGAGGGACTCGAAGACGTTGAAGACGGCGTCGCGCGGTCCATCATGGGCAAGTGTGAAGATGAGTTGCGCCGCCTGAGCGACCTGGCCAACCTCGGCGTTTCTGGCGGTGATGACGCCATCGGCATCGGCGCGCAGTTCCGTATAGGAGAGCGCATCCTGTGCCGTATCGAATTGCGCCTGCGCCAGTTTCACACCGCCCTCAGCGGTCAGCAGCGCTTCCTGCGCCTGATCGAGTGCGGCGCGGGTTGCGACCTGCGTCTTGAAGAGGTTCTGCTGCCGGTCGAAGGCCAGCTGGGCCTGCGTCTGCTGGGCAAGCGCCGACTGCAGGTTGGCTGTGGCCACGCCGAGATCGGCTTTCTGCTCCTCGGCGTCCATGCGCGCGAGCACCTGTCCCGCCTTCACCGATGAGCCGACATCGACGAGACGCTCGACAATGCGCCCACTGACCCTGAAGGAAAGGTCGCTTTCGACGCGTGCGCTGACTTCGCCTGTTATGGCGTTGTTTTCGACTGTTGGCGTGACCTTGGCCACGACAGCCTCCACATTCTTTGGCTTTGCCTCACTCGCGCTCTGCTTTTCGCATGAGGCAAGCGCGACTGCGCTGACGCCCAACCAGGCGGCAACAAGGACAGTTTTCATGATTTGACCTCTTGCATCGGTTCGGCAGACGAATAATATTGACTAACCCATCAGTCAATGGAAATTTCTTGACGCCCGACCACGAAAAACGCTCAAGGTGAGCCATGCCTGAAACGAAGAAGCTGACGCGTGCGGAGCAGAAGGCTCGCCGACCCGTAGAGATCCTTGACGCGGCCTTTGAAGAGTTCGTCGAGCGCGGCTATGTCGCGACGCGTGTCGAAGATATAGCCAGCCGGATCGGGGTTACGAAGGGAACCGTCTATGTTTACTTCGAGACCAAGGAGCAGCTTTTCGAAGCGATGATCGGGCACATTTCGACGCCCCTGGAAGGTCTGTTGGCGAGCGCAAACGAACAGCAGGGGACTGCTGCGGAGCGGCTTCAGAAAACGATCGCGCTGATCTACGATCTCGTGATCAGGGATCGCAGATTGCGCGAGTTGATGCGGTTCATCATCGCCGAAGGTTTGCGATTCCCCCAGATCGTCGACAGACACCACGAGACATTCATCGATCCTCTCGATCGACAAATGCAGTCCGTCATCGATGACGGCGTCAGGCTTGGCGAGTTCCGATCGGCGCCTGCTGCGTTCTCCGATGCAGTCGTGGCGCCAGCCATCACCTTCCTGTTCTTCAAGCTCCTTTTCGACGAACGGCGAACCCTTGATAATACCGCCTACCTGAAAGCGCACATCGATCTCGTTCTGCATGGTCTGTTGGCCTGATCGGCAACACCATCGATTTTCGGTCGAGTCAGACTTTTTGACGCTCGCCCCACAAATCGCAGATGGCGATGACTCTTTTCACCTCGTTGGAACGTCGTTGTTGCGACCGTCGTCGAGCGGTCGGACCCGAGCCGAATGAGGATTGAGAGATGGATCTGGAAGGAAAGCGAATCGTGGTTGTCGGCGGGAGCCGCGGCTTGGGGAGGGGGCTGGCCGATGCATTTGTGGCGCGCGCGGCCGAAGTCACCGTGGTCGCCCGAAACACGGCTGCCGTGCAGGGGGCAGGCGAGCAACCGGCCGTCACCGCCATATCGGCCGATGCAACCGATGTCGACGCGGCATGGCGGATCATGGAAGAGACGCGACCCGATCTCGTCATCATGAATGCCGGTGCGGAACCGCCCATGGAACGGATCGACCGGATTGGCTGGGAGGCATTCACGACCAACTGGAATGTGGACGTCAAGGCCGCGCTGCACTGGGTACAGGCTGCTCTGACCTTGCCGATGGCGCCGGGCGGGCTTGTCGTGCTGGTCTCCAGCGGAGCCGCCGTGCAGGGGTCGCCGCTATCGGGCGGCTATGCGGGAGCCAAGCGCGCGCAGTGGTTCATTGCAAAATATGCCGAGGGCCTGTCGGCGCAACTCGGTCTGGGTCTGCGCTTCCGGGTCATCGTTCCCCGGCAGATGTTTGCCGGAACCGGTGTGGGCGATACCGGCATCGCGGCCTATGCCGCGGCGGCGGGTCGGACATTTGCCGAACAGGCCGCCACCTGGCCGGACATGACGCCGCGGGCTTTTGGCGATATGGTCGCTGACCTGATCGGCAGGACGGGTCTTACCGAGACCATGGTCTACGCGGTGCGTGGGGATATGGGTGTGACGGTCATCGAATGACAGAAGACGCTGCTCTCGAAGACGAAGAGAGGAAAACTCTGCTCGCAGCGCTCGCCAGGGAAGCGGACGCGCTTCGCCCCGAACTGCATCGCTATGCTGCCCGTCTGGTGGGTTCGGTGATCGACGGCGAGGATGTGATTCAGGACGCGTTTGCCAGGGTATTTGCGACGGCTGGCTCGATCCCGCCGGGCACGCCGCTGCGACCCTGGCTGTTTCGTATCGTCCATAACAGAGCCATAGATGCCCTGCGCCGGCGCAGTACGTTCCGATCGGAGCCCCTTGAGTTGGCTTTCGATCTGGCCGATATCAGCGCCGTCGGCCCGGAGGACGCGCTGATCCGGCAGGACGCGGTGCGGGTGGCCCTCGGCCACTTTGCAGAATTGCCGGTGCCGCAACGCAGCGCGGTGATCCTCAAGGATGTATTGGGAGAGTCACTTTCGGACATCGCAGCGCTCCTGGAACTGAGTGTCGATGCCGTCAAGGCCCATCTGTCGCGCGGTCGGGCGAGATTGCGGGCCATCTCCGACGTTCGCTCCGAGGTTCCGCCACCGCCGAGTCCCGAGGTCCTGAACTTTGCAGCACTCTTCAACGCCCGAGACTGGGACGCTTTGCGTCGCCTGCTGGCGCAGGATGTTCGGCTTCGTCAGGCGCGACGGCCGGAAATCTCCGGTGCCGCCGACGTCGGTCGGTTTTTCACCTATTATGCCGAATATCCGCCGGTCAGGCTCGAACCGGCCTGGCTGGAAGGCCGGGAAATATTGCTGGTATCAGCCGAACCGCCTGATGGTCCTTCCTATTTCATGCTGCTCGAATGGCGGGAGCAAAAGATAAGCCTGATCCGCGATCATCGCTATGCGACCTATGTCATTGAAGGTGCTGATGTCATGCTGGCCGCATCGCGGTGACCGACATTGATCAAGGCGGTCCAAAAGTCATGCGAGATCGGGCTGGTTGACGCGTTTTGTGGAGCGTCTGAAGAAGCTTGGCACTGCGATCCAGACCGCCGTTCTCGCCCAGCGCATATCCGTTGATCAAGTCCTCGAACGCGTCGGGATTGTCCCCACCCGCTGTCACATCTCCGGCAGGCCGGCCTTTCGGAAGCCGTCGACAAAGTGGTCTCGTACAGATGCATCGCGCAGCGGCTGGGAGCTGAGCCAATGGCCGATCGTGAAATGAGGGTGGGCGATCAGGAACAATTCTGCTTCTCGCCGTGCCTCCTCACGGTGGCCCAACTGCGCAAGCGTCGCAGCCAGGAATTTGCGTGAGTTGGTACGATACGTGTCTTCCCTGCGGAGTGTTGCGGCCGCGGCCTCATAGTCACGCGCGGCGTATTGCGCCTGCCCAAGATGACAAAGATACCAGCACGCTGGATAGGGATTGAGCCGCAGAGCTTTTTCGATCTGCGCCAGTCCGTCGGCAACCCTGCCGTCCAGCACGGAAATGTCCGACATCGCGGCCCAGGTGTCGGCGTGGTTGGGGTCCAGCTCCAGGGCCTTGGCGAAGGCGGCCTCCGATTCCTCCCATCGCCGCTCATAAGCCAAAATGGTCCCCAGAACGTAACGGCAGCCGGCATCGTTGGGATCCAGGTCGACCGCCTTCTGCGCTGATGTCACCGCCATCCGACGGTTGGGATCTTCGGGCTCGCCGAAATGAGTCCAGGCCAGCCAACGGTTATAGGCGAGCAGACCGAGCGCCTCGGCATATGATGGCTCGAGCTTAACCGCGCGTTGGAGCAGCATATAGGCCTCACGCTCAGTTTGCGGCGACTCTTCCGTCAGGAGGCGGGCGCGCACACACAGGTCATAGGCTTCAAAGTTCTTCGGCCGATTGCGCTGCGGCGGGATGGTCAGCCGGCCGACGAGGGCTTCAACAATCTTGGCGTTGACTTCATCCTGTAATTCGAAAACATCTTCCAGCGTCCTGTCAAACCTCTCGGCCCACAAGTGCCGGCCGCCAAGCGTGTCGACCAATTGGGCATTGATGCGGACACGGCCCATTGCGCGTCTGGCGCTGCCCTCCAGGACGTAGCGGACGCCGAGTTCCTGGGCGACCAGCCGTACGTTGACCGCCTTGCCCTTGTAGCCGTAGACGGAATTGCGCGCGATGACGAACAGGCCAGCCGTACGGGAAAGGTCGGTGATCAGGTCTTCAGTCAAGCCGTCGACGAAAGGCGCGTCCGCTTCATCCCCACTCATATTCGTGAACGGCAATACAGCGATCGAGGGAATTTCGGGCAGCGGCAATATGCTCTGCAGCGCATCCGGCCAATGCCACACATGGACCGGGCGAGTGAGGTTCTTCAGGTAGCGTTCGCCTGCATCGAAGAACCGGTCGTCGATCTTGCCGACGATCTCGCCGTGTACGCTGGCTGAAATGCAGATGCCTCCCGGCGCGGCCTGTCTCTCGAGGCGCGCCGCGACATTGACCCCGTCGCCGAGGACGTCTGAACCCTCGTCAATGACATCTCCCAGATTGACGCCTATACGCAAGAGCAGGCGCCGGTCTCCGGAAGCTTCGACAGCAGCGGTGGCCCGTTGCATTTCCAACGCTGCTGCGACCGCTTCCACCGCGCTACCGAATTCGATCAGGAATCCGTCGCCCATGACCTTGAAGATGCGACCTTTGTGGCGCATCACAGCCGGCTCGATAGTGCCGGAACGGAGTTCCCTGAGGTTCTCCAGCGTTGCGACTTCATCTGCCTCCATCAGGCGTGAATATCCCACCACATCGGCAACGACGATGGCAGCAAGGCGACGCTGAAGAGATTGATCCGTCATGTGAGGACAAGCCTAACGACTGAGTTAGCAAGTTATTGTTCAACCGCGGGTGAGTCAACAAGTGGTAAGAGGTAATGTCCAGGCGATCTCCACCTCCATCGAGCCGTCATCCTTCTTTGTGACCGACGGCGTCGAGGTGGACGACACGGAAATGAGTATCCAAGGAAAGCGTACGGTTCTTGAACCGTCTGGTGATGGGGGCGAGCGGGGGCTTCGGCGGAAGTGCCCAGTTCTGTTTGCGAAATKGCGTTCCGGGGGAAACCCGAACTGCAACTGCGCTAGGTCTGCATTTCTGGCTAACTCTCCGGATGCGGCCAGTCTCCTTTCGTGAAGAGTTTCGGGCGCCGGCAGGCGTACTTCGTGAAGAGTTTCGGGCGCCGGCAGGCGTACGAAAGTCCCCGAGGAAGGAACCCGCGGGCCACAGTCGGAGGCTATGGGGATTTCGATCTGCGGCTGATGTCGGCGATGGCGCGACCGCCGTCAGGAAGTGGGGTGATGGATGCGGA
>NZ_JBFTPM010000037.1:0-31931 GCF_056398505.1 Rhizobium sp. 01T437
TGATCAAAAAGATCATGTGGATGTGTGGCGTGTTGTGTGGCGTGTGCTTCATGGGAAACGGGACCTCCCACCGTCGATGCACGAGCCTGAGAGTCATTTATTATAGGGCAGATTTGCAGCTGCAGATTTTCCAGACTTATGGTTCCAATCCCATCAAGAGCTACCAATGCCGGGGAGGCCGGGTAAAGCCACGTGCAAGTGAACCCTTAAATTGCTCCGGAAATTAAGCGGAGAGGATGAAAACCGAATGGAGCTCGCCAGGCTACCTGCGAGGACAGATCTCGTTGCATCGTTGGTATCCTGGTTTCAGCGGGCTTGGCATCGGCTTCGTGCCGGAATAGACGCAGGATTCGCCGAACCTTGGCTTCAAGCTGAAGCTAGTCAAAGGTGCCGACTTCAAGTTCGGTCTCGGGGTCGCGTGGCAAAGGAGGATGCGGCGGGCTCGCGCGAGGACTTCATCGATTTTTCGCGATCTATGGTGCGACCGGGTAGGTGAGCGAGAGGGGTCGGCCGCCGATTGCGACCGGGGCTGGGGAATGGCCACGCCCTCGTCGGGGTAATGGGCACTAGAAGTATTTTTCGACTTTAACACGTATATCTGAAATAATTTATTTAAAATTGTAAAATCAACTTATAATATGTAGGAAGGGTGTCGATTTTAAGCGATTGCAACCTTTTGTGCGGCTGGGGGAGTATATGGACGGCGCTATTAGTGCTGAGCCCGTGAATCAATTGAACGGGCAGATTTCCGAAGAGACCAAAAAGAAGCTGGCAGGCGCGAAAGCTGCCCTTCAATCGACGTTTGGTCAAGTGGTGCTGGCGATGAGCTCGGTGCCGCGTTACCGCAGTCAGATGATATCTGATCTGTCTCATCTCGTGATAGATCCCCTGATCAACGACCGGGTTGCGATTGCGACGCCAAAGGCGTCAAGCGGTATCGAGGCGCCGGCGATCGCCATTTGGGCGACCGTCAGCTCGGAAGTTGATGCACGCATTGCGGAGCAGACAAAAGCCGGCGCTTTTCCGATCCGGCTGAAGCCGGAAGACTGGAAGAGTGGCGAGATCGTCTGGCTACTTGACGTGATCGCTCCGACACGCGAGCTCGCGACAATGGTGCTGACGCAGTTCCATCAGGTTGCCAAGCAGGACAGCATTAAGATCCACCCCATGGTTGCGCATCTCGTTGATCCTGAGGTCCTTTCCAAGCTGTCGACGGCAGATTCGGCCCCGTCAGACGCGACTGGTGACGAGTCCAACAAGCATCTGAACTGACGCCTCGGACGAGGCGTCATCACCCACCTTTCCCTTAATTTGCGCGAGACAGGCATGTCGATCCGGCATGGCGAAGCTATAGTAGCGACAGGTTTCCCATTCACACGCGCGATGCGCGGGAGAGGTGGACTTGCCGTGAGACGAGTAGGTCGCCTTTTCGCTAATCCGTTTCAATTTGAATTCCTCAAGCTCCTGGCAACAAAGCCCCTATTGTTGTTTTGGGGGGCAATTCTGTTGACGGGATGCCACGGCGAGACCGCTAGCATCCGCTATCGAGTCATTGCAGGCGTCGAGGTCGACGGCAAACCCGTCGAAGCCTCGACAGTGATGGAAGTCCGCTATAGCCGAGTGACCCAAAGCCTGACAGGAGCGGGTGGAGCTACCAGGCTCTATGGGGAGACGCTGATCTTCGACATCCCGGGCAGAGGCACCTTCTATATTCTTCCGGTCGAGCATGAGAACGGGGGAACACTCGCACAAATCTGGGAGAAAGCGATTCTCTTAACGATCGGCGTCAAAAGCAGCATTGGCATGCTGCAGGACGCCGACTTCGAACGCATGAAGGCCGCCACCGGTCGAATGCCATTTAGAATGTTTGGCGGCAATCGGTATCCAGCTTTTATCGGGTTCCGAGACGAGCAAAATCCGAAGACAATTTTCGAAATTCGACCTCAGGATCTTGGAAAAGCGTTTCCGGGTGTCCGTTTCACGGGCCTCGACATTGAAATCACCGATGAACCGGTGACCTCCAAAATACGTGACCGCTTACCTTGGCTGAAAACCCCCGTCGGCGAACAGGTTTTCGACCGAGACCCACCGGGCCACCAGCGACCATATCGAGACAGTCCTCTCGGATTTCTCATTACGAAAGCCCATTTTTTTGGCGACGGGAGCAGATGATGACCGCGACACAGCAGGACGTAATGCTTGCCCTTCTCTCACTTGATGCCTATTCGCGAGGAACAGTGCGTCAGATTGAGCGCGACGGAGGCGAACTCAGCCAAAACATAGGGACTGCTACCTGGAGCAGGGTTTCCGATGACATCCCGGGGGCGTTACAGGACAACGGCCATGGTCTCGACCCCATTGCGTCAGAGCGTATTTTCGAAGCATTCTTCTCCACCAAGCCAGAGGGGACCGGCATGGGGCTGGCGATCTGTCGGTCGATCATCGAGGCACATAGCGGGAGGCTTTCGGCTCGGCCGCTGGCGGCAGGGGAAACGGTCTTCGAGTTCACCATACCGTATGCAATGGGGGGCGCATGAACCAGAAGCAACGTGAAGACGCCTCGGCGCTAGTCGTCGTGATTGAAGACGATGCGGGTGTTCGGGAATCGCTTGTAGGCCTGCTGCGGTCGATGAGGTTCAACGTCATCGCGTTCTCCTCGGCTACAGAGTTTTCGGCCAGAGGGCAGCTGGAAAAGGTCGGCTGCATGATCCTTGACGTCCGGCTTCCTGGGCAAAGCGGCATCGAGTTCTACGAGGAGGTTAGGGCTCGGGGGTTCCAACGCCCGGTGATCTTCATGAGTGGTCACGCCGATGTGCCGATCGCCGTCAGGGCAATGAAAGCAGGCGCGGTTGAGTTCCTAACCAAACCCGTCCGCGAGCAGGACCTTCTGGATGCCGTTCACTCGGCGATGAAGCAGGACAGTCGTTCGACGAAAAAGGTCGCGGCTGCGGCTAGCGTTCGCGCGGACTTCGAAAAGCTTACCAAGCGAGAGCAGGAAGTTCTGATCCTAGTCGTCGAAGGGCAACGCAACAAACAGATATCCGCGGCGCTGGGCATCACAGAGGCGACCGTCAAGCTGCACCGTGGAAATGTCATGCAGAAGATGCATGTGCAGACACTACCGGAACTCGTCCGCCACTACGACTTGCTCGACTTGAACGAGCAGCGGGAAACCTCGACCAAAGGCTAGGTTCCCGGCATCTTTTCCAGACATAAGTCGCATTGTGAGCATGCTGGCACGATCATAGGATCACATGAACAGGATCGGCCAATGGTTGAAGCATCGCAGCCCTCTCTGGTTGTTTGCGTCGAGGACGACGAGCCAGTTCGCGACGCTCTTCGGGGGCTGCTGCGTGCTTCGGGAATGCGAGTTACAGCCTTTTCTTCGGCGGAGGATTTCCTCGCTTCTTCGGACCTTCAGAGTGCGTCCTGCCTGGTGACGGACATACAGCTTGGCGGCATTTCAGGACTCGACTTGCTGGACAAGCTTTCCGGGATGGCAATCACCATACCGTCGATCCTCATCACCGCCCATTCCGACGTTGCGGCCGGTGATCGGGCACGCAATTCAGGCGCTGTCAATATCTTCCTGAAGCCCGTCAATCCAGCCGATCTTCTCGAAGCTATCAGGACCGCGCTGGAAGCTCGGTAGACTGCTTCGTAGAAGAGCCTTTCCAACCACATCCCAGGGCATCTCACGCCATCTCGTTCGACTCCATCGGCCCTCAGGCTGACAATGGACTGTGGGAGGACGGCTTCGTCCACACGTCACCATCGAAGCAACGAGCTTGGAGAGCCATCATGACGGATCGGTATTCCCCGATGCCGAGCGCCCGGGAGATCCGCGGTCCATCGCCGCTTATCGCAATAGAGAACGAACCCGAAGCGCTCCTCATCGTCGATCCGTCGCTCCCGGAGCCGCTGTCGCGGGGTCTCGTTTTTATTCAGTACCGCGCAGAGAACATCCGCATCGTCCCGGTCTTCGGAAGAGGCGCGCTACAGGTCTCCCCACGGATTGGGCATGTCCACATCACGGTTGACGACCTTCCATGRCATTTCGTCGATGCCAGCGGCGAGACAATAATCGTTGTCGGACTTCCAGCCGGAGAACACAAGGTCCTCGTCGAGCTTGCGGATCCCAACCATCACGTGATCACTGCGCAAACCGTAAGTTTCGTGATCCCGGAAAGGAAGTAGTTAGAAAGGATTCGACGTCCAAGGGCGATCGAACGCGGATCCGCCATGCCCCCGCGTCGCCTGTACCCTCTCGACGCCCGAAGAACAGACCCTCGCGTTTTCCCCGTCGCGAGGGTCTGTTCGGTTGGCGCGGCAAATGTTGGCGAACGCGAGCCCTGTCGAGCGGTCTCGCTCGACAGGGCAGACGATCTCAGGCAGCCTGGCGGTCGACCTTCGGGAAATCGACATCGGTCTTGAAGACCTCGTTAAGATAGTTCGTGAGGGTGTTCGCGGCGACGTGGGCGACTATTTCCAATAGCTCGCCGTCATCGAAGCCCGCCGCCTTCACGGCCTCGACCTCCTCTGTTGAGACACCACCTCGGGCTTCTGCGACCCTGACAGCAAACTTCACGGCAGCGTCGGCCTTCGCTTCGGACGATCCACCCCGGCGGGCTGCAAGAATTTCGTCGACGCTCAGCTTCGCCACGTGGGCTCCGGTGTACGTGTGCGCGGCGAGGCAGTATTCGCAGCCGTTGATCTGGGCAATCGCCAGCGCGATCCGCTCCCGGATTTTCTTATCGAGCTTGCCCTTGCCGAGTGCGCCGTTCAGCGCGGCGTAGGTTTCCAGGACGGCGGGGCTGTTCGACATCATCCGGAACACGTTGGGCAGGGCGCCGATCTGCTTCTTGATCGCCTCGAGAGTCGGTTTGGAAGCTTCCGGAGCGGCTTCGAGATTTGCAGGGATGGGTATTCGCGACATGGTTCACTTCCTTCCATTGGGTCACGTGTTGTATCTCGGCGCTGAGGGCCGACTTCAATGAAGATCATGCGGCAGGGATCCTTCGCGTTGAGGCTGATGTTCGAGGACCGGTGCAGCGCCGCTCAACGTATCCGCCACGCTGGCCAGCACAGCTGCCCGACGCGATGCCCGCCATTTTCCCGGCGTGACCGAAGTGATCTTGCGAAAGACCGTCGTGAAATGAGGTTGGTTTTGAAACCCCGTCTGAAGTGCGATCTCCACGAGCGCCAGATCGGTACAAGCGAGCAATCTGCCGGCGGCCTGAATTCGCATCCGAAGAAGGAATTCATGGGCGCTCATCGACGTGGCCGCTTTGAATGTTGCCGCGAAATGCGCTCGTGAAAACCCTGCGACGTCGGCCAGTTCCTCCAGGGACATTCGCCGATCGAGGTGCGACTCCGCGTAGCGTCTCACCCGGTTCAGTCGCCATGCAGAGAGAGGATGTACCCGCGGCAGTGACTGGTAATGTTCGAATGCCAGCCGAGAGAAGTCCTTTGTGAGTTCACACCGCCGCATCGGTGAGCTTTCGGCAATCTCGCCGATCAACTCAGCCAGGCGGATATCGCGAATGCTGAATCTTCCACCGACCACAGGACAGGGGCCTTGAAAAGGCTCTCGCAGGAAGGTGAGCACGTAGAGGCAGGCGTCGGACTTGAGTTCGACGGCGATCGGATCCGGACCTTCTATGAAGGTCACGCTGTCTTCGATCATCACTCCTTGAAACAGGACGCGGCCCTTCTGCTCGAGACGAAGCTCGGAGTCCCGAGCCGCGACCACGAACGTACCGACACCGGAACCCAACGACGTGGTGATCGCGCAATTGCCGTTCTCCCGAGTAAGCTTTGCCAGAGAGATGTTCGGGTCTGTCACGCTGAAATGCTCGACATGCAGGCAGTCATCGATAGTTTTGAAGACGCCACGTATCCGGCCCAAGCTCACCTTGATGGCGATATCGGTCTGCATCGGTTGCTCCTCTCGAAAAGGATGCGAATGATATGATGGTCGTTGCTCTATTTGTCGGCCGCGGCTCGCTCGATCATCGCGGACACGAGGTCGGGATGGGAGATCATCACCACGTGCGACGCGCCCTTCACGCCGACCGTCTCCTTCGCTCCTGCCCGTTTTGCCATGAACTCGTGAAGCTCCGTCGGAATGTTCTTGTCGGCTGTGCCATAGATGAAATGCGATGGCAGCTTCTTCCAGGACGGCTCTCCAGAGGGATCGTTGAGAGCTTCGGCCGTGACCGGACGCTGCTCGGCACCCATAAGTGCAGCCTGCTGTTCCGGGACGTCTGCTGCGAACTGCTTCCAGAACTTGCTTTGAAGGATGTACAGATCATGCTTGCCGCCCGGTTGGAGGACGGGTGGAGCAAGAGCGTCGCCGAGCGTCCCGGTGGGGAACTTCTTGCCAAGACTGCCCGCACTCTCACCCGTATCCGGCGCGAGGCCCGCCACGAAGACGAGGGACTTGACGTTCGTTCCTTCGACCGCGACGTCGGTGATCACTGATCCGCCGTAGGAATGGCCGACCAGGACGACAGGCCCGTCGATGGACTTCAGGACCGCCGAGACATAGTCGGAGTCGTACTTCAAGCCCCGGAGAGGGTTGGCCACTGCGACGACTGGATATCCATCTTTCACCAGCTTGGCGGCTACTCGGTCCCAGCTCGCTGATTCCGCGAAAGCTCCGTGCACCAGCACGATCGTGGGCTTCGAGGCCGCCATCGCGCTTTGGCTCAGCAAGAGAGCCACGACCATTGCTGAATTCGACAACCACTCTTTCATGCCGGGTACCTCACAGTCGGCGCATTGCAATTGCGGGCATGCGCTCGGTTTATGTTCCTACGAGGCTACTACGGGCAGCGATCCATTGGTGTGAGTTGTCGCGATGCCGTGTGAAATTCGGTGCGAGCGGCACGTTTTCAGTTAACTGGTCATTAACCAACGCGGCAGTATATTAGCGATGCTGCAAGGGCATTTGTGCGGCACGCATGTGGAGCATGGCAGTGCATTGACTTGCTTGAAGGGAACCCGTCAAAACCTGCTACGGGTTCCCCCTTCGACCCCGAGGTCGGAGCCCGTCCGCAGTTGCACTCGCTTGACAGCCGCACGACGCAATCGCCGTTTCCGGAAGGGGAATTGATTGAATTCGTGTGATGCCTGTGTAGCAAGCTTCGTTTCTTGTGAACGAGCCGGAGGTGAAAGGGCTGCTCGGAAAATTCTCGAGACAGACGGCCTTTCGAAACCGAAGTCCAACTCCCGCTAGGCGTTTACAGCCATGTCAACCGCGCTCAGCAGATCCTGATGTCGCACGGGCTTTGTCAGGAACTCGATCGCTCCGGCCTTCATCGCGCGGACCGACATCTGGACGTCCGCATTTCCACTGATGAAGATGATGGGGTAGCGAATTCCCGTCTGCAGAAGATCCGCCTGGAAGTCCAGCCCACTCCGGCCGGGAAGGCAGACGTCGAGGATCAGGCAGTCCGGTTGACGGGAGTGTTCGCTCTCCTGATAAGCCTTGACGGAATCAAACGCCGCGACGTTGAGGCCAACCGACCGTAGAAGGGTCGAAATCGCGCGGCGAACGCTTTCGTCATCCTCGATGAGGACGATGTACGGCGCATCAGGTCGCGTGATGGCTGCCGCATCGACTGCGGGAAGCACCGGCAAGGGGACTGCGTCGTGCTGAGCGCTGTCTTGAGGGATGTCTTCCCTGATGAGCATATAGCCCCTCCTGACGATCGTCTTGATCATGTCGCCATGAGTGCCCAAGGCGCGCCTCAGCGATTTTATCTGGAATCGCAGATTGCATTCCTCGACCACCATGGATGGCCAGACTTCATTCAGGATCTCGTCCTTGCTGACGATGCCGCCGTTCGACTTCAGTAAGACCATGAGAAGATCGAAGGCGCGCCCGCCGATCTCCTGCGGCCGCCCATCCATCAGAAGCTGGCGGGAGTGCGGGATGGCGCAGAAGCGGCCGAAGCGGATTGAACCGTCAAGACCGTCGCGGGTTGCTTCGACCGAGTACCTGGGTGTGTATGCGCGTGCGTGCTGCTCGAGCGTATCGTTGAACTGGACTTGCATGGCTGTTTCCCCCGCCTGCTGCAATTGTTCGCTGCACTGCTGATTGCGGAGGTAGCCTAACTCTCGTTCTAAGCACCAACAATTCGCCTTACGTCCATTGAGTCCCGGACAAGGTCGTGGGGAACTCGACCAAAGTCTAGGAAATCGAGAGGGTCGGCGAGCTTCATCCTCACAGAGTCTCACGCGAACTCACCACGCCTTACGACAACTTGCTCGTCCTCCAAGGTCATCAGGCGTAGCAATTCAACAAAGATCGGCGGTCGGCGATGGCCCGATCGATTTCGATTTCACCATCACCGTGGAGGCTGAAATGAACAGAATAATCTTGAGCCGGACCGCATTGGCGATTGCATTCGCACTGTCTGCGTCAACTGCGGTACCGACCGTGTCCTTCGCCGCCAAGAAGGCTGCCATTACACACAAGCTGGTCGTTCCTCAGGTCACCTATCATACCGTCGACATCGACGGCACGAAGGTTTTCTACCAAGAAGCAGGACCATCAGATGCTCCGGTCGTGCTCCTGCTGCACGGCTTCCCGACCTCTTCGCATATGTTCCGCAACCTCATCCCGATCCTTGCCGACAAGTACCACGTGATCGCGCCGGACTACCCCGGCTTCGGACAGAGCGATGCGCCTGACCACACCAAGTTCGAATACACGTTCCAGCACTATGCCGACATTGTCGATAGCCTGCTAGGCAAACTCGATATCAAGCAATACGCGATGTACGTCATGGACTATGGCGCTCCTGTCGGATACCGCCTCGCTCTGAAGCATCCGGACCGGGTTTCGGCGCTCATCGTGCAGAACGGCAATGCCTACGAGGAGGGCCTCAAGGAGTTCTGGGATCCGATCAAGGCGTACTGGAAAAACGACACGCCCGAGAACCGCCAGGCTCTGATGGTTCTCTTCAAGCCGGAAACGACCAAATTCCAATATACGGACGGCATGAGCGACCTCTCGCACATTGACCCCGACAACTGGGGCCACGACCAGCCGCTGCTCGATCGTCCCGGCAACAACGACATCCAGCTCGACCTCTTCCACGACTACGGCACCAACGTCCCGCTCTATCCGGCGTTCCAGAAGTTCTTCCGGGACAAGAAGCCGCCGACGCTGATCGTCTGGGGCAAGAACGACAAGATCTTTCCGGCGGATGGCGCGTTTCCGTATCTGCGCGACCTGCCGCACGCCGAGATGCATCTCCTCGACACCGGGCACTTCGCACTCGAGGACAAGCTGCCGGAGATGGCACCGCTCATTCACGATTTCCTCGATCGAAAACTCAGCCGGGATTAGATCGAGGCCCAGCCACCACGCACGCCTCCCTGCGTGGTGGCGCCCTTTTGCGTGACCTTTCAGACAGATGGAGCGGAAAATGAACAAGCACGACTACAATTTGTCACGACGTGGATTCTGCCTTTGCTGCCTCGGTGGCGCGACATTTGCGGCTACGGGGGGCTGGCTTACTCCGTCGGAAGTATTCGCCGCCGCCAAGAGCCTGGTCGTCCAGATCCGCGAGGCTGCGGCAGCTGCGGACATCACGACGACGAACCTGCGGAGTGGCATCAGCTCATTCTCTGGTTCAGGCGGCAACATGGGTGTTCTTGTCGGCGAAGACGGTAAGCTGCTCGTCGACGCCGGAATCACTGCCACGCGTCCCAAGATCGAGAAGGCACTCGCCGACCTTGGTCCGCAGCCGATCAAACACCTGATCAATTCGCACTGGCATTTCGACCACACTGACGGCAACGAGTGGCTCAATTCGGAAGGCGCCATAATCATGGCCCATCCGAACTCGCTGAAGCACCTGACCGTTGCCACGCGTGTCGAGGACTGGGACTTCGACTTCCCGGCGTCGCCGAAAGGCGCCTTGCCGACGGTGCTCATGAAGGGCGACGAGGAGACGCTCAAGCATAACGGTCAGACGATCAAGCTGAAGTATTATGGCCCGGCGCATACGGATAGTGACATTTCAGTCTTCTTCCAGGAAGCGAACGTCATCCATGTGGCCGACACTTTCTGGAATGGCGTCTATCCCTTTATCGACTACTCGACGGGCGGCAGCATCGACGGGCAGATTCAGGCGGCTGCGGCGAACGTCGAGATGGTCGATGACCAGACGATAGTCATTCCGGGGCATGGCGAGATCGGGAATAAGAAGGACCTGATCGCCTGGCATGACATGCTCGTCGGAATTCGCGAAAGCGTCGCCAAGCTGAAAAAGGATGGTCGCACGTCCGAAGAAGCCGTCGCCGCCAAGCCTACAGCGAAATGGGATGCTGTATTCGGCAACTGGGCGATCTCGCCGGCGCTCTTCACCCGTCTGGTCTACGAAGGCGTGTGATCGGAAACTCTTCGCGGCGGCGTAGGACTGTCATACACAGGAGGGAAGGCGGCGTGGAGACGGAGAAGCATTTCTCGAGCGACATTGCCTTTTCGCCTTCGGTGAAGGAGATTCAAGCAAGGAAGGGGTCGCGCCGATCCTACGCCCGCGTCGAGGAGCGAGGCGGGTGGGCGACAGCGATTACCCCTGATCTGAGGGACTTCATCGAGAAGCAGATCAGCATCTTCATGGCGACTGCCAGCAAGGACTGCCAGCCTTACATCCAGCATCGCGGCGGCCCGCCCGGCTTCCTCCGTGTCATCAACGAGAAGACGATCGGGTTCGTCGATTATGTCGGCAATCGGCAGTACATCTCGCAGGGAAATCTCGTCGAAAACGACAAGGCGCAGCTTTTCCTGATCGACTACGGGAGCCGTTCCCGAGTGAAGATCTGGGGTACGGCGGCAGTGGTGGAGGGCGATGCGACACTCCTCGATCAGTTAATGCCAAAAAGCTATGAGGCTCGACGTGAGCAGGTGATCCTGTTCAATGTCGAAGCCTGGGACGCCAATTGTCCGCAGCACATTCCGCTCCGGTTCGAAGCCGAGGAAGTGCTGAAGGCGATGGAGACGAGGGATGCGAGGATCAAGGAATTGGAATCCGAAATCGCTCACTTGAAGGCCACTCTGCCCACGGACACTCGATAGCCTTGAAAGAATTCAGAGGTATCCTGTCCGCCCGCGAATCCATTTCGTGACCCTGGGATTTAAACAGGAGAAGTGCGTCGCCGCATGCGAATTGAATGGCCGCATCCATCTCGCTTACGCGAGCTTCGATCCTCATCCAGCTATCCTGCTAGAGCTTCGGATTGCGCTGTCGAGGATGGTGGAGGCCGCAAGGTAAAACTGAAGGTACTGCCTTTGCCCTTTTCCGTCGCGATCCCGATGTGACCACCATGTGCCTCGATGATCGACCGACAGATCGACAGGCCCATGCCTATGCCAGTCGACTTGGTCGTGAAGAAAGCCTCGAATGCCCGCTCGGCGGTGTCCGGATCGAGACCTACGCCGTTGTCCGAAACGCTCACCTGGATCAGACCATCATTTTGTTTTTTCGTGCCGACGCGAAGTACCCGGCGCCCGTCTTCCAGCGCTGCCATTGCGTCCGCGCCGTTCCTGACGAGATTGATCAGAACTTGCTGAAGCTGGATCCGATCACCGTTCACCTCGTCCCCTCCGTTCTCAAGAAGGGTTTCGACGAGGATGCCCTTCTGCCGAAGTTCGCTCTTGGTGAGCAGCAGCACCTCCTCGATAACGCCGCGGATACTCAAAGGCTCGACTTTTGGCCGCGAATTTCTTGCTAATGCCAGGATGCCGCTCAGCACCTCACCCGCACGATGGCCATCCCGAAGAACCCAGTCCATCGCCTGCGTCGCTTCTTCGATGTTCGGGGGACTTCCCTTCAACCAACTCATGGACGCGGCGGCGTTCGTTACTATAGCCATGAGAGGCTGATTCATTTCGTGAGCCACCGATACCGCCAATTCGCCGATCGCCGTCAAGCGGCTCATGCGAGCCAGATCCTCTTTCGACCGTCGGAGGGCTTCTGCGGTTTCGTTTCTATGGGTCACGTCTTTGAATACGAGAACCGCCCCCTTCATGTCGCCACTGGCGTCGATGATCGGTGCTCCGGACACGTCGATGGCGATTTCCGATCCCGTCCTTGACCGCAGCGCATATTGGGTTCCGATTGCGAGATCGACACTTCGACCGACAATCTCGGATACCGGATCAACGACAATCTCGAGCGCCTCCCCGATCAACGTGAAGATATCTTCGACAGGCCTGCCGACAGCTTCCTGTTGTGCCCATCCTGTCAGATTTTCGGCGATTGGATTGAGGAATGTCAGATGCCCCCTGTCATCGGTCGATATCACCGCATCGCCAATGCTCGACAGCGTCGCGGCGTAGCGTTGCTCGCTTTCCTGGATGCGGTTCTGCGCAATCTTTAGGTCTTCGACGTCCGTGTTGAGGCCGTACCATTTTATCACCTTGCCGGCTTCATCACGGATCGGCACAGTCCGCAGGAGGAACGTGCGAGAGGATCCGTCGCGACCGACCATGCGGGCCTCGACTCCGCCCGCCACCTCGTCCGTAAGAAGCCCAGTCCATAACACCCGGACACGTTCCCGGTCGTCGGGATGAAAAACCTGCATGTATCCAAAGCCCATGGACTCTTCCTTTGTGAGTCCGAAGTAGCTCAGCCATTGTTGATTGACCGCCTCGAGCCTGCCATCCGGGCTCGTGTGCCATGCATGTGCAGGGAGCATGTCCCAGGAGAGACGCAGCTCCCATTCGGCAAGGCGAGCTCGTTCCTGTGCCTGCCGAAGCTCGAGATCCAGTGCGGCATTTCTCATCCGCAAGGCGGCGTAGGACGCCATACTTTCAAAGGAATCGGTTTGGTCCACGCCGAACGCTGCGATAGTCGAACTCTCTAGCATCAACACACCAAAAGTGGTCTCCGAAACCACCAGTGGAAGCAGCAGTCGACAGCGGTGATCAGGTTTTTCGCCAGGTAAGCCAGGTAAATTGCATCCCGTGATGACAATTGGTGCTCTGGTAGTCAGGAGCGATGACATGGCGTCGGACGGGACATTTGGAGGGGTGCCCTCCGAAAGAAAGGTCACCTCCGCACGCTCTACGTCGTCGCATCGAAGGCATGCAGCGGAAAGGGCATCGGCAATCCTGTCGCGACCCGCTTCAGCGGACAGCGCTCGGAGCAATCGCATGCCTTCTTTTGCATCCATGACCAGATCCGTCGAAGAGCGCATCCGGAGGCAGCTTAGCAGGACGAGAGATATCGGCAAGTTACCCGAAATTACGTCAAAGTGCGATTGCGTGCGGGCGTCCGAAGTATGTTCCTCGACAACCGGGCGAGCGGGTGGCTTAATGGCTGCCAACGCGCTCAGGAGAGGGAAGACATGGAAGATCCTTATCCGCCGTTATCACCGCTGAAGACGGGCGTTCGCGGCCTATGTCCGAGATGCGGCCGTGGCCACCTCTTTAGCGGCTTTCTCACCTTGCGCAGGGAATGCGAGGTTTGCGGCCTGGACTACTCGTTCGCGGATCCTGCAGATGGCCCCGCTTTCTTCGTAATCTGCTTCGCTTGCATTCCGACTGTGCTCCTCTCTGTCTGGCTTGCCGTGGCGCACCACGCATCGATCTGGACGCAGATCTTCGTCACCGGACCATTCCTCATCCTGACATGCATACCGCCCCTGCGACCTTTGAAGGGGTGGCTCGTTGCAAGCCAATACTTCTACAAGGCGGAGGAGGGGCGCTTGTCCAAGGGAAACGAAACGAGCGAAGACTGAGGAGCGATCATGCCATCGAAGCCCATCGAACACCGGACGACGCATTCATTCGAGGAGACTCTTGAAACCGTCCTCCAAGCCATAGCCAAAGCCGGAATGACCGTCTTCACCGAGATCGATCATGCGAGGGCGGCAACAGAGAACGGTCTTTCGATGCCGCAGACGCGCGTCGTGATCTACGGAAACCCCAAGGGTGGGACACCCGTCATGCTGGGCTGGCCGCTGACCGCGCTCGATCTGCCGCTAAAGATGCTTGTGCGAGAGCTGCCCGGCAACAGATCGGCAATCGCTTTTCGGCCTGTGGCCGAGGAATTCGAGTCGATGGGTGTGAAAGCGGAAGCTGCTGCTCGCTTCGACGAGGTCCAGCGGTCGGTCGCCGATGCTGCGTGCGGCAATTGCCCGACCAGAACTCCGTACGACATGACGGTCTCAACTCAACTCTGAAAGGCCGATCTTCCCAAACAGACTCTTTCGAAAGACCAGGATCGGCCTCGACGTAACAATCGTGTCGTTCGATGGAGAGCGGCGATGATTGACGCGTCGCGAACAGGAGGTTCTGTCAAATGACATCGGAGTCAGCGATTTCCCTTACCAGGCGGGACGCATTGCTTGTTGGATCGGCTGCCGCCGTGGCCCTCGCAGTCGGGTCGTCTGCTTCTGCCGCTACCAAACCGAAAGCATCCCGAACGGAGGACAAGTTCATGGGAACAGTGAAAGTGAAGGGCGGAACCGAGATCTTCTACAAGGACTGGGGTCCGAAGGACGCCCAACCGATTGTGTTCCACCACGGCTGGCCGCTCAGCGGCGACGACTGGGACAATCAGATGCTCTTCTTCCTCGGGGAAGGCTTTCGGGTCATAGCGCATGACCGCCGCGGCCACGGGCGCTCTTCGCAGAGCCGGACGGGCCACGAGATGGACACCTATGCGGCAGACGTTGCCGAGGTCGTCGAAGCCCTCGACCTGAAGAATGCCATCCATATCGGCCATTCGACGGGCGGCGGCGAAGTCGTGCACTACGTGGCCCGTGCGAAGCCGGGACGTGTCGCGAAGGCAGTCATAGCCGGAGCGGTTCCCCCCGTGATGCTCAAATCGGACAAGAACCCCGGAGGGCTACCGATAGACGTGTTCGATGGCTTGCGGCAGGCGCTGGCCGCGAACCGGGCACAGTTCTACATCGATGTTCCGACCGGGCCGTTCTATGGATTCAATCGTCCGGACGCGAAGATCTCTCAAGGCCTAATCAACAACTGGTGGCGCCAAGGCATGATGGGTGCTGCGAATGCGCACTACGAATGCATCAAAGCGTTCTCCGAGACGGACTTCACCGAAGACTTGAAGAAGATCGATGTACCTGTCTACGTCATCCACGGAACCGACGACCAGATCGTGCCCTACAAGGATGCGGCCGAGCTATCGGTAAAGCTCCTGAAGCACGGCACCTTGAAGCTCTACGATGGATATCCGCATGGGATGCTGTCGGTTCACCCCGACGTGCTGAATCCGGATATCCTGGCGTTCATCAAGGCCTAATTAAAATGGCAGGGCTGACAAGCGTTGGCCCTGCCGTAATTGGCCGAACTAGCTGCGCCTGCTTTTCGCACACACGCGAATTCACACCCCCGATGTCCGAGGATGACCGGAGAAATATTTAGACGGTTATCGGCGAAATGCTCTACGATCTCGACCATCTGTCCTGAGACGTGCGCCCCTAGCTTCAAAGCATGTGGGACAGGGTTAGCTTTTGACAGCCGGTCCGCTTGGAGCATCGTGATGGCCATATCTCGATACCAGCCAGAACTATTGTGGGAGGATGGCACTCTCGCCATGTTCCGTGGGCGCACGATAGATCGTGAATCGTCTGTTCTGCTGATCGCGTCAGTTTCGCCCCAAGACACCTCGGAAGTGACGCGGCTCCTTGAACATGAGTTCTCTCTGACCGATCAGCTCGATACGGCCTGGGCCGCGAGGCCCATCACTTTGGAGCGTGTGGATGGTCGAACCGTACTTCTGCTTGACGACCCCGGCGGGATCCCAGCGAGCCTCGAAGGAACGCCGTTCGAACTAGGGCGCTTTCTCGTTGTAGCAGTGAACGCAGCGGCGGCACTCAGGGGCGTGCATTTCCGAGGGTTGGTGCACAAGGAAATCAGGCCAAGCAGCCTACTCGTTGATCAGTTCGGAAACGTGCGCCTCACAGGGTTTGGCAACGCGGGTCCGGCAACGGAAATTGCGGAAGTCGCCAGCGACCAGATCCTTCGTCCAGCCTCGTTGCCGTATATTGCTCCCGAGCAAAGCGGTCGCGTGAAGCTGGCGGTCGATCTGCGCAGCGACCTCTACTCCCTTGGCATTGTCTTCTACGAATTGCTGACGGGTGAGTTGCCCTTCGTCGCAGGAGATCCAATGGAGTGGGTCCATTCACATGTGGCTCGACTGCCAATTCCGATCTCCCAACGAATGGAAAGCGTTCCGGCCACAGTTGAAACGATCATCACTAAGCTGTTGGCCAAGAAGCCCAATGAAAGATATCAGACAGCGGGAGGGCTTGAAGCCGATCTCCAACGGTGTCTGAAAAGTTGGACCGAGAAAGGGCGGGTCGAGTGGTTTGATGTTGCTGCCGAAGACACCGCGGGGCGACTTCAAATGCCTGACGGATTGTATGGGCGGGCGCAGCAGGTTGATGCCATCTCGGCGGCATTCGACCGCGTACGTTCGAGTGGCCAGACGGAGATCTTGCTTGTTTCAGGCCCCGCTGGCGTCGGCAAGTCATCTGTAGTGCTGGAGCTGCGAAGATTCCAAGCCGCCCGGGCGGGATTGTTCGCCACCGGAAAATTCGACCAGTATACCCGTGAGATTCCATACGCAACGGTCGCTCAGGCTTTCCGGGGTCTAGTGCGACAAATACTGAGTTCGGGGGATGCCGATCTCAACCGATGGCGATGTGCAATCGTAGAGGCGCTTGGGCCGAACGGCCAGCTCATGATCAACCTTATTCCGGAACTGGCCCTTGTAATCGGCGAGCAACCGCAAGCTCCGGATTTGCCTCCTCAGGAGGCCAAAGCTCGCTTTCACCTTATATTCATCCGCCTCCTCAAGGTCTTCGCACGTTCCGATCACCCGTTGGTGCTGTTCATCGATGACGTTCAATGGCTCGATGCGGCGACGATTGAACTCATCGAGCGGATCACCGTCGATCCAGAGGTGGAGTCTCTACTACTGATCTGCGCCTATCGCGATGACGCGATCCATTCAGGACACCCTTTTGAAGTCGCGCGATCAGCGATGCTGACTGGGAGCCGCAATGTTGAAGAACTGACGCTCGCGCCCCTGAAGCTCCTTGATCTCGCGCAACTCCTCGGAGACGCGCTCGGTCAGCAACCAATATCTCTCGAACCACTTGCGGGCCTGGTTCTTGAGAAAACAGAAGGAAACCCGTTCTTTGTCTCGCAATTTCTTTCGACGATGGATGAGGAGGGACTTCTTGTCTTCGACGACGTACGACGCTCATGGCACTGGGAAACGGAGAGGATCCGGGCCAAACAGATTACCGATAACGTTGCAGAGCTTGTCGCGTCCAAGCTCGTTCGACTGCCCAGTCGGACACTCGAGGTGGTCAAACTACTGGCAAGCCTCGGCAACTCTGCGTCCCTTGGAACTCTCTCGATGATCACGGACAAGTCCGGACAACAGGTCGTTGCGATACTCTGGGAGGCAGTCCAGGAAAGATTTCTCCTGCGAGTCGATGACAGTTATACCTTCGCACATGATCGCGTGCAGGAAGCGGTATATCTCCTTATTCCGGAGGAAGAGCGGGCTGCAATCCATCTGCACATCGGGCGCGCGCTTCTCGCCAAGATGTCTCCTGCTCGCCTCCACGAGCGCATCTTCGAAGTTACAGATCAGTTCGGCCGAGGGTTGCATCTGCTTGGGGCAGGGGGAGAGCGCGAACAAGTCGCTGCCCTCTATCTCCAGGCTGGGGGCCGCGCCAAGAGATCCGCCGCATACCCGTCCGCGCTTCGATATTTTGCTACGGGCCTGGAACTTCTTTCTCCGAAGTGCTGGGATAGGCACTACAGCCTGCTCTTCGAGCTCGAAATAGAGAACGCCGAATGCGAATTCCTCACAGGGGACTACGACGCGGCCGCAAGCCATTTGCAGACATTGAGCGATCTTGCGAACAACCCGGTCGACGGCGCGGCGGTCGTGCGCTTGCGGGCTTCGCTGTACGTGGCGCTGGGCAATCAGGACAAAGCCGTCGAGGTGGGACTCGCATATCTCCGCAACTTCGACATTGTCTGGGTTGCCCATCCTACCGAGGATGATCTTCGGGCGGAGATCGAGAAGATGAGAACTCTTTTGGCCGGTCGTCGTGTCGACCAACTTGTGAACCTGCCAAAGATGACCGACCGGACCTGGCTGGCGACAATGGACGTGCTCGCCTACCTCATCCTTCCTGCTGTTTTGACGGACAGCGTTCTCGAAGCTCTCGTCTATGCCCAGATGGTCAACCTCAGCCTCCAGCACGGCAACTGCGACGCGTCATGCTATGCCTACGCTTCTTTCAATGTCGCTGTTGGGCTTCGCTTCGGCGACTATCAGCTTGGCGGAGAATTCGGTAATCTAGGGGTCCAACTGGTCGATGACTACGGTCTCAATCGCTTCAAAGCACGAACCTACACCTGCTCCTCCTCCTACGTCATTCCCTGGACCAGACACTTGCCGACCTCAATCGAGAGGACCCGGATTGCGATGGAAGTCGGGATCGCGGCAGGAGACTTGGTCTACGCATCGGCAACCGCGAAGGTGTTGGTATCCAATCTTCTCATCTCGGGAGCGGACCTCAGCGTCGTACAACACCAGGCCGAGCAATCCCTGGCGCTGTCGCGCAAGGCAGGCTTCGGACTGGCTGCCGATGCGGCAATCGGGCAGCTTCTGCTGGTGCGCGAACTCCAGGGGCTGGAATCAAGCGGTCCTTCCGAGGGCGAAACCTTGCCGGACAAGGCGGCCTTTCAGCTTCGGCTGGAGGACGTCGGCGAACCTCTGCTCCTTCCGTTGGTCTGGCACCGGACCCATCAGATGCAGTTGCTGTATCACGCACAGAAATATGAGGAGGCGTTCAGGGCCGAGAGACTTGTTGTAAAAGACCTTCGCGTAATGCGGACGTTCATAGACTTGGCGGAGTATCATTTCTACGCGGCATTGATACGCGCGGCGTTGTTTGACTCTGCTGCTTCAGAGCAACGGGAGCTTCACGTCGAGGCCATACGAAATCACCTCGATCAGATCGCCATCTGGGAAAGGAGTTGCCCTGAGAATTTCGGAACGCGTCGCGCGCTTGTGGCAGCAGAAATGGCCCGGATAGAGGGTAGGCAGATCGAAGCGCTCAAGCTTTACGAGGAGGCGATTAAAGCTGCAGAAAAATACGGTTTCATTCAGAATGAAGCGCTTTCGAATGAACTGGCGGCAAGGTTCTACGCGGCACGTGGGCTGGAGCGCAGTGCCCGAGGGTTTTTGCGAAGTGCGAGATCCTGCTATTCGGCCTGGGGCGCGACTTTAAAGGTCCGACAAATGGATCTGGCGCATCCTGGACTGGATAGCGTCGTGAAATCGGTCGGGGCAGGGCCCTACGAACTGCAGCGTCTGGATCTGGCGGCAGTCGTCGACATGTCCCGGGCAGTCTCAGGAGAGATTGTCCTCGATCGCCTCATCGAACGACTTATGGTGACCGTCGTTGAGCATTCGGGAGCAGTCCGTGGGCTTCTTCTGCTGCCTCAGGACGGCGAAATGGACATTGCGGCGGAGGCGGTGACGGATGACCGGGGCGTCTCGGTCAAGCTTGCTCAGTTCTCACGGCAGCTGCCGGAAGCAATCCTCAGCTATGTGATACATACCAGAGAGGACGTCATCCTTGACGACGCGCAAACCGCAGAATTGTTCGCGTCTGATCCTTACATCCTTGCTGAAAGATCGAGTTCGATCCTCTGCTTGCCCCTCGTCAAGCAAAAGGAACTCGTCGGGGTGCTCTACCTCGAAAATGGAATTTCCTCGCATCTGTTCACGAAGAAGCAGGTCACGATCTTGCGCCTCCTCGCATCTCAGGCAGCGATTTCGCTGGAGAACGCCGCGTTGTACCGGGATGCGCGAGAAGCCCAGGAACACGCAAGGCGGCTGGCGGAAGAGTTTCGCGTTTCATACGACATGATCCCGGCACAGGCATGGAACGCACGACCAGATGGGCTCTATCCTGTCTTCAACAAGCAGTGGCACGACTATACGGGGGTCTCGCCAGAGTCGGCACGCGAAGGCGGTTGGATAGGAACGTACCATCCCGACGACAGGCAGAAGGTGGTTCGAAAATGGACAGAGCTTGTCGCGACCGGCACCGCCGGGCAGATCGAAGCGCGGATCATGCGTCACGATGGTGTACCGCGCACCTTTCTTGTGAAGGGCACGCCCATGCGCGACGAGACCGGGGCGATCATAAAATGGTTCGGTACCCATACTGACATCGATGATCTAAAACGCGTCGAAGAAGCGCAGGAACTATTAGCCCGAGCGGGGCGACTAACTGCCCTCGGCGAGCTGACGGCATCGATAGCCCATGAAGTGAATCAGCCATTGATGGCCATTGTCACAAACGCCGCGACATGCCTGCGCTGGCTCAGCGACGACCAGTTCGATGTTGCAGAAGCCCGGGAGGCCGCCGAGCGCATCATAAGGGATGGCCATCGAGCAGGGGATGTTATCACAAGTATCCGGGCGCTCGCGAAAAAATCGCCCCTTGCCATCGCGAGGGTCGATGTCAACGACATGGTCGAAGACGTGCTTGCTCTCACCCGTGGTGAACTCCAACGGCACGGGATAGTGTTGGAGACTAAACTCGAGGCTGATGGAGAACCCACTCTCGGAGACCGGATTCAATTGCAGCAAGTCGTCCTGAACCTGATCCTCAACGCCGTCGAGGCGATAAGTCTGGCTGACTGCGAGACGCGGCGAATAACTGTAGGTTCGAAGGGCATCGACGAAGACAAGATCATGGTCACAGTTGCTGACACCGGGCCTGGGGTCGTCCCCTCAAAGGCTCATCAGATTTACGACGCATTCTTTACGACGAAGTCGGGCGGACTCGGGATGGGGCTCTCCATCTGCCGATCAATCGTGGAGGCGCACGGCGGCCGTCTGTGGATGACCCCGAACGAGCCAGTTGGCAGTGTCTTTTCCTTTATGCTCAAGACGGCGAAGACGTACTCGGCGAAAGAATGACGGCGGCGAGTGGCGGCAGCATTGGCTCGGCCCGGATGACCAGGCTCACAAGATCTCACAGGAACATGCTCGCATTCAAGCGAACAAGGCGGCAAACTCCTAAAGATGATACTACCGGGGGATCGTTATGACATCCGATAAGGCCATCCTTCCACCCGGCGTCCTCGCAGATGGCTTTCACCAATTGAAGCATGGTCGCTTCGACATCACGGTGCTGAGTGACGGGTACATTACGCTGCCGTCCGACATATTGATGCCCGATGGCCATCCTGACGAAATCGGTCGCATCCTTAGCCGCCTCGGGGGAGGCGTCGACAGCGCTCCGCTTCAGACGAACATTCCACTCATCCGGCACGGTAGCGACCTTATCCTGATCGATACCGGGGCGGGCGGCAATTTCCAGCCGAGCGACGGAAGGCTTGCCGCCAATCTCGCATCGGCTGGCGTAGATCCTTCTTCGATCACGAAGGTCGTTTTCACCCACGCCCATCCCGATCACTCCGGCGGAACGACGAAGGCCGACGGGTCTCTGCTCTTTCCAAACGCCCGTTACTACGTCAACGAAGCCGAGTGGTCTTTCTGGACGGATCCGGAATATGAGGCGAAGATGCCGAAACCACTTCACGCGTTCGCGCGCGGCGCCCAGCGTGACCTCTTCGCCGTCAAGGATCGGCTGACGATGGTGAAGCCTGGGGATGAAATCGTCTCGGGGATGAACGTCCTCAGCAGCCGCGGCCATACGCCCGGCCACATCTCACTTGAATTGGCAGGCGACGGAAACCTCCTCATTGCCGGAGACGTGATCCCGAACGATATCGTTTCGTTCGAGAATCCGCGCTGGCATTTCGGCTTCGACACCGAACCCGAGATCGCGCTCTCGAACAGGGCGGCCTTGCTGGACAAAGTGGCGAACGAGAAGCTTCGGATGCTCGGATACCATTGGACCTATCCAGGAGTCGGATATGTCGAGCGGAAAGGGTCCGCATATCGGTTCCTACCGGGGTGAGGACTTTGTCGGCGCTATGCCGGCTCTGACGCTCGCTGGCGGTTTTGGACGATGATCGCGACTTCGGAAGAGTGACGTGTCCCCCATTCGCACAACGGGGCGAGAACTTTGGCCAGGCTGTGGCCGAAGTCGGTCAGCTCGTACTCGACATGAGGCGGGACGGTCTTGAAGTCGAAGCGACGAATGACGCCATCATCAATCAGCTCCTTGAGATGCTGGATCAGCATCTTCTCGCTAACATTGGTCACAAGCCTGCGGAGTTGACCGGTGCGTTTGGCCCCGCTGGCCAGATGAAAGAGAATGAGCGGCTTCCACTTGCCCCCAAGGATTTGGAGAGCCGCTTCCAGGCCGCATTGGAAATTCGTCTCGGTCATTGCGATCTCCAAATTCGGACACTTACGAAATAGTCAGTACTGGATCGCTGGTATGCTTGGTCTTACTTGAATTCGGCGATGGTGTCGACGGGCATCGTCCTTCCCCATTCGGGCGCAAACCCGCGGATAGCGCTGCCAACATAGGTGAACAGATATGAGCAATCCAAACCAGCCCTTGCTGGATCCAATCCGCCTGGGCGACGTCGATCTACCCAACCGCATCATCATGGCATCCATGACCCGCGCCCGTACTGACAATCCCGGCTTCGTCCCCAACGAGCTTCAGGCGCGATATTACGCACAGCGCGCATCTGCCGGGCTGATCCTCACGGAGGGGACTTGGCCGAGCCGCGAAGGCGTCGGCTTCATAAACGTGCCGGGCCTCTACACTCAGGAACAGGCCGATGGGTGGCGCCTCGTCACGGACGCCGTCCACGAGGCCGGAGGGCGTATATTCGTCCAGCTCGGCCACATCGGGTCATCATCGCATCCAGACCTGCTCGATGGCGCTCTGCCTCTGGCCCCATCGGCCGTGAACCCGGGATTGAAGGCGTACACGCCATCCGGTTTCCAGGACACTGTCACGCCACGGGCGATGGATCTGAGCGATATCGCCCGGACGGTGGAGGACTACGCCAAAGCTGCCCGGTTGGCACAGTCTGCTGGCTTCGATGGCGTTGAGCTCCATGGCATCAGCACCTATCTGATCCCGACCTTCCTCTATGCCGCGCTCAATCAGAGGACGGACGACTATGGCGGCACAGCTGAAAATCGCGCCCGGTTCCCCCTTGAGATTGTCGACGCCCTTATAGAAACCTGGGCGCCAGGACGCGTTGGTGCGAAGCTCAGCCCCGGTTTGACCGGGCTCGGAAATCTCATCGCTGGAACTGAAACGCTGGCGACCTTCGAATACCTGATCGGTCAATTGTCGAAGCGTAATCTCGCTTATCTGCAGCTGATGAACCCCATAAGCGATCTGACCGGGACACCTGTGGAGGTTCTCGGCCAAGGCGTCGCCAAGCATTTCCGGCCAATTTATTCAGGCACCTTGGTTGCCAACGGCGGGTACACCTTCGAGACTGGCAATGCGGTCGTGACCGATGGGTTCGCCGATGCTGTTGCCTTTGCAGCGCCGTTCATCTCCAACCCGGACCTGGTCGAGCGCTACTCCAACGATCTCAAACTCAGCCCGAGCAATCCCGACACATACTACGGCGGCGGAGCCGCGGGCTACGTGGACTATCAGACCGCGAACGAACCAGTCGGAGCTTGATAGGCCTTAGTCGCCGCCAGCTAGCGTGGGAGATGGAGGCCGTCTTGCGGCGGCCTTCCGGATCACGTCGATGACGACGTCCGGCTGGGACAGCATCGGGACATGGCCACTGTCCACTTGGGTCACCGTGGCGTTCATTCGTCTCGACACCCAGCGCTGAAGATCGGGATGCACAGTGTGGTCCTGGGTGGCAAGCACATACCAGCTCGGCTTCGACTTCCAAGAAATCCGGTCGGCTTGGAGCTTCTGCTGGTGGAAGAGATCGGCAACGGGAGCGTAATGCGTTGGCGCCACCTGAAATAGGGAGAGCGATGCACATTCTGGCACCGTCCAGTACCTTGGCTTCCGTGCGACTAGGAAAGGACAGATCGAACCAATACGGGGAAAAATCATACGGACGGCATCAAGGAACCATACCTAGGTTCAGGACCGAACCGTGGAGTGGTAGTAGTTGGAGCCCGGTGGGAACCGTTCTAAACCAGATAACTGCGAAAAGACACGGATTCGGCTTCCGTTCTCGCGACATCCAATAATCATGTGACCAAACCTTTGTCTAGGCGCGAACGGACCTCTGTATGATTTCTTGCCTTTCCACCCGCCCGTAAGCTCTCCACATCGCCGCACGTCCGGCGATGAAGGAAAACTCCTACGGCCGCAGACTTGGTCGCGGCACATGATATTCATCGGAAGGAAATGCAATGAACCGCGTACTGAACATCGCAATGGTTGCTGTTGTTTCTTCGGTTGCCTTTGCAGGCGTGAGCCGGGCAGACAGCCTGAGTATGAATGATGGTGCCCAGATCGAGAAGACGCTGCAGACTTTCAACAACAATTTCGACGTCAAGGACATCGACGACTATCAGAACTACAAGGACCAGCCGGGCGGTCGAGACGGCCCGCAGCCCCGCACCGACGCCGGCGTTCAACACATCCAGGTATCGATCAAAGACAACAAGGATCTCGTCAAGCGGCTCGGTGAGCGTGGCGTCAAAGTCAACGACGTCGTCAATGCCCAGCAGGCTGCGGATGGTAGCATTACTTTCTGGGTGCGCTAACCCAGCAAGCGGCCCGGTCTGAAACAGCCCGGGTTTTTTTACCGCGAGTTCTGCTGTTACGAACACGCGAAAATCTCCATGTCGCGCGGCTGTGGCGACTTTGGATCTCGATCACCTCAGAAACGGAGACAGTTCGATGGAGACGATGTTTCCAGAGAGGAAGGCTTGCATTGACAATTGCCTCGCATGTTATTCCGAATGCCTATCCACCGCGGTCATGCGGATCGCTGGAAACGATATTAGCCATGGTCATTTCACACTGATGATGGCCTGCGCCGAAGTCTGCAGGACAAGCGCGCAGTTGATGCTTATCGGTTCGCCTCATCACAGGCACGTCTGTCGAGATTGTGCGAAATCTGCCGTCAGTGCGCAGATGAATGCTCGCAGATCAGTTCCATGCAGGCCTGTGCGGACATTTGCAGAAGATGTGCGGGCAGCGGCGTCGTGGTTATCGTCTTACCGGCACTGATACGACGTTCGATGGGAGCAACGAGACGGTGGATTTCCGAACCGGCGAAATGGCCATATCCCGAAAGCCAAGACTCCATCATCGAGAACACCGGCAAGACCGGCTTGCAATTCGTCGCCGTCTTCAAGGTCACCGAATAACAAGAAATCGGGCTTTCCTGCAGTCCTCACAATTGAGTTGACGCCTATCAACCTCGACAACAAGGATCAGTAGGAGAAACATTATGTCTCGACACTTCCAGGACAATGATCAAATTCCGTCGGTCTGCGTGGCTGGCGCGGGTGCTATAGGGATCACGATCGCATCGAGATTTTCGATTGTCGGGTATCGCGTACGATTGGTCGCGCGTGGTGGAAGCCTGGCTTCGATAAGGGAAAATGGTTTGCGTCTCCTGGACAGGGAAGGGGATCACCGATCCCAGGTGGAGGTTGGCCAGGCGAGGGATTTTGGTCCACAGCGGGTTCTATTCCTGTGCGCAAAATCTCATGACCTGCCGGAACTGGTGGCTTCTTTGCAGCCACTTATCACACACGAAACGATGGTTATACCTGTCGTCAACGGCATCCCGTGGTGGTACTTCGACGGCGAGGGTGGCGACTGGAACGGTCCGATTATAACGTCGGTCGATCCCAACGGCGATCTGAAAAGACTGATCCCTTCGAGGCAGGTTGTTGGAGCAACTACAATCATAACGGCGGAGCGACTGCATTGGGGAACTGCGCGGACTTTAAACCCTTTGCAGATGACCATCGGCGAGCTCGATGACAGGCTCACCACGCGAGTTGGAGAACTGGCAAGCGCCCTCAATACGGCGGGTATTGATACGCGGGTCGCTGTCCGGATCCGAGACGCCGTTTGGACGAAAGTTGTCCGAAATCTCATCTCCAATCCGGTAACCGCGATCACGGGGGCGACCCTACGCGAGAATTTTGGGAACCATTATTTGGCCGATGTCAGCCGACAAATGCTTCGCGAAGTTATTCCCGTGATTGACGAGTATGGGGCGACCCTTGAGGTTGATCCGGAGGAGATTATTGAAACCGGGCGTGTGCTGGGAGACGTCAAAACTTCTATGCTGCAGGATTTGGAGAAGGGAAATCGGCTTGAGCTCGCGTCGATATGCGATGCAGTCATCGAACTGGCACAGCGCCGAGGAATATCGATGCCGGTTACGCAGGCGATCACGGCGATCGCTCATTTCAGAAGCCGGATTGAGCCAGCGAACGCGGCCTAGCTGTGTTTACGCCCTTTAATTGCGGATGGCTGTCAAGCGCCTGCAGCATCCTTGCTGGGGGCATGGTCCTTTCCGAGGTCATAGCCTCATGACGATGTTCGGGTCCAGTGCTTCGACGTGTGGAACGGAATTCGGCGTCGCCATTTCCAGCTTAATCAACGAAGTCACTGCAACCACCGTCCCGGCGGGGACTTTGCAGACCCGCTCGAAGGCCTACAAATAAGAGATTTCTATGCTTCTTTTCCGGCGCTCCATTCGAAAGTCGTGCCGTCGACCCAAATGCAGTGGAGAATGACAGCGAGCTTCCGAGCCACGGCAACCTGAGCCTTTTTCATCCCGCTGCGCTTGGCCAGCCGCAATCCCCACGCCTTTAGTGAGCACCATTTCTTCGTTCGGTGGGGGAGCACGGCCGCAGCCTCGAATAAATAGGTTCGCAAAAGTCGATCACCCCATTTCGATGTCCTGCCGTTCGACTCGGTCTCTCCCGACTGTTTTCGTCTTGGCGTCAATCGGAAGTCAGGATGCTGGATGCCTGCGACGGCTCCCCTGAAAGGGCGGATCCGCGTTCGCAACGACCGAACAATGAGGTGATGTTGCTAGATCAGCATAGGGATTGTCGCTGGGCAGCACCTGACCCCATGGCCATTTAACAGTCAGGCAATCTCCAGCCTTGATGCAGCATCACTACGCGATCGGCGTGTTTTTCCTTTCGATGTAGTCTTGTATTCTCCGTGGGAAGCATTGAGGCGGCGGGCCACGATGTCGTGGTTGAGCCACCGGACTGGCCCGGAAGGTGAAGACGATGCACCGAAAATAAGTTGCCCGGTCGCTTCCACGACCAGAGCGCTCAGGAGATCGCTGATCATGACTTTGCTGTCACGGTGCATCGCGGTGATCTGGTTCGACGTGCCGATCGTCAGGTCGGCCTGTCCCTGGTTGTTGGGCATCGGCCACGCGGAGAAGTTATAGAATGGGGTCATGACTTCGCTCGCCTGCAGGTCGCTGATCTTGCGGATGACGTCATCTAACGTGAAACCATCCGCCAGAAGCTCTTGGCATTTCCGCCATTGTTCGGCCGCCCATCCACGGCCGTTCTCCTTCTTCAGCGCAAGCAGAAGGGGGATGAGAGGCAGTTCAATCCCCGTGAACACGTCGGATGAATTGGTCCGGATCTCGGGACAGTTGTAGACACTCGCCTTGACGCCCATCGCCCAGGCATCCTCGGCAATGCCTTCGAGGCGCATCTTGGCGTTGCCCTGAGTGTAGTTCGTATATGTCTGCCACCGGTATTCTCCGTCGATCAGGATACCCGTGCCGTGATAGCCATATGCCGTGTACCTAACCTGGCCGCCCGAGGATTCAATGCGCTCCCGGATCGCCGCGCTGAAATCGATAAGATGGCGGAAGGTGTTTGCCGACACCTCGTCGAAATTGCGAAGGATCAGTTTGCCCATATCGCTTTCGACCAGGGCTTGCGACGACATGTGTCGGGGTCCCGTTCCCTTGTAGATTCTGTTGGCGACGACCAGGAAGGCTTTTGCCTTGGGAATGCCTCCGGCCATCGTATGGGCAAAGAAAACGTTGCTCCCGTCGGTAATCATGCCGTTGAGGATGGTCATGACCTGCGACAGTGAATCCGTAAACCGTGCCGTCGCTACGGCCTGGCATTTTTCTATATATTCCCAGTCGAGCCTTTCACGCTCCCAGCTTTCGAGCGTTAGCCCGGCAAGCAGCTCGGTAGGCGTGGGACCGTCTGCTGGCGCGTCGAGATCGAAGCCAGCCATCAGCGGAACGTTTATGATTGTTCCGCCGAGCCTTGCTTCCGCTTCACGGAGCTCATCGTCGGTGAGAGGCCGCAAGACATTCTTTTCGTCGCGCCGCCCGACCGTAATTCCGACGATCCGCATTCCGACTTTCCGGGCTTGGTCGAGAAGGCCGGTCGCGTAGCCGCGACCGAACAATTCGCCGAAGAGAACGAAGACATCGCCTTTTCGAAACACCGTGTTTTCAGAGATGTTCTCCAGTGCGATCGGCTTTTCCATGTTGAGTAACCGCTCCAAAAGTCGTTGATGACTAATTGAACGCAGCCGTCCTCGATGGAAAGTCATTTAAAATGACGGATGATGTCGAAACGTGAAGCTTCAAAAGGCCTTAGATCACTGCTCTTCAAGCTGCTGTAGGCAGCGGCAAGCCCATATCGGCATTTGATGCGCGTTCCAAGCTGCCGTGTCGGACGCTCTTCTTGTCAGCCGCAAGTGGCTTCCTATCTCAAGTGTAACCTCGATTTGGAGCCTCGAGATGGACGACGATCTTAAGACTGAACTCATCGCCACCAACGAAATCGAAATCCTTCCACCTGAACGCGACGAGTGTTTTGTTGACGGCGCGGTGACCTGTCTCTGTTGCGGCCGATCCCGCTCGTTCATGGACGATGATGGCTGCGGGATCTGCGAGGAATGCCTTGCGCCGTGAGGGGGATTTCTTCCGCGCTCTTTTCTGGACAGCAAGAGTGGAGGGTCGCCGGAGACGCGGTTCATCGGATGTCATTATTTGTCCGCCGAATTGCGGTAGAGGTTGCAACTTTCCATCAACGATTGTCCTAGAGGGCCAATAATGAAATGGGATACCTCAAGACATTTCGAACCGATCGTTCTCGTGTTTTCGCACGAAATAGGCCCGAAAACCGTCCGCACGGCTCGCGACACCGCATGCAGTGTTCGCCGCCGATCCGACTGGAACTGGTATTGCCGCACTTCATAAAGCGGCGATCGCATTCTACGACAACGTAAGCCCCGAAGAAAAATCGTCGCTCGATTGGGCGCAGGGCAGAGCTTCGGCGCAAGCGGGTTACGAACAGCGCATGCGTGACGAGGGGCGCGTTGCCGAAAACGTTGATTCCGGAAATCCCATCGTGAACTTGTTTGTGAAAGCGTATAAAGAACTAGCCGCCACAAAAGATGCCTCTAAAGATCCGCGGGATATGCCTTCTTGGCAAAAGGCGATCGACCTTTGGCATCTTCAATTTGAAACTACGCAGTCAACGTCGTGGACCTTTTAATTGTGGCCGGGAAAAATAGCCCGGCCACACCCATATCGCACGCGATATCACTGCATCGTCAGCGTCAGGCTACCTTCCTCTCCCGGCATAGCTTCCCGCTTTCATCGACGATACAGACGCTCGTTTCTTTGACCGAGACATCGAGGCCGGCGTAATGCTTCATGGATGCGCTTCCTCTTTCGGATGGTTGTGTCGGGTCTGACAGAACACTTGTACCATCAGCTCGGAGTGCGCTTCACCCTTTCCTGTGGGTCGAGATGGGCACGAAGCCGATTAGCCTATCTATGCTACACCTCCCGCGGCTGCCCTCTTTAACCGGTCAAGCGGTGCGCGAACTGGCTCCGGCCGCGCTGCGCCCTTTGCCTGGTACGTGCTTCTTTGAGAGCTGCAAGGCCTTGCCGGCGCTGAAGCGCCCGCATCGCGATCGACCCTAAAAAATTAGGGCTATAATCGTTCCGCTCGCGATCTGTCTGCTACAATCCGTTAGCGGAGGTAGGCTGATCAGGGGTCTGTGATGCGGCGACGTTGACTCCTGCACCGACCTGGCCGAAAACGCGTGGAACAACATGAGGATCATCGATGGCTGACGAAGAACTCCTTACAGCGCCTGATAGCACCGCACCAAAGCCTGAAGCGGAGAAAGCAGCGGCTGCCGTTCGTGGCAAACGGTCAAGCTCCAAGAAAGCCGCGGCGGGGAAGGCTGACACGGTCAGTCAAAAGACGGCAAAGCCCAAGGCGCGCGGCCTGAGTGACGACGAGAAGCGCGAGAAGATCAAGCAGGTTGAAGCTACCATTGCCGGTGGCGCAACATTGAAGGATGCCGTGGATGCTGCGTCGATATCCGACCAGACCTACTACACCTGGAAGAAAGCGGTTGCTGTGACGACTGCTGAAGAGCCCGCGAGCACGGCCACATTTGACGATGAACTCGCCGAATTTACCCGGCTTGAGGAAGAAAATCGCCGGCTGCGTAAGCTGCTTGCCGAAAAACTTCGCGCCGAAAATACCGCGCTGCGCAAGCGGCTAGGGATGAACTAGGCAAGGCTTCATGTTTGAGATGACACCATCAACGGGGCAGTGGTCACTGTGCTCGCGCAATCGATATGAAGCTGAGGAACGATGAGAACACCACAGCGCAACTTCGTTGTCGAATACAAGACTCGGCGGCAAACCCAAGCGAGACCTCCATCCATCTGGGGCAATCTCGATCTGCAGGCCGTTGCGCAGCAGATTGAGGCAGACGGCGTTTTGCCTGATGCGGCCCGGTCCGATCCGAAATCCACCGTCAACGATCCAGCTCCGATCGAAGCCAGCGCATCTTCGCATGAGCCTCGCGCTCCAATTGAGCACGATCTTCAAGCCCCAGTTGGGCCGACGATCTTACGCGACGCGGATAGTGAACCCTTAAAAGGCCTTCCGCAGGAACTTCCGGCGATTGCGGCGTCCGCAGACGACCATCGTCGGACTGCAGGTGACGCGAAGAGTTCCAACCGTTCTTCCATGCGCAGTAAGCGCGCACCCTTCCAAGAGTGGACTGCTTCCGACGCTTGCTTCGAAATTTCGCGATCGCGCGATGACGAGGAAGACCTTGTTGCGCTCGACGCAGAAAACCGTCGGCTGAAGAGGCTCTTGATCGTAAAGCTCCGTCAGGAAAACGCCAAACTGAGATTGATGCTCAGGCGGTTCGGCGCTGAATAATCCAACTTCTCTGTTCGAGTGAACGTCTTTTCAAGCGAGCCCCCCGTGCCTCTCCCGTCGCCACCCCGCCATTCAGCGTTTGATATAAACCATCAAACTTCATTGACGGCCCGCCCCGGACGACCCACACGATGCCTTCGGCCGTCGAAAACATGCCAGGGAGCCGGTCAATCCCGTCGATTAATGGCGTGCCGTCGATGCGATTTGGCGTCGGTTGTCGAAGTGTCGGAACAGCCCTTCCGTGTAAAGTATCGTAGCGAATTCCGGCTCTATTCCTTTGATGCCCAAAAGAGCGGTCGCTTCCTTCGGTGTCTCCGACGTCTCGTTGACGATCAAGGCATCTCGCTCTGCTTCTACAGCCTTGATTTGTGTGAGCAACAATTCGAGGCGATCGAGTTCTCTGCGGTGCAGGCCGCTACTCACCCCTGATGGGATCTCAAGGCGGCTGGGCCGACCTTGTGAGCGAATGTTATCAGAATCGGAGGATGGCCCAAGGCAGCCAAAAGCCGAACGGTGGTCCTTGGGGGGCGGGCTGCCACACACGCCGACAGAGCTAATAACCAATGGCCAAAAATTCGATTCAGCTCGATGCTCATCGTCTAGGCCGTCTTAGAAGAAAGATGTCAATCTTGCCAAATTTTGCCATTGGAGCTATATGTATTCATATGAGCACAATGAACATTTCTCTCCCCGACCACCTTAAGAGCTTCGTTGATGAGCAGGTCGCGGGACGTGGTTATGGGA
>NZ_JBFTPM010000038.1:0-31113 GCF_056398505.1 Rhizobium sp. 01T437
GCAGCGGCCGTACCCAGAAGGTTGCGTCGGTTGATTTTCATATCCCTCTCCCGCAATGTTCAAAATCATTCCACCCCGGAATGTGGTTAGATCATTGTAAAATTCATAGATTTTATAGAGATAGAAAATTCCCGGAATCGGGCATGCGAGATAATTTGCTTCTAAATAGTGAGTGAGAACCGGTGGTTTCCCGATCTGCCCGATAATTCCACCAAATGACCGACTGACATCTCAGGACAGTATTGATGAAGAAAATGCAGATCTACGCCTTCGACATGAACTGCGTCGGACACATAAATCACGGCATGTGGGCGCATCCCCGGGATCGTTCGGTCAACTATACCGATCTCGATTACTGGGCGGATTTTGCGCGCACGGCCGAACGCGGCAAGCTGGACGGCATTTTTCTGGCGGATATTGTCGGTGTCTACGATGTCTATAAGGGTAGCCCGGCCCCTGTTATTGAGACGGGCGCACAAATCCCGGTCAACGATCCGCTGATGCCGATTTCGGCCATGGCTTACGTCACGCAGCATCTAGGCTTCGGCGTCACGGTCAACACCACCTATGAGCCGCCTTTCCTGCTGGCGCGGCGCATGTCTACGCTCGATCATCTGACCAAAGGGCGCATCGGCTGGAACATCGTGACGGGCTATCTCGACAGTGCCGCCCGCAGCATGGGTTTCGACAAGCTGCCGGAACACGACGCGCGCTACGACGCGGCCGAGGAATATCTCGAAATCCTCTACAAGCTCTGGGAAGGCAGCTGGGATGATGATGCCGTGCTGCGCGACCGCCAACGCGGCATCTTCGCCGATGCCTCAAAAGTGCGCGCTGTCAGCCATCAGGGTCAATATTACAAGATGGAGGGCATCCATCTCGCGGAACCTTCGCCGCAGCGTACGCCCCTGCTCTTCCAGGCCGGCGCATCCGCGCGCGGACAGGATTTCGCCGCCCGCCATGCCGAATGCGTCTTCATTGCCGGTCCGACGCCGCAATCGGCACGCCCGACCATTGACGCGCTTCGCGCCAAGACACTGGCGAATGGCCGCGGCGCGGATGCGATCAAGATCCTGAGTCTGATCACCGTCGTCGTCGGCAAGACCGAAGCCGAAGCGCACGAGAAACTCGAGGACTATCGCCGCCATGCGAGCGTCGAGGCGTCAATGGCGCATTACTCTGCCTCTGTCGGCGTCGATTTCTCCAAATACGGCCTTGATGACGTGATCGACCAGAACTCGACCAATGCCAATCAATCCGCCCTTGCAGCGATCACCAAGCAGGCATCAAAGCCGGTGACGAAGCGGCAGATCGTCGACCAGATGGTGCTCGGCAGCCGCATGAAGCCGATCGTCGGATCGCCGGAACAAATTGCCGATACCCTGCAGCGCTGGATCGAGGAAGGTGGCATCGACGGCTTCAATCTGGCGCGCACTGTGGCGCCGGAAAGCCTTAACGATTTCGTCGATCTCGTCGTGCCTGTGCTGCAGGAGCGCGGGCTGTTCAAGGCCGATTATGCGGAAGGACCGATGCGCCAGAAGCTGTTCGGCGGGAACGGCCGGTTGCCGGCCAGCCACCCCGCCGCACAGTTCAGGCGATAGTTTCTAGCGATGATCCATGCGGGCGACCAGCCGGTCGCCCAGCCATTGGATGCCGCACACGAGAACAATCAGCACGACGACGACCGCGATCATTACATTGGTCTCGAAACGCTGGTAGCCATAGCGGATGGCGAGATCGCCGAGACCGCCGGCACCGATGGCGCCGGCCATCGCCGAAGCGCCGATCAGCGTCACCAGCGTGACGGTAAAGCCGGCGACGATGCCCGGCAGGGCTTCGGGCACGAGAACCTCGCGAATGATCGTCCAGCGATTGCCGCCCATGGCGCGCACCGCGTCGATCAGGCCGCGATCGACCTCACGCAGTGAGACTTCCGCGATGCGGGCATAGTAGGGAGTGGCCGCGATTGCGAGCGGAACGATGGCCGCCCAGGTGCCAATCGCCGTGCCGACGATAAGGCGCGTCAGCGGGATCAGTGCCACCAACAGGATGATGAAAGGCACGGAACGGAAGCCGTTGATGACGGCGCCGAGAATGCGGTTGATCCAGAGATTTTCGGCAATGCCGCCGCGGTTCGTCAGCACCAGCGCCAGACCGAGCGGCAAGCCTGCTACCAGCGAAATCAAGCCGGATGCTGCCGTCATCAGCACCGTCTCCCAGAGGGAGCGCAGCAGCAGATTAATCATGATCGGTGACATAACCAAGCACCTCCACCCGGGCGGACCGGGCCTTCAGAAATTGTTCGACCGTTCGGGCAAGCGCGGGGTCGCGCGCGGGAACGGCAATGAAGAACCGCGCCACGGGCTGGTTCTGGATGTGATCGATACCGCCGTGCACGAGGCGGAAGGAATGCGGCAGCGCTGCCGAGAGATCGGCAAAAAGCGCGCCTTGCGCTTCCGGTCCAGCAAGATCGACACTGAGGATAGCTTCCGTGCCGCCGGTCTGCGACAGGCGTGCAGCAATGTGTTCTGGAAGCTGCGGGCGGATGCCGCCGAGCAGGCTTTTTGTGATCACCGCCTGCGGATCGCCGAAGATCGACCAGACTTGGCCTTCTTCGACAATGCGCCCCGCATCGATGACGGCGACGCGATCGGCAATGCCGCGCACCACCTCCATCTCATGGGTGATCAGCAAAATGGTAAGACCAAGCTTACGGTTTATATCCTTCAACAGGGCGAGGATCGAACGCGTCGTTTCCGGATCGAGCGCCGAAGTCGCCTCGTCGGACAGCAGGAGGGCCGGGCGAGCGGCGAGTGCGCGGGCAATGCCGACGCGCTGTTTCTGGCCACCCGAAAGCGAGGATGGATAGGCTTTCGCCTTATCGGAAAGGCCGACGAGATCCAGCAATTCGTGTGCCCGCTTCAGCCGTTCGGCCTTGGCGATACCCTCGATCTTCAGCGGCAGAGCGACATTCTCCTCGACCGTCTTGGCCGACAAGAGATTGAAATGCTGGAAGATCATGCCGATACGGCGGCGCAGCGGCTGCAGCTCCTGCTCGGCAAGGCCGGCAATATTCCGGCCCTCGATGACGATCTCGCCACTATCGGCCCGTTCGAGGCCATTGAGGCAGCGGATCAGCGTCGATTTGCCGGCACCGCTGCGGCCAATGATGCCGAGGATTTCGCCCTTCTTCACGCTGAGCGAAACGCCGTCGAGTGCTGCCGTCGCGCCGAACTTGCGCTTGACATCCTTCAGACGCACAACCTCTTCGGCATCGGCCGGCCGCGTCTCGATGCCTGAAGCGGAGACAATTGAATTCATTCTCGTTCCTTCACAAACGCTGAAGGCGGCCCCGGCAAAAGGCCAGGGCCGCCTCGGTTGCTGACGCCCTTCTAGGGCGACGAAATCAATAGGCGCTGAGGCCCGTACCCTTGTAGACCTTATCGAATTCGGCCTTCACCGTCTCGTTCTGATAGGAGGAGACGAGCGTCTTTACCCAATCGGCATCCTTGTTCTCTTCCTTGACGGCGATGAAGTTGCGATAGGGATTGTCGGCGATCGGCTCCTGCGCGATGCGCTCCTTCGGGGACAGACCGCTCTTCAGCGCCCAGTCGGTATTGACGATGCCAGCGTCGAGGTCATCAATGGAACGGCCGACGATACCGGCGTCGAGTTCGCGGATTTCGATGTTCTTCGGGTTTTCTGAGACGTCGACAATCGTTGCCAGAATGCCCGTGCCGTCCTTCAGCTTGATCAGGCCTTCGTTCTGCAGAACGCGCAGCGCACGGCCTTCGTTGGACGGATCGTTCGGAACGCCGATCACGGCACCCTTGGGCAGCTCGGCAACGGACTTGTGCTTCTTGCTATAGAGGCCGATCGGCCAGACGCCCGTGTAGCCGACGGATACGATGTGGTAGCCGTGCTGCTTGACCTGATTATCCAGATAGGGCTGGTGCTGGAAGGCGTTCGCGTCGATTTCGCCGCGCTCCAGAGCCTCGTTCGGCTGGGTATAATCGTTGAAGGTGATCGTTTCGATCTTGAGGCCCTTCTTGGCGGCTTCGCTGGTGACGACGCGCCAGACATCCTCGTCCTCGCCGCTCATGATGCCGACCTTGATCGACTTGTCTTCCGCAAAGGAAGGAGCCGGCGCAGCAAAGGCGATGAGTGCGGCCGCAGAGGCGGCAACAGTAAGAGCCGCGCGGCGCGAAAGCGAAATGGCGCCGAAATTCTTGTTCTTGGTCATTTTTTTATCCCGTCTGACTTAATGAGGCCGAGCCCCGAGCAGGCAGATAATTGCAAATGCGCTCACTGCGAGCGAAGCACGAACATCCGATGTGCTGTCATCGCCGGAAAAACTCTTGCCGCGTCTTCGAGAGCGGCAGGATAAAATTCCATAAAATTTATGGATTAAATGCCAGCCGCAAGGCACGCTCAAAACAAACGGCGCCCGAAGGCGCCGCTGAAATCCGTCTTTGGATATTGTTTATTCCGCTGCGATCAGCCTTGAGCTTCTGCCCGGAAAGAAGGCTGCGAGTTCGCCGATCACCTCCCCGATGCGCTTGGACAGCGGTTCGGAAGAGACGCGATAGTCGGTGAAATCGCGGTCCGAGGCGTAGACAGCGGTCGGCAGCGTGTGGGCCA
Source organism: Rhizobium sp. 01T437 (assembly GCF_056398505.1). Classification (NCBI taxonomy): domain Bacteria; kingdom Pseudomonadati; phylum Pseudomonadota; class Alphaproteobacteria; order Hyphomicrobiales; family Rhizobiaceae; genus Rhizobium; species Rhizobium sp. 01T437. The sequence goes on from NZ_JBFTPM010000038.1 coordinate 4,642, forward strand.
TGAAGAAACCGAAGAGCGGGCGCAGCTGATGCTCGACCATCAGCGCATGGCGGTCGCCGCCGCCGGTCGCAGTGATGACGATCGGCTTGGCACGCAGTTCATGCGGGTCGATGAGATCGATCAGATGTTTGAAGAGACCCGGATAGCTGCCCTTGAAGGTTGGCGCACCGATGACAAGGACGTCGGCATTGGCGATGTCGGCGATGATTTCCCTGGCGCGATTGTCGAGATCGTCGCGGCGCAGCGCCTGGCCGAGCGAGGGGCCAACGTCCGTCAGGTCGTAAATCGTATTGTCGAAGCCATATTTTTCGGCGGCGAGGCCGGCGATATTCTCGACCAGCGCAAAGGTCTTCGAGGGACGATTGAAGCTGCCGGCAAGACCGACCAGTTTGGGTGCAGACATATCATTTCCTTCCACTATCGCGCCGTCGATGGCTGCATCATATGACGGATATTATCCATCAAAATAGTAGATTAAAGAAATGACGATCCGTCTTCGCCGAAGGCCGGGAAAAAAATGTTCGTTCGAACGCAACGCCGCGCCGCGCGCTTGCCCTGACGCAAAAGAGGCACCGAAACGCTTTTCGGTGCCTCTTTCTGAGTGCGAAACTTAAACCGCTCGATGCTTCGGGATGCGCGGCAGGAAGATGGTGAACAGGCCGAGCAGCGGCAGGTAGGAGCAGATGCGATATACGAAGGCAATGCCGTGCGAGTCGGCAAAACCGCCGAGCAAGGCCGCACCGAGACCGCCCGCACCGAAGGCGAAGCCGAAGAAAACGCCGGCGATCAGGCCGACGCGACCCGGCACGAGCTCCTGCGCAAAGACGACGATGGCCGAGAAGGCAGAGGCGAAGATCAGGCCGATAACGACGCTGAGCACCCCCGTCCAGAAAAGGTTCGCATAGGGCAGCAGCAGCGCGAAAGGAATCACGCCGAGGATCGAGAACCAGATGACGAAACGGGCACCAAAACGATCGCCGATCGGTCCGCCGAGGAAGGTGCCGGTAGCAACGGAACCCAAGAACAGGAAGAGCATGAGCTGCGCCTGCTGCACATCGAGCTGGAAACGGTCGATGACGTAGAAGGTGAAGTAGCTCGAGACGCTTGCCATGTAGACATTCTTCGTCGCCGTCAGCAACACGAGGATGAGCAGCGCCCAGACGACCTTGCTCTGCGGCAGCGGTAGCGTACGGCTCGGGGCCGCCTTGCTGGCGTGCTGGCGGCGGTGACTCATGTACCAGTTCCCGACCCAGCTCAGGACCACCATGCCGACCATGGCGATGCCGGAAAGCCAGGACACGCTGTGCTGACCGTTCGGCAATACAATAAAGGCGGCCAGCAGCGGGCCGATTGCCTGGCCGGCATTGCCACCCACCTGGAAGAAGGACTGCGCAAAGCCGTGGCGGCCGCCGGAAGCAAGACGCGCGACGCGCGAAGATTCCGGATGGAAGACGGCCGAGCCAAAGCCGATCAGGCTCGCGGCAACGAGCAGCAGTTCGAAGCTGCCGGCATTGCCGAGCAGGATTAGGCCGCAGAAGGTGCTCGCCATTCCGACCGGCAGCGAATAGGGCATCGGCCAACGGTCGGTGACGATGCCGACAAGCGGCTGGAGCAGCGAAGCCGTGACCTGGAAGGTCATGGTCAGGAGACCGATCTGCACGAAATCGAGGTCATAATTGGCCTTGAAGAGCGGATAGAGCGAGGCAAGCAGCGACTGCATGATGTCGTTGAGCATGTGGCAGAAGCTGACTGCCACCAGGATGGACATTGCGGTCTTTTCAAAGCGGGGAGCGCTCTCGGCAACGGATGCCATGGATCTTCCTCCTGCGCGGCCGGAACCATGCCGGTCCGTCGTCGGTTTTCGTGCGGGCTGTTCTTGAAGCGATCGGGGCTTGGGAAGTGAATTGTCAGCGGCGGTCGCTGAAAAAGCATTTATCGTATGAAGTGGAACGATTACAGCCCAGTTTTACGCGGATCGGTACGCAGTTTTTAAGATTTTTGCTCTCGATCCTGCAATTCGGCACCTCACGCGCCAATCCCGCCCTGGCGACTGCTCCAGGGGTTGTAGCCGATATGGCTTATCGCCGGGCTCTCCAACGCAATAGGCCGCGCGATCAAGACCGGCGCTTGAATGTATGTTTCTCCGTGGGGAATGCGCGGGAGCGCACCTCCTCTGCATAGGCGGCAGCCGCCGCCCCGACCCTCTTTCCAAGTTCGTCGTATCGTTTAACGAAGCGCGGCGTGAAATCGTTGAACAGTCCGAGTATGTCGTCCGAAACCAGGATCTGACCGTCACAGGCAGCCGAGGCACCGATCCCAATCGTCGGAACAGGAATTGCCGTCGTTACCTCGCGGGCAAATGTCTCGACGGTGCCCTCGATGACGACCGCAAAGGCTCCCGAGTTGCCGACCGCGTCGGCATCACGCCGGATCTTGGCAACCTCCTCGTCGGAATGTCCGACGGATCGGTAGCCGCCTGCGGTATGAACCTGCTGAGGCATGAGCCCGATATGCCCGAGGACTGGAATACCGCGCGCGGTGAGGAAGGAAATTGTCTCGGCCATCTCCTCGCCACCTTCGAGCTTGACCGCGTCGCACCCTGTTTCCTGCAGAATGCGCACGGCATTGCGATAGGCCAGCTCCTTCGACTCCTGGTAGCTGCCGAAGGGCATGTCGACGACCACGCAGGATTTAGCGACGCCACGCATCACCGCCTTGCCATGGGCGATCATCATGTCGAGCGTCACTGCGACGGTGCTCTCCATGCCGTAAAGAACCATGCCGAGCGAATCCCCAACGAGCAGGAGATCGCAGTGTTCGTCCAGCAGCCGCGCCATCGGCGTCGTGTAGGCCGTCAAACACACAATCGGCGTTCCGCCCTTCATCGCCCGGATTCGCGTTGGCGTCAGGCGTTTTGCGGAGCTGACAGCGCTCATTGTGCTTCTCCCGTTCCAGACGAACCTTTTCTCGCAATCACGCGATTATCGAGGAGCTTGGTGGTGCCAATCCGCACGAACAGTGCGACAACCACCGGGTCTTCGATTTTCGCCACATGCTTCAAGGTCGAGGCGTCCCTCACAGCGACGACTTCCGGCTTTGCCAGGGGCTCACGGCCGATGAAGCCGACTAACTTCGCTTCAAGGACCTGCGGGTCGGTGAGGCCCTGAGCGACGAGGCGCTCCGCCTCGTCCAATGCGCGCGGGATGATGACCGCTGCGCGTCGTTCCTCCTCGCTGAGATAGACGTTACGAGAAGATAGAGCGAGACCATCCGCGTCCCGGACCGTCGGCGCCGAAACGATACGCACTGGCAGAGCCAGATCGTCTGCCATCCGTTTGATGATGACGACCTGCTGGTAATCCTTCTCCCCGAAATAGGCGTTGCTTGGCTGGACAATATTGAAGAGCTTGCTGACAACAGTGGCGACACCCGCGAAATGCCCCGGTCTAACGGCGCCTTCGAGCTCGCAGCCAAGCTCCGGCACATCAACCACAGTTTTCATCGGGTGCGGGTACATATCTTCGACACCGGGCGCAAAGAGAATATCGACACCAGCCTTTTCCAGCATCGTTCTGTCGCGTTCCAGATCGCGCGGGTATCGGGTCAGGTCCTCCGTCGGCCCGAACTGGAGCGGATTGACGAAGATCGAAGCAACGACGATTTCGTTTTCAGCACGGGCTCGCGCAACAAGTTCGATGTGCCCCGCGTGAAGATAACCCATCGTCGGCACGAAACCGATGCCTCCGCCATTTGTTCTCACCGCTGCAAGCGCTGCGCGCACCGCCTCAATGCTCGATAGGACCTGCATGTGCCCTCCCTGGCCGCCTTCCTGACGTTGGGGGCGGATAGAAGATGTAAGCAGGGTCGCAGGTCAATGGATTCTTTTCAATAAGACCGATTAGATGAAGAAGCTTCCATCAGGGCGTGTTCAAATATTGCGGACCGCAACCGAAGCGGCGGATTTCTCACTGGGCAACAAGGGGCGACGGCAGAGTTGATGGTGTTTCCGCCCGCGTGGCTTCGGCGCATTTGGCCACCGATAGCAGCACTAGAGAGCGTGCCGCACAGGCGCCGAACTCGTATCATGTCTGTGCATCTAAAGTTCGTACCATATCCGCGGGTTATCGCCCGACTGGATCATCAGCCAGCGCAGATCCGTATCCTTCCAGCCCTTGATCACATTCGTGCGGTTGTCGAGCACCAGATCACCACGATCGGTCTTGACGACCAGAACCGCGTGGCCCTTGCCGGCGGGCGTCTTGGTCACGGCGATCCGCAGTGCCTTCGTCGACCAGCCCATGGCGATAAGGTGATCGCGCTTCGTCAACGCAAAATCCTCGCAATCGCCCGCCGTGACGTTCACCTGCCAGACATCGCCCTGATCGGGCCGGTCGTCGAGCGGGCGGATCGAGCGGTTGACCGAGGTGTTGACAGTGCGAAGCTGCTCGTCCGCCAGAGGGCTCAAGGAGACTTCGGAAACATCGCCGCGAGCAGTGCATTCATCGGGATCTCGAGCGCAAAACATCACATGCGCGAAAGGTGCTGTAGTCCGGCGCTTTTCTGAAATATAGCTGAATACGGGCGCCGTCTTCAGGCCACGGGCCGCACCTGCAGGCCCGTCCGCGTGAGCAGTCTGAACCGCGAAAAGAGATGCAAGCGTCACCACGATAACCAGTTCATGCTTACGCATCTTCTACCTCCGTGTGGTGGTTGATCGAACGATGATGAGGTTCGCCCAGCGGTGATGAAGCTCTTTCAGGCGCGCGTCATTCGGACGGCTGGGCGCTTGGTCGCGATCCTTTATTTCCGGGATGTTTCCGGAGACGATCACCTTTCAAATGCATACGCTGTATGCGTGTCTCACTTTGCGAGCCAGACACATCCAAGTTGTGGGCGTGTCCGGTCCTTCAGTCACAACGCAACTGGCGGCATGCGCATCGCAACCAGACGCATGCAGCCAACGGCTTGACAATTTAAACTAGTGCGGCGGACGGCCATTTCAATTGCCGTGATAGGCGCTGATTTGGAAAGACAACCACTGGGCAACAGGAGATATCGCACCACGTGCGAGCGACGGCGGACCGAGATCCAATGCCCGTCGCGGACCGGATTCTGGTCGCCCTTCAAGTCGTCGCGGCATCGACGACCGAGTGTTACCACCAAGGACGCCAAGCCTCGGTTCCGTCAGGCAGGGCGGTGTCGCTCTGACGAAGAAGCCGCCGGTGTTGTCGTCGCTGTCGGTATGCCCCTTTCGCCGTTGCAGCTCTAGTGCAGAGCAAGGCCGCCGGCATCGGCATTTGCGACGTACCGGAGGTTGCTTTGCAGCCCGCCACCGGCTTTTGGCAGAACGCGCTGCGTCAGCCCTTTACGGCTTGTCGCCATGAAGATGGCGCTCGAGGAAGGGGAGATTGTCTTGCCCCCAGTAGAGCTCATCATCATAGGCAAAAGTCGGGAAGCCGAAGACGCCTCTTTCGCGTGCATGAACGCGATCGGCTGCCCATTTTTGCTGGACATCGTCATCGGCCTGCCGTCGCAGCAAGGCCGCGCCATCGAAACCGGCAGCGTTGACGATCGCTTCGCGGATATCAGGCCTGCCGATATCTTTCGCCTCGCTCCAGAAGGCATGCTGCAGGGCGCGCGTCACGCCGATCCAATCCTGGTCATCGAGATAGGCGGCAATGACGAAGAAGGAGGCCGGTGTCGGATCACTGAGCTCGGGGCGATTTTCGAGGATGAGGGCCTTACCGCGCACACCTGCCCAGCGCTTGAGATCGCGGATCCAGTAGGCGCGGCGAATTTCCGGGCGATTGCGCGAGAAAATCCCGCCATTCTCTTCGACGACTGTCGTCAGATACGGCTTGATGGTGATGTCGTTCTTTATAGCAAGCTCGGCAAAGGCATCCAGACCGATATAGGACCAGGGCGAACTGATGGAAAAGAAGTATTCAACTGATTTCGTCACGGAGAGATTTCCTACAATTCCGGCGCCTGCCGCGCCGCTCACGACGCCGCCCGGAGGCCAGTCTTCGTGTTCCAGCCGAGTTCGGGAGCAATGTGCGTGACGAAGTCATGCAGAATCTGACGATATTCGTCATGCTCGAACTCATAGGGCAATTCCAGCCTGAGCTCGCTCACATGCGGCAAAATGGGATCGGCAAGAAGGCGCTCGAGGATCTGTTCTGACGGACCAACGAGATCACGGGCAAACAGCGTGCGTCGTTCACCCTGCGGAGACAGCGTGCGCTCATATCGTCCGGCGGCATAGTCTGAGTATCGCTGGCGAGTGGCTGCATCCGCACTGTCAACCGGTACGATGACCCGACCGAGCGCCACGCGCTGTTCCGCTCCGCCGGAAGCCCGATAGGCTTCGAGCTGACGGGACTGGGCGACGAAAAAGTCATCGGTCTCCTCGCCGGCCGTGACATTACCGATCAGCAGGTTGAAGCCGTTCCGGCCGGCCCATGAAGCCGACCGCAGCGAGCCACCGCCATACCAGATGCGATCGATCAGGCCTTTAGCGTAGGGCTGCAGTCTCGGGCGCTGGGGTCCGAAGGGCGTCTTGATGAAGGTGTTCTCGTCACCGAGATAGGTCCCCTTCAGATTGTCGGCAAAGCGCAGCACGCGCTCATGCGAGAAATCATGGTTCTGCCAGTCGCCATCGAAGGCAAGCGGACCGATGAGATCCGCATGCAGTGGACGGCCGGCGCTCAGGCCCACATTCAGTCTTCCCTTCGACAAAACGTCGACAGTCGAGAGATCTTCGGCGAGCCGATAGGGACTTTCATAACCGATTGGAATGACAGCCGTACCGAGTTCGATACGGCTGGTGCGCTGGGTGGCGGCCGCCAGGAAGGCGGTCGCCGAGGAGATACCCGGTTCCAGATGCCGCTGGCGGGCCCAGGCACTGTTGAAGCCCAGCTCTTCACCGAAGCCAAGAAGCTGCAATGTCTTTTCGAGGCCGGAGAGCGGATCGTCATCCGGGTAGTTGCCAGGTGTCAGGAAGCCGATATGGCCGATCGAAAGCGCGTTGCCGCTCATCTTGTCCTCACTCAGAATTTCGGCAGGCCGGGCGGGTTCGTCTCGGAGGCAGGCAGTGCCTCCTCCGAAAGCTGCCAGTGTGCAAGGATTTTTGCATAGGTTCCATCCTTGATCAGACCATTGGTGGCGAGCGTCAGCGTATCGGCAATGCCGCTTCCCTTGCGGGTGGTGATCGCAACATCGGAGCGATCGGGCCAGCCGGCGCTCAGTGTTCCGACCCGCTTGAGGTTCTTGTCGCGGGCAGCGATATAGACGAGTTGGGCATGCGGCTGGACGATGACATCGGCACGGCCTGAGCGTAGCGCCAGGAGGCTTGCTGCCTCGTCGTCATAATATTGCAATTCGAGCGGCTTGAGGCCGGCAGCGACATCCTCATCGCTCCATTTCAGCAGGATGCGCTCCTGATTGGTGCCGGCGCCGACGATGAAGCGCAGTCCCGCCGCTTCCTTCGGCTCTTTGATCGAGGTGATCGCACTGTCCGCCTTGACGAAGAAGCCGTGCAGACCTTTGCGGTAGGTGGAGAAATCGAACTTCTCCTTGCGCTGTTCGGTCACGCCGACATTGGAAATAACAGCATCATATTTGCCTGACGTCAGGCCAAGTGGCCAATCGATCCAGGCAACCGGGACGAGTTCAAGCTGCAGCCCGAGGCTTTCAGCAATGGCGTTCGCGTACTCGGGATCGGCACCGACGACCGTCTTGGCATCCGTCGCATATGTGGCAAGCGGCGGTCCGCCCGGGCTTACGGCAACTGTAAATTTGCCTGATGTGACGAACTTGAAATCCTTGGGAATGGACGCGATCGCCGCCTCGTTGCGCTGAGCGTGCACGCGGTTGGGCTGCTCGGGGCTCAGGTCGAATTCATCAGCCGCAGCCATGCCTGGATAGCAGCCTGTCAGAGATGCAATGGCGGCAATCGATGCGATGCGCAGCCTGGAAAATATCGTCACGAGAGAACTCTCCATAATTACATATGAAAACGAGGACGGACCGGCGCGACCTCCAACGCCGGTCCGTCAGACCATCCTTTACGAACCGCTCTTCGGCAGCCCCGGCGGGTTGGTCTTGGCTTCGTCGATCGCTTCGGCGTTCAGGCTCCAGTGCTTCAGCACTTCGCCGTATTTGCCGTTCTTGATAAGGTCGTTGAGGGCGACAGTTACCGCATCGGCAAGGCCGGCGCCCTTCTTCGTGGTGACGGCGATTTCAGCCGTCAGCGGCCAGCCGCCGGAGACGATACCGACGAGTTTGGTGTGCCCCTTGATGGACGAACCGTAGGCCTGCGTCGCATTCGGATTGAACTCGACATCGGCACGGCCGGACTGCAGCGCCAGATCAGCCGCGGCACGGTCGTCATAATATTGAACTTCAATCGGCTTCAGACCGGCGGCAACATTCTGGCGATCCCATTCCAGGATGATCTTTTCCTGATTGGTGCCGGCACCGGTAATCACCTTGAGACCGGCGACATCCTTCGGTTCCTTGATCTCGGTAATCTTGCTGTCGGACTTCACGTAAAAGCCGAGCACATCCTTGCGATAAGTGGAGAAATCGAATTTCTCCTTGCGTTCCTCGGTCACCGTGACGTTGGAAATGACGGCGTCATACTTGCCGGAGGAGACGCCGAGTGGCCAATCCGCCCAGGCAACCGAAACGAGGTTCAGCTCGAGGCCGAAGGAATCGGCAAGCAGTTGCGCCAGATCCGGATCGGCGCCAACCACGGTCGCAGCATCCGATGCATAGGTTGCGATCGGCGGATCCCAGGCGTTGACGGCCACGGTGAATTTGCCCGGTTCGACGAACTTGAAGTTCGACGCGATAGCCTTGATCGCGGCTTCGTCCTTTTCAGCACGTACGCGGTTTGACGTATCCGGGCTGAGATTGAATTTCTCGGCGGCCTGGGCCGTGCCAAGACCGAGTGTCGTCAAGGCGACGACACCGGCAAGCAGGTAGTTGGCTCTATTTCTGAATGCCATTTCCCTTCTCCATTTCATCTTAGGGTTGTTTTTCTTTTCATGCCCTCCGGACGCCCGTCGCGGCCGGGATCTGCTGGTGCCTTGCTTCTTTTCAGAGAACCTTGGCGAGGAATTCACGTGTGCGGGGATGTTCCGCGCCGTTGAAGATGCGGGCCGGCGAGCCGGCCTCGAGGATATGGCCGCCATCCATGAAGACGACGGTATCGGCAACTTCGCGGGCAAAGCCGATTTCGTGGGTGACGATGACAAGCGTCGTACCCGTGCGCGCCAGCTCCTTGATCACATCAAGGACTTCACCGACCAGTTCCGGGTCAAGCGCCGATGTCGGCTCATCGAACAAAAGCACCTTCGGACGTAGCGCCAGGGCGCGGGCAATGGCAACACGCTGCTGCTGGCCGCCGGAAAGCTGGCGCGGATAGGCATTGATCTTGTCGCTGAGGCCGACGCGGGCAAGCAGCTCCTGCGCAAGTTGCACGGCCTCTTCACGGCTCACGCCGCGCACCTGGATCGGCGCTTCGATCAGGTTTTCAAGCACTGTCAAGTGCGGGAAGAGATTGAAGCTCTGGAAGACCATACCGATATCGGCACGCCGCTTGAGGATTTCCTTTTCCTTGAGCTCGTAGAGCACATCACCTTTCTGCTCATATCCGACGAGATCGCCGTCGACCGAGATGAAGCCGCCATCAACACGCTCCAGGTGGTTGATGGCGCGCAGCAGCGTGGACTTTCCGGAGCCCGAGGGACCGAGAATGGCGGTGACGCTGCCGGCCGGCAGATTGAGGTCGATACCATCGAGCACTTTCAGAGAGCCGAAGCTCTTGGAAATGCCGTGGATGCGCACCGTCCCGCCGGTGCGAAGAACCGCTGCGTCACGGAAGCCAGAAGTACGGGTAAAGTCGCCCGAGATCACCGCTGCAGGCAAAGGGCGGGCAAAACGCTTGAGGAAAGACTGGAAGGGCAAGGGCTTCGGGTTGCGCAATGCGCCCTTGGCAAAATAGCGCTCGATATAATACTGGGCGATCGACAGCACCGTCATGATGACGAGGTACCAGACGGTCGCTACCATCAGCAGCGGAATGACTTCGAGGTTCCGGCGATAGATGACCTGGACCGTGTAGAACAGTTCGGGCAAGGCCAGCACGTAGACCATGGAGGTCGCCTTGGCGAGACCGATGATCTCATTGAACCCGGTCGGCAGGATCGAGCGCATCGCCTGCGGCAGCACGATACGGAATGCCTGACGACGGCGCGAGAGACCGAGCGCCGAAGCGGCTTCGAGTTGCCCCTGATCGACGGACAGGATGCCGCCACGGACGATCTCGGCGAAGAAGGCCGACTGATTGAGCGTGAGGCCGAGGAACGCCGCGGCAAAGGGCGTCAGCAAYTGTGTCGTCGGATATTCGAARAGGACMGTGCCRGTGAACGGCACSCCGAGSGTCAYSGTCTCATAGAGATAGCCGAGATTGTTCAGCACCAGGAGCAGAACGATCACGGGGATCGATCGCAGCAGCCAGATGTAACCCCAGGATAGGCCCGACAGCAGCGGCGATCGCGAAACGCGGGCAAGCGCCAGTGCCGTGCCAAGGATCGAACCGGAAATCGTTGCCAACAGCGTCAGGAGCAGCGTGCGCCCGAGGCCGGCGAGAACGGGCGCCGCAAAGAACCATTCGGCAAAAACATCCCAGCCCCAGCGCGGATTGGTGAGGGTCGAATAGAGGACGGCAGCAATGACGAGAGCCGCGAATATGGTGCCGGCAACCCGGCCGGGATGCCGCGCCGGGACGATCCTCAGTCGGGAATAATCCTGAAGCGTTCGGTCCCCTGCCCTGCTGCCGGTATCGATGCCGGCATAATCACTCGTCAGTGCCATCGTATATCCCCTTTTTATGGAGCGTTCTTTGCCTGGCTTCAGCGACCTGCTGCTGCCTGTAGTGGCGGGCGATCGGCATTGGCCGACAGCTGCGGCGCGAGGTGGCGGATGTCCTTCTCGAAGGGCAGCGTCTTGTAGATTTCCGGGTCGACCTTGGGGTCGAAGAGCGCCGTATAGCCGTAGTTGAGATAGAGGCCGACCGCCTCCGGCTGGCGAAAGCCGGTCGTCAGGTAGACCCGCGAATAGCCCTGGCGGGCGGCCTGCGCTTCCAGTTCCACGAGAACCTTGCGGGCAAGGCCCTGCCGGCGTAGGTCAGAGCGTGTCCAGATGCGTTTGAACTCAGCCGTCTGCTCATCACAATATTTGAAAGCGCCGCCGCCGATCGTCTCGCCATCGCGCACGAGCAGCACGAAATTGCCGACGGGCGGCGCGAAGGCCTCGGGCGGATAGCGATTGAGTTCGGCTGCGGCACCCTCTTCGCTGAAATAGTTTCCGTAGCGGCTGTCATATTCGTGGATCAGTTCGTCAATCAGCGGCTTGGCGCGGGGGTCGAGGGGGGAAGTGTAGAGAAACGTGTCGCTCATATTGTTCGTCACCCGTTGTCGTCAGTGAGGAAGGTTTCAGCGAGCCGCACCCAGTATCGGGCGGCAGGTGCAATGATCGCGTCGTTGAAATCGTAATGGGCGCTGTGAAGAGGCGCGCTGTCGCCATTGCCGACGAAGAGATAGCTGCCGGGCTTCTCCTGCAGCATGAAGGCGAAATCCTCGCTTGCCGTGCGCGGGCGGAACCCCGCCTCAATGCTTTCCGGCTCGAAGGAGGACAGCGCGACATCGCGGGCAAAGGCCGTCTCGGCCCGATGGTTGATGAGCGCCGGAAAGCCTAGCCGGTAATCGACCTCGGCTGTCGCACCGAAGCTCTCGGCTTGAGCGTGGGCAAGCACCGGCACGCGTGCCTGGAGCTTGTCGCGCACCGCCTGGCTAAAGGCACGCATGGTGAGCTTCAGCTCGACGCTTTCCGGAATGACATTCGAAGCTGACCCGGCATGAATGGAGCCGACGGTGACGACGGCCATATCCTGCGGATCGACATTGCGAGAGACGATGCTTTGCAACGCCGTGATGAAGGAGGCCGAGGCCAGCACCGGATCGACGGCGCGATGCGGCTCGGCGCCATGTCCACCCTTGCCGACGATACGGATAACCGCCTGGTCGACCGAGGCCATGGCGGCATCGATAACAAAACCGAACCTACCGGCTGGCACGGCCGGCCAATTGTGCAGGCCGAAGACTGCATCGACGGGAAAGCGCTCGAACAGGCCTTCCGAGATCATTTTGCGGGCGCCGGCACCGATCTCCTCGGCCGGCTGGAAGATCAGCCGCAACGTACCACTGAAATTGCCGGCCTCGGCCAGATAGCGCGCAGCGGCAAGAAGGATCGTCGTATGGCCATCGTGGCCGCAGGCATGCATGACGCCGGGATTGCTGCTTGCATAGGAAAGGCCTGTCGCCTCCTCGATCGGCAGGGCATCCATATCGGCTCGGATGGCAATGGAGCGCTTGCCGTTTCCGCGGGCCAGGGTGGCGACGATGCCGGTGCCGGCAATGCCCGTCGCCACCTCATAGCCCCAGGAGGAAAGGTGTGATGCCACGAGCTTGCTCGTGCGGCGCTCCTGAAAAGCAAGCTCCGGGTATTGGTGAAGGTCGTGGCGCAGCGCGATGAATTCATCGAGATGGGCGGCAATTCCCGTCTCGACCGGATCGTGGCTGCGCGAAGGTTTTGTAACGACGTTCATGGAATTGTCCGCCGCGCCTCAGGCGCTGGCAGCCTTTCCCTGTTCGACCTCACTGGCATCTGCCGCATAGCGGCTCTCGCGGAAGGGCAGCCCCAGATGATCGCGGAGCGTCTCGCCCTTCAGGACGGGATCGAAGTAGCCGCGCTTTTCGAGGATCGGCAGCACATGGCGGGAGAAATCATCGAAGCCTTCGGCGATGACGGGGAAACCGAGGATGAAACCATCGGCAGCCTCGCCGTCGATCCAACGGATGATCTCGTTGGCGATATGATCCGCAGTGCCGATGAACGCCGTGCGCGGCGTTGCCGCGTCGAGCGCGACATCCCGGAGGGTGGGCCCCTTTTCGCGCGCCGTCTTCTTGATCCGATCCGTCGTGGCGCGGAAATTGTTGCGGCCGATGTCGCCGATGTCAGGGAAAGGTTCGTCGAGCGGATAGGCGCTGAAATCGTGATGGTCGAAGAAGCGGCCGAGATAGAGCAGCGCCTCTTCGATGGTGACGAGATTGCGGATCGCCTGATACTTGGCCTCCGCTTCCTCCGCCGTTGTGCCAACGATCGGGCCGATGCCGGGATAGACGCCGATCTCTGCGGTCCGGCGCCCTTGGGCGATCGCGCTCTGCTTGAGTTGCTTGTAGAAAGCCTGCGCTTCCTCGATCGGCCCGCCATTGGTGAAGACGGCGTCGGCATGTTTGCCGGCGAGCCGGATGCCGGAATCGGAGGCGCCTGCCTGGAAGACCACCGGCTGCCCCTGTTTCGAGCGGCCGATATTGAGCGGCCCTTCGATGCGGAAGAAGCGCCCCTTGTGGTTCAGCCGGTGCAGTTTGGTCTTGTCTGCATAGACGCCGCTTTCTCTGTCGCGCACGAAGGCGTCGTCATCCCAGGAGTCCCAGAGGCCCTTGATGGCATCGATATATTCCTCGGCGATCTCGTACCGCAGTTCATGCTCGGGATGTTCGCGCCCATAGTTGCGGCCCGAGCCTTCGAGTGGCGAGGTCACGGCATTCCAGCCGGCACGGCCGCCGCTGACGAGGTCGATGGAGGCGAACTGGCGGGCGATCGTGAAGGGATCGCTGTAGGATGTGGAGACCGTGCCGACCAGGCCGATCTTCGAGGTCGAGGCCGCGAGCGCAGCAAGGATCGTCAGCGGCTCGAACCGGTTGAGGAAGTGCGGGATCGATTGTTCGTTGATATAGAGGCCGTCGGCAACGAAGGCGAAGGCGATGCCTGCTTCTTCGGCCTTGCGCGCCGTCTTGACGAAAAAGTCGAAATTAGTGCTGGCATCGGCCGGGCCGCTTGGATGTTTCCAGGCGTTCATATGGCCGCCCGGGCCCTGCAGCATGATACCGAAAGTGATTTTCTTCTTGGCCATGGGTTCAATTCTCCTGGGGATGGTCAGGCTGCGAGGGAAAGCCGTTCCTTGGCGAGCAACTCGATTGAGGAAAGCCGCTCTGAAGCGGCGAGTGCCGGCGTATCGAGAATGAATTCCTTGACCCCGTAGCGGCGATGCAGCTCGTCCAGTTCCTTGCGGATCTGGGCTGCGGTACCGTGCAGCACGCTCGGCACTTTTTCCTCGATGCGATACTCGGTGACACCGGCCTGCCTTGCGAATTCGGCAGCCTGTTCTTCGCTGCCGACATTCACGGTCTGGCCGTTCGGCAGGAAGACCTTGACGATGCGGAGATTGCCGACGCGCTCGCGCGCCTGTTCCTCACTGTCGGCTGCGAAGGCAGCCAGCGCCAGGATCGGCTTCTTGCCGGCAGAGGCGCGTTCATAGGCTTCGAAAGTCTTGCGCAGGTTCTCCGGATCGCCGTTGAGATGACCGGCAAAGACCAGCTCCCAGCCTTTCTCGGCGGCAAGCACTGCGCTCTCGACGCTTGCACCGAGAAGGAAGCGCTCCGGCGCATGAGGCGGAAAGGGTGTCGCCTGCGCACCTTCATAGTTGGGATCAGCCGCAAGATAGGTGTTGATGTCGGAAAGCTGGACGGCGAAATCCGGCTTTCTTTCAGGATCGAAAGCCGCCTGAAGAGCCCGTGTCGACAGCGGAAAGCCGCCTGGCGCCTTGCCGACGCCGAGGTCTACGCGGCCGGGCGCAAGCGAGGCGAGAAGATTGAAGGTCTCGGCCACTTTGTAGGCGCTGTAATGTTGGAGCATCACCCCGCCCGACCCGATGCGAATTTTCGAAGTCCGCGCCAGGAGATAGGCAATCAGTGTTTCCGGCGCGGAACTCGCCAGGTTGGACATATTGTGATGCTCGGCGACCCAGAACCGGTGATAGCCGAGTTCCTCGGCCCGGACCGCCAGCCGCACGCTTGCCTGCAAGGCTTCGCTAGCGCTTTTTCCCTGTTCGATCGGGCTCTTGTCGAGAAGGCTGAGAAAATAGGTCATGCGAAAACGCCTCATCCGGATCCATATTGTATATAAAAACAGTAGATAATATGGATTATAAGAAATCGCTTTCTCATTTCAGGGCAGCAGCAGGAAAAAGCGTTTGGGAGACGGAATGGAAAAGCGAAGTTCAAAACGCATCTCACCGATGGGCGGATCACGCGCCCTGAGAGCCACGACCGCGACAAGCCGAAAGGGCGAGCAGATGGGCGACCGCCCCGGCGATGCGGCACAGGATGTTATTAATGCTATTCAGAGGTCACAGGGTGAAAATTGCCTCTCGATCGCTGATCGGCGTCGCAAAACCTCGGCATGAGGTTCGGAGTTCGTACACGAGCATGGATAGTCGGGCGGCAACAGCACCACGGGTGCGATTTCAGTCCCAACCTCGCGGTAAGAGATATCGATGCCGTTGACGGTCACCTATCTATGGAGCTCGAGCGTCCGAGGCACTGCAGTCAACGCCGACTGGCTTCTGCCCGAGAAGTCGATCTTTCAGGAGAAGCTCTGTGTGAGTGCAGTCATAGTCGTGGTAGCCTCGGACGTTCCGGCGGGTCGTGACACCGCATAGATGCGTGCAGAGGCGTCAGCCGTTTCCAACTGACGCCGGTCTGCATGCATATGGTTTCTCTGCCCGAGCCCGAGCATCAGACAAACCTGTCAGAATACCCGGGCAGACGATCCTTAAGCGGGCAATTGGAAGATCCAGTTGGCGATCAATACGATGGCGAGGCCGCCGGCAAGCGCGAGATATGGCAATATCCCGGCCTTTTTGACACCGAGGTCCTGGCCCACGAGCCCGAGGTCGTCCATGGCGCCGGGCGGGAATTTGCCGCCGTCGCGGACGTAGTGGCGATAGGCGAAAACCGGCAGGATAAGCGCGGCGAAGATGAAGCCGACCCAGAGCGCGTTGGCATAGCCCCAGACCTTGGCGCCGGCGCCGAGAAAGAGCGCGTTGACGAAGGCAAGCACGGTATTGACGCCGATCAGCCAGGTGGGGGCCTTCCAGGGACGCTCGACATGACCGGAATCCATACGATGGATCCAGCCGGAATTAAGGTTCAGGAAGTTGAAGATGATGTAACCGACATTGGAGACGGCGAGCACGAAGAAATAGCCGCCAGCATCGGACGCGATCGCCAGCAGGAAAAGGTTGAAGGCAAAGTCCGTCCACATCGCCCGGGTCGGGGCGCCGTGTTCGTTGACATGGTCGAGATATTTCGGCAGCCAGCCATCCTTCGAGCCCTGGTAGAGCGTGCGCGAGGAGCCCGCCATCGCCGTCATGATGGCGAGGAAAAGCGCCATGATCATCAGCACGACGAGAAGCTGGGTGACGATACGGCCGGCGCCGATCAGTCCACCGAGTGCCTCGGCGACACCCGTCCCGTCAATGATGCCCGGCGCCAGCATGCCCGCATGACCGAGCACGCCCTGGAAGGCGAAAGGTACGAGGAAGAAGAACAGGCAGCAGGCAAGGCCGGAATAGAAGATCGCCTTGAAGGTATCCGTCTTCGGGTTCTTCAGTTCGCGTGTATAGCAGACGGCAGTCTCGAAACCGTAGGTCGACCAGGCGGCGATATAGAGACCGCCGAGGAAGAGCGTCCAGCCGCCATTGCTCCAGGTACCGTCGGTGCCGGCATAGGCCGCCGTCGGCGGAACCAGCCCGGTGACGTTGGCGCTAACGATCTGGCCGCTGATGATCGGATAGAGACCGATGATGAGCAGCGGCACGAGCACGATGATCGCCAGCCATTTCTGGACGCTCGCCGTCTCGGAGATGCCGCGATGCTGGATCGCGAAGATGATCAGCATCAGGATGCCGCCGATGAAGAAGGTGGCGTTGATATTGGCGGTGGCAAGGAAGGGAATGCTGAAGCTGACGAGCGACCAGCTGCGGACCGCCGGCGTCAGCGCCGCGACGCCGTCCGCGCTCAGCAGCGCCTTGACCGCATCATCAGGCGAAGTGCCAGCATGGGCAGCAATATATTCGGCGACGCGGGGGCTATCGGCCGTAATCGAAGCGGCATGCGCGCTGATCCAGGCGATGACCGCCTGCGAATCCGCTGCCGGGATCGGAAAGAAGGCATTGAGGATATATCCGGCCGCAATGGCGCAGCCGAGCGAAAGCACCGGCGACCAGGCAAACCAGTTGCACCAGACGGACAGAGGCGCGATGAATTTCGAATAGCGTAGCCAGGCCGTGGCGCCATAGACCGATGCGCCGCCCGACTTGTTGCCGAACATGCCGGCGATTTCGGCATAGGTGAAGGATTGCAGGAAGCCCATGATCATCGAGATGATCCAGACCACAAAGGCGAGCTTGCCGGTCGCGCCTGCAATACCGCCGATGGAGAAGAGAACAAGCGGTGGCACGCCGGCTGCCACCCAGAACGCGCCCTTCCAGTCAAGCGCGCGTATAAGTTTACCTTCGGTRCCGGCGGCAACGCCGGCGTCCACGATATCCGTCATCGGTGAAATTCCCCATTCTATTTGTTCGGGACGTAGCTTTGCGTACGTCTCCCTGAACGCGCCTCCCGTGGCATTGCATGGGCTGCCCGGCATTTTCTCGATCCGCGCTCCCGAGCGGATTTCCGAGTCTCGACCCTTTATGCATAGTGAAGATATTTTCTTTTTAGTCAACATCCCTTTACTTTCGGGCGGCATTTTGTCAGCATGATTTGCGTGCCGGAGAGCACATTAATCCCATGAGGACCACATGCGAGATCTCCATCCCGGGATGTCAGGGGTGCGACCGGTATCGGCAAGCATCATCCGCTATCCCGGTATCCCCGCGCTACCCGAGGGTGTTGAGCGTTACCGCTGCAAGGGCGGTGGATCCCTTGTTGTTCGCGTTGAGGCAGGCGACCACGTCACCCTGATCGACAGCGAAGGCGGACAAGCGTGCGAGCTTTCCTTCCTCGACGAAAACGGCCGGTTTCAATCGGCCGGCCTCGGCGCAGCCTTCACCGGCTCGGCCGAAGGACTAAAGGCCATTCTCTCTTCGGGTGATGAAGGCGCCACCCGGACCCGCACGGCGCTTGAGCGACGCGGTGCCGATCTCGCCACGGCAGGTGCGATCCGCATCTTCAGCGAAGCCTCCACTCCCGGCAGCAGGGCGGAGTTTGCGATCACGATGAAGGGTCTGCTGATTGCCGCCGCACCGGCAACGGCGATGTCGCCTGACGCGCAGGACACGGCAACGCCGATTGAGATCCGCGTCAGGCGCAGCAGGCTGATCCGCGACTATGCCGCGGCCCTCCCCGAGCCGATGGCAGATCCGATTGAGGACATCCGCATCAAGGCGGCGACCGCCTCGGCCTATTTCGTCCGTGCCGGAGAGTTCATCCAGATCATCGATGTCTACGGCCGGCAATGCACCGATTTCCAGGCCTTTGCCGCCCGCAAGGTCGACAAGGGCCTTGATCTTGCGCTCGATTCCACCGTCACACGCACCCTGCTCGGCCGCAGCTATCCTGCCCCCGGCCTGCCGTCCAAGGCTTTCGACCGCGATTTCGAGCCGTTGGTGGAGGTCGTCCAGGACACGGTCGGCCGCCATGACGCCTTCGCGACCGCCTGCAATTCGCGCTACTATGACGACATGGGCTATCCCGGCCATGTCAATTGCACCGACAATTTCAATGCGGTGCTGGCGCCCTACGGCATACCCGGACGGAAAGGCTGGGAGGCGCTCAACTATTTCTACAATACGAATATCGACCACAACAACCAACTCTATCTCGACGAGCCATGGTCGCGGCCGGGCGATTATGTGCTGATGCGGGCGCTGACCGATCTCGTCTGCGTCTCCTCCTCCTGCCCCGACGATATCGATGCGGCCAACGGCTGGGATCCGACCGATATCCACGTGCGCACCTTCTCCGGAAAAGAAAAATTCTCAAGAGCGGTAGCCTATCGCATGACCCCTGACGCCGACGCAGAACTGACGCGGGAAACCGCCTTCCACCCCCGCCTCTCCGCACTGACGCGGGATTACACCGAATATCGCGGCTACTGGCTGCCAAACCGGTTTTCCTCGGCAGGTCCGGTCGAGGAATATTGGGCCTGCCGCGAGAAGGCCGCCGTCATCGACCTGTCGCCGTTGCGCAAATTCGAAGTCACAGGCCCGGATGCCGAGGAACTGCTGCAATATTGCCTGACGCGCGACGTGCGCAAGCTGTCGACCGGGCAGGTTGTCTATTCCGCCATGTGTTACGAGCACGGCGGCATGATCGACGACGGCACGCTCTTCCGCCTCGGCGACAAGAATTTCCGCTGGATCGGCGGCGACGACTACAGCGGCATATGGCTGCGCGAACAGGCCGAGAAGAAAGGCTTCAAGGCCTGGGTACGCTCCTCGACCGACCAGATGCACAATATCGCCCTGYAGGGACCAAAGAGCCGCGACATCCTCAAGGAGATCATCTGGACGGCGCCACGCCAGCCTGATATCGGCGAGCTCGAATGGTTCCGTTTCACGGTCGGCCGCATCGGCGGCTTTGAGGGCGCCCCGGTTGTCGTCTCGCGTACCGGCTATACCGGCGAACTCGGTTACGAGATCTTCTGTCATCCAAAGGATGCGCTGACCGTCTTCGATGCCGTCTGGAAGGCCGGCGAACCCCATGGGTTGAAGCCGATGGGACTGGAAGCACTCGACATGGTCCGCATCGAGGCAGGCCTCGTCTTCGCCCATCACGAATTCGACGACCAGACCGATCCCTTCGAGGCCGGCATCGGCTTCACCGTGCCGCTCAAGTCCAAGCAGGACGATTTCATCGGCCGCGAGGCGCTCCTGCGTCGCAAGGAGCATCCGCGTCACCTGATGGTCGGGCTCGACGTGCAGGCGAACGACGCGGTCAGCCACGGCGATTGCGTCCATATTGGCCGCGCCCAGGTCGGCGTTATCACGAGCGCCACGCGCTCTCCGATCCTCGGCAAGACGATTGCGCTCGCCCGCGTCAACGTCACTCATGCCGCCGTCGGCACTGAGGTTGAGATCGGCAAGCTCGACGGCCAGCAGAAGCGCCTGCCGGCGATCGTGGTGCCACTGTCGCACTACGATCCGCAGAAGACCCGGCCGCGTTCGTAAAAACCTTTATTCCGCCTTGCGCTGGGCGTTGGTGATTGCCCTTGCGGCCTCTTCGGAGGAATTGGCGAGCTGACGCATCTCAGCGGCGAGCACGGCGAAGCCGGAACCCGCCGTCCCCGCCCTTGCCGCCTCGATGCCGGCATTGACGGCGAGCAGCTTCAGATAGCGCAGCGATTGCAGGATCTCGTTGGTCTTCGAGGCGGTGATGCGCATGTCGGCGGTCTGCTCGTCGATGCGCCGGTAGAGCGACTCGATGTTGATAATGCTGCCCTCGAGATAGAGCAGCTCGCCGTTTTCGTTCCAGACTCCTCCGCCCGTCTCCGTCACCCAGACATAATATCCGGCATGGTGGCGGATACGATATTCCATCGTCCAGTCGGTGCGGCTTTCCAGCGCGATGCCGACGACCTCATCCATCAGCGGCACGTCCTCCTCGCACATGATCGAGGTGAAGGTGCGTGTGCTGTTGCCGATAATCTCTTCGGCCGGATAGCCGAAGATGCGTTCGATGCCATCGGTCATCTCCAGCATCGTGTAGTTTTCATCCGCACGGCAGCGATAGAGAAAACCGCTCATGCGGCCAAGAACACTGCTCTGAAAATCCATGAAGACCACGCCTTGAGAAAATGAGTTGCAGATCGGGTTTGCTTCGTCTCATTTCAAACACGCCGGAAAGGGCCGCGACGGACGACCCTTTCTCGGTTACGCGGGAGCCTGGGAGAAATCAGTTGCGCAGATATTCCTCCATGGAATCGTCGAGCGCCTTGACCCAGGGGGTGTGGTGCGTCGGCGACATGTTGCCGGTCATCAGCGAACGATAGGCATGATCGCGGAAGCCCATGATGTTTTCCGCCTTGTGGTGCTCCCACTCCATGAAGGTCTTGTTGGTCCCCTCGATGTCGAAGCTCGGATAGTCGGTTTCGGCGAGCAGTTCCTTCACGTAGTCGCCCTGGTACCAGATCATCTGCTCGGCATCTTCGAGCGTCTCCTCGCGGGCTCGCCACATGTCGAAATTCGCCTTCAGTTCCTCTTCCGGCGGCAATTTGATGCGGCCCATCATGACGTCGCGCGCCCACCAGGCCTGCACGTCGAACATGTTGAAGGTGTAGAACTGGTCCTGCATGCCGATATAGAAAAGCTGCGGGTTCTTGTCGAAGATCACGCCCTTGTAGAGATGGTCGGCCCAGAGGCGGTTGGCGGTCTTGAGCCTCAATTCGTCAGGCAGAAAGGGGAAATGATGCTGGTATCCCGTGCACAGGATCAGCGCATCCACTTCCTTCGTTGAACCGTCGAGGAAATGGGCGGTGCGGTTTTCAAGCCTGGTGAGCAGCGGCCGTTCTTCGAAATTATCCGGCCAATTGAACCCCATCGGCTTCGACCGATAGCTCGTGGTGACCGACTTGGCGCCGTATTTCCAGCATTGCGAGCCGATATCCTCGGCCGAGTAGCTACGGCCGACGATGAGGATATCCTTGCCCTTGAATTCCAGCGCATCGCGGAAGTCGTGGGCATGCAGGACGCGGCCGTTGAAGGTTTTCACGCCCTCGAAATAAGGCACGTTCGGTGTCGAGAAGTGACCGCTCGCCACCACGACATAGTCGAATTCCTCGTCGTACATCTGATCTACGACGCGGTTATGCGCCGTCACCGTGAATTTCTTCGTGTCATCATCGAAGCGGACCATGCGCACCGGCGTGCTGAAACGTACCCAGTGGCGGACGTTCGCCTTCTCGACGCGGCCCTTGATGTAGTCCCACAGCACGGCGCGCGGCGGATAGGAGGCGATCGGCTTGCCGAAATGCTCCTCGAAGGAATAATCGGCGAATTCGAGGCATTCCTTCGGGCCGTTCGACCAGAGGTAACGATACATGCTGCCGTGAACCGGCTCGCCGTATTCGTCGAGCCCGGTGCGCCAGGTATAGTTCCAGAGCCCGCCCCAGTCGGACTGCTTTTCGAAGCAGACGATCTCCGGGATCTCCGCACCCTTTTGCGCGACCGACTGAAAGGCGCGCAACTGCGCCAACCCGGAAGGACCGGCACCGATGACGGCAACTCTTGTCATGAAGCATTCCCCTCTTGATTATATGTCATTGCTTAGTTTGCGCGTCTGAGAAGACGCACGGCGCTGGTGCGCATCGCTGCGCCTCAGTCCGGATAGATGCCGGGGCTGGTCGGCGCCCCATCGTCGTAGTTGGAAAGCCAGTCGATCGTGGTCTCGCGGAAGCGGGTGAGGCCCTTGTAGTCGATGAGCTCTGGCGGCAGCGTCTTCAGCACGCGCGGGAAGCGCCGCGCCCATTTCGGCACGGTGACGAGCTCTTCCATGTTCATCAGGTAGCAGCGGATGACGAAGAGGATGGCGTTCGAGCGCGGCAGGCGCCACAGGCTCTGCAGCTCGACGCGCAGATGCACCTTCTCGCCGACATTGTCAGGAGTCACCGTCGTGCGGTCGGGACCCCATTTGTGATAATTCTCCGGGCTGGTGTCGAGCCGCGGATTGATCGTCATCGTCCAGTTGAAGCGCCGTGTCGGCTTGCCCTGCTGCAGGTTCAGAAGGAATTTCAAAGCCCGGTCGAAGACGCCGATCTGGTGGGCGAGCGGCACCGGCCCGTGCCATTCCATGAAGTTCATGCCGATGTCGAAATCGAGCGACCAGTCGGCCTGCGTCGTCACCATGCCGGCATCCATCCAGAGATTGCCGTCGCGCTGATCGACGATGCAGAAATCGCCCTGGGCCTGGCGGGTGATATATTCGAAGGGCTCGCAGGGCAGCGTCGAGGCATCGCCGAAGGTGAAGCTGTCGTCGATGCCGAGCGGGCGGTTCATCCAGCGCCATTGGTCGCCGTTGCGGATCAGCGTGAAGTGGTCGGGATAACCCGCCGCCTGCTCTTCCATCAAAAGTTCGAGCGTGTCCCACTGCGCGCTCATCATGTGCGGCAGAGCCTGATAGCGCAGCGGGTCTTCCTTCAACACCAGCGCGCGATCGCGCATCTCGGCGACATAGTGCTCGTCGACGTCGATCAGGTTTTCGTAAACGGTGTCCGCCCGGCCGCGCACATGCGGCTCCATGTTGACGGAATACATATATTCGTCGCGGTCGAAGGGAAACGGGAAGCGACGGATGTTCCCGGGGCTGTTCCGATAGCTGAAATCGTCCCGGAACGTTTCCTGCTTGAAGGCGATTGCCATGTCCGGTCTCCTTTTTACCGTCAAAGATCGAGATGCAGCGTGTTTCCCTCGAAGCGGGAAACACAGATCATCACCTTGCGGCCGGATGCTTTTTCTTCGCTCGTCAGATAGACGTCATTGTGCAGCAGCTTGCCGTCGCAGGTGACGACTCCGGTCTCGCATTGACCGCAGGCCCCGCCGCGACAGAGGAAGGGCGCGTCGACGCCCGCCGCCTCGATCGCCTCCAGCATGCTTTCGTGATGGCCGACCTTCACGGTCTTGCCGGAACGGATGAGCTCGATCGCGAAGGGCTTACCGGGCAGCGACGACAGGAACCGTTCCGAATGCAGGTTCTGTTCCGGCCAGCCGGCATTCAGCCCCGTCTTCAGCACGCCGTCGATCATGCCTGTGGGGCCGCAGACATAAAGATGCGTGCCGAGCGGCTGGCTGTCGAGCAGCCGTGTCAGAGGAATGGCGCCGCCTTCGGAGTCGCAATAGATCTTGATGTGATGCGGACCGTAGCGCTCCAGCAGTTCCCGCCAGTAGGCGCCGCGGTCCCGGGTGCGGATGGCGTAATGCAGTTCGAAATTGGCGCCTTCGCGGGAAAACTGCTCCATCATCGCAATGAAGGGCGTAATGCCGATGCCGCCGGCAATCAGAAGATGCTTGCGCCCGCGCCAATCCGGTTGGAACAGGTTGACGGGATAGCTGACCTTCAGCTCGTCGCCTTCGCTGACCTTCTCATGCATGAAGGTGGAGCCGCCGCGCGAATCCTCGACGTGCAGCACGCTGATCTCATAGGCGGCGCAATCATGCGGCGGCGACATCAGCGAATAGGCGTTGCGGCGCATATGGCCGCCATCGTTCATCGAGACGATGACATGGGCGCCGCCGGAGAAATAAGGCATCGGCTTGCCGTCCAGCCGCTCGAAGCGGAAGCGCTTGACGCGCTCGGCGATCGAGGTGATCCGCACCACGCGGACGGGAATTTCTGTACCACCGCTCAAAGGAACAACTCCTCCGGATTGGGCGCGCTGCCTGGCTCTTCCGCATCGATATTGACGCCCTGGAAGGCGGCGAGCCGGCGCGAATAATGGTCACGCACTAGAAGCGTCAGCCCGCAGTGGCTGCAGGCAAAAGGGCTGGCGGTGACGTCGTCGGTGATGCCCTTGCAATGGACGCATTGTACGCGCCTGGCCAGCGAGCCGCGATGCTCGGTGATGATGGAGGCATGGTCCATGCCGTATTCGAGCGCCACGAGCATCGCCTGGCCGATGAAGCCTTCCGTGCCCGATATATAAAGCCGCGTGCCCATATGGGCCGCGGCCAGCGAACCCTTCAATCGAAAAAGCAGCGTTGCGATCGTCGGGGCCGTGAAGAACATGTCGGCGCCGAGATGGCGCAGCGCCTCGTCCAGGCCGGACCCTTGAGAGCCACGGGCGACATAGAGGATCTCGCTGCGGGAAAGGGCTGCCTCGTCAAGCGCCGGCTGCTGGCCGAGGAGAGCCTTGGCGCCCTCCCCTTCGAGCGCGAAAATGTGCCGCCGGGCATGCGGCTGGATGGTCAGGCCCTTGTAGACTGGTCGGCTCTTGATGCCTGCAACGAGCATTCGCGTGCTCCTTAACCTACGGCAGTCCTCTTCTTCTTCTCCGGATCGTCGAAGGGGAGCGTATGGGCGGCGGCGCTCGCCTTGACAGTCTTGCCGCGTACTTCGAGTTTCGCCCCGTGCACTGCCTTGTCAACGTCGAGACGGGCAATCGCCATGGATTTCTTCGTCAGCGACGAATAGCTCGGGCAGGTGATGACGCCGACTTTCTTGCCGTCGGCAAAGACCTCGTCGCCGAGATCGGCCGGACCGTCCGCGTCGATCAGCATGCCGAAGATCTTGAAGCGTTCCTTGCCCTTTAGCCGCGCATGTTCTTCAGCGCCACGGAAGCTGGTCTTGGCGGGGCTGACCGTGAAATCGAGGCCGAGTTCCCACAGGCTGTCGCCGGGCGGCTGGTCGGCAAAGGGATACATCTGCGAATTGTCGTAGGGATAGAAGAGCAGGTAGCTCTCGACGCGCAGCATGTCGAGAACGGAGAAGCAGCAGGGGATGATGCCCATCTCCTTGCCTTCCAAGACGATACGGTCCCAGACCATGACGGCGTCCTGGCCGCGCACGAAGATTTCGTAGCCGCGCTCGCCGGTATAGCCGGTGCGCGAGATCATCACCGGCGCGCCGAACAGCGTCGTCTGCATGTGATGGAAATATTTGAGGTCGCGGATGCAGGGCACATATTTGGCGAGGTAATCGACCGCGATCGGGCCCTGCAGCGACAGGTCGTGCAGGTCGTCGTCGAAGAGCACGGCGCAGTTTCGGCCCGCCGCCTGCTTGACGAGTTCCTCATGGCCGGAGCCGGAGCCGTGTACCAGCATCCAGGAATTCGGGCCGGTGCGATAGACGATGCAATCGTCGGTGAAGTGGCCGCGATCGTTCAACATGGCCGCATAGACCGAGCGGCCGGGATAGATCTTCGTCATGTCGCGGGTGGTGATATAGTCGAGCACGGCGATCGCATGCGGGCCGACAAGATGCACCTTCTTCAGGCCCGAGACATCCATGATGCCAGCCTTGGTGCGGACCGCGACATGCTCGTCTGACATGTTCTTGTCGTAGGTCCAGGCGGTTCCCATGCCGCTCCAGTCCTCGAGCTTCGATCCCAGAGCGCGATGCCGATCCGCCAAGGCGGAGAAACGCCAAGATAATGCCATTTCCGTTCCCTCTTATTTCCTCTACGGAATATTTATTTCCTGACTATATTCGTCTTTCACGCTGTGGCAAGCCGATCCCGGTGATTTTTGTCGGCTGTCCCAACGGCACTTTCGTTAGAATATCGGCGGCGTCAGCCCTGCCGAGCGATGGGCGGCAATCACGGTATTGGCCATCAGCATGGCGATCGTCATCGGGCCGACGCCACCCGGCACCGGGGTGATGACGGCGGCAACCGGAGAAACCTCCGCAAAGGCAACGTCGCCGACGAGGCGGGTCTTGCCCTCGCCGCGCTCGGGTGCCGCGATGCGGTTGATGCCGACGTCGATGACGGTGGCACCGGGCTTGACCCAATCGGCCCTGACCATTTCCGGACGACCGACGGCGGCCACCAGAATATCGGCGTTGCGGC
>NZ_JBFTPM010000039.1:0-30486 GCF_056398505.1 Rhizobium sp. 01T437
GCAGCCAGCGGTTCCACCAGGCGATCGCTTCGCCATGGAAATCGGCGCGCGGCTTTGGAAAGGCGAAATGCGGATATTTGTGAACCCAGGGACCAATCAGCGCCTTAGCTCCTGTCCCAAGCCCCGCGATCGCCTTCAGCGGCGTATTGCGATAGCCGTCGGCCCAGCCGGCAATCACCAGCGCCGGGATCTCGACGCCTGAGAAATCCTCGCAGATCGAACCGTGTTTCCAGAACGCGTCGCGTCGCTGGTGGCTAAGCCACTCCTCCATGAAGAAGGGCTCGTTTTCCAGCCGCTCCAGCCACATGTCCTTCCAGCGATCACCGGCGATCGCAGGATCGGGCGGGCGAGACTGGTAGCCGAGCATGGTCGCGGCCCAGGAGAGCTGTGCGGAAAGGTGACAGCCGTTCTTGTAATGGATGTCGTCATTGTAGCGGTCGACGGTGGAGGCGATCGAGATGACGGCCTTCAATGCCGGGGGTCGAAGGGCYGCGACCTGCAGGCTGTTGAACCCGCCCCAGGAAATGCCCATCATGCCGACCGAGCCGTTGCACCAGGGCTGGGCGGCGATCCAGGCGATCAGTTCGCAGGCATTGGCAAGCTCAAGTTCGGTATATTCGCCATCGATCACGCCTTCGGATTCGCCCGAGCCGCGGATGTCGACACGCACCCCGGCAATGCCGGCGGCRGCAAAGACCGGATAGGTCGACTCATCGCGCAGGCTCGTTCCATCGCGCTTGCGATAGGGCAGGAATTCGAAGACGGCCGGCACCGGATCGGCGTCCGCACCGTCGGGCATCCAGATGCGTGCGGCAAGGCGTGTTCCGTCACCGAGCGTGATCCACTGGTTTTCGATCGTCATGAAGGAGCGTTGGCTCATGGTTCTCCTTGGAAGCAATCTTTCAGGCGGCTGAACGCAATCGGCCGCCATGATGGTTCAGTTTCCGGCACTTTCCATCCGGCGGGTGGTCAACACCTTTTCCAGCCAGCCGATCTCCATTTCCGGGACGGATTTCAGGAGCAGGTCGGTGTAGTCGTCGAAGGGCGGCGAGAGCGCCTTCGACTTCGGGCCGAAGCGCACGAGCCTGCCGCGATGCATGACCGCGACACTGTCGGCAATGGCCCGCACGATGGCGATGTCATGGGTGATGAAGATATAGGAGAGTTTTTCCTCTTCCTGCAGGCGCAGCAGCAGCTTCAGGATGCCTTCTGCCACCAGCGGGTCGAGGGCCGAGGTCGGCTCGTCGCAGAGGATGAGCTCGGGTTTTGCGGCCAGCGCGCGGGCAATCGCGACGCGCTGCTTCTGGCCGCCCGAGAGTTCTGCCGGGTAGCGGTTCAGGAATCCGTTGCCCATCTCGATCTGGTCGAGCAATTCCTTCACGCGGTTCGTTTTCGTGGATCCCCTGAGGCCGTAGTAGAAGGTCAGCGGCCGACCGATGATGTCGCGCACGGTCTGGCGTGGGTTCATCGCCGTGTCGGCCATCTGGTAGATGAGCTGGATGCGGCGCAGATCGTCGCGTGGGCGGTGCCTGACGTCGGCGGTCAACGGCTTGCCGGCAAAGGAGATCGTCCCGGCGCTAGGTGCCAAGAGCCCGGTTATGGCGCGGGCGAGCGTCGATTTTCCCGAGCCCGATTCACCGACGATCGCTAGTGTCTGTCCCCTCGGCACATGCAGGCTGACATCGTTCAGGACCTTGAAGCCATTGGAATATTCGGCACTGACGTTTTCGACCTTCAATAAAGCGTCGGACTGGTCGGTTGCTTCCTGTCGCAAGCTCTGCCGGACATTGACGAGGGCGCGGGTATAATCCTCCCGCGGCTCTTCGATGATCTGCTGAACACTGCCATATTCCACTGTCCGGCCATGGCGCAGCACCATGATGTCGTCGGAAATCTGGGCGACGACGGCAAGGTCGTGGGTGATGTAGAGAGCGGCCGTATGGGTCTCCTCGATGGCGTGCTTGATCGCTGCCAAGACGTCGATCTGGGTGGTGACGTCAAGTGCCGTGGTCGGTTCGTCGAAGACGATCAGTTCGGGGTTGGAGCAGAGCGCCATCGCCGTCATGGCGCGCTGCAGCTGGCCGCCCGAGACCTGGTGGGGAAAGCGCTCGCCAAAGCTTTCGGGATTGGGCAGGCCGAGAACGCCGAACAGATAAAGCGCGCGCTTGCGCGCCTCGTCCTTGCTCATCAATCCATGTTTGATCGAAGCTTCGACCACCTGATCGCCGAGCCGATGCGCAGGATTGAAAGCAGCGGCGGCCGACTGCGCGACGTAGCAGACCCGCGCGCCGCGGATTTGACGGATGCCGTTCTTGCCGAGCGCCAGGATATTGGCGCCGTCGAGCACCACCTCGCCGCCGGTGATTTCGGCTCCGCCCCTGCCATAGGCAAGTGCGGAAAGGCCGATCGTCGACTTGCCGGCGCCCGATTCCCCGATAAGGCCGAGAACCTTGCCCTTCTGCAGGTCGAAGGAAACCCCATCGACGATCGTCACGCGCTTTGGTGCTTCGCCGGGCGGGTAGCTGGTGGCTTCGATCTTCAGATTGCGAACGGAAAGAAGCTCAGGCATCGCCGCGCCCTCCCTTGAGGCTGGATGTGCGTTTTAAGAGCCAGTCGACGACGAGGTTGACACAGACGGCAAGCACGGYGATCGCCGTGCCCGGCACCAGCGCTGCGGAGATGCCGAAGATAATGCCGTCCTTATTGTCCTTGACCATTCCGCCCCAGTCCGCCGATGGCGGCTGGATGCCGAGGCCAAGGAAGGACAATGTCGAAAGGAACAGGATCGAGAAGGCGAAGCGCAGGCCGAACTCGGCAAGCAGCGGCGACAGCGTGTTCGGCAGGATCTCCCGGAAGATGATCCAGACCTTTCCTTCGCCGCGGAGCTTCGCCGCCTCGACGAATTCCATGACCGCAACATCGAGCGCCACGGCACGTCCGAGACGATAGACGCGGGTGGAATCGAGGATCGCCATGACGAGGATCAGGACGATGATGTTCTGCGGCAGGACAGCAAGCACCACGAGCGCGAAGATCAGCGTCGGGATCGACATCATCAGATCGTTGAAGCGCGACAGGACGGTGTCGATGAGGCCGCGCGAGACGGCGGCGGTGAAGCTTAAGATGACGCCGAGCGAGAAGGAGATGACGGTGGCGGAGGATGAGACCAGCAGCGTCGTGCGCGCGCCGTAGATCAGGCGCGAGAGAATGTCGCGGCCGAGATTATCGAGGCCGAAGACATATTGATCATCAGGCAACTGCCAGACGTCGCCGACGACCTGCGTCTCGCCATAGGGGGCGATCCAGGGTGCGAAGATCGCGAAGACGAAGGCAATGGCGATGCCAAACATGCCGATCCAGGCGGTGATGGGGATGTCTCGCAATCTCATCTTGGATGCCTCAGCCTGGGATTGGCGATGATGGCGAGAATATCGGCCATCATGTTGAGGAAGATGTAGACCGCGGCGAAGATCAGGCCGCAAGCCTGCACGACCGGCATGTCGCGCACGGTGACTGCATCGACCATATATTGCCCCATGCCGGGATAGACGAAGACCACTTCGACAACGACGACGCCGACGACGAGATAGGCGAGGTTCAATGCGACGACGTTGATGATCGGCGCGAGCGCATTAGGGGCGGCATGCTTGACGATCGCGCGGAAGGCGCTAAGGCCCTTCAGCGCAGCGGTCTCCATATAGGCCGAGGACATGACGGAGAGGATCGCAGCCCGCGTCATGCGCATCATGTGAGCGAGCACGACGAGCACGAGGGTCGCCGTCGGCAGCGCGATCGCCTTCAATCGCTCGACGAAGCCCATGCTATCGTAGACCGTCGCTGGAAACGTGGCCATGCCGAACTTCACGGCGAAGAACAGGATCAGCAGGTAGCCGATGAAGAACTCCGGCAGCGAGATCGCGGCAAGCGAGATGACGTTGATGATCTTGTCAGGCAGGCGGCCCCGGAAGTGCACCGAGACCATGCCGAGGCCGATGGCGAGCGGCACTGATATCACCGCTGCGAAACCGGCCAGAAAAAGCGAATTGCCGAGGCGTTTGCCGATCTGTTCGCTCACCGAATTCTTGCTGGCCCAGGAAGTGCCGAAATCACCCTGAACGGCGTTGCCGAACCATTCGACGTAACGCGTCGTGACCGGGCGGTTCAATCCGAGGTCCTGGCGAATATTGGCAACGGCCTGCGGTGTCGCCGACTGGCCGAGATAGGTGGTGGCGAAATCGCCGGGCAGGGCTTCCAGGCCGCCGAAGATCAGGATGGAAACGGCAAAAAGCAGGACGAGGCTGAGCATGAAGCGCTCGAGGATGAGGGCAAGTAGCGGAAAACGCTGCCGGAACCTGAGGCCGGGCAAGATATTGCTTGGGGCAGGATTGGTCATGGCGAGGACCTCGCGCTAAAACGTCGGGAGGACCGCGGGTTTTCATCCCACGGTCCCGGCTTCGTTGAAGATCGGAGGGGCATGCGCCCCCTTGCCATCAGGCGTCCAGCCAGACGCGCGTTGCGACGTAGCCGTTCGACATGTCGTTGCCGATGTCGTGGACATAACCCTTCACCTGTTTGGTGGAGGCGTTCACGAAGTCGTTGAACATCGGCAGGATCACGCCGCCCTCGTCGCGCACCGTCATCGCCATGGTGCGATACATGTCCTTGCGCTTGGCTTCATCAAGTTCGGAGCGGGCCTGCAGCAGCAGCTTGTCGAAGTCGGGGCGCTTGAAGCGGGTGTCGTTCCAGTCCGCCGTCGAGAGATAGGCGGTGGAATACATCTGGTCCTGCGTCGGACGCCCGCCCCAATAGGAGGTCGAGAAGGGCTGAACATTCCAGACATTGGTCCAGTAACCGTCGCCCGGCTCGCGCTTGACTTCGATCTCGATGCCGGCCTTCTTGCAGCTTTCCTGATAGAGGACGGCCGCGTCGACCCCGCCGGGGAAGGCGACTTCGGAGGTACGCAGAAGGACCGAACCGCTATGGCCTGATTTCTTGTAGTGGAAGGCCGCCTTGTCGGGATCGTAGACGCGCTGCTCGATGCCCTCGGGGAAAAGCGCATAGGTGCTGTTGATCGGGAAGTCGTTGCCGACCTTGCCGTAACCGCCGAGGATCTTCTCCACCATGGTCTCGCGGTCCATGGCGTATTTGAGCGCCAGGCGCAGGTCGTTGTTGTCGAACGGCGCCTTATCGCAGTGCATGATGAAGACGTAGTGGCCGCGGCCGGCGGTCGAGAGGATCTCGACATTCGGAGCGCGTTTCAGCAGATTGACCGTCTTCGGATCGACGCGGTTGATGTAGTGGACCTGGCCGGACGACAGTGCCGCGATGCGGGCGGTGGCGTCGTTCATGCCGATGATTTCGATCGAATCGACATAACCCCGGTCCGTGCGCCAATCGTCCTTGTTCCTCTCGAAGGTGGCGCGGACGCCGGGCTCGAAGCTCGTCATCTTGTAAGGGCCGGTGCCGATCGAGGCCAGCGGATCGTCGACGCCGCCATTCGGCTGGATGACCAGATGGTAGTCCGACAGCAGCAGCGGCATGTCGGCATTGCCTTCGGAAAGCGTCAGCACGAGATTGCCGCCGTCGGCCTTGATCTCCTTGATCGAACCGAGAACACCGAGCGCGCCGGATTCCGACTTCGCGTCGGTGTGACGCTTCAGCGTCGCAACGACGTCGTCGATGGTCAGTTCCTTGCCATCGTGGAACTTGACCCCCTTGCGGATCTTGAAGGTCCAGGTCGCGGCGTCCTTCGAGGGCTCCCAGGATTCGGCAAGCGACGGCACGGCAGCACCCGTCAGCGGATCGGATTCGACCAGCATGTCGCCCCAGCAGCGGCCGATGCAGAACATGACCTGCGACAGGAACTTCGCCGGATCCTTCGAATCGGTGGCTGCACCACCCTCCAGGCCAAGCTTCAGATGACCGCCACGCTTCGGTTCGGCGGCCTCGGCACTTTCGGTAAAGAGCTTGTCGGCAACAGCAAGCGTCAGGCCGGCTGCCATGGCGCGTCCCAGGAATTCGCGGCGGCTGAGGCCACCGGCGGTCACCCGGCTTGCGAGATATTTCGTGTAGTCGTTCATTCCCCTTCTCCTTCTTATGGTGCGTTGACTTCGGTTTTTGGGCATGATCCCCGAACGGTTTCCTCTTCCGTTCGTGGTGCCCGCACGCTTGCGGGAAGATGATGCGGTTGCCGCCGCCTTGTTACCGTCCTTTCCAGTTAGGGGTTCGTTTCTCGGCGAAAGCCCGTGCGCCTTCCAATTGGTCCTCGCTCGAATAAAGTCGGTCGACTGTCGCAAACTGCCGTTTGGTGATTTTGTTCATGGCAGTCTGGAAGGTCGAACCCTCCGATTCACGCACGATTTCCTTGATTGCCGCGTAGACGAGCGGCGGTCCGCTTTCGAGCAGACGGGCAAGATCCCAGGCCCGCTCCATCAGCTTGTCCGCTGGCAGGATTTCGTTGACGAAACCCCAGCGATGCGCCTCCTGGACGTCAAGCCAGCGGCCGGTCAAAAGCATGTCCATGGCGATATGATAGGGGATGCGCTTTGGCAGCTTCACCGAGGCGGCATCAGCAACCGTGCCGGAGCGGATTTCCGGAAGGGCGAAGGTCGCATGTTCGGCTGCGAGGATCAGGTCGGCGGAGAGCGCGATCTCCAGCCCGCCGCCGCAACAGATGCCGTTGACAGCACAGATGACCGGCTTGTTGAGATCGCGCAGTTCCTGCAGCCCGCCGAAACCGCCGACACCATAGTCGCCGTCGACCGCGTCGCCTGCTGCGGCAGCCTTCAGGTCCCATCCGGCACAGAAGAATTTCTCGCCCGCACCGGAGATGATCGCCACGCGCAGCGAAGGGTCGTCACGGAAATCACGGAAGACCAGTCCCATGGCGCGGCTGGTGGCAAGGTCGATGGCATTTGCCTTCGGCCGGTCGATGATGACTTCCAGCACTGCGCCAACCTGTCGGGTGCAAATGGGGTCGCTCAACCTATGCTACCTCCTTCGCCGGATCAGGGCATCGACTGCGGCAACGCCGCGACTTTCGGGAAGAACCATCAATGGATTAATGTCGAGTTCCTCCAGCCGTGCCGCATTCATTACGACATAATCTGCCGCCCGTGCGACAGCCGTCACGGTCGCTTCGAGATCGCCTCTCGGGCGTCCGCGATAGCCGTCGATCAGCTTTGCGATCTTCAGGCGTGAAATTGCCTCTGAAATATCCGATCTCGTCGTCGGTAGCGGCAAAATGACGGAATCTTCCAGCAATTCGACGAAAATCCCGCCGGCGCCGAGCGTCAGCGACAATCCGAAAACCGGGTCGCGGGAGGCGCCGACAATCAGCTCGGCGACGGGACGGTCGATCATCTGCTCGACCAGAAAACCGCTCGTCGCAGCCATCTTTGATGCGGCGTCCGATACGGCTCTGGCATCCTTCAGGTTGAGTACGACCGCTCCTGCTTCGGTCTTGTGCGCGACGCCGAGCGCTTTCAGGACAACGGGAAAGCCGATCCGCTCAGCACAATCTGCCGCCTGAAGGGGCGTACTCGCAATCAGGCCTTTGGGTATCCGAAGGCCTGCGAGGTTGAGTTCCACCTTGGCATCGGCCTCCGTCAGCGTTTCGACCGCGCCTTCAACGGACCACACATTGAGAAGCGGAAGGGGAGGCGGTTTGCGCCAGGCATGGCCGATGCCGGCTGCGACTTCCGCGGCAATCAGGGTTTCATCGATGCCGCAGAAGGGAACGACGCCCTCGGCGATCAGGTGGCTGGCGATAGCCTCCGGCATGGTCTCGGGCAAGGTCGCCAGGATCCCGGCGAGTGCGCCTGTCGCAGAGGCCGCGGCAATGACGGCATCCGCCGTCGTCACCCAGTCGGCTGTACTGCACCGGTCGGTGCGGGGAAAATCGAGGACGACGAGATTAAGGGCGTAGCCACCCTCGAACATGGCAGTGAAAGCCTCTGTCTGGCGCGCGAGATCGCCCCACACGAACGTGTGGTAGTCGAGCGGATTTGAAAGCGCCACCATGTCGCCGAGGATGCGTCTCAGACGCGGCAATTGCCTTGGTTCGAGGTCCCGGAACGTGACGGCGCGCCCGATTGCAGCATCCGCCATCAACGAGGCCTCGCCGCCTGAACAGCTCATCGAGGAGATCAAAGGGCCTGGCAGCGGTCCGGCGACATGCAGGAGCTTCAGCGTTTCAAGCAGCGTCGACAGCGTTTCGACGCGGCCAAGGCCGAGGCGGGCAAGCACTGCATCGGCCAGGGCATCGCCACCGGCAAGCGATGCGGTATGGGAAAGCGTTGCCTGTCTTGCCTGTTCGGACCGGCCGACTTTCAGCACGACAACAGGCTTTTTCGTCAGGCGGGCGGTGGCGGCGAGGCGTTCGAGCGCGGCTGGATCTCCAAAGCCTTCGACATGCAGGCCAAGTGCCGTCACGCGCGGGTCGGAAAGCAGGCCACAGGCGACGTCGGACAGCGAAGTTTGCGCCTGGTTGCCTGATGTCACGACATAGGCGATCGGCAGGCCGCGCGTCTGCATGGTCAGGTTGAGCGCTATATTCGACGATTGGGTCAGGATCGCCACGCCGCGTTCGACGCGCGTCATGCCGTGCTGGTCGGGCCAGAGCAACGCGCCGTCGAGGCCGTTGATGAAGCCGTAGCAGTTCGGCCCGAGGATCGGCATGTCGCCTGCGGCGGCAATCAGCGCCTGTTGCAGGTCGGCGCCATCGGCAAGTTCCGCTACGGCCTCGCTGAAGCCCGAGGCATAACAGACTGCGCCGCCGGCGCCAGCCGCCGACAGGCTGCGAACGATCTCGATGGTCAATGTCCTGTTGACGCCGACGAAGGCCGCGTCTGGCGGAGAGGGCAGTTCGGAAACGTTTCTGTAGCACCGCCGCCCGAGGACCTCATCGAGCGTCGGATGAACGGGCCAGATCTTACCCGCAAACCCCATCCGGTCGCACTGTTCGATCACCTGGCGCGCCTCGCGGCCGCCGAAGACGGCGATCGTTTGTGGTCTGAACAGGCGCTCGAGCGGGCGCGACGTCATCGGCTACGCTCCCAGAGGCCGCAGGAGATCGCGGCTGATGATATGGCGCTGGATCTCCGATGTGCCGTCCCAGATGCGCTCGACGCGTGCATCACGCCAGAACCGGGCGAGCGGCAGGTCGTCCATCAGGCCCATGCCGCCATAGATCTGGATCGCCTCATCCGTGACGCGGGCAAGCATTTCAGAGGCGTAGAGCTTGGCCGACGCGATTTCGCGATCGGAGGATAGGCCGGCATCCAGGCGCCATGCCGCCGAAAGCGTCAGCCAGTCGGCTGCGTCGATCTCCGTGATCATGTCGGCAAGCTTGAAGGAGACGCCCTGGTTGGCGCCGATCGGCCTGCCGAACTGCTTGCGCTCGGCGGCATAGGACAAAGCCATGTCGAAGACGCGCCGCGCCCGGCCGACGCAGGTGGCGGCGACCGTCAGCCGCGTGCCGTAGAGCCACTGGTTGGCAAGCTCGAAACCGCGATGCAGTTCGCCAAGCACCTGGGACTGCGGAATACGGCAGTCGGCAAAGCTCAGGGTGCAATTGTGATAGCCGCGGTGGGAGACGGAATCATAGCCTTTGAGAATTTCGAAGCCCGGCGTGCCGCGATCGACCAGAAATGCGGTGATCTTCTTCTTGAGGCCCTTTGGCGTTTCCTCCTCGCCGGTTGCGGCAAAGACGATGATGAAATCGGCGGCATCGGCATGCGAAATGAAATGCTTGGTGCCATTGAGGACGAAATCGCTGCCGTTGCTGCGAGCGGTGCATTTCATGCCGCGCATGTCGGAACCGGCGTCCGGTTCGGTGATCGCCAGCGCGTCGATCTTTTCTCCGCGCACGGCAGGAAGCAAATAACGTTCGCGCTGCTCGCCCTCGCAGGCCATCAGGATGCCCGAGGGACGGCCGAAAAAGACTGTCAGCGCCATGGAGCCGCGGCCAAGCTCGCGCTCGACCAGCGTGAAGGTGACATGGTCGAGGCCGGCGCCGCCGGCCTCTTCGGGGAAATTGCAGGCATAGAAGCCGAGGTCGATGCATTTGCGCCGGATCTCAACGGCGAGATCCGGCGGAACGATGCCGGTGCGCTCGACTTCGTTCTCATGCGGATAGATTTCGGTTTCGACGAAGCCGCGGACCGTCTCGACGATCATTTCCTGTTCTTCGCTGAGGCCGAAATCCATGACGATCTCCTTATCGTTTCTGGCCGACATGGCGGCCGGTCCCATCAGGGGGAGGCAGCTTTGAGTGAGCCGCGGCAATAGCATTCGCCTTGTCGAACACGGCGGCTGGCGCAGGGGTCGCCTTGCCGGCCCCGGTATCGACATGCAGCAGCATCTGCTCGGCAGTGGCGAGCACGGCGCCGCTCTCGGTGTCGCAGATGGTGTGGAAGAGGTGCAGCCGCTTCTCATCGACTGCGAGGATCTGGCAGGTCGAATGGATGGCCTGCCCGAGCTTTGCCTCGCCGAGATGGCGGATATGGGTCTCGACCGTATAGTAGCTCTGCCCGGCCTCGACATAGGCAAGATCGACCCCGATCAGGCGCAAGAGCGCGTCGGAGGTGTCGCCAAAGACCTGCAGGTAGCGATGCTCCGTCATATGGCCATTATAGTCGACCCAGGCGGGGCTCACCTTCGTCTCGACGAGCTTCAGGGGCTCTGTGGGATCGGCAGGAGCGGTTTTCCCACCGCCTGCGGCCCAAAGGGCACGTTCGAAATCCTTTAGCAATTCGCCAGCGCCCCAACCCTTGCCGTCGTTTCCAGCCTTCAGCGCCTGCAGGATGCCGACGAGGTTTTCGTCGCGGATGCGCTCCAGAGCGCGGATTGAAAGGCCGGCAGCCTGTTCGTCGGACTGTTTTCCGATCTTCTCGATCAGCGCTTCGTCGAGATCGACGACGTCGGTAAGCTTTGTCCAGGGCCAGGCGAGACACGGGCCGAACTGGGCAAGGAAATGGCGCATGCCAGCCTCGCCGCCGGCGATGCGATAGGTCTGGAACAGGCCCATCTGCGCCCAGCGCAGTCCGAAGGAATAGCGGATGACGTCGTCGAGCGTCTCGACGGTGCAGATATCGTCATGGATGAGCCAGAGCGCTTCGCGCCAGAGCGCTTCGAGCAGCCGGTCGCCGACGAAGGCCTCGATCTCCTTGGCGATATGGACGCCCTTCATGCCGATCGGGACCAGACGCTCCATCGCAGCCTCGATGGTGGCTTTCGAGGTTTTCTCGCCGCCGACGATTTCCACCAGCGGCAGCAGGTAGACGGGATTATAGGGATGGGCGACGAAGAGACGCTCGGGATGCTTCATGTCACGCTGCAGGTCGCTCGGCAGCAAGCCCGAGGTAGACGAGCCGATCAGGGCATCCGGGCGTGCGGCAGCATCGATCTCGTTCAAGACGCCGCGCTTCA
Organism: Rhizobium sp. 01T437; assembly: GCF_056398505.1. Taxonomy (NCBI): domain Bacteria; kingdom Pseudomonadati; phylum Pseudomonadota; class Alphaproteobacteria; order Hyphomicrobiales; family Rhizobiaceae; genus Rhizobium; species Rhizobium sp. 01T437. Next base: position 11,431 of record NZ_JBFTPM010000039.1, read on the forward strand.
GGTCGAGCCGTTCCGGCACGCTTTCCTGGATCCAGTCGGCACCGGAGACGGCCTCTTGCAGGGACTTTTCGAAGGTGAGCCGGCCGCGTGGCGGCAGCGGTGCGCCGGTCAGCATCCCATAGGCTTTTTCCGCATTGGCAATGACCTCGCCGACGATACGGCTTGCTTCCGGATGCGGATCGAAGACGCTGACATCAATGCCGGCAAGCAGAAAACGTGCAATCCATCCGCCGCCGATGACGCCGCCGCCGATACAGGCCGCTTTGGTAATCCCTGTCATTTCGCCCTCAGCGCTTCCTCAGATTCAGTTTCTTGCGGACGTCCTCAGGACCGATGATCCGCGCGCCCATGCCTTCGACCACCTGCACGGCCTTTTCGACGAGTTGCGCATTGGTGGCGAGGGCGCCCTTGCCGATATAGAGATTATCCTCCAGACCAACGCGGACATTGCCGCCCGCCAGAACCGCGGCAGCCGGATAGGCCATGGCGTTGCGACCGATCGAAAAGGCCGAGAAGGTCCAGCTATCGGGGACGTTGTTGACCATTGCCATGAAGGTGTTGAGATCGTCAGGGGCACCCCACGGAATGCCCATGCAGAGCTGGATGAGCACCGGATCCTCGATCAGGCCCTCTTCGGCGAGCTGCTTTGCAAACCACAGATGGCCGGTGTCGAAGGCCTCTATCTCGGGGCGCACACCGAGATCGGTCATTTTCTTCGCCATTGCCCGCAGCATGGCGGGCGTGTTGGTCATGACGTAGTCGCCGAGATTGAAGTTCATCGTGCCGCAGTCGAGCGTGCAGATTTCGGGAAGGCATTCTGCAACATGGCTGACGCGCTCGGTTGCCCCTGCCATGTCCGTCCCCTTCGCCTTTAAGGGAAGGGGGCTTTCGACGTCGCCGAAAATCAGGTCTCCACCCATTCCGGCCGTCAGGTTCAGCACCACATCGACGTCTGCCGAACGGATGCGGTCGGTGACCTCCCTGTAGAGGTCGTTGCGGCGGCTCGCGGCACCCGTTTCCGGATCGCGGACATGGCAGTGAACGACTGCCGCCCCAGCCTTGGCGGCGTCGATCGCGGAATCCGCGATCTGCTTGGGAGTAATGGGAACGTGGCTGGATTTCGAAACCGTATCGCCGGCACCGGTGACGGCGCAGGTGATGAAAACATCGCGGTTCATCGCAAGAGGCATGTTTGTTGTTCTCCCTCGTCTTGAGGGCATTACGCGCCAGGACGGGAGAGGATGCTTTGCATTTTCGGAATCGATCGATACATTATCGGAACACCAGGGAGGGGAGTTTGCTGGAGCGATCGACGGAACGGCTCGACATCGATCTTCTTGTCCTGCCGGACACCAACCTCATCCTCATTGCCTCTGTCATCGAACCGCTGCGCGGAGCAAACCGCATTTCCGGCAGCGAGCTCTACCGCTGGCGCATCTTTACGCCAGATGGAGAAGCGGTGCCGACAACCAGCCACATTGCCATACCGACGCAGGGAACGTTCCAGACCACGGCATCGGATACGCCGCTCTTCGTGCTGGCGAGCTACAACTGGCGGCAAAGCGCGACGGCGGGCCTGAAAATGCAGCTATCGCAGGCGGCACGCCACCGGACCATGATCGCCGGCATCGAATCCGGCACCTGGCTGCTTGCCGAAGCCTGCCTGCTCGACGGCTTGTCGGCGACCGTCCATTGGGAGGACTACGAGGATTTCGCGCTCGCCTATCCGCAGGTGTCGGCCGTCAAGGACCGGTTCGTCATCGACGGCAAGCGGCTGACCACATCAGGCTCGTTGCCGACCGTGGACCTGATGCTGGAGGTCATTCGGCGGCGTCAGAGCTATTCGCTGGCGCTTGAGGTCAGCCGGCTGTTCCGCTACGAGCAGCCATCCTTTCACGCCGACGAGGCGCTATCGGCAGGCTTGCGCATGGACGATCCACGGGTGGCCCACGCCGTGCGGCTGATGGAGGAAAATATCGAGCAGCCGATCGTGCTGGCACGGCTTGCACGCAGGGTCGGCATCAGCGCGCGGCACCTGCAGGATCTCTTCCAGGCGTCGATCGCTGCGCCGCCCCATATCCACTATCTTGCCCTCAGACTGAACGCGGCGCGGCGCAGGGTGATCGAGACGACGGCGTCCTTCGCCGACATTGCAGCCGCAACCGGCTTCAACTCGGCCTCCGCCTTCGCGCGAAGCTATAGGGCAAGCTATTCCGAAAGCCCTTCGGAAACGAGGCGACGGCTGAAGCGTCCGGTCAGGCCGTCGGAGGCGCGGCCATAGGCTGGAAGGCGTCGCGGACCATGTCGGCGAGTTCGCGAACCGCTTCGCTCGACCGGAATGTGTTGCGACGAAGAACGACCTTGGAGGAATCGACCGGCGGGAAGCCGTCCTCCGTCGTCAGTTCGCGGCAGCCGGGCGGGATATTGCTGCGCGACAGCGTCGTCACGGCAAGACCGGCCGTCACGGCGTTCTTCAGCCCGGAACTGGTGTCGGCAATGAAGGCGACCCGGTAATTGCGTCCGAGCTGGTGCAGCGACTTCAATGCAAACTCGCGACACCAGCTCGAGTCCCTGTAGGTGGCGATCGGCAGCGGGTCGATATCGTGCAGCCGGTGGACGATCGATGTCACCCAGACGGTCGGGTCGATGCAGAGCACTTCGCCACTCATTTGATCGCTCCAGTCGAAAACGACGGCGAGATCGAGCTCGTCGCGCTCGAGGGCGGCGATGTTGCGGACGGTATAGTCGCAGGAGACCGTGACTTCGACGGCGGGATGACGCACGGCAAAGGCAGCAAGTGCGGCAGGCAGCACCGTCTGGCTGTATTCCTCGGGGATGCCGATTCGAACCGGACCGCCGAGCGGCTTGCTGCGGATGGTGGCTGCGGCCTCGCTCAGGAGATCAATGACACGCCGGGCATAGGGGACAAGCTGGACACCCTGACGCGTAAGCACGACCCCTCGGGCGCCACGCTCGAACAGCGTTTCGCCGATCGTCTCCTCCAGCTTCTTGATTGCCGCGCTGATCGCAGACTGCGTCCTGCCGACGCGCTGGGCGGCTCCCGAGAAATTGGCAGTCTCGACCACGACAAGGAAGGTCCTAAGTAGATCGCTCTCAATGGGTTCGCGCATGGATAGCCATAGAAAAAATCGATGGTATCCATCTCTACTATTCGTTTGTCTTATGTCAACTGTGGGTGCAGAAAGGAGGGGCGTTTGACTTTCCTCCTTCGAGAATAACCTGCGTGACGATTGAAAATCCGGCCAGGCACCTGGGTGCCGGCGAGCGCGAGAAGGGCATCCTTCTCGTCATCGGGGCGACGCTTGCCTGGAGCGCCAGCGGGGTCTACTCGCGGCTCCTGACGACCGACGTCTGGACCGCTATTGCCTGGCGCTCGCTGTTCGGCGGGCTGTTCCTGCTGATCCCCTGCCTGTTCCTCGAAGGCGGGATTTCGCGAAAGCAATGGCGTTCGATCCTGCATCCGTCCGGTCTGGCGATGATTGTCTGCCAGACCGTCAGTCAGGGCTGCTTCATCGGGGCGCTCTATATGACCAGCGTTGCGAATGTGACGATGATCTACTCGACCGCGCCCTTCATCGCCGCCCTGTTCGGATGGATTATCCTGAAAGAGGGGGTCGCCCGACGCACGCTGATTGCCGGGGGCATTTCTCTTCTGGGTGTTGCGGTCATCGTTGCCTCGTCGATCGGCGGCGGGACCGGGCTCGGCGACCTGCTGGCGCTCGGCATGACGGTTTCCTTCGCGCTCGTCATCATCATTCCGCGCATCAATCCCGAGGTGCCGAGCCTGCCGCCGACTGTTGTCAGCGCCTTCCTGACGCTCGTCATCTTCGCCCCTTTCGGCTCGGTCGGCTCGCTCGATCTTCACAACTGGATCGTGCTGGCAGCCTTCGGCGCGACCAATTTTTCGCTGGCGCTCGTGCTTTTCCTGGCCGGGGCGAGGCGAATGCCGCCGGCCGAAGCCGCACTGATCGGAACAATGGAGATTGTGTTGACCCCGTTCTGGGTCTGGCTCATGTTTTCCGAACAGCCGCCGGTTGCCACCTTCTTTGGGGGTGCCGTCATCCTTGGAGCCGTGCTCTGGCACACCGCAATCGACCTCAGCCGCAGCCGGCGGGCGCATGCCGGCTAGAATGCGGCGTCGGCCGGATCGTCATTCGTTGCGGCATCGGCCAGAATAGCGGTTCGATTGCCACTCCCACCCAAGCGACGAGAGCGGATATGACCTCTAGAGATCCCCTGCTGCAGCCTTTCCAACTCAAGCACCTGACGCTGAAAAACCGCATCATGTCGACCGCTCACGAGCCGGCCTATTCGGAAAACGGCATGCCGACGGATCGCTACCGGCTCTATCACAGGGAAAAGGCGAGAGGCGGTATTGCGCTGACGATGACGGCGGGATCGGCGGTCGTCTCGCCTGACTCTCCGCCATCCTTCGGCAATCTCCATGCCTATCGCGACGAGATCGTGCCCTGGCTGAAGATGCTTGCCGACGACTGTCATGAGTTCGGTGCGGCGGTCATGATCCAGCTCACGCATCTTGGCCGCCGCACAGGCTGGAACAAGGGTGACTGGTTGCCGGTGCTGTCAGCCTCACCGATCCGTGAGCCGGCGCACCGGGCTTTCCCGAAAGAGGCCGAAGACTGGGACATCGAACGCATCGTTGCAGATTATGCGAGCGCTGCGCAGCGCATGCAGGAAGCCGGCCTCGACGGTATCGAAATCGAGGCCTACGGCCATTTGCTGGATGGTTTCTGGTCGCCGGCGACCAATCGGCGCGAGGACGAATTCGGCGGCTCGCTCGACAATCGCATGCGTTTTTCTGTCATGGTCACGCGGGCGGTTCGCGAGGCGGTTGGGCCGGATTTCATCGTCGGCATGCGCCTTGTCGCCGACGAGGACTGGGAGAAGGGACTGTCACGCGAGGAAGGCATAGAGATCGCCACACGATTCGCGCGATCCGGCGATATCGATTTTCTCAACATCATTCGCGGTCATATCGACAGCGATGTCGCGCTCACCGAGGTCATTCCGATCCAGGGCATGGCGTCTGCCCCGCATCTCGATTTTGCCGGCGAAGTGAGGGCGATAACCAAGTTCCCCGTCTTTCATGCCGCGCGCATCGGTGACGTGGCAACAGCCCGTCATGCGATCGCCGAGGGAAAGCTCGACATGGTCGGCATGACGCGCGCCCATATTGCCGACCCACATATCGTGCGCAAGATCGAGAGCGGCCAGGAGGCGCGCATCCGGCCCTGCGTCGGCGCCACCTATTGTCTTGACCGTATCTACGAAGGCGGCGAGGCACTCTGTATCCACAATGCCGCGACCGGTCGTGAAGGGGAAATCCCGCATGAGATCCCCAAGGCGGAGATCCGCCGCAAGGCGGTCGTGGTCGGTGCCGGACCGGCCGGTCTCGAGGCCGCCCGCGTGCTTGCCGAGCGTGGTCATGAGGTGAATGTTCTGGAAGCGACCGGAAAGGCCGGCGGACAGGTCAATCTGCTCATCCGCAATCCCCGACGCAAGGAGATGATTGGTATTATCGACTGGCGGCTGGCGGAACTGGAGCGGCTGGGTGTTTGCATGCACTATGATGTCTACGCAGAGGCAAGTGACGTCATTGCTCTTGAACCCGATCTCGTTGTCATTGCGACCGGCGGCATCGCACAGCAGCCCGAACTCGATGCAGGCGATGAGCTTGTGACCTCTTCCTGGGAAATCCTCGCCGGCGGCGTCAGGATCGCCGACACAGTACTGCTCTTCGATGACAATGGGGGACATCCGGGCATGTCGGCGGCTGAGGTGATTGCCAGAAGCGGCGCGGAGCTCGAGCTTGTGTCGCCCGAACGTTTTTTCGCGCCCGATATGGGGGGCATGAACCACGTGCCCTATGCCCGTACCTTCGCAGAACGGAACGTCAGGATCACCATCAACACGCGGCTCAAATCCGTCCGGCGCGACGGTAATGCCCTTGTCGCCGTACTCGGGTCGGATTTTGCGGACGGCGCACAGTGGGAGCGGCGCGTCTCCCAGGTCGTTGTCGAACATGGCACGCTTGCCAATGACGGGCCCTATCTTGAGCTGAAGCCGCTTTCGCGAAATCTTGGTGCGGTGGACTATTCCGCCCTGATCAATCGTCGGCCACCGCTGCCGCTGCGCAATAGCGAGGGGCGTTTCGACCTCGTGCGGATCGGCGACGCGGTTTCCAGCCGCAACATCCATGCCGCCGTCTATGATGCGCTGAGGTTATGTTCGTTGTTTTGAGCTCTTGACCATGGGCCTGGCTTTTGTGTGTCTATGTGACCTCAGGGCCTGCGCTCAGGCCGCCGCGACGTGTTCGAGCATCTCGTAGAGATCTTCGGCAAAGCTGCGCAGCACCGTGAGCTCGAAGCGCGTCGCCTGCGTGCGCGTCAACTGGACGGAGACATATCCGAAAAGTGTGACGGCCGATTGGCCGACGGGGAAGGCGGCGGGATCGAGGTCGACCGCCGTTCCCCGAGTGAGCAGGTCCGCAGCGCGGGGACCGGAAAGAGCGATGCGGATGCGGCCATGGCTCTGATCGCAGACGAAGCCTCTGCCGCGCAAATGATCAGCAAGGAGCGCGATACGCGAGGGCGGCAGGCTTTCCTCGCCTGTTATATACCATTGCTGATAACCGGCCGCGCGCGCAGCGCTCGTTGCCAGTCCAGCGGCAGAGAGCGCGTTGGCGAGGCTATCACCGTCGATTGCGCCCATGACATGCAGGAGGTGGCCTTCCGGCAGCGGCTCCAGCCGGATGCCGGAGCCTTCAACTGTCGCCTTGCCAGCGAGGGCCGGCTTGTGTTCTGGACGTTCAGGCATGGAGCTTCTCGTTGTCGGGATCGATGAAGACGGGACTGCAGAGCATCGCGTCGGTGAATTCGTTTCTCAGGCCATTCCAGACCAAGACCTTTTCGCCTATGCGCTCCGGCCCGCGCTTGACGAGCGCAAGGCCGATCGTATGGCCAAGACTCGGGGAGAAGGCACTCGAGGTCACATAGCCCTGGTCGTTTTCAAGGGTCGCGGCCGCATGCTCGGCAAGGATATGGGAACCGGTGCGGAAGCTCGTCGCTGGATCGAGCGGCTTGACACCGACGAGACGGGGGCGGTCCTCGGCCTGTAAACCTTCGCGGGTGAGCATCGCCTTGCCGATGAAGTCGGGCTTGGTGGCCGAAACCATGCGGGCAAAGCCGAGATCGCCTGGCGTAACCGTTCCGTTGATCTCGGCATGGGTGACATGGCCCTTCTCGATGCGCATGACCCCGAGCGCCTCGGCACCATAGGGGCAGATGCCGTGCTTTTCACCCGCTTGCATGATCCGGTCGGCGACCCATTGGCCGTAGCCGCCCGGCACGGCGAGTTCATAGGCGAGTTCGCCGGAGAAGGAGATCCGGAACAGTCGTCCTTCGAGCGAGCCGCCGAAGAGCGAGACCACGCGGGCGCTCATGAAGGGAAAGCCGGCATCGGAAATATCCTCGTCGACGATCTCGGAAAGGATCGCGCGCGATTTCGGGCCGGCGACCGCCATCTGCGCCCATTGGTCGGTCGAGGAGGCGAAACGGACGTCGAGTTCCGGCCAGAGCGTCTGGGCGCAGAATTCGAGATGGGTCAGCACGCCGGCGGCGAGTGCCGTCGTCGTCGTCATGAAGAAATGGTCCTCGGCGAAGCGGCTCGTCGTGCCGTCGTCGTAGATCATGCCGTCCTCGCGCAGCATGATGCCGTAGCGCGCCCGGCCGACCGGCAGCTTGGCAAAGCCGTTGCAGTAGACGCGGTCGAGGAAGGCAGCGGCATCCCTGCCGAAGACCTCGATCTTGCCGAGGGTGGAGACGTCGCAGATGCCGGCATTCTGCCGGATGTTCAGCACCTCGCGGTCGACGCTCTCGCGCCAACTCGTCTCCCCCGCACGTGGAAACCAGGAGGAGCGGTACCACAGCCCGGTCTCGACGAAGACGGCGCCATTCTTCTTGGCCCAGCCATGTAGCGGTGACCTGCGCACCGGCTGGAAATGACGGCCGCGCGAGCCGCCCGTCAGCGCGCCGAAGGAGACAGGCGTATAGAAGGGACGGAATGTGGTCGTGCCGACTTCGGCAGGCGACACGCCGCGGGTCTCGGCCAGGATGCCGATCGCATTGATATTGGATAGCTTGCCCTGGTCGGTCGCCATGCCGCTGGTCGTATAGCGTTTGGCAAGCTCGACATGCCCATATCCCTCGCGAACGGCAAGGCCGAGATCTTTGAGGTGTACGTCGTTCTGATAGTCGACGAAGGCCTTGCCCTTTCCGCCCTTGACGGACCAGAGCGGCTTTGATGCTGCCTCGGTTTCTTCGACGGGCGCGAAGGCGGCCACGACCTTGACGAAGCCGATCGCCTGCAGCGCCTCGACGGCCTTGGCCGCGCCGTCGCCGAGGCAGGCTTCCATCGAGCCGAGCCCGGCCGCGGAGCCGGCGATCGACAGGCCCTGCTGGCGTTCCGGCGCCAGGAAGGCTGCCCTTTCCTCCGACCAGACCGGCTTTGCGCCGCGATGGCAGGCAAGCTGGATGATCGGGCTCCAGCCACCGGACATGGCAAGTGCGTCCGCCTCGATGTGCTGCGTTGCCGAAGCGGTCTCGATCGTGACATGGCGCAGGCGTTTGCCGCCATGCGCGTCGAGCACGCGGCTGCCGTTCACCACGCGGGCGCGTCCGGACCAGGCATTGTCAGTTGCATCGCGGCTGTCGACGATGGCGGCGACATCGACACCGGCGGCTTCGAGCGCGGCCGCTGTGCGATAGCCGGACGCATTGCTGGTGAAGATCACAGTGCGGGCGCCGGGCGTCACCGCCTGGCGGCCGAGATAGCTGTGCATCGCGCCGGCCATCATCACGCCTGGAATATCGTTGCCGCCGAAGACGAGCGGCCGCTCTTCGGCGCCCGAGGCGAGGATTGCCTGTTTAGCGATGATACGCCAGAGGCGCTCGATGGGCCGATGCGGATCGGGCAGTGCCACATGTTTCTGCACACGCTCGACGGCGCCGAAGACATTGTCGTCGTACCAGCCGACGGCCGTGGTGCGTGGCAGGAGACGGACATTCGGCAGGCCCTCGAGTTCGTCGAGCATGTCCTGCAGCCCGGTGCCGTTTTCGAGGAGCAGACTGCCGCCGAGCGCGAAATCTTCGTCGGCAAGGATGACGCGGGCACCAGCGCGTCCTGCCGTCAGCGCCGCTGCAAGGCCGGCAGGCCCCGCGCCGATGACGAGCAGGTCGCAGTGAGCCCAGCATTTCTCGTAGGAATCCGGATCCGGTTCGTAGGAAGCCTTGCCGAGGCCGGCGGCCTTGCGGATCAGCGGCTCGTAGAGCTTTTCCCAAAGGGCGGCCGGCCACATGAAGGTCTTGTAGTAGAAGCCGGCGCTCAGGAAGGGCGACAGCAAGCCGTTGATGGCGCCAATGTCGAAGCCGAGCGAAGGCCAGCGGTTCTGGCTGCGGGCGATGAGCCCGTCATGGAGTTCGATCATCGTGGCACGCGTATTGGCCTCCGTGCGGCCGCCGGTGCCCGTCGTGACCAGCGCGTTGGGCTCGGCCGCGCCCGCCGTCAGGATGCCGCGCGGCCGGTGATACTTGAAGCTGCGGCCGACGAGCTGGATGCCGTTGGCAAGAAGGGCGGAGGCGAGCGTATCGCCGGGATGGCCGGCCAGTTGTCTGCCATCGAAGGTAAAGTTCAGCGTGCTCGATCGGTCGATCCGCCCACCGCCGGGAAGCCGCGAACTCGTCATGCCGCACCTCCGAGCTTGGCAAGCGCGGCATCGCTGACGGTGTGAACGGCATGGGTGACGGTGTCGCGCTCGACGATCAGCCAGCGCCGGCAGCCGGAGGAATGGTGCCAGTACTCCTTGTGCCATCCCCTCGGATTGTCCCGCAGATAGACGTAGTCGTACCAGGCGTCTGCACCGGCATCGGCTGCCGGCCGGGTCAGGCTCGCATCGCCCCGGATGGTGAATTCCTCCTTGGGACGGATGCCGCAATGAGGGCAGGAAATCAGGCTTGCCATAGCATCACGTCCTCAATGCAGGTTGGGCTGGGCGCCAACGCCCTTTTCATCGATCTGATAGCCGCGCCGAAAACGGTCGAGACGCAGTTCGCGCGCCGTCTCGTGTTGCTCGTTGCGGGCGATCAGATGGGCGTAGCAATAGCCGGAGGCGGGTGTTGCCTTGAAGCCGCCGTAGCACCAGCCAGCATTCAGGTAGAGATTGTCGATATGGGTACGGTCGATGATCGGCGAGCCGTCCATGCTCATGTCCATCACGCCGCCCCAGCTGCGCAGATATCTGACCCGCGTCAGCGATGGGATCATTGCCACGCCGGCTTCGGCGACGTGCTCGACAGTGGCGAGATTGCCGCGCTGGGCATAGGAATTGTAGCCGTCGATATCACCGCCGAAGACGAGGCCGCCCTTGTCCGACTGCGAAACGTAGAAATGGCCGGCGCCGAAGGTGACGACGGTATCGATGAAAGGTTTCAGCCCCTCGGTGACGAAGGCCTGCAGCACATGGCTCTCGATGGGCAGGCGCAAGCCCGCCATGTCGGCGACCACGGTGGAATTGCCGGCGGCAGCGAGCGCCAGCTTGCCGCAGCCGATGAAGCCCCTGGTGGTCTCGACGCCTGTCACCCTGCCATTCTCGCTGCGAATGCCGGTGACCTCGCAATTGGTGATGATGTCGACGCCGCGGCTGTCGGCGCCGCGGGCATAGCCCCAGGCGACCGCATCGTGGCGCACCGTGCCGCCGCGCGGCTGGCGGAGGCCGCCCATGACGGGGAAGCGGGCATTGTCGAAATCGAGGAAGGGCAGCATCTTGCGGACCGCTGCCCGGTCGAGGAGCTCTGCATCGACGCCGTGCAGGCGCATGGCATTGCCACGCCGTGTATAGGCATCGCGCTGCGCATCGGAATGGAAGAGGTTCAGCACGCCGCGCTGCGAAACCATGGCATTGAAGTTGAAATCCTGTTCCAGCCCTTCCCAGAGCTTCATCGACAACTCGTAGAAGGGGTTGTTGCCGGGCAGCAGGTAGTTTGACCGAATGATCGTCGTGTTGCGGCCGATATTGCCGGAGCCGAGATAGCCCTTCTCCAGCACGGCGACATTGGTGATGCCGAACGTCTTGGCGAGATAATAGGCCGTCGCAAGACCATGGCCGCCGCCACCCACGATGATGACGTCATAATGCGGCTTCGGCGAAGGCTGGCGCCAGGCAGGCGCCCAGCCATTGTTGCCGCGAAGCCCGTTTAAGAAGATGGAGAGAGCGGAATAGCGCATGGATAGATCCGGTGGGAGCTGGTGCCATGATGCCAGAAAGGCGAGGTGTGACTTGCCTGTTTAGGACATTTATCGATAAGAAAGGGACATGGCGTCTATCGAAGCAAAAAACCTGCATTCCATCGGCTTCATTCTTCTGCCGGGATTTGCCCTGATGTCCTATGCCTCGGCGAGCGAGCCGCTGCGCGCAGCCAACCTGCTTGCCGGGCGGGAAATCTACCGTATCTCGTTCTTTTCGCCGGAAGGCGGGGCGGTGTTGTCTTCCGGTGGCGTACCGGTTCCGGCCGCGCCGCTTCCCGGTCGCGGTTTTGGGCTCGGCACTGTCTTCGTCTGTGCCGGCGGTTCGCCGCGCGACTGGCACTATCCGGCCGTGCTTTCCTGCATACGGCAGCTCGCGCGCGAAGGCGTGCGCATCGGCGGCATTTCGGGCGGCCCCTATCTGCTGGCCGAGGCCGGGCTGCTGACAGGCCGTGACTTTACAATCCATTGGGAGCATGCGCCGGCACTTCTCGAAGCCTTTCCCGACCTGTCGCCGCGCCAGGCGCGTTTCGTCGTCGACGGCAACCGCATTACCTGCGGCGGCGGCATTGCGCCGCTCGACATGATGCATGCGCTGATCGCCGAGCGCATGGGGCCGGATTTCGCCCGCCGGGTCAGCGACTGGTTCCTGCATACCGAGGTCGGTCAGCCGACAGCACCGCAGCGCGCTTCGCTTGCAGAGCGCTACGGCGTGCACCATCCGGGTCTGCTGAGCGTCCTGGAGAAGATGGAGGAAACCATCGAGATGCCCCTCAATCGTGCAGCCATGGCCCGCATTGCCGGGGTGACACCGCGCCATCTCGACCGCCTGTTCGCCGCTCACCTCGATACGACCTTCCTCGAGCAATATAGACGCATCAGGCTGCAACACGCCCGAAGGCTTATTGAGCAGAGCCCGCTGTCGATCTCCGAGATCGCCATTGCGACAGGTTTTTCCGGCGCTGCGCATTTTTCACGCCTCTTTCGCGGCCTCTACGGCACCAGTCCGAGTTCAGTCCGCAAGCTCTGACTTTCTTCACGGTTGAGAAGATTTCACTCTGACGATAGGATACTTGGAAAGAGAGTGCGCGAAGGACCGTGAATGAAGATCAAGCTGGATGAAACGTCGAGCCAGGAGCATGCCCATGCGGTTCGTCAGGCACTGTCCCAGAATCCGCATGCGGTGCGCGAGCCGAAGGAAAACAATCTCGAAATGGCGATCGGCCATGAGGTTCGCGCCTATCGCAAGAAGCTCGGCATCACCGTAACCGACCTTGCCGCCGCGACCGGCATTTCGCTCGGCATGCTGTCGAAGATCGAGAACGGCAATATCTCGCCATCGCTGACGACCTTGCAGTCGCTCTCGCGCGCCCTCGGCGTGCCGTTGACGGCCTTCTTCCGCCGCTACGAGGAACCGCGCAACGCCGTCTTCGTCAAGGCGGGGCAGGGCATCGAGCTTGAACGCCGCGGCACACGCGCCGGCCATCAGTATAATCTGCTCGGCCATATCGACAACAACAGCAGCGGCGTGATCGTCGAGCCCTATCTCATCACGCTGACGACGGATTCGGATGTCTTTCCGACATTTCAGCATGAGGGCATGGAGCTGATCTACATGCTGGACGGAGAAGTCGTCTATCGCCATGGCGACCAGCTTTTCCCGATGCAGCCGGGCGACAGCCTGTTCTTCGATGCCGATGCGCCGCACGGGCCGGAAAAACTTGTGAAATTGCCGAGCCGATATCTCTCCATCATCAGCTATCCGCAACGCGGCAAGAATGACTGACTTGCCTTAAAAGAAAAAAATATTCCTGCAGGTTGAAAACCCAAAACAGACCTGATAGTCATTTTGCAGACGCGAAATGGAGGGTCTGTCATGTGCGGAATTGTGGGTCTCTTCCTGAAGGATAAAAGCCTCGAGCCGGAGCTCGGCGCGATGCTGTCATCCATGCTGGTGACGATGACGGACCGCGGGCCTGATAGCGCGGGCATTGCGATCTATGGCGCAAGCAGCGGCAATAGCGCCAAGATCACCGTCCAGTCCGCCAAGCCGAAGAAGGATTTCTCTGGCCTCGAGGCCGAGCTTGAGAAGGAACTCGGCACGGAGGTCTCGATCGACATCAAGAGCACCCATGCCGTCGTCACCCTGCCGAAGGACATGCTCGAAGAAGGCCGTGCCGCCATCGCCGAGCTGCGCCCCGACATCCGTATTATGAGCAGCGGCGACGCGATCGAGATCTACAAGGAAACCGGCCTGCCGAAGGACGTCGTTTCCCGTTTCGCGGTCAATTCCATGGCTGGAACACATGGCATCGGCCATACCCGCATGGCGACGGAATCGGCAGTCACCACGCTCGGTGCCCATCCCTTTTCCACCGGCTCCGACCAGTGCCTCGTCCACAACGGCTCGCTCTCCAATCACAACAACCTGCGCCGTGAACTCAAGCGCGAAGGCATGACCTTCGAGACCGAGAACGACACGGAAGTCGCCGCCGCCTACCTGACCGCCGAAATGGCCAAGGGCAAGAATCTCGGCGAGGCGCTGGAAGGTGCCGTCGACGATCTCGACGGTTTCTTCACCTTCGTCGTCGGCACCAAGTCCGGCTTCGGCGTCGTGCGCGATGCGATCGCCTGCAAGCCCGCCGTCATGGCCGAGACCGACCGTTACGTCGCCTTCGGCTCGGAATACCGCGCGCTCGTCAACCTGCCCGGCATCGATGCCGCGCGCGTCTGGGAGCCGGAGCCTGCGACCGTCTATTTCTGGGAACGCTGAGGGCGGCTTTTCTGCCTTCATCCCATCGGCTCGATTTCATTTCAGGACGATTTCATGCCCACATTCGATCTTGCGGTGACCCCGCTTCGTGACCTCAATCAAGCCCTGCATGACGTGGCGTCAGGCGACAACGACCTGCAGTTCGACGTCGTCAATCCGCGCGGCCACCATGCCGTCGCCGCCGGCGTGCATACACCCGTCAGCATCGATATCCACGGCAGCGTCGGCTATTACTGCGGTGGCATGAACGAGGAGGCGGTCATCACCGTGCACGGCTCGGCCGGCCCTGGCGTTGCCGAAAACATGATGTCCGGCCGCATCACCATCAAGGGTGACGCCAGCCAGTATGCGGGCGCCACCGGCTGCGGCGGCCTGCTCGTCATCGAGGGCAACGCCTCTTCGCGCTGCGGCATCTCGATGAAGGGCATCGATATCGTCGTGCGTGGCAATATCGGCCACATGTCCGCCTTCATGGCGCAGGCCGGCAACCTCGTTGTGCTTGGCGACGCCGGCGATGCGCTCGGAGATTCCCTATACGAGGCCCGCATCTTCGTGCGCGGCAAGGTCGAGAGCCTCGGCGCGGACTGTATCGAGAAGGAAATGCGGGCAGAACATATCGAGCTTCTCTCCGCTCTGCTCGCAAAGGCCGGCATTACCGATGTGCGGCCGGAGGAGTTCAGCCGCTACGGTTCTTCCCGCAAGCTCTACAATTTCAACGTCGACAATGCCGACGCCTATTGAGTTTCATCGAGGTTTTCCATGAGCTATCACAATCCGCCCACAAAGCCTCGCCTTTCGGCAACCTTCGACGAATACACGATGTCGGAAATCCGCCGCGCTGCGGCGACCGGCATCTATGATATCCGCGGTGGCGGCGCCAAGCGCAAGCTGCCGCATTTCGACGATCTCCTGTTCCTCGGAGCCTCGATCTCCCGCTATCCGCTCGAAGGCTATCGCGAGAAGTGCGGCACCAATGTCGTGCTCGGCTCGCGTTACGCCAAAAAGCCGATCGAACTCAAGATCCCGATCACGATTGCCGGCATGAGCTTCGGCTCGCTCTCCGGTCCGGCCAAGGAAGCTCTCGGCCGTGGTGCCACGATCGCCGGCACCTCGACGACAACAGGTGATGGTGGCATGACGGAGGAAGAGCGCGGCCATTCGCAGACGCTCGTCTACCAGTACCTGCCGTCGCGCTACGGCATGAACCCGCGGGATCTGCGCCGCTGCGATGCGATCGAGATCGTCGTTGGCCAGGGTGCCAAGCCCGGTGGCGGTGGCATGCTGCTCGGTCAGAAGATTTCCGACCGCGTCGCCGAGATGCGCACGCTGCCGAAGGGTATCGACCAGCGTTCGGCAAGCCGCCATCCAGACTGGACCGGCCCCGACGACCTCGAGATCAAGATCCTCGAGCTGCGCGAGATCACCAACTGGGAAAAACCGATCTATGTGAAGGTCGGCGGTGCGCGCCCCTATTACGACACGGCCCTTGCGGTGAAGGCCGGCGCCGATGTCGTCGTGCTCGATGGCATGCAGGGCGGTACTGCGGCGACGCAGGAAGTCTTCATCGAGCATGTCGGCATGCCGACGCTCGCCTGCATCCGCCCGGCCGTGCAGGCGCTGCAGGATCTCGGCATGCACCGCAAGGTGCAACTCATCGTTTCTGGCGGCATCAGGAACGGTGCCGACGTGGCGAAGGCGCTGGCGCTCGGCGCCGATGCCGTCTCCATCGGCACGGCCGCCCTCATCGCCATCGGCGAGAATGATCCGCGCTGGGCTGCCGAATACGAGGCGCTGCATACGACGGCGGCCGCCTATGACGACTGGCACGAAGGCAAGGATCCGGCCGGCATCACCACGCAGGATCCGGAACTGATGAAGCGCGTCGATCCGATCACCGCCGGTCGCCGCCTCGCCAATTACCTCAAGGTCATGGCACTGGAGGCGCAGACGATCGCGCGCGCCTGCGGCAAGAATCATGTCCACAATCTGGAACCGGAAGACCTCTGCGCATTGACGATCGAGGCTTCCGCAATGGCGCAGGTACCGCTCGCGGGAACGAGCTGGATACCGGGCAAGGGAGGTTACTGATTTCTACCGGCCGGGCAAAAAAGTCCGGCCGCTTCGCATCCATAACCAAAGTGTCTCTGAGAAATCCAAAGGGGAACGAGAATGACACTGGACCTTGCTGCTTTTGCGAAAGACAAAGGCATCAAATATTTCATGATCAGCTATACTGACCTCTTCTCCGGCCAGCGTGCCAAGCTGGTGCCGGCGCAGGCGATTGCCGGCATGCAGGAAGAGGGTGCGGGTTTTGCCGGGTTCGCCACCTGGCTCGACATGACGCCCGCCCATCCCGATCTCTTTGCCGTTCCCGATGCCACCTCCGTCATCCAGCTTCCCTGGAAGAAGGACGTCGCCTGGGTAGCCGCCGATTGCATGATGGAGGGCAACGTCGTGGCGCAGGCGCCGCGTAATGTGCTGAAGAAGCTCGTCAATAAAGCCGAAGCGGCGGGCAAGCGGGTCAAGACCGGCGTCGAGGCCGAATTCTTCCTGATCACCGCCGACGGCGAACAGATTTCCGATGGCCGCGACACGGCTGAAAAGCCCTGCTACGACCAGCAGGCCGTCATGCGCCGCTACGACGTCATCGCCGAGATCTGCGACTATATGCTGGAGCTCGGCTGGGGCGCCTACCAGAACGACCACGAGGATGCCAACGGCCAGTTCGAGATGAACTGGGAATTCGACGATGCGCTGAAGACGGCCGACAAGCATTCCTTCTTCAAGTTCATGGTCAAGTCGATCGCCGAAAAGCACGGGCTTCGCGCCACCTTCATGCCGAAGCCCTTCAAGGGCCTGACCGGCAATGGCTGCCATTGCCATATCTCGGTCTGGGACAATGATGGCAAAGTCAACGTCTTCGCCGACAGGGCAGCCGAATTCGGCCTGTCGGCGGAAGGCAGGCACTTCCTCGGCGGCATCATGAAACACGCTTCGGCGCTTGCCGCGATCACCAACCCGACCGTCAATTCCTATAAGCGCATCAACGCGCCGCGCACGACCTCGGGCGCCACATGGTCGCCGAATACGGTAACCTGGACCGGCAACAACCGCACCCACATGGTGCGCGTGCCAGGCCCCGGCCGCTTCGAGTTGCGCCTGCCTGATGGTGCGGTCAACCCCTACCTGCTGCAGGCAATCATCATTGCGGCCGGTCTTGACGGGCTGAACAGCAAGGCAGATCCCGGTCCGCATCACAATATCGACATGTATGCGGAAGGCCATCTCGTGAAGGATGCGCCGCGCCTGCCGCTGAACCTGCTCGATGCGCTGCGTGCCTATGACGCCGACGAGGGTCTGAAGGCTGCGATCGGAACCGAGTTCTCCGCCGCCTATCTCAAGCTCAAGCACCAGGAATGGAATGCCTTCTGCTCGCATTTCACCCAGTGGGAACGCGATAGCACGCTCGATATCTGAGCCGACCGGTTGAGGTTTTGACATCATGCGCCTGCGGGCCGGAGCATCAACGCACCGGCCGGCTGGTGGCCTATGCTTCAAGTGACGAAGGAAGATGGCATGAAGAGCTACGTACTGACGGTATCCTGCAAGTCGACGCGCGGCATCGTTGCGGCGATCTCGGGTTATCTCGCCGAACAGGGCTGCAACATCGTCGACAGCTCGCAATTCGACGATCTGGACACCGGCCAGTTCTTCATGCGCGTCTCCTTCATTTCCGAAGAAGGCATCTCCGAGGCCGATATCCGCGCCGGCTTCACCAGCATCGCCACGCGTTTCGGCATGACTTACGATTTCCACGACAGCGAGAAGCGCATGAAGGTGCTGCTCATGGTGTCGCGCTTCGGCCATTGTCTCAACGACCTGCTGTACCGCTGGAAGATTGGCGCGCTGCCGATCGATATCGTCGGCGTCGTCTCCAACCATTTCGATTACCAGAAGGTCGTCGTCAATCACGACATTCCCTTTCACCATATTCCCGTCACCAAGGCCAACAAGGTGCAGGCGGAAGCCCATATCATGGAAGTGGCCGAGCAGACCGGCACGGAATTGATCGTGCTCGCCCGCTACATGCAGATCTTGTCGGACGAGATGTGCCAGAAAATGTCGGGCCGGATCATCAACATCCACCACTCTTTCCTGCCGAGCTTCAAGGGCGCCAACCCCTACAAGCAGGCCTATCAACGTGGTGTGAAGCTGATCGGCGCCACGGCGCATTATGTAACAGCCGATCTCGACGAAGGCCCGATCATCGAGCAGGACACGGCCCGTATCACCCATGCGCAGAGCCCTGACGACTACGTCTCGATCGGCCGCGACGTCGAAAGCCAGGTGCTGGCGCGCGCCATCCACGCCCATATCCACCATCGCACCTTCATCAACGGCAACCGAACCGTCGTCTTCCCGGCAAGCCCGGGCAGCTACGCTTCCGAGCGCATGGGCTGAGCCATGGTCAAGCTCATCGACGGCAAGCAGGTTGCCGCTTCCGTAATCGAAACCGTGAAATCGGCAAATACCGCGCTTGAAGCCGCCAAAGGCGTCCAGACGGGCCTTGCCGTCGTCATTGTCGGCGACGATCCGGCGAGCCACACCTATGTCAGCTCCAAGAGCCGCATGGCCAAGGAATGCGGCTTCAAATCCGTCCAGCACACGCTGCCAGCCGAGACCAGGCAGGAGGAACTTGCAGCGCTTGTCGCCTCGCTCAATGCCGATCCGTCGATCCATGGCATTCTCGTACAGCTGCCGCTGCCGAAACATCTCGACAGCGAGCCGATCATCCAGTCGATCCTGCCGCAAAAGGATGTCGATGGCTTGAGCGTCGTCAATGCCGGCAAGCTTGCGACCGGCGATCTGAAGACCGGTCTCGTCTCCTGTACGCCGGCCGGCGCCATGGTTTTCGTCCGCCGCACCCATGGTGAGGATCTTTC
>NZ_JBFTPM010000040.1:0-32404 GCF_056398505.1 Rhizobium sp. 01T437
CCGATTGCCGGACCTGACCGATTGCCGGACCTGAGTCATTGTGCGCTCCTTCTCTAAGTATCTGTAAACATTGGAAGCGTCTCCGTGTCAGCAATGCGACACGGGCGGCCCTTCAGGGCTATCGCGGCTTGGACCGTCGCAGAAGCCAGGTCGCTGACCCTGATTTGATACGGCGCACCGCGAACCACCTGTTCGGCGGACAACACCTTCATCTTTATCAGATGGCGTATTCGATGGTTAGTTACGCCTAATGCCGCCGCAGCCTCAGTCATGGTCAGCCATTCGCCGTCTTTGTCGGCTGATTTGTACGCGTGGATCGCACGTACCCGCCTTACAGAAGCGACCCGATGGGCGGTCCAGGTTTTTCCTTGCCCCGTTGGCATGCCCATTCGATTCAGCGACGCGGCGATATGTTCATCGGACCAGCGACCAGCCATGCTGCGCATCACCGCCAGGGCATCCTCAGTGGTGGCACAACCGTGTTCACCGGTCTGAGGCTTACGGACCTTGAGTTCCGAATGCTGGCCGCCCTTCCAATGGATCGTCAGCACGACGTCACGCAC
Organism: Rhizobium sp. 01T437; assembly: GCF_056398505.1. Lineage (NCBI taxonomy): Bacteria > Pseudomonadati > Pseudomonadota > Alphaproteobacteria > Hyphomicrobiales > Rhizobiaceae > Rhizobium > Rhizobium sp. 01T437. The sequence continues at coordinate 564 of NZ_JBFTPM010000040.1, forward strand.
CGCATCGTCGACATCAACGACAATGTCGGCGATGAGTGTACGCAGCAGTTGCTGGCGCACGCGCATGGTCACATCGGGCGACTCCCAGGCAGCTAAGAGATTGTCGGCCAAGTTCGCGAAAGTGCCTGGATCGACCGCTATTGTCGAAGGACTGTCGGCAGGCTTGCGCTCCTCCAGATCCCGCACGCGGCGTAATGCAGTTTCCCAATTCTTCTCAAGCTGCGCGGCGATGAGACGATTGTCGGGATCGCATGCCGCATAGCGACGCTCAGCCAGGCTGGCCTCGTAGCGAGCCTGTTGTAGCTCCAGGTCGTGAATGTGCCGCTGGTCTTCTTGCCGCTCCCGGTGCATCCGCTCTGCTTCAAAGGTCGCTTCGATCGCTAACGGTTCTACCGCGCGCAACAACTCGCGCGCAACCGCCGCATCGACCTTCGGGCCACCGAACGTCATGCACCGGGGCAAGCCCATCATTAGATTCTGCTTGTCGCAGCGATAGACAGGATTGTGTGGATTGCCCGTATAAGCAACACTCAGCCGCCGCCCACACCGTCCGCAGGTCAGGAGTCCCGATAATAACGCTTTGCCGCCACGGCCCGATTTAGTCCCGCCCGAGCGGCCATAATTATTGAGCGCCAATTGCTGTTGGTTGCGCTCGTACTCGTCCCAACTGATGTAACCTTCGTGATGATCCCGGATCATCACCTCCCAGGTGCCGACAGGCTTGCCATGCCCATAGCTGCGACGCGCTCGTCCATCAACGATGGCAGTCCGCTTCTCGCTCTTCCCATAGACGTAGACGCCGGCGTAGAAGGGGTTTTTGAGGATGCCGATTACATTGCGATAACGGACCGGCGTCCAGACGAAGTTGGTCATGCGCCTTTCATCCGACGGCCGCGGAAAGTGGATTTGATCTTTCGTCATCGACAGCAGCACCTGACGCGCGCTTCCAAGCTCGTGGAAGCGTGCGAATATAGATCGGATTACGTCTTGCAGACGCAGATCGGGGTCCAGTCCAAGCCCCGCCTCCCGATGCCAAATGTAGCCGAACGGAACGGAAAGTCGCAATTCGCCACGGCGCGCTTTCGATCTGGCGGCATCGAGCATGCGGGCTCTCAGCACGCCAAGTTCGAACTCGCTGATACTGCCCTTCATCCCCAGCAGCAGACGATCATTGGGCCGACATGGATTGTAGACACCATCGTGATCTATGACGCGGGCTTCAACGAGGCCACATAGTTCGAGCAGATGGTGCCAGTCGCGGCCGTTACGTGCGAGCCGTGAGGCGTCGAAGCATAAAACGGCACCAACTTTGCCGGCGCACAGCAGGGCGACGAGACGATCGAAGCCGGGGCGCGCGACCGTTCCGCTGGCGGAGCGTCCGAGGTCATCGTCGATGACCTCAACGTCGAGAAAGCCGCGCTGTCGTGCGACGTCAACAAGGTCATACTGCCGTCGCTGGCTTTCCAGATTGGTCATCACCTGTGACTGAGTGGACTGCCGAACGTAAACGACGGCCTTGCGTTCAAGCAGCACTGTCGGAATCAGATCAGTGCTGATCATCGTTGAGCTCCTCGACGGCCAGACCGGCCGCCTGCATCAGCAGGCAAGCCAGTGTTGATATCGCCTTCTTGCGATCCTTGTCGCTCAGTCCGTCGAGCGTGCGGGTTTTGAATATCAGGTCGAGCTGCCGGCCCGACGCCGGCACCAGCGTGTTGCGGGATCTCATCATCTTCCTCCTGAGTGATTCTATGTTCACCTCGGAAGAGTGCCGCCTTCGCACCGCCTGAGACCAGTCTGTTCAGTTCGATCAGCGCCGCAAGATCGACGCGTGCCGTTCCCATGGTCATGCCGCTGCACACCACAGGATCAATCATCCACCCCGAAATCGCGATCACGACACCTGTCGGTCCCAAAACCTTCAAAAACCGACCTGTCGCTCGTTCTTCGACGCGCCGAACAGACACCTTTTGGCCGAAATACGGATGCCAGCGATAATGGACTTCGACTTCGTCGCCGACATGGGCAGAATGAACGGGGGATGGCGGATACCGCTTACGATCAAAGCCGGTCGAAGCGGAAATGGCGGACGCGACCGCTGTTCATCAGCAGGCCGTTGACCCGGCCGTCTCCGTCGCGGGTGAAGGTGAACCGGTCGCCATCGCCGAGAAAATGGTCCGGCGCGACGGCTGTCAGTGTGATTTCTCGGGACTTCGCTGACTTGAACACCAGGCCCGCCTCCCTGACCTTCACCTCATAGGGCATGTCGTTTTCGACCGGACGATAGGAGCCGGCCAGATCGGCAAGCTCCATTGGCGAAGGCGTATATGCCGACACTCGCCGGTATTGGTATTCGCGCTTGCCGTCGAGATAGGACGTCAGCTCGGTCGCGGGCTCACCTTTCTGTTGCTCCAACTCGATCTCATAGTTCGGGAAATCGCTGAAACGGAAACGACGATCATCCACTGCTTCAAGGGCATAGCTGCCATACTCGATGTCATAGCCTACCAGCAACTTCCCTTCATGCGGCGCGAGACGGGCGACGCGGCCGGCTAGTCGCGGCTCGGCGTAATAGCCGGTGAGCAGTTCCAATGCATCTGCGTCGGGCTGTGGGAACGGGTTCGGCGTGGGCTCCGGTACCGGCTGCAACACATCCGCGAGATAGATATCGGCGATCTGTCGGACGAGGGCGCTGGGCACGATCGATCCGAAATTGGCGAGGATCGCCACGGAGAAATGCTGCTCGGGAAAGCGGATGATATCGGAGCGGAAGCCGGCATCGCCGCCGGTATGTTCGACGATCGTCGTGCCGCGATAGGTACCGATGCCGAGGCCCGAGGCATAGCCAATTTCACTGCCATCGTTCAGGCGGCCGCGTTCGATCATCGCTGCGATGATTTCAGGTCCTCCCACACGCGCATGGTAGAAATTTTCGTCCCAAAGCGCGAGATCTTCGACTGTCGTCAGCAGGCTGGTCGCGCCCACAGTGTCGAAATTGGTGTTCGAGATCTCTACCCCGAACTCCGTCCCCACATAGCCGTCGGCGACATTCTTGACGACCTCGGCATAGTTGTCGCGAAAGAACGTATTGCGCATGCCGAGGGTTCGAAAATCCGGGCCGAGGTAAAGGCACGCAAGGACTGGCCGCTGACCGCCTTCACGACTTGCGCCAGCAAGGCATAACCCGTGTTGCAATAGAGGTGTTCGTCGCCCGGTTGGAAATTCAGATCCTGCTGCCGGGAGACGACGGCGAGGATGTCGTCGTCGGTGATCAAGTCCTTGGAGTAACGCCAGCCTGCGAGGGACAGCAATTCCCAATGATCGCGGAGGCCGCTGGTATGGTGGAGAAGTTGTCGCAGCGTGATCGGCGCGCCGAAATCGGGCAGGTCGGGCACGTATTTCCGCACGGCATCATCGAGCGACAGTTTTCCTTCTGATGACAGCAGCAGGATTGCAAATGCCGTGAACTGTTTGGAGACGGATGCCGAATGAAAGACAGTGGACGGCCCGGTCGCGATGCCATGGGCCAGATTGGCCATGCCGAAGCCGCGCTTATAGATAACATCGCCATCGCGTATAACCGCAACCGCGCAGCCGGGCGACTCTTGATTATTCCAGGCCTCGAACAGTTGATCGACGCGTTCGGCTTCCGTCATCCATCTCTCCCAAATCATTTTCATATGGCAAGGAAGCGGAGAGCTGAACCTTTCGATCGTAAGTTTGTCGAAGCATCACTACCCATCTTCGCATTAATCGCAACTATGGAGGGTCAATTCGATCCTTGCAATGGACGATCGTACATGGCGGTGGGATTGCGACACCGCTTGCGCTTCTTCTCCTCAGGCCATGTGAGACGTCGATTTCATGAACCGGCTCTGCTATCAATCGGCAGTTGTTGAGTCCCCGCATCTATGGTCCGTCTTTTCGTTACATATATGGAACAGCTTGCGCCGCCGCGTGGGCCTGCCTTGTCGTCTCCGCTTGCGGCTGCCAGCATCGCGGAGGAGCGTCCTGATGCGGACGATTATCTGCGCCTCTATCAATCCATAGGGATGCCCCTGCAATGGGACGAGCGTCTGCGGATGACGAGGGAAGGGCTTCTGGCGTTTCTACGCAGCCGTTCCACTGCACTCTACATTTTGCGGCACGGCGGACGATCGGTCGGGCTCTGTGAATTCGCTGATGTCGGCGAAAGGGATGTGGAGCTGAAGCATTTTGGCCTCGTTCCCGAGGTCCAGGGCCGTCGTCTCGGGCCCTATCTGTTGGATTGGTCCCTCAGGGCGATATGGGCTCATCGGCCTGATCGCGTGTGGCTCCACACCGACACCTGGGATCATCCCAAAGCCAAAGCCACCTACGAGCGTATCGGCTTCAAGGCCTATGCCGAAGTCTGGGAAGAGTTTCCGGACTGATCCCGCCTCGCAAGCCGGCGCGTGCACCGGCAACCGGGGCAGGGTGCGTGCTCCCTGAAAGAGCACGCAGCAGCATCAATCGTCTATCAGCGGAAACCGCCGGCGGCGACCAGTCGTTCGCCAGTCAGCCAACCGGCATCGTCAGAAGCGAGGAAGGTCGCGACCGTGGCGATATCGTTGGGCTGGCCGATGCGTGCGAGCGGGGTCTGGGTCACCGCGGTGCGCTCGAAATCGGAGCCGATGAAGCCTGCGGTGTGCGTGCCTTCGGTCTCGACGATGCCGGGAAGGATGGCGTTGACGCGGATCTTGCGCGGGCCAAGCTCCTTGGCGAGCACGCCGGTGATGGCGTCCACGGCTCCCTTGGTGCCGGTATAGACGGCCGAAGCGGGGGGAGTGAGGCTCGTTACCACGGACGAGATATTGATGATGCTGCCGCCCTCGCCAATGTGTTTGACAGCGGCCTGGGTGGTCAGCAGCAGGCCCAGAACGTTCACGTTGAACTGGCGGTGATAGTGTTCCTCGGTGATCTCTTCGATCGCTCCGAATTCGTAGACGCCGGAATTATTGACCAGCACGTCGAGACGGCCGAATTCCCTGACTGCGGCGTCGATCAATCCCTGTGCCTGTGCCGCCTTGGAAACATCTCCCTGTACCGCGACGGCCTTGCCGCCGGCGGCAGTGATCGTCTCGACGACGGCGTCTGCACCCGCCTTGCTCGAGGCGTAGTTCACCACCACTTTTGCACCTTCAGCGGCGAGCGCCTTGGCAATCGCAGCGCCGATCCCCTTGGAGGCTCCCGTCACGACGGCGACTTTTCCAGCAAGCTTAGACATATCAGTTCCTTTCGACCTGGATTGCCGCCGGGGTTGACGGCATTGTTCCATAGTTCAGAAATTCGGAACTGTTGATCTCGATTTCAAGTGGCCCTATATCAAATTCATGAGACCGCTTTTTCATCCAGCCGTCGAGGACTTAAAGCCGGAAGCGATCCTGTATGCGCTCTCCGACCGCGAGCGCGTGGCGATCTTCGCGCAAATCGCGGGCCTCGGCTCCAGCGGCACGTGCACTGCGCTTTCCAATCTGGGCGGGCGCGTCATCCCCAAATCATCGTTGTCGCAGCATATGAAAGTGCTGCGCGAGGCCGGCCTGATCCGCGGCGAGCGTCATGGCGTGGAGATGCGCAACCACTCGCGCTGCCAAGAAGTGGATGAACGCTTCCCCGGCCTCATCAGGGCCATCCTGAGCGCCTACGGACGGTCGCCGGAAGAGACGAACGCGGGCTGAGCATTTTCAGGAGCTGCTCAGCGGAAAACCGTCCCTGTTGGCCCAAGCCAGACATCGCAAGCGCTACTGCACCGCGCGACAGCGGCGCAGGGTTCCCGGGCTGAAGTGTAGCGATGCGCTCGGCCAGTTCGAACACCAGTCTGGCCCAACGCATTCGTTCGGGGTCATCGCGATTGGTCATCCCGAGAACGAAACACGTCGCCCGAGCCCATGATTCGCGAGCGTTGGGAGCGCCCACATTTGTCTTGATGATCGGGTTTGCTGAGCCGCCGCGATCCTCTAGGTTATCTTGCCCTCAAGGCGGGTGTCACGATTTAGCCGACGCCCTCGGACGGCGACCCGAAGCCGTTGCGTCTGTCAGAATTGAATCTCGATCAGTTCGGGAGGCTCCTTGTTGAAATCGGAATATCGAATCCACCGCGGCGTCGCTTTGAATAGCACGGCCCCTCTGTCGATGAACTCCCTGTCGGCCGGAAGGCTGTTGAGATAAGCTTCCTGGTATTGTTCGATATCCGCGGCAGGAACCTTTGTTGCCTCACCCTCGTATTGAACCGTGATATTGTCGTTCCATCCGACTACGAACGCGACGCCGGGACGCTCCGCGAGATTGTCGAACTTTCGCGTGTCCTTGAAAGTGCTGAACACGATCTCAAGATTGTCGCGCACCGAGAGGTCGATCGTAGCAGCCTCCGGCGTTCCATTACGATGGCATGTCGCGATGACCGCCAAGGTGTGCTTTCTCAGGAATTCAAGGATCATGCGTTTCGTATGAAAATCGTCCATTGTCTCGTCCCTCAGTGAGTATTCTCGATTTTTGTGCAGTCCCACTCGACAGCCCGCCGGCCTCAGCGGAGTTTGGCCGCCAGCGCCGCGAGCTTGCGAGATATGCGTTCACCACCCGACCCAGCCATTGATGCGTCCGTTGTGCTCTTTAGCCTGCCGTTTCTGCTCTACCGTACCATTACGGAGGACCGAATTCTTCGCGCGGAGCTTGCGGGCTACTCGGATTACGCCGCGCGGGTCCGATGGCGGCTTCTGCCGGGTATTTGGTGAGACCAAACCTCCTTAGGAAGCGGAAGCGTGCCCCGCCATGTCTAAAGGTGTCCGAGTGAGGCGAGCAGGTCGGCTGCGGCGGCAAGGTCGTGCGTTTCGAACCCTTCGGTGAATTCGTTATAGATAGGTTGCAACATCTTGCGTGCATCATGCGTTCGCGACGAGACACGCCAGAGCTTTGCGAGATCGCAGGCTGATCGCAATCGCCACGACAACGCGCCGATTTCCTGGGCCAGCGCGATCGACTCGATGAGGAGCGTCTCCGCCTCATCAGGCCGGACCTCGGCCATTAGAATTGAGGCCCGGATGCGTAGAAGCTCGGGAACGCACCACTGCTCGTTCTGCGCATGGGCGCAATCGAGCGCTTCCAGGATGGTGGTGGCGGCGTCCACCAGGCGGCCGCACTTGGCTAATGCGTCCGCAAAACCGCCGAGATAGAAGGGGAACCGCGCCAGATGCCTGATAGTGCGGAACTCCCCGACAGCTTGCTCAAGCAGACCCAGTCCTTCGGCCGCCGTGTGGTCCTGAGCGCATGCCGCTGCACCGCGACAGAAGGTTGCAACCGGCCGCCAGATGACAATGCCATGCCGTATGATTTGCTCGTCGAGCATCGCGGCAAAGCGGCCGCATTCTTGGTAACGCCTGCTCAAAAGGAAGGTCAGGCTAGCCCATGCGAGTGCATTACTCAGCGAAAGCTCATGCCCGGTCTTTCGCCCGAGCGCGATTGTCACCTCCGCAGTACGCGCGGCTGTGTCGGGTAGACCCGTGAGCCACTGGATGTGCGACAGGATATTCCCGACGTCGACGTTTCTATCGTACAGGAAACGTGCGAAGCGCGGATCGTTGGAGTCTTTCAAATAGTTGCCGTAAAAACGCTCAATCCGTTGCCGGGCGCCTTCAAGTCGGCCGATGAACAAGTCGGCTACGGCCAAGTGCGTTTCGCCCGCCGGCAACGCGGAGGGGTCCGCCGCGGCGGCGACTGAAACGAAGGTCTCAAGCGTTCCTATCCCGGCATCGTGTTCGCCGCCGAACAACTGATATGTAGCGATCATCCGCAGACAACGGAGTTGATGGTCGACGTCGTCGATCCGAACGGCAATTTCCAACGCCCGTCGCATGGCGTCCATTGCCTCGGGTATGGCGCCACGCATGAACATCGTCGCGCCTGCGAACGACACCTGAAGCTGCATCTCGGCCGCCGTTCCGACAAGTCCCGCTGCATCCAGTTCCTCAAGCGCCCGCGCTACGCGAACGCGGCATTCTTCGGTAAGAGAGAAGTGGTTCCAGAGGAGGCATCCCGCGACAGAGAGCCGGATGCACAGCGATCTATCCGCGGCAGCCCATCCGATCCAGTCCAGCGCCGAGCGCAGGTCGTCGAGCGCGCCTCCATAGGCATGTGCCCAATCCGGGGCCGGCATTTGAGTCCATTCGCTCGCTGCGTGCTCCAGAACCGCACAAATATGCGCCGCGTGCCGACGGCGGACTACCTCTTCCTCGCCGCTCAGCTGCAGCCGTTCGAGACAGTATCCGCGCGTCGTCTCCAAGAGGCGATAGGCAAGCTTGTCGGCAACGACATCCACCGAAAGCAGAGATTTTGCGACCAGGTTGGCCACGGCATCGATTACCCGCACTCGTTCGAGACCGTCACCGGCGACGGCGCAGGCTGCATCGAGACTGAACGAACCGGAAAAGACCGACAGTCGGCGAATGACCGCGCATTCGCTCTCAGAGAGAATATCGTAGCTCCAGTCGATCATTGCCGTCAGCGTTCGATGGCGCTCGGGGCTGACGCGATGCCCACTCAGCAAGCGAAAACGACCGTCCAGATGCGCGAGCAATCCGTCCATGCCGAAGGAATCCACGCGGGTCGCCGCAAGCTCAATCGCCAACGCAAGACCATCGAGCCGCCGGCAAATTTCCGAGACCGTCAGCGCGTTGGTGTCGCTGAGCTGGAACGACTCAAGCCTGTCGGTCGCTCGGTCTACGAAGAGTTGAATGGCGGGATACCTGAGCGCTTCCGCAGCTTTCAGGTCAGACGACGCGGGTGGCGCGTCCAACCCCGACAGCCTGCGGACGCGTTCGCCTCTCACACCGAGCGGCTCTCGGCTGGTGGCGAGAATCCTGATGCCCGGCGCTTCGGCCAGGATCCGATCCGCACAAAAAGCAGCCGCTTCGATGATGTGCTCGCAATTATCGAACACGAGGAGCATCTCGCAATCGCGGAGATAGCTGCCTAATGCAGCGAGCATATTCGCAGAGTGCGTTGCCAGACCGATTGCAGCCGCGACGGCATAGGGCACGAGCGACGAATCCTTTAACGGCGCCAGATCGATCAGCCAGACACCGTCTCTAAACACCCCGATCGTCTGCTCGGCGACGGCCAGCGCAACCGTCGTCTTTCCGATGCCACCGGCACCGACAACCGACACCAACCGGGATGAATTCAACTCGCGTCTGATGGCTTCAATCGCATCGGCCCTCCCGAAGACCCTCGTTGTCGCGATCGGTAAATTGTGGCTGCGCATTCTCGCTGCCGTTGCGGGTGGCGCGAAGCCAAACAATCTGTTGACCTCGACTGGCGCAATGAACCGATAGCCCCGCCCTGTAACCGTCGCTATATATTGCGTCGTTCCAGCGCCATCGCCAAGGGCTCGCCTCAAGGCAGCCATGTTGACCTTAAGGTTTCCATCATCGACAACGACGTCCGGCCAAACGCGTGTGATCAATTCGCGCTTGTTCACGAGTTCCCCTGGGCGCTCGACCAGTGTCGTCAGGATGTCCAGAGCGCGGCCTCCTATCCGAACAGGGGCATCGCCTTGCAAGAGCAACTGGCGCTCGGGAATGAGCACGAAAGGCCCAAAGGAGAAGGACCGGGAAAGCCGCTCGGCAAGGTCGCTCGTCACAATCTTTTCCCTCAAGATTCCTTCTTGCCGAACAAAACTTGATAGCAGTCTGCTGACCAGCCACCGAAGCGAAAGGGGCAGCGTCCAATTGCGGGGCTGCTTATGAGGCCTATCTGGGCGCCCGCTGGAATGTTGGCACAAAACAGCGGAAACCCGCGAGCCGCTCAAACGGATCGCGGCGCGGTGCTCAGATGAATCTTATCGAACGCGAAACCCGACGCACTCGGACGATCATAAATAAATTGCGAATAATCAATCTATAATAATCGTTCTCGGCCAGTATTGCGAGCATCCCAGGCAATCCTGCGCCGGTTCGAGCAGAACTGATTCAGTTAGCGACGAAGGCCCAAGGCTTTCGGCCGGGATATCAGGCGCGTCGGCGCCTATTGGAGCGGGACCAGCTGGCGAGAAGGTCTCGTCGTCGGAGCTCATTACCAAATTTTACCATGATTAACCGGCGGCACGCGGCATTCCATGTAAACTCGCTGCGTGAGTAGAGATCCAGTTGTCCGACGCATGGATCGGGTCGCGGATGGCCGCTTACAACGTGCGGCGCCCAAGCGGCCGAGCATTTGAAGAAGTCATTTAAGGAATTCAGCACCTCAGGGAGCGGCTATGGGTCCAACGGCACCAGGCGGCGATGGTGAGGTTGCGGTCGCGTGAGGCGCGGATCGGCACAGGATTGCCGAGCACGCGGCGAATGGTGGCGAAGCGCAAAAGCGCCAGGCTACGGAATTAGTTAGCGGCCAGGCAGTGATGCTGTCGCATCGGTGCGAGGTGACCACCGCCATCGAGACGGCGGACGCCGCCTTCAAGCCGCATCCTCGACTGAATCATTTTCAAGGGGAAAGCCATGACAAAACACGTCTTGTTCATCGTCACCAACGCACCCGTGATTGGCCCGCACAGTCGAAAGACCGGCTTCTTTTTCGCCGAGGTCGCTCATCCTTTCGATGTGCTCGACAAGGCCGGGATCGCAGTCGAGTTTTCCTCACCCGCCGGGGGATGGACGCCGTACGACGCGTATGACGAGAAGGACCCTGCTCAGAACGGATTTCTCGAGAGCAAGGCCTTTCGTCGCCTCAATCACAGCCGCAAGTTATCTGAGGTGGACGCCGCGGATTACGATGCCATCCTGATACCCGGCGGCCTCGGGCCGATGGTCGACATCCAGCGCAATGCCGATGTCCAGAAGGCCGTCGTGCGCGCCTGGAGCACGGGCAAGCTCGTGAGCGCTGTTTGTCACGGCCCGTGCTCATTGCTCGGCGTGGACCTCGGTGACGGCACTCCGTTCGTGCGTGGCAAGAAGCTCACATCCTTCTCGAAAAAGGAGGAATATGACTATGCACGAGATGACGTACCCTATGAACTCGAGGACGCATTGAGGGCGGAAGGCGCCGAGTACTCGTCTACGTCCAACTGGGAACCTCACGTTGTCGTTGATGGCCGCCTCATCACCGGCCAGAATCCCGCGTCGGCGGGACCGCTCGCAAAACAGCTGCTCGCCGCTCTGAACGAGCGGGCGTAAGTCTCTGAGCAACCCGGGCATGTCGTCACGACCCGCCCTCTTGCAGGCAGGGGCCGGCATTGCGCGGCTCGCGCATCAGATAGGAATGAACCATGTCCACTCACAGGAAGATTGTGGGTATCCTGACCGCGCGCCCCGGCAAGGCATCCGAACTCGGAGCGTTTCTCTCGGCAATGCGAGTACGCAGCCGGGCCGAGCCCGGAAATCTGCGGTGGGATATCTGGCGAGACAAGGCCAATCCTGACCGCTTCGTGCTCGATGAACTTTATGTCGACGAAGCGGCCGTCGCCTCGCATCGCGATACTGCGCATTTCAAAGACTATGCCGCGGGGATCGGCGATCTCGCCGACCGAACACCGATCACTCTCGACCCAGTCGAGGTCGATTAACCCAGGGGAGAGACTGCGATGAAAAGCGCGATAACAGGATTGCTCGCTGTCATGATCACTGCCGCTTCCGCCGTCGTCGGCCACGCAGCCGACAAGCCTGTGTCCATCGTGCTGGTGCACGGCGCGTTCGTCGATGCCTCGGGCTGGCAGGAGGTCCACGACATCCTTTCCGCCGACGGTTACGAGGTACTGGCTGTCCAGAATCCCACGATTACCCTGCAGGGTGATGTCGATGCCACCAGGCAGGTCATTGCCCGAGCCAGCAAACCGGTCGTCCTGGTAGGCCATTCTTATGGCGGGGCCGTCATTACCGAGGCCGGCAGCCTACCCAAGGTCAAGAGCCTGGTTTACCTGGCGGCATTCGCGCCTGAAGCAGGCGAGTCGGTCTACGACATCGCCACGGCGCCGACGCCGGGCGAAGACAAGGCGCCGCTGCTTCCGCCAAGCGACGGGTTCCTATTGGTAGACTCGGCGAAGTTCCCGACGTCCTTCGCAGCGGACGTCGATCCCGCCAAGACCAAGTTCATGGCCGAGTCTCAGGTTCCCTGGGGGCTCGGTGCTGTAGAGGCCAAAGTCACCGCGCCGGCGTGGAAGGACAAGCCCACCTACTTCATGGTGACAAAGAACGACCACATGATCCCGCCCAGCCAGCAGCGTTCCATGGCAGCGCGTGCCGGCGCCAAGGTCATTGAAGTCGACTCCAGCCACGCCGTCATGCTTTCGCATCCCCAGGACGTGGTGGATTTTATCACTAGCGCGGCCGCGCCGTCGAACTGAGACAACGCGCCCATACCGTCTTAACGCCCTTACGAAGAGTGCCGGAAGGATTGAGCAGAATATTGCGGTTGCAGAGGCAGCCGTCGACGAAGCCAAGATTATCGAGGAGAGGAGAAACCCATGAGAGCCGCGCGCATACTCCAATATCACAAGCCGCTCGTCCTGGAAGACATAGCGGTTCCCGATATCAACGCGGACGAAGTTCTGGTCAAGGTTGCGGCATGCGGGATGTGCCGCTCCGACGTTCTTCTGGTCGACGGATTTTTCCAGAATTACGGCGATATCCCGCCGCCGGTCATCCCGGGCCACGAGATTACCGGCACGATAGACAAAATTGGCAGCGTTGTTCCGAAGGCCGCAGGGCTCGAAGAAGGTGATCATGTCGTGGTCGCGCCCGGATGGGGCGATGGCGTATGTCGCCATTGCCAGGTCGGCAACACGCATATCTGCGCCAACGTGCGTTGGCCCGGCTTCGGCACCTATGGCGGCTTTGCGGAATATATTCCCGTTCCGGCACGCTACGTGATCAAGGTCGCGAAGCATTTGAAATTTGAAGAGCTTGCTCCACTCACCGATGCCGGATTGACGCCCTATCGCGGCATCAAGAAGATCCGCGATGCCGGTGGCCTCGGACCTGATCGGGTGATCGGCGTGTTCGGCATCGGCGGCCTCGGTGCCTACGCGGTCCAATATGCCAAGCTGCTTGGCGCTGGTGCGGTCGTCGTTGCATTCGCCCGCAATCCGGACAAGCTGGCCATCGCAAAGAGCTATGGAGCCGACCACATCATCGATATCAAGGGCAGGTCCGCTGGCGATATCGGCAAGGAGCTCAAGAAGGCCACCGGGCAGGACAAGCTCGATGCGATCATCGATTGCGCTGGCGCGCGGGAGATGATGCAACTGGGTTTCGCCTTGTTGGCGATCAGTGGCCACTATGCAGATGTCGGCTTCATCGCCGATCGCATCGACATTCCGTTGTTCCCACGAGTCTCCGGCGAGCAGACATTTCATGGGTCTTTCTGGGGCAATAACGCCGACCTCAGCGAGGTGATGGCGCTCGCCGCCGCAGGCAGGATCCAACACACTATCAAGACAATCAGTTTCGATGAGATCAACGAATATCTCGATCTCCAGCGGGACAATAAAGTCGTCGGGCGGGCAGTCGTGAAGTTCTGATGCCGTCAAGTCCCGACGGCATCGCGGTCGCGCCGGAACCTGTGAATTAGCGAGTGTACGACGCGGATCGAGGCTGGCACTTATCAATGCAGCCGCCGAGCGGTGCAGCACAGGAGTTTGAACATGTTCCAAAAGGCCTTCGAACCGCAATGCAAGGCGGTGGCAATCCATTGCACGGATGCGGCGCAACACCGGCGTCGCGGTTTGACGCTGTTTGCGCTGGCGCTCGGAAGCTTCTGCATCGGGACGTCCGAATTCGCCAGCATGGGCGTTCTGCAGCTCTTTGCCGAAAGCCTTGATGTCAGCATTCCGGTGGCAACAAATGCGATCACGGCCTATGCGTTCGGGGTGGTGATCGGTGCCCCTCTTGTCACGCTCGCTGCCGCCCGACTTAACCGGAAGAGCCTGCTTCTGGCATTGCTCGGCCTTTTCGTCGTCGGCAATATGCTCTCCGCGCTTGCCGCCAATCTCGGCATGTTCGCGCTCGCCCGCTTCATTAGCGGTATGCCCCAAGGCGCTTATTTCGGTGCCGGCGCCGTCGTCGCCTCCTATATCGTGGGGCCTGGACATGGCGGCAAGGCCTTTGCCCTCGTCATGACGGGACTGACGATTGCGACCATCATAGGCTCGCCGCTCGCTACCTTTCTTGGCCAGAACCTCGGCTGGCGGAACACCTATTTCGCCGTTGCCGGCACGGGTGTGTTGGCGCTTCTGGCGCTTTGGGCATGGGTGCCGCGGACCGAGGCGCTGGACGGCGGGCCGATCGCACAGGAACTGAGTTCGCTCCGCCGAGGCTCTGTCTGGAACATGATGCTTGTCGCCGCCTTGGGCGTGGCGAGCATCTTCGCCGTCTACACGTTCATCGGACCGTTCGTGGCCGATGTCGCAGTCATCGACAGGGCATGGATCCCGCTGGCGCTGGCCCTCTTCGGTATCGGCATGACGGCAGGGAACCTTATCGGCGGACGTATCGCCGACAGCCACCCTTCGTGGGGGCTCGTCGTTGGCTTCGGCAGTGCGCTCATCGTACTGGCGGTCCTCGCATCGTTCGGAGGAAATGTCGTGCTGCTGATGATCGGCCTCTTCGGTGTCGGCACTACGATGATGATTGCTATCCCTACGATCCAAGTAAGATTGACAAGCTTTGCGCCGGAAGCGCCAACTTTGATGGGCGCCATGAACCTGGCAGCCCTCAACGTCGCCAACGCCATCGGCGCCTGGGCCGGCGGAGCGGCGATCGCGGCCGGATTCGGTCTTCTCTCGGCGGTCTGGGCCGGGTTCCTCTTGACGCTTCTTGGCCTAGTCGTCTTTGCAATCACGCTGCCGCGCGCGCCTCAACTCGCTGCTGCGTGAGGCGGCAACGTACAGTTTAGGAATCGATGGAGATCGAGGCGCGGCTGTCGAGAGCAGAAGAAATCGGTTGCCACGACGGCCATGAAAACACAAAGGCGATGTCAGCTTCGGGCGGGGATTGACGCCCTAACCGGCCATTGACCGGTTCAGCCAGTCTGCGAACCTGATAGGACCAACATGGGCGAGGTGACGCGGTAGCAATGTGTCGTCGTTCAGTTCGACGCCGTAGTAACGCGCGGTCTCGTCGGTGATCACCGGGCGCATGTCTTCGTTGGCTGCGACAAGCATGCGGGCGATTTCATCGAGGGGGAACTGCTCCGGGCCTGCTATTTCCACCGTGTCGTTCAGCGGGGGTTCCAACGCCAGCCGGGTGAGCACGTCAGCGACGTCATCGGCAGCGATCGGCCGCACGGAGGCGGAAGGAAGCCGGATACCGTCATCGCCTGCCGCCATGTCGATCACGCCGCTGATGAACTCGAAGAATTGCGTCGAGTGGACAATCGTATAGGGCCGACGGGCCGCCCTGATCAGGTTTTCCTGCACCATCTTTGCGCGGAAGTAGTCGCTCTCGACGAGGCGAGGGGTCCCGACGATCGACAAAGCGAGATAGTGGCCGACCCCTGCATCTGCGGAGGCGGCCAGCAGATTTCGGGTGGAGGTCCTGAAGAATTCCAAAGCGGAATTGTCTCCGAAGGACGCCGCGTTCGTGACGTCGATGACGGCGTCCGCGCCCGTGAGCGAGGTTCTCAGGCCCTCCCTCGTCACGCTGTTCACCCCGAAAGTGGGGGATGCCAGGACGACTCCGGCGCCCGCCTGCCTGAGGCTTTCAACGAGGCGCGTTCCGATGCGCCCGCTCGCTCCCATGACCGTTACTTTCATCGATCCGCTCCATGTTTTCGTGCCGAGGCTATATCGCAACGATCAAAAGCCGGGCGCGATGCCGGCGCTGGTTCGGCCGGCACCGCAAAAATTCGGCGCTTGGAGGCCGTGCGTCATTTTACCGGCATCACCACCGGAGCGCCCTTTTTCTTGACCAGCACGACGATGAACTTCGCCGGTTTTGTCTTGCTCGCGTTACGGCTGATCAGGTGAATGTCGGAAGGGCCTTCGTAGAACGTATCGCCTGGAGACAGGGTCACTTCCTTTCCTCCTTTGACCTGCATTACGATCGAGCCCTCAAGGACGTAGACGAAGGCGTCCGCCTCGTGCTTGTGAACCGGGGAGGAGCCTCCCGGCCCGTAATCGACCGAGATCATGAGCCCCTCCTTGCCCGGATAGTCCGGAAGGTCTTTGCTCATGAGCGATGTTACTTTTGCAGTGTCCTCGGCGGCGACAGCCAACGTGCCGGAGAGACAGATGCTGGCTGACACCAGCAATGCGGATAGGGCAAAATTCATTGTCGCAACCCTCTTCGTTGCCGTGCGAAAATGCGTTTCGAGCCTGCAAGCCCCCCGCAAGTCATTGAAAGATCGCGTTGCTCGGTTGCCGGGGGCCTCAAGCTATCTCGGCTATTGGGACTGGCGAAACCAATCTGCAAAGCCGATTTTGCCGAGCCTCGCACCCTCGCCGGGCACGAGCGAGCGATCATCCAGCTCAGACCCGAAATAGCGCGCGTGAACATCCGCCTCGACCGTGCGCGGATCATTGATCGCCTTCAGATAGCGGCCGATGATCTCATTCATGCGGAAGCGCTCCGGACCTGCAATTTCGATCATCCCATTGACCGGCCTTGCAAGGGCAACGTCAGCCACGATGTCGGCAACGTCGTCTGACGCTATGGGTTGGAAGGCTGCAGGAGAGAGCCGGGCAACAGTCCCGACGGTCGCTTCATCGGCGATGCCCTTCAAGAACTCCATGAACTGGGTCGAATGAATGATCGTGTATGGGATCGGCGATCCCTTGATGAGCCTCTCCTGGGCAAGCTTGGCCCGGAAATAGCCGTTCTCCGGCAACCGTTCCGATCCGACGATGGACAGGGCGATATGGTGTTTCACGCCGGCGTCGCGCTCTGCGGCGAGCAGATTGCGGCCCGATGTTTCGAAGAATTCCAGGACCGCCTGGTCTTCCCAGGACGGCGAGTTTGCGAGATCGACGACCACCTCGGCGCCGGCCAGCGCGCTCGCCAGTCCTTCCCCGGTAATGGTGTTGACGCCGGTTTTCGGGGATGCGGCCAGCACCTCGTGGCCCTTGTCGCGCAGACGTGCTGCAGTCTTCGTTCCGATGAGGCCGGTGCCTCCGATGAGGACGATTTTCATAACGGGTTCTCCTCCCACGACCCTCTTGGGCCGGAGTTCCAGGCTACGATCGCGAAAGCCGACACAGCCGCGAGAAATTCCATGCTTGGATTAAGTGAAACACATCGACTGTCGTCGCCACGGTCGGCTTCGGCCGAGGGGCGATCTCGCATCGCGGGGGTATATTGTTCCCATATGCGATCAGGGGCAACCATAATTGGCAAAACGCAAAGGCGCTCGATCAGGCAGGATCGCCAACGCAGCCGCTCGGTCCCCTTGCGTGTCGCTCATCCCTGCGCTATACACTGAACCATATGGTTCAGTATTCGAAAGCACGCCTCGATGCCTCGTTTGCCGCGCTCTCGGACGCCACACGACGCGGCGTTCTGGAGCAGCTCGGACGTGCAGACGCGTCGATCACGGACCTTGCCGATAAATTCCAGATGACGCTGACGGGCATGAAGAAGCACGTCGGCGTGCTGGAACAGGCGGGGCTCGTCACCACGGAGAAGGTCGGGCGCGTGCGCACCTGCAAGCTCGGTGCGCGCCGGCTGGAGGAAGAGGCGGCATGGATCGAGAGCTACCGCCAGCTCTGGGACGCACGCTTCGACGCATTGGACAAGGTTATCGAGGAACTGAAACAGAAGGAGAAGGACGATGGAGAGTAAGCCTATCCCCACGAAGAACCCCACGACGGTGGAACGGACGTCCGAACGTGAACTCGTCGTTAGGAGAACCTTCGACGGCCCGGTACATATCGTGTTTGCGGCGTGGACCAAGCCAGAGCTGTTCATGCGGTGGTGGGCGCCGAAGTCGATGGGCGTGCCCATGCTTTCCTGCGACATGGATGTTCGCGTCGGAGGCGGCTACCGTATTGCGTTTGGCCACGATGCCTCGAGCGCCATGGAATTCTTCGGCAAGTATCTCGAAGTGATACCGAACGCGCGCCTTGTCTGGACGAATGAGGAAAGTGATGACGCTGCCATCACCACGGTGACCTTCGAGGAAAAAGGCGGCAAGACGCTGCTGGTCCTGCACGAACTCTATCCCTCGAAGGAAGCGTTCGACGCCAATTCCGGGGCGGAGGGCGGGATGCCCGAGCAGTTCGAGCAACTGGACGAGCTTCTCGTTGCCCTCGGCGTGGGAGGGGCGTGACGTCGCCGATCGCGCGGGTGCGCGGCGGAGGATGAGACAATGCAGTCCAATATGAAGATCGACGCCTTGTAAATTTCAGGGCCGCCGCTGCGCAGCTATTTTTTCGGCGGCTCAAACAATTCGATGGCATTGCCCGAGGGGTCGTCGACGAGGATCTGCTTGCCGCCAAATCCGGTGACGATGTCGTTGCGAAATCTGGCGCCTGATGTCCGCAGGCGTTGGACCTCGTCTTCGATATTTTCGACCTCTATCTGGATGCGGTTCCATCCGCCGGGCTCAGGCCGGCGTCCATCCGGCATGGGCTGAGAGGCGCCGCCTGGCCCCGTCGTGCCGTTCACGAGCAGGCGAAGATCGCCTCTGGTGAGCATGGCGAAGCTCGGAGCCGGATGCATGGTGAGCGCGAAGCCGAGCGACTGCGTATAAAATGCAATCGCTGCATCGACGTCGTCGACGATATAACGAACGCTGACAGTAGCCATATCAGTTCCTCCTTCGGATAAGGTAGGGTGGCGGCAGCGGCAGCAAAGACTTCGGCAGTATGCCAGTCATATCGTTCATCATCGCATCCTCCTTTCATTCGGCGGCCTCAAGACTGCGCTCGTCTTCCTCGATGGACCGGCCGTCCGAGGACGAGGTCGGCAGTCCCCATCCTTTGACCAGGCCGTAGACTGCAGGGATGACGATCAGCGTCAACAGCGTCGACGACACCATGCCGCCGATCATCGGCACCGCGATGCGCTGCATGATCTCCGATCCGGTTCCCGTCCTCCAGAGTATCGGGACGAGACCGGCCATGATGGCGACGACGGTCATCATCTTCGGCCGGACGCGCTCGACCGCGCCGACCATGATCGCCCGATTGAGATCCAGCTTCGAGAAGGAACGACCTTCCCGTTCGCAGGCTTCGCGTTGCTCCTTCATGGCGTGGTCGAGATAGATCAGCATGATCACCCCGGTCTCGGCCGCGACGCCGGCAAGCGCGATGAAGCCGACGGCGACCGCCACCGAGGCGTTGAAGCCCATCCACCACATCAGCCAGATACCGCCGACCAGCGCGAAGGGCAGCGACAGCATGACGATGACAGTTTCCGTCAAAGCTTTGAAGTTCAGGTAGAGCAGCAGGAAGATCAGCGCCAGAGTCAGGGGGACGACGATCGCCAGTCGAGCTTCGGCCCGCTGCAGATATTCGAACTGACCGCTCCAGGCGACGGAATAGCCTGACGGCAGCTTCACGCTTTTTGCGACCGCTTGCTGGGCCTCGGCAACATAGCCGCCGAGGTCGCGGTTGGCGATGTCGACATAGACATAGACGGCGAGCTGGCCGTTCTCGGTGCGGATCGTCGTCGCGCCACGGGTCAGCTTGACATCGGCCACCTCGCCGAGCGGAACCGTTCCACCGCCGGGCAGCGAGATCTGCACATCCCTGGCGATCGACTGCGGATCGCTGCGGAAGGTTCTCGGATAGCGGATCGCCACACCGTAGCGCTCGCGCCCCTCGACGGCCGTGGTCACGACCTCGGAGCCGAGTGCCATACCGACCACGCTCTGGACGTCGTTGACCGTCAGCCCATAGCGGCCGAGCGCGGTGCGGTCCGGAACGATGTCGAGAAAATAGCCGCCGATCACCCGTTCCGCGTAGGCGCTCGACGTTCCGGGTACGGTCTTCAGCACGCTCTCGATCTGGCGGGCGATCTTCTCCATTTCGCCGAGATCGGTGCCGTAGACCTTCACGCCGACTGGCGTCCTGATCCCGGTCGACAACATGTCGATGCGGCCGCGGATCGGCATGGTCCAGGCGTTGGAGACGCCGGGAAACTGCAGCGCCGTGTCCATCTCCTGCTTGAGGCTGTCAACGGTCACGCCCGGCCGCCACTCCGATTTCGGCTTCAGGGTGATGATCGTCTCGAACATCTCCGTCGGCGCCGGATCGGTGGCGGTAAGCGCCCGCCCGGCCTTGCCGAACACGCTCTGCACTTCGGGGAAGGACTTGATGATGCGGTCCTGCGTCTGCATCAGCTCGGCCGCCTTGGTGACGGATATGCCGGGCAGGGTGGTCGGCATGTACATCAACGTGCCCTCGTCGAGATTGGGCATGAACTCGCTGCCGATGTGCTGCGCAGGCCAGACGGTCGCCGCCAGGATGGCGACGGCGGCCAGGATGGTCGGTGTCTTTATCTTGAGGACGCCTGATATGACCGGGCGGTAGACCCAGATGAGGAACCTGTTCAGCGGGTTCTTATGTTCGGGGACGATATGTCCCCGGACGAACAGAACCATCAGGGCCGGCACCAGCGTCACCGAGAGCAGTGCGGCGGCGGCCATCGAGAAGGTCTTGGTGAAAGCGAGCGGCCCGAAGAGGCGGCCCTCCTGCGATTCAAGTGTGAAGATCGGCAGGAAGGAGACCGTGATGATCAGCAGGCTGAAGAACAGCGCCGGGCCAACCTCGCTCGCCGCCTCGACGAGGATCTCCACTCGCGACTTGTCAGGTGGCGCACGTTCGAGATGCTTGTGGGCGTTCTCGATCATGACAATGGCCGCGTCGATCATCGCACCGATGGCAATCGCAATGCCGCCGAGGCTCATGATGTTCGCGCCGATGCCCAGCAGCTTCATGGCGATGAAGGCGATCAGGATGCCGACCGGCAACATGATGATCGCGACCAGCGCGCTGCGTACGTGCAGGAGGAAGGCGATCGTCACCAACGCGACGACGATGGATTCCTCCACCAGCGTTCCCTTCAGGGTCTCGATCGCTGCCTCGATCAGGGTCGAGCGGTCGTAGACGGGCACGATCTCCGTACCTGGCGGCAGGCTGCCCTTGATCGATTCCATGTTTTTCTTGGCATTGTCGATCACCGTGAGGGCATTTGCTCCGAAGCGCTGCAGCACGATGCCGCCCGCCACTTCGCCCTCGCCATTGAGCTCGGTGATGCCGCGCCGCTCGTCCGGGACGAGCTCCACCCTGGCGACGTCGCCGAGGCGCAGCGGCACGCCATTCCGGCTCTTCAGCACGATGTTCTCGATGTCGGGGATGCCCTTCAGGTAGCCGCGGCCCCGGACCATGAACTCGAACTCGGACAGCTCGACGGTCCGGCCGCCGACGTCCGTATTGCTGGCGCGCACGGCGCCGGCGACGTCTTCGAGCGAGACGCCCTGCGCCTTCATGCGGGCAGGATTGACGACGATGGAATATTGCTTCACGAAGCCGCCGACGCTTGCGACCTCGGCCACGCCCTCCGACTTGGAGACGCCGAAGCGCACGACCCAATCCTGCAGCGAGCGCAGTTCGGCGAGCGACAGTTCCTTGGCGACGAGGGCGTATTCGTAGACCCAGCCGACGCCTGTCGCGTCGGGTCCCAGCGTCGGTGTGACGCCCTGCGGCAGGCGGCTCGACGCTGCATTCAGGTATTCGAGGACACGGCTGCGCGCCCAGTAGGGATCGGTGTCGTCGTCGAAGATCACATAGACGAAGGACACGCCGAAGAAGGAGAAGCCGCGCACGACCTTCGACTTCGGCACCGTCAGCATTGACGTCGTCAGCGGATAGGTGACCTGGTCCTCGACCACCTGCGGGGCCTGTCCCGGATATTCGGTGTAGACGATGACCTGCACGTCGGAGAGGTCGGGAATGGCGTCGAGCGGAAGGGAGCGCAGCGCATACACGCCGCCTGCCACGGCAAGTGCTGCGCCGACGAAGATCAGGACGAGATTGTGGGCGGACCAGGAGATGACGCGGGCGATCATGGCTTGTCCTCTTCGGTCATGGCGCTGAGGGCCGAATTCAGGTTGCTTTCGGCATCGAGCAGAAAATTGGCCGAGACGACTACCTTGTCGCCGGCGGCGACGCCCTGCCTGATTTCCGTACTGTCGTCACCGCGTAGGCCGAGCTTGACGTCCCTCGGTTCGAACCGTCCGTCGCCCTTGTCGATGAACACCACCTGGCGGTCGCCGGTGTCGACGACGGCGCTGTTGGGAACCGAGACGACGGGGCTGGGAGCGCCGGCCTCGATGTCGACGTCGGCATACATGTTGGCCAGCAGCAGGTCATCGGGATTGGGAAGCTCGATGCGA
The DNA here is from genome assembly GCF_056398505.1 of Rhizobium sp. 01T437. Classification (NCBI taxonomy): domain Bacteria; kingdom Pseudomonadati; phylum Pseudomonadota; class Alphaproteobacteria; order Hyphomicrobiales; family Rhizobiaceae; genus Rhizobium; species Rhizobium sp. 01T437. The sequence continues at coordinate 22,896 of NZ_JBFTPM010000040.1, forward strand.
ACCTTCGTCGTCCGTGTCTGCATATCGACCTGCGGATAGATCAGATCGACGACACCCTTGAACGTCCTGCCGGGAAGGCTCCTGATGGTGACATTGACCTCGGCTCCGTTGCGCACGGATGCCAGATCATATTCTGGCACGTCTGATATCACCCACATGTTTGAAATATCGGCGATGCGGAAGAGCACGTCGCCGGGTTTGGCCATCATGCCCGTCGTCGCCATGCGTTCGAGAACGATGCCGTCGCGCGGGGCGGTGTAGCTCATGCTCGTCGGCACCTGGCGTGTCCGGGCGATGCCGTCGATGACTTCCTGCGGGACGCCGAGGTTCTTCAGGCGTAGCGCCGAGCCGGCATCGTCGCTGCCGCGCGAACCGTCGCGGCCGGCAGCGTATTCGGAGGCGGCGGTGGCTATTTCCCTGGAGTAGAAGCGGAAGAGCGTCTCGCCTTTGCCGATATGGTCGCCCGTCGTGACATCAGCGACATCGTCGACGAAGGAATCGGTGCGCATCGAGATGATGCTGACAAGGCGTTCGTCGAGCGTCACTGTGCCGGGCACCCGTATCTTGCGGCTGATACTGGCCATCGCAGCCTCGGCCGTCTTCACGCCGGTCCGCTGCAGCTTGCCGAGCGAGACCTTCACGGTCGAGGCGTCGGGCTGCTCGCCCTCATAGACGGGGATGTAGTCCATGCCCATGGAATCCTTCTTCGGCACCTTCGACGTGTCGGGCAGTCCCATGGGATTGCGGTAGTAGAGGATGCGTCCATCCGCGGCCGCTGCGGAGGCAGGGGCAGGGGCAGGGGCAGGGGCAGGGGCCTTTACCTTGTCGTCGAAGCTCACGTCCTCGCTCGCATGCACAGCGACGAATGGCCGGCCATCCCCGGTGGTTTTCGGGGGCGCCGAGAACTGCGGCAGGCTGTCGGGGTGCCGGTAGTAGATAACCGCGCCCACGCCAGTCGGAACGGAGCCCGGAGCAGCCGGCGTGGCGAGCGCCGTCTCGACCGGGTCGAGGCCGACGATGGAGGCCAAATTGTTGGTGCCAGCCCAATAGCCTCCCCCGCCGAGCAATACGGCGAGGGAGAGCGTGACTGCCACGCGCGATGGCGTGCTCAAGGGACCGCCTTCAGCACGAGTTCGCCCTGGACGGTGTCCGGTTCGCCCTGGACCTTGGCGGCGAGCTTGAAGCGCCAGCTGCCGGCCATGGTGAAGTCGGTCTTGAAGGCGTAGACGCCGGGCTCCGTCGACGTTGTTGCCTGGACGGGCGTCGTCATCATCTCCATGCCCTCAGGGGCCATGTCCATTCGGGTGGTGAAGATGACGGCGTCGGAAACCGGCTTGCCGGTCCGCTTGTCGACCAGGCGGACGGAGACCGGCGATCCCTGGCCCTGCTTGACGTTGCTCGAAACCGGCTGGAACTCGTAGTCCTGCGCGCCTGCGAAGGAAACGGTCGGGGAGCCGGCGACCAGAAGGCTGGCGAGGAGCATCGCTCCTGCTGAAAAAGAAGTCTTGTTCATGATCGGTGATCTCTTCTCGGGACGGATCTCCAGATCGCGTCCTCGGGTCAAAATTGATGGCCATCGGATACGGACGGACGCAGTCAGGCGTCCGGCGTGAACCGCGGGCGTGTTTCAAGAATGAATTGAGATCAGGCTTTCGGAGGTCGGGCCGGGGGCTCGATCAGCGCCGACGTCAGTTGCGCGGCGGGTATCAGGTCGTAGCGTTGGGACTGCCAGGAGATTGCGAAGGACCAGCCATGGTCATCTGGCGCGTGGGCAGAGATGGACGTCGTGCAGACCAGCGCCAGCAGACAACCCTTGGCGCAGTCCGGCTTGACAGGTTGCTTCTTTGGGCAGCAGGGCATGTCTTCGGCCATCTTCATGCCGGACATGTCGCTGCTCATTGCTTTCATGGTGACCGGCGCGGAGGACGCCGTGGCGCTGCCTGCCAGCCCGATGCTCATCGGGCCGACGACGACCGCGAGCATGGCGACAAGCAGGAACAGGCGATGGACGGTCCGCAGGAGAGTCATGATGAAATAGTGGCACGACGCCTCCCGGATTGGAAGCCGGGCTCACGGACATGTGTTGTGACAGACAGTTCGGGCGAGACGAATGCTCGTCGCTGGCGCGAGGTCGGTTGCTCCGAAAACGGTGCTCGGGTTCGCTCGCTTGTCTCCACTGCCGGAATGTGATGGACTGCTTGAGGGGAAAACCGGTTTTTTGCCGTAAGCACCCAACTCCACAGGTACGGTTCTATGCGCAAACTGGCTGCCGTTCTCTGTATCGATGTCGCCGGCTACAGCAAGCTGATGGGACGCGACGAGGCTGGCACGCTTTCGCGCGTCAAGGCGGCGTTTGCGGCATTTGATCCTGCATTGGCGCGCTGCCATGGTCGCATCGTCAAGCTGATGGGCGACGGTGCCCTCATCGAGTTTGCGAGCGCAGTCGATGCGGCGGTGTGCGCCATTGCGCTTCAAAACACGGCTTCTGCAACCGACCCGACGCTTCGCTTCCGCATGGGGCTCAATCTGGGCGATGTGATCGTCGATGACGGCGATCTCTTCGGGGAGGGGGTCAATATTGCAGCGCGGCTGCAGGCGCTCGCCCAGCCGGGCGGTATCGTGCTCTCCGAAACGGTGCGCGAACACGTGGCGGGAAAATTGAATGTCGCGCTAGAAGACCTCGGGACGATCTCGCTCAAGAATATCGAGCGCCCCATCCGTGCCTTCGCCATCCAGGGCGAGGCGCCGGCACAGGCTGGAGTGAGCCGCGAGCGGATCGGCATCTGCGTCCTGCCTTTCGCCAATATCGGCGGCGATCCGGAGCAGGACTATTTCAGCGCAGGCGTGACCGAGGACATCATCATTGATCTCAGCAAGCTCTCGGCCCTGACGGTCGTTTCCCGCGCGACATCCTTCAGCATCAAGGCCCAGAGCGCGCGGGCAATCGCCCAGCAGCTCAATGTGGCCTATATACTCGAGGGCAATGTGCGCAAGGCAGGTGAACGGATCCGCCTCTCCGCCCAGCTGATCGACGGGGCGAACGAAACAACCGTCTGGGCCGAGCGCTTCGACCGGGACATCAAGGACGTGCTGGTGCTGCAGGCGGACCTTGCCAAATCCGTCGTCGAGGCACTGAGACTGCGCCTGTTGCCTTCGGAGCGCCAGGCGCTGGAGCGCGCGGGTCCGACTGACCCCGAAGCGTACAAGCTGTTCCTTCTGGCACGGGAATACAATATCAGCGGCTCGGAGCGACACCTGCCGCTGATCATCCGCCTCTGCCGGCGCGTATGCGAGTTGGAGCCGGGCAATGCACGCGCCTGGGCTCTTCTCGGCGAAACGCTCAATCGCCAGAGGCGCAGCGTCGGCGGCGACGAGACGGGTGAGTTCGAAATCGATCGCGCCCTCGAACTCGATCCCGAACTCGCCAGTGCCCATGCCGGAAAGGCCTTGCTGTTTCTTTACAGGGGACAGTTCGAAGAAGCCGAACGCCAAAGTGCAATCGCTCTGCGGCTCGATCCCGATGACTATGCCGCCAACGTCGCCGCCGGGCGCACCTTCATCATGCAGCACCGGTACGATGATGCCATAGGCCATTTCGAGCGGGCCGCAGCACTGGCGCCTGGAGACTATAATGCAGCCGCCATGGTCATCCAGTGCTACCAGGGCAAGGGCGACGAGCAGGCAGCGCTCGACGCCTGCCGCCGTGCGCTGGTGCGCATCGAGCGCATCGTGGCTGCCGAGCCCGACCATAGCGGCGCGATCGGGCATGGGGCCGGCATCCTGGCACTCCTCGGCGATCACGAGCGAGCCCGCGAATGGGCATCGCGTGCCAGCCTGCTCGAGCCTGATAATATACAGCTCCAGTCAAACCTCGTCTGCGCCTGGGCGATCAGCGGCGATGCGCAAGCCGCACTTGACGTGCTCGAGCGCATAGCACCGAAGATGAGCCCGGAATTGCTGGTATGGATGGAAAACGACAACGACCTAGACAGCTTGCGCCCGCTGCCGCGTTTTTCTGAGATCATGCTCGCGGCAAAGACCCATCTTCGGGATCAGGCTTCTCTCGGAGAGGATAGGGGAATTCACTCGCCCGAATCGTATCGGCTGGAAAGGAAGAAGGGGTCTGACCGTCCCAAAACCGGAGTATCGCCCGATCCTAGGTGAAAGACACGGAAGACGAGGATTCTAATTTATCTAGAAAGAATTCAAAGACGATGATAAAATTTCAGCACTACCTGGAGTATTTTAACAAGAGCTCCGTCGGCGGCCCGGACGCCTTTCCTAATTTTCCACTTTATCACTACACCAATTCCTCCGGAATGCGCGGCATTGTCGAGGATAATCTTCTGTGGCTAACCCACTTCAGATTTTTGAACGACTATTCCGAAAGAGCTTGGGGCTACCAGGTATTATTTGAGCGCATCCGCGAGCGATTTAAAGATGTAGACGACGCCGATTTTAGAAACGGCATTGAAAAACTAATTGATATAATTTCGCAAAATTACGACTTGCTCAGCGCGCATGTATTTTGCCTATCCGCCGAACGCAACTCACTCAATCAATGGCGCTACTATGGCGGCGACATTGCCTACTCTCTTGGCTTCGATACGACGAAATTTGCCTCAGATAACTATTTCGTCCAGGCGTATAAAATTATTTATAAGTACGAGCATCAGATCGCATTCGTTGATCAAGTTATCGATGTTGTCGACCAATACTACCAGGATCACAAGGCCGAACTTGAAAACGACGATGAGGTTGAGGATTTCATGCGGATGATTTCTTCGACAGTTTCCTACTCAATTATGAGATTGAAAAACCCAGCCTTCGAAGCGGAGCAAGAGTGGCGACTCGTCTATATGAACATTGACGAACATAATCAGGAGCGCCTTAAGTTCCGAAACGGCAGATGGGGAATGGTCCCCTATATCGAAATGAAACCGCCGCTCGCCTCGATCAACTTGCCGATTACAGAAATAATGGTTGGCCCGTCCCCTCATGCTGAAACGGCGCAACATTCACTTTCGATGTTCCTCGACGTACTAGGCCGGAAGGGTATCAAACTATCTCGTTCAACGATTCCAATCCGCTGACCAAGCGTCGTGTGGGAAGGCTACCTCGCAGCCAAGTTGGAGAACCTTGAACGCATGTTCGGCGATTTGGCAAACATTAAAATCATCAGGCTCGGCAAGCAACAATTTGTCGTTTGCTGAGCCTGTGCTGCCGCGGCTACCGGAGCCGCGGCAGTGAATTGAATGGTCTCTTTCTTAAGTTAAGCCCCTCTGGCCAGCCCATGCTCCACCAGCCGGTCGATGACCTCGGCGTAAGCGACGCCGCTTGCGGCCATCGCCTTGGAATACATGCTGATATCGGTGAAACCCGGAATGGTGTTCACCTCGTTGACGACGAAGCGCATGTCTTCCATCAGGAAGAAATCGACGCGGGCCATGCCGTCGCAGCCGAGTGCGCGGAAGGCGCGGGCGGCCATGTCGCGGATCCTGGCTTCGACATCGGCGGGAAGCTCCGCCGGCACTTTCAGGGCGGCACCGTTCTCGTCGAGATATTTGGCGGTGTAGCTGTAGAAGCCGTGGCTTTCGGCGGGCGCGATCTCGCCGGGGCGGGAGACGAAGAGGCCGCCTTTGACATCTTCCAGCACGCTGCATTCGATCTCGCGCCCGGCAATGAATTCCTCGGCGATGAGCTTGCGGTCGTGGCTGAAGGCTTCGGCAAGGGCGGGGGCGAATTCCTGGCTGCCCGAGACTTTTCGCACGCCGACGGAGGAGCCCTGGCGGGCTGGCTTGATGAAGAGCGGCAGGCCGAGCGCGCCTTCGAGGGTTTCGAGCGTCGGGGGGGCGGCCTGATCGAGCGTCACCGAGCGGGCCACCGGCAGGCCGGCGGCCTTCAGCAGCTGCTTGGCGATATCCTTGTCGAGCGCGGTGGCCGAGCCCAGAATGCCGCAGCCGGCAAGCGGCACGCGCGCCACCTGGCAGAGGCCCTGGACGGCGCCGTCCTCTCCATGCAGCCCATGCAGCACCGGGAAGACGATATCGACCTTGCCGGCTTCGGCCGCCTTTCCATCGGGCGCGATCGCCAGCAAGCGGCCACGCCCGCCGGGCACGAGGCAAAGCTCGGTGCCCGTTTCCGGCTTCTCAAGCTCGCCATCGGCAAAGCGGCTTTGCAGCCAGCGGCCGTCGCGTGTCACGAAGACGGGCAGGGCGTCGTATCTTTCCGGGTCGAGCGCGCGCATCACATTGGTCGCCGACATGACGGATACGTCGTGCTCGCTGGAACGGCCGCCGAAGAGCACGGCGATGCGCAGCCTGGATTGGGAAGGGCTCATGCAAATCTCCTTGAAAAGTAAGCAATTCCAGCAAAAGTGTGCAGCGGTTTTTGCGTCCGGAATTGCGCGAAAACAAAGCCTCTAAAGGCTGACCGCGATGCCTCTGTTGGCAAAGAATCGGTCGAAGGTGGCGAGCGGTAGGGTGACATCGGCCTGGCTGGCGCGGTCATGGCCGGAGGGATTGTGGAAGCGCACGCTCTCTTCATCGGCCGCCGTCACCAGCACCAGATGGCCACCCTTGCCAGGCGGTTCGCGCTCCGGCCAGCGGATGGCGCTGCTGACCGAGGCGATGAAGAAGCTGTTCTCTGCGAGGATTTCGGGAATGGTTTGCGCCTGCACCTGTGTCCTCACGTCGGCGACAAGCCCAAAGCGCTCGCGCACGAAGGTCACGAAGGGCGCATAGATCAGCCCCTTGATCGAGGCGTCCGCCTCGTTGATCACATAGCCGCCATAGGTGGTGCAGGCCCTTGCGAGCGAGAGGATCGGATGCGCCTCGCCGCGGGCGGCCAGGATCATCTTCAGGCAGGCCATGCCGCAGACGTTCACCGCCCAGCGCGCATATTCCTCAATCGTCTCGGCCCCGGAATTCTTCCACCTGACATCGCGGTGCAGGGCGGCGGCGCCTTCGGCCAGCACGGGCAGGGTCATCTCCGGCGTTTCCCACTGGCTGAAATAGGGCACGTCGAGTTTTGGTTGGTTCATGTCGTCTCCGTCAGGCACTGCGATTGGCGAATCCGCTTGAAAGTGGCTCAATCTAAATGCATTTTGGTGTATCTTTGAAGATCCACTTTGCTCGTGGCGTGTGGGCCACTTGAACCAGCCATTGGGGAAGTTTCATGACGCTGACGAGAAGACGTGAAGGACCATCGGCTTCCTTCCGGCCCACGATCGATCCGTCCTCATCAGCGCCTTTGCCGCGCCAGCTCTATCTCTCGCTGCGCAACGCCGTCGCTGAGGGGCGGTTGACCGGCGGGCAGCGGCTGCCCTCGACGCGGCTTGCCTCGGCGGAATGGGTGATCTCGCGTGGCGTCATTGCCGAGGCCTATGAGATCCTGATGTCAGAGGGCTTTGCGGTCGCCCGCCACGGCTCCGGCACCTATATCGCCTCGTCCATCCCCGAAGGTGCGGCACGCACCGATCCATCCGGCGCAGGCAGTGCGCAGGCGATCCGCCGCGGCGTCTCGGCCGCTGCCACTGCTATCCTCACACGAGGCCCAAGCCTCGAGCCGCAGAAGGCGCTGCCATTCGTCACCGGCCGCATCGCCCATGACGAGCGCACGGCGCGGCTTCTGAACCGTATTGCCGTCAGGCACATGAACTATGCTTTCGAAGGCTATGGCGATATCCAGGGCGAAAGGGCGCTGAGGGCGGCGATCAGCGTGCATCTCGCCGTCTCGCGCGGCGTGCGCTGCAGCCCCGACCAGATCTTCATCACAGCGGGAACGCAGCAGGCGCTCGACCTTGCCTTCCGCGTGTTGATGACGCCGGGCGATACGGCCGTCGTCGAAGATCCGTGCTATCCGCCGGCCCGGCAATGCCTGGCGCTGAACGGCATCGATGTCGTTGGGCTGCCGGTCGACGCTGACGGCATCGATATCACGCGGCTGCTTGACGGCACGCTGCCTCCGCCGGCCGCCTTCTACGTGACACCCTCCAATCAATATCCGGTCGGTTCCGTCCTCTCGCTCTCGCGCCGTCTCGGGCTTCTCTCTTATGCCGAGGAGAACGACTGCTGGATCATCGAGGATGATTACGACAGCGAATTCCGCTACCAGGGCCACCCGATCGCCTCGCTGCACGGCCTCGATAAGGCGGGCCGCGTTCTCTACACCGGCACTTTCAGCAAGGCGCTGCTGCCGAGCCTGCGCATCGGCTATCTCGTCGTCCCCGCCGATCTCGTGCCCGCCTTCCGCGCCGTGCGCCCCGCCGTCGACCGCTGCCCGCCGAGTTTCCAGCAGCGGGTGATCGCCGATTTCCTGGAGGAGGGCTATTTTCCGGCGCATCTGCGGCGTCTCAGGGAACGGCTGCGGGCGTCGCGCGATATGCTGGCCGGGTTTCTGGGGGAGCGGTTGGCGGAGCATGTGGCGGTGCTGCTGCCGGATCAGGGGATCAATCTGACGGTTCGCAGTAAGGGTGGCTGGGATGATGACACGGCTGTTTCCGCTGCGGCGCTGAAGAAGGGTGTCGTGGTGATGCCGCTGTCAAGGATGAATGTGGTTTCGACGGACCGGTCGCGGCTGCTGCTCGGGTTTTCCGGGCTTTCCGAGGAGGAGGCGGATATCGGGACGCGGATACTTGCGGAGGTGTTCGGGGACGGGGCGTTTGTAAAGGGGTAGGTTCGAGCTCTTGCGGTGCTGAAGACCCCGCCCCAAACCCCTCCCCACAAGGGGGAGGGGCTTAATCTGCCGCACCCGCTTTCCACATCTTCAACGTTTCGGGAGGAGTGTAGCGCTGCCCCAGGTTAGCCCCTCCCCCTTGTGGGGAGGGGTTTTAACGTGGCAAAGACCTTAATTGTCGACAAATCATAAGGTTTCGGAGGCTTCCGACGCCATTTATGGAGATTGGCCGCTTCCGCCGCCTTTACCACTTCACGCGGAAGCCGGCAGTGCCGCTAAGCGCATAGCTGTCGCCGAAATCTTTCAGCGAGGATTTCGCGGCGACCTCGCCATAGAGCGAATAGCGCTCGTCGTTCCAATTGTAAGAGCCGCCAAGCGTCAGGCCTGCCCAGACCGGATCGTTCCTCGTTTCGAAACCAGTGCCGGAGACATCGACTGCTGCGCCATCCAGGAACTCGCCGTAGAGATTGGCAATGCCGTAGATTTTTGCCCGCGCCGTCTGGCCATCGGCCCGCTGCCAGCTCTCTTCGCGGTCGAGCGCCATCCCGAGCCGGCCGACCAGACTGTCGCCGTCATCAAGCGAAACCCGCGCGCCGAACCGGTCGTTGAACGTGTCGAAATCGACGGAGGAATAGACGAGTTGCGCCTGGGGCGTGATCGACCAGGATCCGGAGGCTGCCAAACGCCTGCCGGCCTCGAGGCTGAGCGCATAGCCGAAGCCATTGTTGCCGTTCTCCATGGCGCCGTCGACGAGATCGGATTTCAGGTCGCTGTCATACCAGGTGGCCTGGCTCTGCGCGTCGACATAGGTGCCGTTCTCGCCATACCACGTG
>NZ_JBFTPM010000041.1:0-29932 GCF_056398505.1 Rhizobium sp. 01T437
GCGTGGACGGCGCCAGTCGCCAGATATGGTCGGATCGCCTGGTCCTGTAAGCCCGATCTGAAGATGCCCTGGGTGGCGACGGATGACATCGCATTGCTTGCGGCCAGGGAGCTGATCAATCCGACGGGCAGGCACCGGGTGATCCGCGAGGTCGGCTCGGAAGATATCTCGATGAATGAATTGGCCGCGATCATCGGCAGGGAGATCGGCCGGCCGGTGGAGTACCGCTACCTCGAAAGAACGCGCAAGGATGTGGAAGCCGAATTCCTGAAGCGCTTCGGGACATCGGAGAGATGGCATGATGACACCCTGACCGCCGACGCCTTGAACAATGGCCTGGTGCGGTTCCAGGGTGAGCGTGAGGTTCGCCCGTCGCTGCCCACCACGATGGAAACGTTTATCAGAGAGGTTTGGAAACCCCGTTATCTGGAGTCGGTTGCGGCCGAAAACGAACCCGCGACATTTCACATGTGGAGCGCAAAGGAACAGTTGGATTTCCACTGAGAGCCGAGAACCTCCCTCCCGGAGAAGGAGAAGCTCGGCATCGGCCCATCCGTAACTTTTCCCCGGCCAGGCGGCCCGCCTGTCGAGCGACGCGCGGCCGGGGAACGTATGCGGTCAGTTTACGCTGGCCGCCTCATCAGCCAAGCCCCTCCTCGGCAAACGCCCGGATCACCGAGGGCCGCACCCGCATGTGCTCGAAGGACCGGCCGAGCGCCTCCGGCAGTTCGACGCCGCTCCTGGGTGCGACCATCAACACCCAGAACAGGTAGCAATCGGCAATCGTCATCTCGTCGCTGACCAGAAATGTCTTGTCGCCCATCTGCTCGGCAAGGATTGCAAAGGCCTGCGCGAGCTTTTCGCGGGCACGCTCCTTCTCCAGCTCGGAGAAATCCCTGAAGAAGGGCTGGTACCGCGAATGGATCTCTGAGGACATGAAGGCGAGCGCCTCGAGCGCGCGCCAACGCACGATGCCGTCTTTGGGCAGGAGCTTGCCGCTCTTCTCGGCGATGTAGTTCAGGATGACCTGGTTCTCGGTCAGGATCGTTCCGTCTTCCAGCTCGAGTGTCGGAATGTAGCCCTTCGGATTGATCGAAAGGAAATCGCGGCCGTCCTCCGTCTTCCTGTCATGCCTGATGCTGATGAGATGATAGGAAAGCCCGGTCTCGATCAGCGCGATATGATCGGCCAGGCTGCAGGCGCCGGGATAATAGAAGAGGTTCATGATGGTCTCCTGGTGGTGACCCCATCTCCGCTGGGAGATGTGGTCTACAATGTTGACCACGGCCATTTATGAGACCTAAAATTATCCGTCAAAAGCATATCTTTGGGAGCTGGTCAGATGGATGTGACTGCCAGGCCGGCAGGAGCCGACTGCAGAGGTGTCAGCGAGATCCTGAGCCGGGTCGGCGACAAATGGACGATCCAGGTCGTCGTCGCACTTCGGCTGGGCGCGCGACGGTTCAATGGGCTGAAGCGCGAGGTCGGCGGCATTTCGCAGCAGATGCTGACGCGGACGCTGAAGACATTGGAACGCGACGGTATGATCAAAAGAACCGTTCACCCCAACACCCCGCCGCAGGTCGAATACACGCTGACACCACTCGGGCATTCCCTGTCGGAAACCGTGCGGCAGCTCGCCGACTGGGCGGCCGAAAACAGGGAGAACATCGAGGATAACCGCCTGCGCTACGACAGCAGTCGGGAGGAGGAAGTCTAGGATGCGCCGGCGACTGCTTCGCTTATCGGGCGGCGGCTCCTGAGCAGAAGCAGAACGAGGATAGCGCTGCAGGAGCATGCGAGACACAGGATCAACACCGCCCTGCTCCCGAGATTGGTCATCAGGGAAATCAATAGGGGCGGAGAGATGGCAGAGATCCAGTTCAATGGTAGGGCGATCCGCGAGAGCGCCTTTGCAAACTCACCCTTGTCATAGAAAACGAGCGGAATGGTTGACCTTGCGACGGCGAGCGCCCCGCTGCCCATTCCATAGAGGACCAGGAAAACGGCAATGGCCGCCGGCGAGCCCTGAGCGATCGACAGGACGACCAGCGATACGCACAGAATTGCCGATGAAGCGACCCCCATCGCCACGCCGTCCCACCGTTTTTCGCCGATGATATTAAGCCCCCGGGCACAGATCTGCACGATGCCGAGCGCGGAGCCGTAAGCGAGCGCCTGCGCTGGGCTCAGGCCCTCGGCCTTCAAGAGCTCGATCAGAATCGAGCTGAAGCCGAACGTGATGAACGCATTGAGCGCGATGGCAGCGACGATGAGATAGAATGTCCTGTTATAAGACCCTGCCGAACCCTGAGATCTCGTCGCCTTGATAGCCGCAGCGGCCTTGCTCCGGCGCGGCAGGCCGAAAATGTAGAGCGGCAGGCAGACCATGATCATGACCGCGGCATAGGCTTCGCACGTGCCGCGCCATCCGATCTCTTCCGACAGGAACGACGTGAGAGGCCAGAACACTGTGCCGAACAAGCCGGAAACCAGCGCCAGGCTCGCAATCGCCCGCGCCGCATTCCGGCCCGCGATCTCGTTGAGAAGGATATGTGCCGGCGTGGTGAGACTGGCGCTTCCTGCCGCTCCGAGAACCAGCCAGCCCAGGAAATAGGTGATGGGCGAATGCGACAATGACACGAGTGCCAGGCCGAAGGCCGACATGATCGTTCCGCCGATCATGACCGGACGCGCTCCAACGCTTGTAAAAAGGCGCGAGAGGAAAGGAGCGCAGGCACCCATCGTTACGTAGAAAACGGTGGGCCCCGCAAAGACCGTCGACATATCGACATTGAGATCCGCCGCCATGTCCCGGCTGACGACCGCCGGGAAACTGACCGCCCCCCACCCTATCAACTGGGCGATCGACAGAACGATCAAGGGCAGCAGAATCTTCGTCTCCGATCCGGACTCGGTCATACATCATTCCTGATTTGCAATTGCAAATCACTAGCAACTGAACTGTTTCAGTTTTATGACAACGGGTCCAGGCCTGCACGGCCAGCCTGCGCGAAATGACGCCTGTTCAGCGGCGCCTGAACCGGACAAAAGCAGCTTGAAGTCGCCATTCTTACGTACTGAATCGCGATTCGGCACGGTCAACAACGTGTTCGAGGTCGAGTTCAGAGCATGAAGCCGGCTTTGGTGGCGACATGAACACGCTCACCGAACCCGATCGCAAACTCGCCGAAACGCTCAAATCTCTGTCCCTGCAGAAGCCGGCCGAGGCGCCGAAACCACGCCGGACGATCATCCGATGGAGTGTCGGCGTCCTGCTTGTCGCCGCCACTGCCGTCACCGTTGTCCTCATCCCACCGGGCGCGGTTGACGACATAAGGGCAGCACGTCCGGGTCAGCCGGAGCCCACGAAACTCGACGAAGTGAATCCGGGAGCTGCTCTCCGAGCGACCCCGGATCGTGAAGCCCCATCGGCAAGTCAGGGGAAATCCGAAGCCGCCGCGCGGGAGATGACCGGTTCGGGCTATGTCGTCGCGCCCCGGTCCACGACCGTCTTTTCCAAGTATGAGGGCAAGATCACAGACATCGCCGTCGCAGTCGGCGACGAGGTTGAAGCCGGTCAGATCCTCGCCACTCTGGAAGATGCCAGCGCCCGATTGGCACTCGAGCAGGCAAAGGCGGCAAAGGTTTCAACTGATCTGGTGCTTGCCGCGAGGCAAATCGCTCTGGCGCAGGCCACCACCTCGTTTCGACGCAACGAATCCCTCGCGCACCGAGACGCCACATCCAAAAAAGACCTGGAGGACGCTGAAACGGGCTGGAAAGCGGCCCTGAACAATGTCGAGCAAGGCCGCCAGGACGTTATCCGCGCCGATCTTGCAATCCGTGTTGCCCAGGAGTGGGTGGACGAACTGACCATTCGTGCGCCCTTTGCCGGGACGGTGACGAAGCTCAACGCCCACGTTGGCGACACCGTCCTGGCTCGCGCTGACAGCGTTCGGGAAAGCCAAAGCCTCCTGGCGCTCACAGATACTGCCAGCCTGGTTATCGATGCCGACATGGCCGAAACAAATGTCTCGCTGCTTCAATCCGGCTTGCGTGGCGATGCGGTCCTCGACGGCTTTCCCGATCGTCCCTTCGGCATCGAAATTCAACAGGTAGCGCCAATTGGATCGGCCGAAAAAGGCACGATCGGGCTTCGGCTCTCACTCATCAACCCGCCCGTCGGCATCCGGCCCAACATGGCGGCGCGCATCCGCATTGTTGTTCCCAAAACCCAGATTCAAATCGGAGAAGCCCAGCCATGACCGACCGTCACGCAGAAGAGCCGTATATCATTCTGAGAAGCCTGCAGAAGGGATACAGGATCGGAGGCGAAGCCATCCCGATCTTCACCGATCTCGATCTGGAGATTCCCCGTGGCGATTTCGTCGCCGTCATGGGTCCGTCAGGATCAGGAAAATCGACGCTGCTCAACATGCTGGCCGGCGTCGAAAGCCCTGATGCGGGTGAGATCAACATTGGCGGCGCCAGGCTCGACCGGATGGGAGAGACGGCGCGATCGGCGTGGCGCGCGCATCACATGGGCATCGTTTTCCAATTCTACAATCTGTTGCCGATGCTCAATGCGGCAGAGAATGTCGAACTGCCTCTGCTGCTCAAGGCTATCTCGGCGAAAGAGCGGCGTATTCGCGTCGCCAAGCTTCTCGACCTGGTCGGCCTCGCCGGACGTGAGAAGCAATATCCGGCGCTGATGTCCGGCGGCCAGCAACAGCGTGTCGGCATAGCGCGCGCCATCGCGGCAGATCCCGATCTCTTGCTCTGTGACGAGCCGACCGGCGATCTCGACCGGAAATCCGCAGACGATGTTCTCGATATGCTGCGTCTTCTCAACCGGGAACTCGGAAAGACGATCGTGATGGTGACCCACGATCCGCAGGCAGCACTTCACGCCCGCCGCACACTGCATCTCGACAAGGGGCGTTTCGTTGAAGAGAAGAGGGCCGCGTGATGCGCTTCCTCCATCTTGCCCGTAGAAATGCCTGGCGAAAGCCGCTGCGCACCCTTCTTCTGATTTTCTGTGTGACGACCGCATTTTTGATCTACGGACTGACTGCGAGCTTCCTCGATGGAGCCCAAGGCTCCGCCGGCGCGAGCGACGATCTTCTGGGCGTGATGAACGCCGCAGGACGCACGCAACCCCTGCCGATCGCTTATAGGGCACGCATTGCATCGGAGCCGGGCGTGGCGTCGATCGCGTATACGACGCGGCTGCGGGGCTATGTGAATGTCGAGAAAAATGTTGTGGCCGTCAGTGCGGTCGAGCCAGGGCTCATAGCCGGCGTCAATGGCAAGGAGCTTGGCCTGACACCGGAATTGATTGCCGCTCTCGGCGAAACCAGGGATCGGGTCCTGGTCGGCAGAGCCCTGGCGCAAGCGCAGGGATGGTCGGTCGGACAACACATCACCGTCACGGCGTTCCAAACGGCGCGGAAAGATGGGAGCCGCGACTGGCGCTTCGAAATATCAGGCATATTCGACGGCGAGAATGCCAGCACCGACACCTATTTCATGCTCGCCAGCTACGATTATATCAACACCGCCAGGGCGCGGGGCGAGGATACCGTCGATGCTTTTATCGTGCGTCCGGCAGATGGTATGTCTGCTGGCGTGCTTGCGACGCGCATCGATGCCCTGTTCGCCAATTCGGCGACCCCGACACGCACACAATCCGAAAAGCAGTTCCTGGAAGCCTTCCTGCGCCAATATGCCGATGTCGGCCTGATCATCAATCTGGTTGTCAGTGCAGCCTTCGTGACGTTGCTGATGATCGTCATCAACACCATGGTCTTCGCGGTGCGCGAACGCACTTTCGAGATCGGTGTGTTGAAGACGCTGGGTTTCTCGCGGGGTCGCATCCTGGCGCTCGTCCTTGGCGAGACGCTGTTCATCTTCATCGTCGGGGGCACTATCGGTCTCATCCTGGCAAAGATTGCCACCGTCCTGGCCGGACCGGCACTCGGCCTCGTCTTCTCCGTAGCCGTGCTTGCCAAGGCTGTTTCATTCATCGTCCTGCTGGGTCTCATGACCGGCCTGATACCGGCGATCAACGCCGTGCGTACACCCATCACCGCAGCCTTCAGAGCGAGATAACGCCATGTCTTCCAAACTCAAGCAAACGCTCGTGATGATCAGAGCGAACCTCCTGAGCCTGCCGCGACGCTTTGCGATCGCCACCTCGATGGCCCTCTCCGTCGCGCTCGTCGTCTGTGTGCTCGCCGGCTTCCTGTCCATGGCCACCGGATTTGAAAAGGCGTTGAAGAGCGCCGGTTCTCCTGGTGTGGCGGTGATCCTCGGGGGCGGCACGAACCAGGAGAATGGCTCCGATATTCCCACAGATATCGTCAGGACCATCGAGGCAATGCGAGGCGATATCGGAGTGGTGCGGGATGCAGCGGGCAACCTCGTCCTGTCACGGGAAATCGTCGTTCCCGTCGAGGTGCCGAATGGTCAAGCCGAAGCAGCAAAGATGCTGGCTTTACGCGGCATGGACCCGACAGGTCCTTCCCTGCGGGATGGAGTGCCGCTGACGGCCGGACGCTTTACCAAGCCAGGCGCACGCGAAATCGTCGTCGGCGAACGGATTGCGGCAGAATTTCCGGCCCTCGCGATCGGAAGGCAAGTGCGGCTTGGCTCGGTGAACTGGACCGTGGCAGGACATTTTTCCTCGGATGGCAGTGCATTCGAATCGGAAATATGGGCTGATCTCGACGCCGTCAGCTCTGCCTTCGATCGACTGGGCGACGTCCAGAGTGTTCGTTTACGGCTTGAAGGGCCTGGGGCAATCGAAAAGCTGAAGGCGGCGCTTGCAGGCATCACGACGACGCCTCTGGTCGCTGTCATCGAGGCCGACTTCTACGCTGCTCAGTCATCCGGCACGGCAAATATCATCAGGTTGTTTGGATGGCCGCTTGCATTGTTGATGGCACTCGGCGCGACTGCGGGGGCACTCAACACGATGATGAGCTCGGTTTCTGATCGGGCAGTCGAGATCGCGACGGTGCGCGCCTTAGGTTTCAGTCGCCTTTCAGCCTTTACGGCAACATGGGCAGAGGCGGTGGCGCTGGCGGCAATCGGCGTGATTTTCGGCCTCATAGCGTCGTGGTTCCTATTCAATGGATGGCAGGCCAGCACTATCGGTGCAAACAATGCCAGCATGTCCTTCCAACTCACGATAAACGAGGGCGTGATGCTGACAGCAGGGCTTCTGGGTTTGGCAATCGGTGTCGTTGGGGGTGCCCTGCCGGCCTTTTCCGCCACCCGTTTGCCTTTGACGACGGCATTGCGCGCACGCGGGTAACAGGGATTTCGCAACGGCTGCAAATACCCCGATGTCTAGGGAACAGGACGATGGGTCAAGCAATACGGATCGAAGACTATTCGCCGGAATGGATTGACGAATTCCGCAAAACGGGGCTCGCGCTGCGCACCACGCCATCTGCCTCAAGACACCCTAAGCCTTCCGAACGCGCTACAACGCTTGGAAAAGGCTCGAGAGGAAAGGAGCGAAGGCACCCATCGTGACATAGAAAACGGTGGCCCCCGCAAAGACCCGTCAAGATCAAAATTGCCGGTTGCAGAAACAGCTGAAGGCCATATGATCGGGCCAACTATTGGGGGAAAATTGCAATGAATCGCAGATATTTAAAGCCTATTGCACTATTGGGACTTCTGGTCCTTGCCGCTGGACCGGCGGCTGCCGGTACCACCGTAGATCGTGGAAAGAAAGAGATCAGCGGCTCGGAATTCAATTATTCGGTCATTGCCCGCGGTTCCAATGACCGACGGATCGAAGTCACCCATCGAGGGGAAAAATATGATGGCCCGCTGGCGAACATGTCGTTTCGGGACCGGCACCTGCAGGTGTTCGAGATGGTCGCGAGATTGATCAAGAACAGCTGCCAGAACGGCGTTTCTTCACTCGGGGACATATATCTGAGCAAAGATCCGGAACAGGACCAGGACCCCGAGGCCAGGCATCCCCAATACTTCATCTGGGATTATACCTGTAAATAAACAATTCCAATTTGTTTGGCAGGAAAGCCCGGCCGGAGGGTCGCCTGAGGGGCCCTCCCGGCTCGGGTTGATTATTGCCACCGCACCTCCCCCAGCTTTCCTGATCGCTCGCCTTCGCTTACAATCCCTTCCGGACACAGGGGGTTCCATCATGAGCGAAGACGCCTTCAACATGTCGATCCGCAAGTTCCTGAAAGAAGTCGGCGTGACCTCACAGCGCAAGATCGAGGAGACGGTGCGTGACGGGCAGATCGGCGGCAAAAAGCTGAAAGTCCGCGTGACGCTGACGGCCGAAGGCACCGGCCTCAACCACGTGGTGGACGGCGAAATCGAACTTCCGTAGGCAGGCTAACGACGTGATCAAAGCAAGGCGATGAGTGTGACGCCGGCCGCTCTACGCGCCCATCAATAGTAAGGCGAGACGCACGCCTGTCGTGGACCGTGATAGGGCTGGAACGTATCGTCGTATGCTCTATAGGACCGGTAACGCGCAAAGCACCAGCGCACATGTCCATTGCCGCCATAGTAGTAGGTCCGGCGGTAATATCGTGGCGCGTAATATCGTGGCGCGTAATATCGCGTCGAGCCGTAGTAGTACGGACCGTCATAGGTCGAGCCGTAGTAGCCCTGATTATAGTAGCCGGAGCCATAATATCCGGGTTGCGCCAGCATTCCGCCGATGATCGCGCCTGCGGCCAGACCGCCAAGCGCCCAACCCCAGCCATCGCCACCATGGTGGTGATAGTATCCGCCGTGATAGCCGCCATAGTGACCGCCATAGTAGCCGCCACGGTAGCGCACCGGTTGCGCCTGCAGTGCCTGGACATCAGGGGTGACAATGGTGGGAAACGCCTCGGCCGGCAGGGCGCTCGTCAGCGCCGCCGTGAGCGACAGGGCAATGATTGCGAGCCTCTTCATGGCTTCACCTTTCCGTCTAAATCGCAGCCGATCATTATAAACCTGAAAGGACGGCGTGGCACTTAATTTCCAAGCCGGGATAGTGTTCCGGGAGGGGCTGACTTTAGTCGCCATTTCTCCCGCGGCGGTCGATCCGTCTTGCACCGCCGCTGGTGGCATCTGCTGCCGAATTCCGCAAAACCGCTCGCTCCCTCCAGATCTCTGCGCTTGTCGCTATCACATGCGAAAACAGGCCATGTTGCTGCAACTCTTCAACCTGTGGCCGTTGACACGATCGGGTCGCCTCTGAGAGCCTGTCTCGAAACTCGTCTCAGTCGGGTTTCCCCGGCACCAAGTCGATCCGTATGTGCTTGGCAGTGACGAAGCCGGCCACTCCGTAGCTTGAATCCCACTCAACGCGGAAATGCTCGTCCGTCTTGGTGATCTCCAAATCGTGGATGATGCCCGGTACCATATCGAAATCGATACAATTGATCGCGCTTACGCCCTCAAGGGTAAGAGTGACGATCGCGTGCTTGTCGAGGATGAAGTAGCGCTTGGCATCCAGTTCGTTCGTCATGTTCCAGGCGTGAATGCGCAGCAGCCCGGCTCCGTTGGAGAAGGTGATCTCAAGCAGGTTGGCATCATGGAAGCGAGGTACGCGCCCGAACCACTCAAGCAGCGGCTTGCCTCCGGGAATGTCGTGTAGGATGGACGTAGAGGGCATTATTGCTCGCGAGTGGGATTGAATGGTTGGGATAGCGCTGATTCAAAGGGATCACTGAAGCTCTTGGGGAACCGCAATGTGGACCTCGACAACCCATCGGCAGCATAGCCGAAAAGCGCCGCGTTATGCCAGCATCGCCACACAGGTCCGGACTCGTTGACGTTTGGAAGGAAATTCGCTTGGGATACGAAGTCCGGTGGGCGCAATTTGCAGGTTCAAACAGGTGACATGAGAGGGGTGGCAAGTTGACCAGATCGACTTCCGATGTTTGCGATGTTTTAGGGCTCTGCTTCGTGCTGCGTCGACACGGATGGAGCGATCTTCTCATTTCTTGCGCGGGCAAGGTACTGACCTGCCGCATCAGTGACGTATTCTCAGATGCGCCGTCAGAGCTTTTAAAACCGTGTCGTGGCGTCTTAGCCAACGAGCCGGCGTCGGCTAAACTCTATGACGAGCCAGGCGGCCATACTCTGTCTGTGACCCCGGACGCTCTCCAACAACACACGATGTTGTTTGTCGTCCAGGAGCTTGGCATACATCACGGAAAGCCTGGAGGCCATGAACAGATCATTATTTCCGTGCGGGTCAAGCGAAAGCAATTGCTTAGCCTGATTGTTGCGGAATTGTGGAAGGTTCACTGTTTTTTGCGTGAACCTTCGTTTCAAAAGGAAAGGCAACAGAGTTTTCCTGGTGAAGCCCTGCGAACGCTTAACGAGCAATGGGATACTCACCAGACCCTCGGCCCCTCATTCCTGAAGTAAGAGCCCGCAAACGACGCCGTCGCGACTCCAGACATATGAGAATATGGAGCGTCTGTGTCAGAAGCCATGTGGTGCGGAGTCCAGAATTGGCCGGTTCCACTTTCGGAATTCATCCGTAAGAACAATGAAAGCGACTCCCAGGGAACCTGGCGATGCTCATTTTTCCCCGCACAAGCCGGCGATCAGCAACAACTCTTCAACCCGTGGCCCAGGTGACCCAATCGGACCGCCTCTAAGCTTTCCACCCCGCCCWCACCCGCCCTTTGTCACCCGCCCTTGTCACCCGCCCCCGTCACCCGAATGCAGCATTGACTGCCCCGCGCCCCGACCTAGAATCCCCACAAGGTCGATCCATCGGGCTGGGGTTAACGCATCTTGAGGAGGGTGCCATGCCTAATACTGATCTGCCGAAAGCTGAAAAATCAAAACAGGCCAAGCCAAAAGCCGATATGCCGAACGGCATGAAGCAACCTGACATGCAGAAAGTCGACGCACTCGTCGGTCGCCTGGTGGGCGATCTCGGGGCTGGGGTGTCAGGCGTTCTCGTCGTGCTCGGCGATCATCTTGGCCTGTTCAAGGCGATGATGGATGGGCGGCCGCGCTCCTCGATGGAGATTGCGGAAACGACCAGCCTCACGGAGCGCAATGTGCGCGAATGGCTGGCCGCCATGGCGGCCTCCGATTACATCACCTA
Organism: Rhizobium sp. 01T437; assembly: GCF_056398505.1. Lineage (NCBI taxonomy): Bacteria > Pseudomonadati > Pseudomonadota > Alphaproteobacteria > Hyphomicrobiales > Rhizobiaceae > Rhizobium > Rhizobium sp. 01T437. The sequence continues at coordinate 11,117 of NZ_JBFTPM010000041.1, forward strand.
TCACGAAGCGTCCAACAAGTTCGCCATGACGCCCGAGCAGGCGCTGGTCTTTGCCAATGAGGACAGCCCCGCCTTCTTCGGCGGCGCCTTCGAGATCGTGCAATCCATGTGGATGGACGAGCCGAAGGTGGAAGAAGCCTTCAAAACGGGGCGCGGTCTTGGCTGGCATGAACACAGCACCTGCCTCTTCCGCGGCACCGAGCGCTTCTTCCGGCCCGGCTACAACAGCCATCTCGTGACGGAATGGATTCCGGCGCTGAAGGGCATGAAGGAAAAGCTGGAACGCGGGGCCGAAGTCGCCGATGTCGGCTGCGGCCACGGCGCCTCGACGATCCTGATGGCCCAGGCCTTCCCGAAATCGCATTTCCACGGCTTCGATTATCACGGTCCGTCGATCGAGCGGGCAAAGCGCGCCGCAAAGGAGGCGGGTGTCGCCGACCGGGTGACCTTCAGCAGGGCATCGGCCAAGGATTTTCCGGCCGGCGACTATGATCTGGTGGCCATGTTCGACTGCCTGCACGACATGGGCGATCCTGTCGGGGCCGGCCGCCATATCCGTGAGACGATGAAAAAGGACGGCACCTGGATGATCGTCGAACCCTTCGCCCATGACGGGCTGAAGGACAACCTCAACCCCGTCGGCCGCGTCTACTATGGCGCCTCGACGATGATCTGCACGCCAGCCTCCATGGCCCAGGAAGTCGGCCTCGGACTTGGTGCGCAGGCGGGCGAGATGAAACTGCGCAAGGTGGCGCTGGATGCGGGATATCACCACTTCCGCCGCTCGAGTGAAACGCCGTTCAACATGATCTTCGAGGTGCGGAACTGAGTGGGGTTGGGTTGAGCTAGTACGGCGCGGTCACCCCCCACTGCCCCTCATTCCTGTGCCTGTCACAGGAATCCARCCTGCCCAAGTCCTTGGGCAGGAGAGACTTTTCCTCTTAATGCATGAGTCATTCACCGCGCAGACGCGCGGTGGCTGGATTCCTGTGACAGGCACAGGAATGAGGGAAGTTGGGGTGCCGACGGATGCAATTAGCGCCGGCCTGCCGCCTCTCCCCGCGAACAACGCAACATGGCGAGCCACTGGAAATAGCCGAGCATTGCAATGAGCAAGAGTACCGCTCCAAGGCCCATCCACATCAATGATAGGGTTGCGGAGTCGTCGTGGGATGTCGAGATGCCCAAAAGAGTCCACAGCGGCCGGACGACGCGATAGGCGATGTAGGCTGCATAGATCTTGGAAAAGGTGCTCCAATATCGACGGTCGATTATCTCAAGGTCGAACCCATAGCTGAGTACGGCCGCAACGCCAAAAAGCTGCATGACGCCGTCGACAAACATCTCGACCGTGGGCTCATTGCTATAGAGAATATAGACGCAATCCAGGAGCCAGAGGCAAAGCGCTCCCGCAAATAGTTTCCACAGCATAAGGTGCCCCGAAGTTCGCTTGTTGTCTTGATAGTATCGCCTGGAGATATCAATTTATGCGAGCATCGAGCCGCGAAGTTGGTGCCGTGGTAAATGAACTGTTAGGACCGTTGCGCAGTTGGCTTTGGGGCGGTGGGGTGCCGTCTTAGCTCCCTTCGGCCTCACGGCGAGCCGAATCGGTATAGCGCCATCACCAAACACAAAAAGCGGCGCCCAAAGAGCACCGCTTCAAAATCATCAACATACCAAAGCCAAATCAAGGCGAGGCTCGAAAGCCCCTAGCCCTTCTTCGGCGCCCTGGTCTTCTTTGCCGGTGCCTCGGGGGCTGGCTGGGCGAGCCTCAGCGCGCGCAGCTTTTCCGTTTTCTTCTGCCGGGCGACAGCTTCGCTTTCAAGGATGTCCCTGGCGACAGACGTCGTCTGCTCGGCCTTCGCCTGCGGCGAAAGCTTTTCGGGCTTGAAGAACGTGTCCTTCGTCTCGGTCATGTTTCCTCCTTCTCGATGGATTCGGAAACCGGGAAAACGTCAGCGACCGCCGCGGGCGGGCATCACCTTCTTCTTCGGTGCCGGCAGCAGGCCTTCGCGCTGCGCCTGCTTGCGGGCGAGCTTGCGGGCGCGGCGGATTGCTTCGCCCTTTTCGCGGGCGCGCTTTTCCGACGGCTTTTCATAGGCGCTGCGTTCCTTCATTTCACGGAACACACCTTCGCGCTGCAGCTTCTTCTTGAGCACACGGAGGGCCTGATCGACATTGTTGTCTCGGACGAGTACCTGCAAGATTTCTCCTTAATCAGCTTTGCTGCTGTTATTTCCTGATGCGGATCGAATTCGAATTGATCCAGCTCGATTTTGAACTTTCGGAAGCCGCCAGCACTTCGGTAGGCACGGGCGCCGAGGGCGATGCCGCGACGTCTATATCATCCTGGCGGATGCTGCGCTCGAAATTCTCGCTCTGGAACCGGACGCGATAATGGACGAAGCCCTGCGCGGCCGGCAGGACGGATAGAATGTTGCCCGAGCCCGAGGGCTGGGCGCTGCCGAGAACGCCATGCTTGAGCATGATGGTGTCACCCGGCCGGTAACGACGGCTTACCATATCGTTCTCCACATGAAATCAAAATAAAAGGCCGGGACTGCTCCCGACCTTCCCCGGCCAGTTTCTGGCCTCTGTCTTCGTCTCCGCGCGCCAGTACATCCGTGGTCGCGCGAAGTCGTGACAAATTCTTAGGCAGCGCGGAGGTTGTCAGCAGAGCTCTTGCCCGAGCGACGGTCCTGCACGATGTCGTAGGTGACCTTCTGTCCGTCTGCGAGCGAGCGCAGACCAGCGCGTTCAACTGCAGAAATGTGGACGAAAACGTCGGTGCCGCCGTTATCCGGCTGGATAAAACCGAAACCCTTGGTGGCGTTGAACCACTTGACTGTACCTGTATTCATAACGATCTCCTTTCAAAGCAACCGTTGAAGTTCCCCGCGATACCCTGCGGGATTGGGTCGATTATTTGGAAGGAAATCTGACGAGAGCGCATAGGCTCTTCAACGACGTCACAAGCAATGGTCGATGAGCGTAATATACGGTCAATTTTAAATTTGGCAACAGATATAGGCGGAAAAACTTCGAATCGCCTGCAAGTTCCTGCTGTAAGCGGCTGATTTGCGGTCCAAATATTTATTCGCATAAGCGAGTGGCGCAGGCCCCGCCGAAGGTCTGGAAGCCGGCGAAGTGCCGCCGAACACCCCTCTGCCCTGCCGACCATCTCCCCCACTAGGGCGGAGATTCGCTGGACGCGCAGGCTTCCCCGGACAACGAGCCTTGCAGCCCGATCAAACGGCAGATGGGCGTAAAGGTCAAGCCGCTTGTTGAGGTGGTCGGCGGACCAGAGCGGTGTCCCACGGCACAACCATAAAGACAAAGCAGCCCCACTGAGTTCCGCTCTGGACGGCGACACCGATCGGATGCAGTCTGACGACAGTGACAGGGGGGCGTGTCATGTCCGGGGATATCATCATCCGCGAGCTTTTCGGCATGGATGAAATCGCGACGATCTTTCCGCTCAACAGCCAGGTCGGCCACTTGAGCGAGGCCGTCTTCCGCGAGCGCCTGTCGGCAATGATCGCGCAGGGCAACTACCGCTGCATCGCCGCCTATATGGGCGAGCGCATGGTGGGCATTTCCGGTTTCTGGACCGGCACGCAGCTCTGGTGCGGCAAATATATGGAAGTGGACAATCTGTCTGTCGACGAGGAACTGCGCAGCCGCGGCATCGGCGCAGCACTAATGGCCTGGATGGAGGCGGAAGCCGAGCGCACGGAATGCGCCGTCATCCGCATCGCCATGATCCTCGGCCGCGAGCGCACGCATCAGTTCTATCAGAGAAACGGATATTTCGATGACGGGCTGCTGATGGTGAAGGCGCTGAGCCGGGGTGCGGCTGAATTTCCGGAATATGTGTCCGGCCCGGCCATCGCTGGATAACAGGCGTCCGGCCGCCCGCAGGCTTCATCGCTCACGCAGGATATGGCCTTGGAACCAGCCGCGATGTAGGAAGGATCTCCGCGCACCCCCAGCGCTTCGATTAAAAGCAGCGCCTCGATTAAAAGCCCACTGGAACGACATATGGCGACGAAGCCGGTTGAACATGCTGTAAGGATCCGCCCCGCCAGGCCCGCCGACATGGAAACCCTCGGCGGCTTCGGAGCCCTGCTCGTCACGCTGCATCACGAACTGGACGCCAAGCGCTTCATCGAAGCGGCAAAAAGCACGCCGGCGCGATATGCGCAGTTCCTTGAAAGCGAGCTCGCTCTGCCGGAGACTGTGCTCCTCGTCGCCGAAGAGGACGGCGCGCTGCTCGGCTATGCCTATGCGGCGCTCGAAGGTTTCGACTATATGTCCCTGCGCGGGCCGGCAGGCGTCATCCACGATCTCTTCGTCGATCCGACGCGGCGGCGCGAAGGCGTTGGCCGGATGCTGCTGGAAGCGGCGATGGCCGGACTGAAATCCCTCGGCGCCGAACGCTTCGTGCTCTCGACTGCCCACCGCAACGAGACCGCGCGCAGCCTGTTCGCCGCCATGGGCTTTCGACCGACAATGGTCGAGATGACACGCGAAGCGGATCAGGACGGCAGCTAAACGGCCCCGGCTGACCGGCGTAACAGCCTAGTTCAGCACCAGTACATTGAACGTGGTGTCCCTGATCAACCCGTCGCCGTGGGGAGCGCGCAGGATGAACTTGTCTTTGCCCGTATATCCGCCCTTGGCGGTATAATAGAGAACGAGACCCGGTACCTCAACATTCCGGCAGCGGGCATACGGTCCGCTCGCATCAGGAAAGACGCGCTCACGCGCAATCTCGACACGCCCGTGTTTTGGAGCCTCGACGATACGGGTGACCGGCACATCTGCCAGCCTGCAGTTATTCTTGATGTGCCAGTGCTGACTGAGCTTCGACCGCACGCCCGTCATCACCGTTCTGGATACGGATTGCCGCTGATAGCTGTCGGCAGCTTCCGTCGGGCCGGATACGCTTGCCGCCAGGGAAATGAGAGCCAGAGTTACAATGAATTTTTTCACAATATCCCCTCCTGCATGCATCTGCTCGCCTATCCGAACCCTATGGAAAGTCAATTTTGAATTGCGAAATCACGCCTTACGGTAACACTGCAGATTCGACCACGACAAACCAAGATAAACAGCTGTTACAGCAATGCAACGGCCCGTAGCCAAACCCCTTCAGAAAGATCAGACGCACAGACTGTTCTGCCATCGGCCCGCCATTTTCTGCAATCATGCCTAGAAGCGGCCGGGGTGGATGATGCGTTCTTTCAGATGGGGATTTCGATGAAGTCATGTCGTGTCGTGGCCGCAATCTTTGCGTCGCTTTTTCTGGGGCTGACGGCCTCAGAGGCTGCCGCCTGCAGCTGCAAGAAAATGTCCGAAAAGCAGAAGTTTTCCAGCTCCGACCTCGTGGTGAAAGGCCGCATGAAGCTGGTGACCTACGGCGTCGAGCTTCCGGATTCGCTGGCCGATGGGCGGCCGGCCCGGATGACACGCGGCGATTTCGAGATCGACAAGGTGCTGAAGGGCCAGTTCGAAGGCAAAACGCTCTCGATCTTTACGGGCACCGGCCTCGGCGATTGCGGCCAGCTCGAAGCTTTCCTGGGCGCCGCCGTATATTACGATTCCGATAAATTCGCCGTTTGGGAATTTGGCCTGTCGAAGGTCGAACATGGCGGGCAGACCTTTTATTTCTCGGGGATCTGCGACTACATGAAAGCCCCAAACCAGAAGCGGGATTGAGCCCTCGGCACCCTCTACCGGTATCCGGCTACCGGATGCCGTTTTGACCTATATGCAACACCGCGAATAAATCTGTGCACCGGCCTCGTCCTGCCTTGCCCTTGCCTTCGCTTGCGGCTTTTTGAGGGCTCGCGGATGGGAGGGCGCCTCATGGAATGACGCTTTCCTCGCTTCCCTGTTCGCGCGGGGCTTTTTCGCGCGGCCCTTTTCGACGGCAAGATGGGAGCATGGCAAACACGATGCAGTTCAAGACGGTCCGGGCATTCGCCATCGCGTTGAGTGCAGCCCTGCTTTTCAGCGGCGCCGCCAGATGGCCGGCCCTGCCGGACTCGGGCTTTTTGATCGGCCGGGGTGCTGCGCCCGAAGATGTCGATAACGGAATCGCGATCTTCGCAGCCGGGCAGGATGGCAGCAGCGATGGAAAGCCGCTCGATATCGAAATCCCGCAATACGGCTATTTCCGCGAACAGGACAAATACGTCATCATCCTGCAGGCCGAGAAATATGATGGGCAAAGCATCATCGGCGCTGAGACATTCGACGGCGAGAAGGTGGTTGGCTTGATCGACGAGTTCGAGCTGCTGGGCGTTCACGCCCGGTAGTTTTTGTGCGCTCTCGCACGGCCGGGGATGGCACATAAAAAAGGAGGCTCGTCGGGAAGGACGGCCTCCAATTTGCGTCAAGTCGGCCCAGCTCCACAAGGCCGATCTCACCCTAGCCGTTAGCCTGATAACCGCCATCCCCCAATCGGGTGATGTTTTGCGCGATTGCGAAGATTTTCGAGAAAACTGAACGGATTCAAAGGTGTATTCCGTTACGTGAGGCTCGTCTGGGTGGAATTCTTCCTACCGCTCTCCTAGGGTAAGCTGCGGTCGACGATAGGGGGAAAGGCAGTACCGCCACGCGTCATGCCCCTTCTCACTCTTCATACAGGCGCCAACCCGCCACCTGCTCCCTAATCACACCCGCCAGCGCTCCAGCTGCGCAATCGCCATGCCGGCAATATCTCGCAAGGTCGCCGTATCCGCGCCATCGCGCGCCTGCACCGCCATGCCCTGGATGATCGCGCCGAGAAAGCGGGCGAGCGCCGTCACATCGGCATCCGGGCGCAATTGCCCTTCACTGATGGCGCGCTGCAAACGCTCCACGAAGCGGCCGACATTGGCCTCGCGCAGCTGGCTCATATGGGCGGCGACATCGATATTCTCGACGGCGGCCGTCAGCACCGCAGTCGAGATCATGCAGCCGGGCGGATAGCCGGGTCGGGTGAAATTGACGGCCGTGTCCTCGAGCAGCGTGCGGAAGGCATCGACCACGTCTTCTGCTTCCTGCCAGCCGCTTTCGCCGACATTGTGCAAATACCAGCTAACCGCATCGCGGTAGAGCTCCGCCTTGGAGCCGAAGGCGGCATAGAGGCTTTGCGGGGTGATGCCCATGGCCTCCGTCAGGTCCGAAATCGAGGTGCCCTCATAACCGCGCTGCCAGAAGAGGATGGCCGCCCTGCCCAGCACCTCGGCGCGGTCGAAAGCCGGTGGGCGGCCGCGGCGGCGCTTTTCTTCATTTATCACAGTGGTCACTCTTGAAATCCTCTGGCGCTCCGTTATTCTGGAGTGGTCATTGTGATAATAGGAGGATCGTGATGTCTATTCCAGAGCAAAGATCGGGGCCGGAAAAAAGATCGGGGCCAGAAAAAACATCGCCGGCGCTTGATCGGGCAATCGACAGCGCCATCGCCGAGCGGCGCATCGTCGGCACCGTCGTGACCGTGCTGAAGGACGGCGAGATGGTCTATCGCCGCGCCGCCGGCCTTGCCGATCGCGAAGCCGGCCGTCCGATGGAAGCGTCGCTGGTCTTCCGGCTCGCTTCGCTCACCAAGCCGGTCGTCACCGCTGCCGCCATGCATTTCGTCGAGACGGGCGTAATCAAGCTCTCCGATCCTGTCACCGCCACCCTGCCGGATTTCCGCCCGGCGCTTGCCGATGGCAGCCGGCCGGGCATTACGCTGGAACATCTGCTGACCCACACATCCGGCCTCGGCTACGGCTTCATCGAGGGGCCGGAGGGCGCCTATCGCAGGCTCGGCATTTCCGACGGGCTCGACCTCGTGGATTTCGACCTGAGCGAGAATATCCGTCGGCTGGGTGAAGCCCCGCTCGCCTTTGCGCCCGGCAGCGCCTGGCGCTATTCGCTCGGCATCGATGTTATCGGCGCGGTTCTGGAGCGCGTGGCGGGTGCGCCGCTGCAGGAGATCGTCGCAAAGCATGTCACCGGCCCGCTCGGCATGGCCGACACCGGCTTTCTGGCCCGCGCACCGGAACGTCTGGTCAAACCCTATCTGGACGGCACGCCGGAGCCGGAGGCCATGCGCGATGGCACCACCACCGGCAACGCCATCTTCTCGCCGTCGCGCGCGCTTGCGCCCTCCGCCTATCCCTCGGGTGGTGCGGGCATGGTCGGTACGGCAGACGACATGCTGCGCTTCTTCGAGGCGATGCGCACCGATGGCGGCGGCATCCTGAAACCGGAGACCCTTGCCGAAATGCGGCGCGACCGCATCGGCGCGTCCGCCCAGTCCGACGGCCCCGGCTGGGGTTTCGGCCTCGGCTGGGCAGTGCTCGCAGATCCGGCCGCCGATGCCTCGCCACAGGCGCCGGGCACGCTGCAATGGGGCGGCGCCTACGGTCACAACTGGTTCATCGACCCCGCCAACGGGCTGACAGTGCTGACGCTGACCAACACGGCGCTGGAGGGCATGTGGGGCCAGTTCAAGACCGATATCCGCAAGGCGGCCTATGCGGATTTCGTAGGAATGCTCGCGGCATGACGGACTGCGGTGGCCATCCTCGCTGGAGGACGCTCTGACTTTTGAACCGACGCATCAGGCTTTCCGAAAATCGATTCCGATTTTCGGGCCGATGCTGTGGCCGCCGCCTAGCCCGCTACCGGCACCAGCCCGTAGCGGCTCATGATCGCCTTCACCTTCTCCAGATCGGGCGGCCCGCCGGCCGCCATGAGATCGGCAATTTCGCGAAAATAGGCCGGGCCGAGCACGCCGGGGGTCAGGACGTTCAAGACGGTTGCCGGCTCTTGGCTGTCATTGCGGAAGGAATGCACCACGCCGCGGCGAATGAAGGCCGATCCGCCCGGCCCGATCACATGATCGGCGCCGTCGATGCGGAAGGTGAGCGTGCCCGAGAGACCATAGACCACCTCATCCCAGCTCTCATGATAATGCGGCACCGGCACTTTTGCCTGCGGCGCGACCGTCATGCGAAAAAGATCGAGGCTGCCGGCCGTATCATCCTTGCCGTGCAGGAATTCCAGCGCCAAACCGCCGATCCTGATCGTCTCCATGAGCGCATCCTTTGCGGTTATGTCACCGGCCGGTGGGCAGGATATACCGCGGGGCGCGGCTGGCCAATGGTGCCTGGGGGTGACTTTCCGAACGATCGGCTCGGGCGCCCTGCCCCAGCGCCTTGTACGGGCGTTCTCTACCACAGGAACGGCTGTCCCCTCCGGGCATTTTTTTGGCGGCGTCGGCATTTGCGGTATGCACGAATGCCTCAGCGCGATCGCCGAACCAAAAATGCAGGCCGGGCACCGATGAGCTCGGTACACGCCCGGCCAGTCTCAACCCGTCAGGATCGGATATAGGCTCTGACTGCGGCCACGGCAGCAGCATCCCGCAGATCCTGCGTTGCCTGCAGATGTCTTATGCTTTCCCACGGATCAACCCGCCAGCTGTAATCCGTGCTGGGATCGAAGGCGATCTGTTGCGAACGACCATCGGCGAATTTCACCGTCAGGGCGGAATCTGGCGTCAGGTTCACGGTGATGCTGTCGCGGTCGCTTCCATCGAATGTAATGGTCGCTGTGTTATCAGTGATGGAGATATGGGTGTTCTCCGCAGAGATGCCTTCGCCGAGCTCAAGCGTCGAGTCCGATCCGACAAGGTTCAGCTTGTCCTTGCCGTCACCGGCCGCATATTTGATAAGCGAGCCCGTTTCCGTTGGGATGTTGCTGCCCATTTCGGAGCGCCTTGCGGTGAGAGTAATGATATCGTCGCCCGTCCCTCCGGTAACGACATTGCTTGCGCCCGCCGAGATGCGATCGTCGCCTTCTCCGCCGTCGATGGTGTTGGCCGAACCCGCCTGGATGATATCGTTGCCGGCTCCGCCCCTGATCGTGTTGTGGGTCGTGGCTGCGGTGATCTGATCGTCGCCACTGTCGCCGTTGATGTCTGACCCGCCGCGTGTCACGATCGTGTCATCGCCCGCACCACCGCTGATCTTGTTGAGGCCGCCGGCGTCGATGTAGTCATTTCCGGCGCCGCCGCTGAACGAGGAGCCGATCCCGCCCTTCATGATGTCATCGCCATCCGTGCCTACCAGACCGGCATTGACGCCGCCGGCGATCAACTGGCCGCCGCTTTCCAGGAGGATCCGGACGATTTTTCCGCTCGCATCCAAGGGGTCGGGTAAAAGACCGGCCGCGGTTGCAGCACTGAGAATCCCGTCCGGCGACGTCGGATCCTGCTGCTGATTTGAGCGAATGCTCTTCAGCAAGGTCAGGGCGGCCGAACTATGAATAGATGAAATAGATGTCATGGTGCTTCCTCAAGGGTCGCCCGCAGCCATCATGGGCCTGGAGCGCCAGTTGATTGCAGAGCGTCATGCTTGCCTTAAGAATAACGGCACGACCCTAGGTGGCAGTTGGTTAAAAAACGCAGAACGGGATATGCAGGATATTGAGTATCACCTGCAGTTGCCGAGGAGTTTATTTGACCGCCGGGTTTGGTGCTGACCAACCGGCCTCTCCCGCACTGCTGCTCAGACGCCCTCCACGGCAAGCCAGATGACGCTCGTAACGAAGAGGAGGCAAAAGCCCGCGGCGATGCCTGCGAAAATGCCGGCGGCAAGGCTCGACTTCCGCCCGACCCACCAGGTGACCGCCGGCGACGCGACCAGCAGGCAGAGCGCCTGCACCACAGTGACAGGACCCAACCGCATATCGAGGTCGGAGATGATCAATGCCAGTGCGGCCACCCAGAGGAAGATACCGCCGAAGACGATGACGCCGGCAACTGCGCCGAGCGCTGCGCCATAGGCCTTCCAGACCCGTTCGGTCTCCCAAAGGGCGGGCGGCAGGGCCAGTATCCATGGCAGGAGGTCGGTCAGCGTGTGCATGCGGCAAGCTTCGCAGGCAGACGTTAATTTGATCCTCGCTCTCGCCTTCTTTCCCCGTCATCAGCTACGAGTCACGGGTTACGAGTCAGGAGATGCCGATGCTTCGCACCATGTTCGCCTTTGCCCTTCTCCTTGCCTGCGCGTTTGCCGCGAGAGCCGATGCGCCCGATGCAGACGGCACGCCGGCGCCGGCAGACCCATGCGCGCGCCAAAACTTCGAAGGCGCCGCCTATATCGTCTGCGATGTCGATCCCGCAAAGGCGGATCTGCGCCTGTTCTGGAAGGATGCCGGGGGCAAGCCCTATCGCAATTTTTCGGGCGTCGCCGATGCTGTCACCGGTGAAGGACATTGGCTTCTCTTTGCCATGAATGCCGGCATGTACCGCGAGGATTTCACGCCGATGGGGCTTTATGTCGAGGATGGCAGGGAGCTGATCCCGGCAAATACCGAGGCGCCGCCCAAGGTTTCCGGCCCGGTGCCGAATTTCTACAAGACGCCGAACGGCATCTTCTATCTCGATGAGGCCGGCCCGCACATCATTCCTACCGAGGATTTCCTGAAGCAGGAGCGCGAGGTGCGCCTCGCCACGCAATCCGGCCCGATGCTGGTCATCGACAACAGGATCAACCCGATCTTCATACCCGGCTCGACCGACCGCACGCGCCGCAACGGTGTCGGCATCTCATCCGACGGCACGCTCCGCTTCGTTATCAGCGAGGACAGGGTGAACTTCCACGATTTCGCAAGGCTCTTCCGCGACGAGCTGAAATGCGCCGATGCGCTCTTCCTCGATGGCGGGCGCGGCACCGGGCTCTACAATCCGGCACTCGGCCGCAACGACACGTCCTGGCACGGCGGCTACGGGCCGATCCTCGGGCTGGTGGATGAGAAGCAGGGCTAGGCGTTGAACTCAGGCCGCCCCATCAAGCAGGCTGCATGGCCGTCAACTGCCGCGTCTCGACGATCTCGGCGAAATCGGATTTCAGATGCGCCATCGTCACGTCGAAGATCGCGCGGGCCGATAGATGCGCATCCGGCAGGTCGAAGCCGAGCACGGCGTCGCTGACGACGCTCATCTTGAAACCGAGATCGGAACCGGCGCGCACGGTGGTATTGACACAGAAACCGGCGACCGCCCCTGTCACCACCAAGTGGGTGATGCCGACCTCTTGCAGATAGCCCTCGAGCTCGGTGGAGGCAAAGCCCGACGAGGTGCACTTGATGAAAACAGGTTCGTTCTCCCGCGCCACGGCACAGGGCATCGGCTGGTAGCCGGGCGCCGTCTCATGCAGCGCCGAACTCTCGTCGGCGTCGCGATGGCGGATATGGATGACCGGCTTGCGGGCGGCGCGGAAGGCGGCGGCAAGGGCGGCGATATTCTCTCCCGCCTCGCCATTCACACGCTCGCGCCCGGCATCCAGCCGCTCCTGCATAGCCATCTGCATATCGATGATGAGGAGTGCACTCGTCATGGTCGATATCCTCCAGGCGCTCTGGCCAATGCTTTCGAAACTCTGGCCTTCAGGTCTACCACCTGCCGTAGGGCAAGTCGCTCCCCAAATCTAGCGAGGCGGCCCTGGTAATGTAGTCGTGAACGCCGCGGCGACAGCGCCGACAACCAAAGGCTGAATTCTGCAAAAATACGTTACACCCCACCGCAAAATGCCGCTATGATCCCGCCATCATAGCCAGGGTGGTGAAATGATTTCGTCGCTTCAAAACCTGCTCGCGGGGCGCGTCGATGTTTGCGTCGTCGGTTCCGGGCCTGTCGGTCTGGCGCTGGGCATCGCGCTTGCCCGGTCGGGGCTTTCGGTCGCGCTCCTGGAATCCGGCGGCAAGGCGATCTCGGAAAAGACCAACCGGCTGGCGGCCGCGGCCTCCATCAGCACTGCCCACCATGCCGAAGCGAGCCTGACGATCCGCCGCGCAGTCGGCGGCACCTCGAAGGCCTGGGGCGGCCGGTGCGTGGAGTTCGACGACAGCGATTTCGATGGCAGGCCGGCGCGCGGCGATGCCCGCTGGCCGATCGAGCACAGCGCCTTCAGGGCCTATTATGACGATGCCCGCACCTTTCTCGGCGCCGAACTACCTGACGTCGAGATGCCGGACATGGACGGTGAATTCGAACCCTCGATCGAGAGCTGGGCCCGCGAGCCAGATATGGCCAAGGCGCACGGGGCGCTGATCGAAAGCCTGCCGAACCTGCACCTCGTCACCCAGGCAACCGTGATCGGGCTCGATCTCGATCGCGAAGGCGCCCGCACGAAACGGCTCATGGTGTGGCATCGCGGCAAGCTGCATTCCGTGGGCGCGACGATCTTCGTGCTGGCCTGCGGCGGGCGCGAAAATGCCCGCCTGCTGCTGGCAGCGCAGGAAATCGCGCCGCGGCTTTTCGGCGGCGTCGATGGCCCGCTCGGGCGCTATTACATGGGGCATCTGGCCGGCGAGCTCGCCCGCATCCGCTTCACCGATCGAAGCTTCATGGAAAAGATGTTCTTCCGGCGGGACGGCGCCGGCGCTTGGTTCCGCTCGCGGCTGATACCGAGCATCGCCCTGCAGAACGAGCGCGATCTTTTAAACAGCGTCTTCTGGCTGCGCAGCCCGCCGCTGGAGGAGGTCTATGCAACGGCGGGGGCGCGTGCGACGCTGAACATGTTCAGGGCGATTACCGGCAGGCGCAAGATGCGCCGGATGTCCTTCAAGGCGAGCGTCTCCGACACCACCTCGCTGTCCGACATGGTCGCAAACCCCATGCAAAGCTTCAACGCTGCCCTGCAACTGACGACGGCAGCGCTCAAATCCGAGCGGCAGCCGAATTTCTTCGTGAAGAACGGCGAGCATCTCTACTGGCTCGCCTATCACGGCGAACAGCGGCCTATTGCTTCCAACCGCGTGCGGCTGAGCTCCGAGGTCGATGAAACCGGCCTGAAGCGACTGGCCGTCAGTTTCGACTTCGACGAGGAGGATCTCGCCTCGCTGATCAGGTGCCACCACGCGCTGGCCGAATGGATCGGCAAACGGCGGATCGGCACATTCGAATGGCTCCACCCCGAAGACGGCCTGCAAACCGCCGTCCGCCGCCAGGCGCTCGACGGCTACCACCAGATCGGGCTCACCAGAATGGGCGCCTCGCCGCGTTCAAGCGTGGTGGACGGCAACTGCCGCTGCCACGACCTCGAAAACCTCTATGTCGCCGGCAGCTCGGTCTTTCCGGTATCCGGACAGGCCAATCCGACATTGCCGGCGGTGGCGCTGGCGCTGCGATTGGCGGATCATTTGAAGGGGGAGTTGCGGGGGTAGTGCAGGCCATGCCTCCTCCGCCCTGCCCGGCACCAGCAGTCATTCGCCCTGATGATGTGAACCACGGCTCGGCGGGTTGCCTCCCGCATCCACGATCGCCCGGACGACGAGCGCGATGCGTTCGTCACGCATGCCGGGCCGAACGCGGCCCGACCGTTCGAGCTCGGCAAGTCCGTGCAGGGCTGCCCAGAAGGTTTCGGTCACGATCTCCGCATCGGCGCAGAACGGAGCTACCGCTGCTGCCAGCACCTCGAAACCGACCCGAAGTTCCGCTCGCGTGTCGGCTTCGGCGAACCGCAATTGGGTCGGGAGGATAAACATGGCCTGGTAGAGCGACGGGCGGCTATGCGCGAAGGCAAAATAGGCCATGGCGACATCCGTGAGCGCATCTCGTCGGTCGTTCGCCCCGTCCACCGCCGCCCGAAGAACGGCCGTGAGCTCCTTGAAGCCCTCGACTGCGACTGCCGCTACGATCGCGTCCCGGTTCTCGAAATGTGAATAGAGAACCGGCTGGCTGTATTCGATCTCCTTGGCCAGACGGCGGATCGTGACGGCATCCCATCCCTCGCTCTCCGCAATTGCGCGGGCTGCCGCGACGATACGATCTTCGCGATCGGCGCGTTCCCGGCTTTTTCGCTCTGCGATACCCATTTCCAAACTCCATGCCCTGCCCCGCTGACATCAGGATCATATCACGGCTTGAATATCTAGCAACGCTAGCTTATATCTAGCACTGCTAGATTATTTCAAACCGCTAGAAGGATGGCGTGATGGATTGGCTTCTGAATGGGATCGGACTGCTTGTGGCCCTCGCAATTATCGCGGTCGGCACCGGCTATATCGCGAGCCCAACGACCATGGTGCGCAGTTTTGGCCTGCCGCTTCCTGGAAATGACCCTGATACCCCCTCGTGGCTTCGCCTCAAGGGCGTTCGCGACATCGTGGCGGGATTGCTCGTGCTTGCCTTCATGCTGTGGGGTGCACAACGGGAGATCGGCATCATCCTGCTGATCGAGGCAATGATCCCCGTCGGCGACATGCTGGTCATTCTCGCGGCGAAAGGTTCCACCAAGAGCGCCTTCGGCATTCATGGCCTCACGGCCGCAATCATGCTCCTGGCCGCCATTCCCATGATCACAGGTACGCACTGAGATGGTTCACGTTCTTTCACTCTGGTTTCTGGCTGTCGCATTCTCTGGCGCGGGCATCGTCAATGCGATCGGCACATCGGGCACGCGAAGCGATTTTGCCCGGTGGGGCTATCCGCGCTGGTGGGGTGTTGTGACGGGCGGACTTGAAATATCGAGCGCCGCCCTGATCGCGCTTCCCGTCAGCCGCATTCCTGGCCTGGCGCTTGGGGCGGTCGTCATCGCAGCCGCGATCTTCACTGTTCTGCGCCACCGCGACCATCAGCACCTTCCACCGCTGAGTGTCTTCGTCAGCCTGATCGCTCTTGCGACGATCTCGTCTTGAGCCCGGTGAGCAGGGAGGAAAACGGGCCGCGCTGCATTCGTCGCCGAAGCGCTGACACGCCGCCCCTGCCGATCGGAGTTGCGCCTGAAACAGCTACACCCTGGCGGGATTCACAAGGTTGCACAATTCAGGATAGCACAACATCTGTTAGAACATTTTCCGGGCACCAATGATCTTTCATACCATAATCAGCAATGGCTAATTGTTGTTATCGAGACCTGGAGTGCATCATTTCCCCGGCAGGTTGGGAAGACCAATCGAAGATCATCGCATCCAGGTGGAGGAAAGAAACATGAAGCGCATCGCAGCTTTAGCAGTAATCCTTGTTTTCGGTGCATTCTCCGCAATCGCCGCAACCGCGATGACCGGCAAGGAACTGACGGCCCTGTTGTCAAACGGCAAGGAACTTATCCTTGGCGGACAGAAGGAAGGATATAGCGGCACGCTGTCGATATCGAAGGACGGGACCGCCAAGGGTCAGGTCAAGCTCGACAACGGCGATGTGATCCCGATCGAAGGCAATTGGCACATCGCCGGCAACAAGTTTTGCCGAACCTGGAAGGGCGGCCGGGACGCCGGAAAGGAAATCTGCGAGACCTGGAACAAGACCGGCCCGAACTCTGTGCGCGTCATGAACGGCAAGCGCGATCTCGGCCTCAACTCATGGTGATCGCAAAACCGGCCGAACCGCCTATTCCCCCTTTTCGTCGGTCTCGTCCGCCGCAGGCTTGGTGCTGAAGAGGCTCTTGAGCGCGTTGGTCTTGGATTTTTGTGCCTTGCTCAACTTCAGCGCCCGATTGGCGGCCTTGGCCTGTTCCAGCATCATTTCGATCTGGATCTGCTGGATCTCGGTCAGCCGTTCCCACTGCCGGTTCAACAGGTGATCGACCTTTTCATGCAGGTGGCGGATTTCCAGCTCGGCCTTGAGATTGACCTTGTAGTCGTTGAGCGCCCGCAACCGGTCCTTAGCTTCCTGGCGGCGCTGGCTCATCATGATGATCGGCGCCTGCAGGGCGGCGATGGTCGAAAGGATGAGGTTCAGCAGGATGAAGGGATAGACGTCGAAGGCAGCCCTCTCGCCAAGCACCAGGTTGATCCCCATCCACACGGCGAGGAAGAAGCAGAAGGAGATGATGAAGGTCCAGCTTCCGCCGAAGGTCGCGACGACATCGGCGACACGATCGCCGAGCGAACGGTGTTCCTCGTAATCCTCTTCGATGTTTTCGGCGAGCGTGTCATGGGTCTTCAGGCTCTCGACGACCTCGTCCTCGAGGTTGGAGAGCTCGCCTCGTTCGTCGCGCAGCAATTCGGCAATGTACTGGCCGCGATAGTCATCGACCATCTTGCGGCTGATATAATCGTCCGAGCGGATGCCGGGGTGTTTCTGCCGCACGAAATCGGCGAGCGCGGGGCGCAGATCGTCAAAATGGAAGGCGTCCTTCTTCTTCAGTGTGTGGCCTGTGATCGCGTCCACCAGCTTGACGGACTTTGCCTTCGCCTGAGCCAGGCTCTTGGAATAGTCGTCCATCTCGACGGTGGCGGCCTCTCCGTGCCCGGCATCGAAGTCGACGATTTCTCCCGTTAAATCCAGGGGCTTCTCTTCTGCCATCTGCTGATCCTCGCTGCCGATTTTTCGCCCGTCTAGCCATCAATTCCAACAGGATTGTGACATGGATTTCGCCGTAGTTTGAGGGGGCTGACGGGTGCGGCGGAATGCCGCCTCACGCTCGATGCTTAGATCACTCCGTGACAGTCCGCGCGGGGAAGTCCTCGCAAGCAAGGTGGCTCGGGCCGCTCAGCCCAATTTCACCTTAACAAGAAGCCGCATTGACGACACACCATGGGTCAGCGTGTTTCTCACGCCACGCCTGATCGAGGCGGGGCACACAACCCAGCAAAGGGGGATAGCAGTCATGACTACGAGAAGCGTGAAATGCTTCGCTCTGGCCGCTGCACTAGCTTGCAGTGTCTTCGCTCCAGCGCAAGCACTGGACAAGAAGCCCAACATTGCAATGCTCATGACCGACGATGACTCAAATGACCGCTTTGGGGTCGAGACGCGACCCTTCTGCCATCATTGGCAAGTCCGCAGTTGGCGCTTCGTGGACCTTGTAACTATTGCTGGCCGTCGTGTTCGTCCCCCATGGGCGGAACCGCTTTCATAGTTGGGCGTTTTTGTCAGTTAGATCGGGTACTGCTGGCATTCCGCCGGCACTGCCGAATGGGAGAAAAATCATGAGAACGATATTAATCGCGATAGGTGCGTTAACTGCCTTAACCGCGTCTGCTTTTGCGGCCGAGCCGGCCAAGATGGTCGAGACGAAAATGGGCAAGGTCCTGGCCACTGAAAAAGGCATGGTGCTTTACACATTCGACAAAGATGCAAAAGGCAAATCCAACTGCGACGCCGATTGCCTGAAGAAGTGGCCGGCGTTCCACGCTGGAGCCAAGGCCAAGGCGGAAGGCGAATGGTCTCTAGTCAAGGCTGCGGATGGCAAAGAGATGTGGGCCTATGAGGGTAAGCCGCTTTACACCTATGTCGAGGATAAGAAAGCCGGTGAAGCCAACGGCGATGGCGTTGGAGGAGTGTGGCACGTGGCCAAATAGCTCACCGGCGACGGTTCGAATGGGCGGTCGTCGGATCGCCCTGAACCCCAAGACCAACTTCTGGAACGACCTATTCTGTCTGTGGTTTCGCCGACAAACCCGGCCCGCCCGGCCCGTCCGATGGAACCGACCGCTCAAGCCTGACTTTCCCAGCCTCGTCGATAATACAGATCGCCACTGACCGCAGTGACACGTCCAAGGCAGCATAAAACATCGTCGTCTCCCGTCATCTCGGTTGCATCGAGATTGTAATGGGAGCCTGCCCCTTGTGGTCACCCCGGTACTGACGTGCTGTCGATTTACCCGACTGTCTGCTTTCAGGTGCTGATGAATGCGGCGCGAATGACCGACATGGGGGCGCATTGCGGATCGGCCGGTACCGTGAAGAGTTTCGGGCGCCGGCAGGCGTACGAAAGTCCCCGAGGAAGGAACCCGCGGGCCACAGTCGGAGGCTATGGGGATTTCGATCTGCGGCTGATGTCGGCGATGGCGCGACCGCCGTCAGGAAGTGGGGTGATGGATGCGGAC
>NZ_JBFTPM010000042.1:0-29326 GCF_056398505.1 Rhizobium sp. 01T437
ATGGCGCGATGGCGCGGTCGGCGCCCATGGCGAGCGCGGTGCGCAAAGTTTCCTCGGCCTTGGCCGGGCCGATCGAGACGACGACCACTTCCTCGGCCTTGCCGGCTTCCTTCAGGCGAAGGGCCTCCTCAACCGAAATCTCGTCGAACGGGTTCATTGACATCTTGACGTTGGCAAGGTCGACGCCCGATCCATCCGGCTTGACGCGGATCTTCACGTTGTAATCAACCACCCGCTTGACTGGGACGAGAATTTTCATGCGCTCTTACCTACACCTATGTATTCAAACCTGCCGATTGGACGCGGTCCAAGCCGAACTAACGCGCACTTTCAAACGACGACGGAGCTGAAGTGCCGTACAATCGCCTCTTGGATACTCAAAGCGGCCAACCAAGATGTTTTCGGGTTGTCCGGTAAAGGTTGGTTCTGTAGCTCGATTGAAAAACTGCCAAAGGCTCCCGTCGCCTCCACGCGATGTCCGTTCGTCGCTGTCCCGGGGTCTGCCAAAAGTGCTACGCTGGTTGCGTCAAACCCGACACCTGCGAGCGCCACCGCGGCGGTTACATTTGCGTTTTTTGGATAAAGCTGCGCGGCTTGTCGTGCGTTGCCTTCGAAGATGACCGTCGGCTCAAGAAGCGACGCCAAGTCCATCCTATCCGCAGCCGGAGTGCCCGCCCAAGCGATTGGTGGCTTGATGCCAGTATAGGCTACTTTACTCAAGCCTGCGCTTCTTGCCGATCTCAAAACATCAAGTCCTCCAATAGCGCCTGACACGACCGTTAGACGGCAGCGTCCGACTTTTGCGGCAACCTCAAGATCATCGAATAACGATTTGTCAGCCAAGCTCCCGGTTGAGACAATGATTGTGTCGATCCCGTTCCGCAGCAAAGTCGGAACAAAATCGCGCACAGCATCGTGGCTTGCGCACTCAACGACCAGTGAAGGACGCCAGGCGACAAGATCCGCAACATCGTGAAATAGCTCTAAACCGGCAATTTCACTCGCCGGCGGCGCGAACTCAGCTGGTACGAGTACCGCTGCCACGGCCACACCGGCTTCGGACCGAAGAAGCGAAGCCTGCAAGCTGCGGGCCATCGCACCATATCCAATCAACGCAATGCGCTTGCTCTCGTCTGCCAAAGCAAACTCCCTTCCTTTGATTTAGCTGATTGTATGAGCAAGAATCGGCTGACGGGCACCCAACTTCACGTAGGTCTGCTTGGTATCCAGATACTCATTAAGTGCATCCAAACCGTTTTCACGACCAAAGCCACTTTTCTTGACACCGCCTTGGGGAAGCTGCGGCGCCGCCTCCAGAAACGTGTTCGCAAATACGGTTCCAGACTTCAACTGGCGGGCAACCGTAAAGATTTTGTCGATGTCTTTGCTCCACACCCCGTTTGCAAGACCGAAATCGGTACTATTAGCCAAATGTATTGCTTCTTCCTGTGTTTTGAATTTTGTCACACAAAGAACAGGCCCGAATATTTCCTCCCGGAAAACGCGCATGCTAGAGGTAACTTCAGTAAGGATCGTCGGACCCACGAAAAAGCCATTATCGTAAGCTTGGCCCTGGAGACGCTCTCCGCCACACGTGAGGATGGCACCTTCTTTCTGTCCGTCGGCGACGTACCCGAGGACCTTGTTCATGTGCCCCTCATGGATCAGCGCACTCATGTCCGCATTTTTGTCCATGGGGTGGCCAACAACGATCCGCTTTGCGCGTTCGGCAAGTTTTGACACAAATGCGTCGGCAACACTCTCTTCGATCAGCAGGCGCGATCCGGCCGCGCAAACTTCGCCCTGATTGAAAACGAACCCAAAGAGAACGCCATCCAATGCGGCATCAAGGTCCGCGTCGGCAAAAACGATGTTGGCGCCTTTACCTCCGAGTTCCAATGCTACGCGCTTAACGGCCTCCCCACATTTTCCAGCGATGTGCCGACCAACACCAGTGGAGCCCGTGAAGGATATCAGTGATACATCGGGGTGACTGGTCAGAGCCTCGCCCACGGCAGTCCCTGTGCCAGTCACGACATTAATAACACCTTGAGGAAAGCCCGCTTTGCTCGCCAACCTCGCAATCTCAAGGGCGGTACTGGACGTTAGCTCGGAGGGTTTGATCACCACCGTGCATCCAGCCGCGAGCGCATACGGGAGCTTCTGAAAAAGGCAGATCAAAGGGAAATTCCACGGCACGATCATGCCGACGACCCCACATGGTTCTTTCGTTACAAGCCCCAGCGACAGAGGCCCGAGCTGTGTATGGGTTTCTCCTTTTTCGGTCACCGCAAGTGATGCTGCAAAGCGCGTCATTTCGACAACCATCGCAAGTTCGTACACAGACATCTTCGTTGCTTTGGCGGATTCCTCCGCTTCAAGTCGAACGAGATAGTCCGCGTTGTCTGCTATCAAGTCGGCAAGTTTGTTAAGCAGTCCAGCGCGGGCCGAGCCGCTTAGATCCCGCCAATTCTCTCGGTTAAATGCCTTTAACGCCGCCGCCACAGCAGCGTCGACGTCTTGCGATGTACCTGCTGAGAAGCGCGCGAGTAACCTACCGTCGGCCGGCGAGTGGCGGTCGATCAACGTGACGGAAGCGTCAGACAAACTCCCGTCGATGAAATGGCCGTAAGTACGGTGCGAGTGAACGGGTTGCGTTTGCAACAATTGAGCCTCCATCAAATTTTGCTAGGTGTTGGGATGTCGATACAAGTCTCGACGTCACCACTCATCATGCGGGGGACGCCGAAACAGTCTCAATTCGCAACGACACGCACGCTTTCCGGTGGCGCATACACACCAACAACATCACCCACGTGGCTGGCGCATCGATCGGTAACCGCAATCAGCCGCGTGTCCCCGATTGCGAGATAGACATTGGTGGTCTGGCCCAATGGTTCGACGAAGTCGACAACTGCACGCGCCGATCCAGGCGAACCAGGTTGGACGAGCTTCAGGTGTTCAGGCCGAATACCGAGTGTAAATTGGTGTGCTGGATCCAGTCTCGCGGCAATCAACTCGCGCTCAGTAATTGGAAGCGTATCTACAAACTCCTGGATCTGGCAGGTCGGCTGACCCGGCGTCTTCATGACAGCAGGGAAGAGGTTCATGGGCGGTGATCCCATGAAATCAGCGACAAAGCGCGTCAGGGGCCGGTCATAGATTTCCATGGGCGACCCAATCTGAACCATGTCGCCTCGACGCATGACGGCAATTCGGTCTGCCATAGACATTGCCTCGATCTGGTCGTGCGTGACATAAATCGTGGTGATTCCCAGTTCGGACACGAGCTTTTTGATTTCGGTCCTCATGACGGCACGAAGCTTCGCATCAAGGTTCGAGAGCGGTTCGTCCATCAGGAAGACTTTAGGGTTTCGTACTAAGGCGCGCGCTAGCGAAACTCGCTGCCGCTGACCGCCGGACAGTTGAAACGGCTTGCGGCCAAGATAGTCCGCGATACCGAGCTTGCCGGCTGTTTCCTCAACCTTCCTCTTGCGATCGGACTGAGGCACCTTTCTGATCTTGAGCGGAAAGGCAATGTTTTCAAAGACTGTCATGTTGGGATAGAGCCCATAGTCTTGGAACGCCATGGCGATGTCGCGATGGCGCGGCTCCGCGAAGGTCACGTCCCTGCCGTTGATGTGCACGGATCCCGAGGTTGGTAGTTCGAGCCCGGCGACCATACGGAGTGTTGTCGTCTTTCCGCAGCCAGATTCCCCCAGCATGACGAAAAACTCGCCTTCGGCTATGTCAACCGACACGCGGTTAACAACAGTGATCTCGCCAAAACGCTTTTGCACGTTTCTGATTTGAATGCCCACGATAGCCTCCTTAGCCTTTTACTGCGCCCAATGTCAGGCCGCGAACAAGATAGCGTTGCATAAGTAGAACGAGGATGACGACAGGCAGCGACATGACGACACCGGCCGCCGAAGCCAGACCCCAAGCAATTGACTTTGCGCTCAGGGTATTCGCAGCGATGACCGGTAGCGTTTTGGCAGCGTTCGACGTCAGCATGGAAGCCAAAAGAAATTCGTTCCAGGCAAACATGAACACGATGACCATTGTTGCGGCTAGGCCGGGCAACAAGAGCGGGAGCGTCACCCGCCAAAAAGTTTCAAGCCGAGAACAGCCGTCAATCAGCGCGGCCTCCTCGATAGATTGTGGGATATCCTGTATGAAGACGCGCATTACCCAGACCACAAACGGTAGACCGGAAAGAGCGTAGGCCGCGGTCAGCAACCAGTAGGTATCGAATATTCCCAGCCACCTCGCGAGGATAAACATTGGAACGACACTGACGATTGGTGGCAGCATACGGATCGATAAAATCTCGAAGGCAATCATCTGCTTGCCTTTTATATCGAACCGAGCCAGCGCGTAGGCGCCCAAAGTTCCGCAAACCATCGCCAGGCTCGTGGACAATCCGACGATGACGACGCTGTTGATAAACATCTTGGCGATGCCAATGTCCGTGATCAGCTTGGCGTAGTTTTGCAAGCTCGGGGTGAAAACCCACACAGGTGGGTAGGCTGTAATTGCCTGGTCGCTCTTCAAAGATGCTGTGACCATCCAAAATATCGGAAAGGCAAAAAACGTTGTTGCAAAGAGTGCAAGAAAGTAAGCCAGCGAGATTTGAGAATACCGGCGAATAGCGGGCCTTTTCATAGACATGGTGAGCTCCTATCGGCTTTCTTTTTCAGAAATAATTCGCGTAAAGCCAGAGAGCTTGGTGAAAATCAAAATTATAGCGGTCACGATCAGCAGGGTAACCCACGACAACGCCGATCCGTAGCCGAGATCAAAAAAGCGGAAATTTATCCTCTGCAGGTAGACGCTGACGAGATCAGTGGAAAAATCTGGCCCACCTCGCGTCATGATGAACGCCGTGTCGTAGGTTCGGAAGGCATCTACGATGCGCAGAAGCGTGGCGATAACGATGACCGGCCGAAGTAGCGGCAAAGTGACGGAGAAAAACACACGTATTGGCCCAGCCCCGTCAATGGCAGCGGCTTCGAATGGGCTGCGTGGGAGCGATGAAATGCCCGCAAAGACAATAAGAAACATGAAGGGAGTCCACTGCCAAATATCGACAAGTACAATCGATAGCAGCGCGGTGCTTGCCGATGATGTCCAGAGCTGGGGTTGAAAGCCTAACACGGTTAGCAGGTAATTGAGGACGCCGAGGTCGGGCATCATCATGACCCGCCACACGATGCCAACAGCGATCGGCGTAATCAACATTGGCACCAGGATGATCGTCCGCAGTAGGAAAAATCCAGGGTACCGCAAGTTGAATAGAAGCGACAAAAGTACTGCAAGAACCAATGACGACGTCACACTTAAGGTTACAAAAACACAGGTGAGGCCAATGGCATGCCAAAATTGTGGATCTAAAAGGGCGTTGGCATAGTTTTTCAAACCGATGAATTGAGAGGCTCCGCCATGGGTCGGGTTGTAGTTCGTCAACGAGATGTAAAGAGAATAGATCATCGGAAAAAAGCCGACGAGGTTCATAAGGACAAACGCCGGTGTGAGGAGAAGCACGCCTGTCCGGCGCTCTCCCGCCCGTTCCGCTTTATGGGTGCCAGTGACAACTGGCGTAGAGATTGAACGCGTCATAGCCATAGTAATTTCCCATTGCATGATAGGAACGGCCGCGGGCCGTTCCTTCACGTCAGTTCAAGCGGCCTTAACGAATGATGGCTTTGACGCGCGTTTCGGCGTCTTTCATCGCTAGGTCAGGCGATTTTCTGCCGAGAACGGCGGCCAGAATTTCCTCATATAGGACCCGTTGCACTTCCACCGAGTTCGGAACGCGGTAAGGGGGTAGTGCGATCGTGGTGGTTCCCCGCTTCTTGAAATCCTGATAGACGGCCAGCGAGGGGATTCTTGCTTGCACCGCCGGATCTTCTAGCTGCGATTTGAACACCAGATTCATTTCGCCGTTATCGAGAAACAGCTTGTACCCCTCTCCCTTAAGCATCCAATCGAGGAATTTATAGCTTTCGATTGACTTTTGTGAAAAAGCGCTGACGCCGATTGAAAAGCCACCGGTCATTTGCTGCTGATATTTTTCGCTTGGAACGGCTGCATAGCCGAACTTGCCCTTCAGTGGTCCATTCTCCAGGCCGGAAAACACATCCGACCAACTGATAAACATCGCGGCTTTTCCTTGGGAGAAAAGGGACAGACCGTCTGGATAGTCGAGACCTTCAGCGCCCGTGGGTGCAAAAGGAAGCACCTCCTTGATCCGTTCAATCGCCTTCACACCCTGTCCCTCAGTATTGAAGGCAGGCTGATTTGAGCCATCCAACACGCCATCGTCGGTGGGCCCCAACTTTGTCATGCTCATCAACCGGGTAGCCCAGTCACCTGACATGTGAGCATCCTGACCACCTAGTAGCAGGATGTTGCCAGCCACCTCATTTGTATGAAGCGCTTCGGCACACCTCCGGTAATCGTCCCAGTTCGTGGGCACCGAAAGACCCTTTGCTTCGAACAGATCCTTTCGGTAAACAAAAATAGGGGTGGCGAGCGTCAGCGGTATTCCGTAATGCTTCCCGTCGCGCTGCACAAATTTCAGGGATTCCGGAATTACATTCTGATATTGCAAAGGCTGCAGCGATGCATCCTCAGCCTGGATATCCTCCACGGCCTTCACCCACTGATTGCCTAAAACCTGATTGATGAACAATGCGTCCAAGGTCAAAAGGTCATAAGTGGAAGATCCTTGAGACATTTCTACAAGGAGCTTTTCGTAATGCTCATTTTGCGGAACGGGGTCAGCGCTGATTTCGGCAGCGGTATAGGATTTTGAAATTTGGTTACCCAGCGTTTCGCCGAATAGGAGGTTCATATTCAGAATGTTAAGACTTTCACCGGCGGCAAGTGCACGCGTTGAACGAAGGTTGTAGGCAGCAAGCAACGCCGCTGCTGCTTTCAATGCCGTTCTGCGGCTCATTTCACGATGATTTTTTACTATGGTCATGTAGGCCTCCACCATTGTTCCCGTATGGTTTACGACTTGGCAACGTTGCGTTGTCAGCTAAGAGGGTCCGTCTTCCGCGGCTTCCACTTGAACTTCGGAGCCGCTGATACGGCGTTTCCCATGCTCCTGTTATGGCTAACCTGAAAGGTCGCCGAAGCTTGGAGTCCAGTAACCATGTGGAGGCTTCAGGGACAATGGTAAAGTACCCCAAAATATTGGACAAATTGCTCAATTCCACGATGACTGCCCTGCATGTTCGGCATCTTATAGCCGGCCGAGGTCTGTAGGTACCGCATCAAGTCGAGGCGGTAACGACGAGCGCGACCCGTGTAACCCAGCCGAGACTAGCACCGGACGGTCCTCTACACGCAGGAGCCGTCGCTCCTCGGTTTCGCAGGTTCAGATCTTCTTTGTCCGCAGCTCACGAAGACGGACTGGGAACTACGCCCCAAGCTGTTCCCCGCAGCGGGGTCCTATCTCATTATGGCCGAGAATACTTGATGCTCTACACACCGAGCCAATTTGACTGGAAATTAAATAAGGACTTCGCTCGTGGGTTGATCAGGATCAATCCCGGACTGCCTGCATGGCCGAATTATACCTTATGACCAATGATGAAGCAGAGTGCTCAAGCCGACGGCAAACGCCCATGCTCGAGTGTCAATAGTTTTAGACGATCGCACCTGCCGCCAGCAAGATTTATGAAACGAGGCAGCGTGGCAATTCCCGCGACTTTGGCGCTGTCGCCTGGAGTGATTGTAGGGACTTGCTGACGTGGAACCTTGTTCTAGCCCGTCGCATCACGCCGATCCATCGCACTCACGTCTACGATTTCTGATCCCAAGCTCACTCAACTCGGTCGGATTTGGATTGGACATAGTACTTTTCCTTCCGAGCATCCTTCGTGGCAGCGCCAGCAGATGGCACAACAGTCTGCCCGGCTGCGGTCAATTGTTCGTACATACTTCGCAATGCGCGCCGTGTCACGGCCATGTCGCTCTCGCTGAGGCCAGCCAGCATAAATGTATCGAGTTCGATCGCCTCCGGAATCAAGGCGTCCACCAACCCCTTGCCTTCAGATCGCAACGATACAACGATCTCTCTCTTGCTCTTTGTCGAGCGGACTTTCCGGATAAGTTTGCGTTCATGCATCCCCTCGGTGAGACGCGACAGCGTTGAAGCATCGATTGATGTCAGCGAGGAGAGATCAACCAGTTTTGACTCTCCGAAATCATGAAGCACAACGAGAACGCGCCACATCGGTATCGTTAACGAGTGGATCTGCAGCTTCAAAACGAACCGCTCGTTTATTGCAGAGGCAACCCGATTCGTGAGAAAAGAGAGACGGTCCTCGAGCTTGTAGTTTTCTTCACCCATGCGTCTCTTCATTTTTGTCGAAGTTCATCGTGCAGCGAGGTCGAATACCACAAACCTGTTTGGAATCCGATCCGAAAAAAGATCGAGATAACCGAGATTGAGGCGCGTCTCGGTCAAAAGTGGATAATTGTGATTTCGGAGCGGCGGCCTACTGGCCGCCGCCCGCTACAGTAAAAGGGTCAGCTGCGTTCCTCGCGCAGGAGGCCCAGCTTTTCATGCACCGGCCGATCGGAAAATGAGAAGAGAATGGAATCCGAACTGGAGCTTTCAAATCGATGGCGCAACCAACCGGGAACAGCGAACACGTCGTTCGGGCCCAATACGACTGGCGCCGATCCCTCCACAATCACGGTCGGCTCCCCTTCGATGACCACGAATACAGTGCTTTCGGTCGACCGGTAGAATGTCGAGTTAAAACCTTTAGGGAGCAGTCGGATCGTCGTGCCAAGCGTTGGGATTGCCCAATCCCCGTTTACAGGGTTCACATAACGCATGCAAATGCCGAGGTGCTTGTCGATGTCAGTGGACCGCTGTAAAACGTCAAGCGCCTCACGGGTTCTGGCGTAGGGATAGTTAAACACCGGCGAYGTGCCGGACATGCTGGGCATGACCACCGGAAGCAGGCCGCTTCCGAAGCGAGCGAGAGAGTCGCCCTCCGGTTTGCTCAACACCTGCCGGTTGGCTTGATGTTCTTCGCGAAACCCTGCCTTTAGAAAATTGACCAATGGCACGTCGAGCCCGTCCAACCATATGACCGGCTCGTCGCCGTCATGCCCGTGATCATGCCAAGTCCAGTAAGGCGTGAGGACCAGGTCTCCACGATGCATCGTTGTCTTCTCACCCGATACTGCAGTAAAGCCGCCCACGCCTTCGAGCATGAACCTCAACGCCGATTGAGTATGCCGGTGAGCTGGGGCGACCTCACCCGGCATGATCAACTGCAGTCCAGCGTAAAGCGTATCGGTGATCTGAGATTTCCCCTCAAGCCCTGGGTTCTCCAGAACCAGAACACGACGTTCCGCCTCCTCTGCGGTAATCGCGCGACCTGCGGTCAACAACTGAGGGCGAACCAAATTCCATGCCCAGTGATAGGGGACCGCGTTCGGGCGAGGGTCGGTTGGGACAAGCCCCTTCAGGCGTTCCCATAGAGGCGCCAGCTGAAGAGCGCTGAGCTCAGCGTAGTAGGTCGATCGCTCGATAGTGTTTGGCGTGTTGGATTCCGTAGTCATCTAACAGTTCTCCTTGCACTGGATGGTGATCATCGTTGACAGACAAGGCATAGCGATATACTGCATATGCAATAAATGCAAATGCAGCAATTTAGCCGGAGGGAGATGCCTTGAAGATTTGCAGGTTCAATCACAACCGGATCGGCGTGGTAGAGGGGGATACGGTCATAGACATCACTTCGGCCTTTGACCTGAATCCAGCATGGCCCTTGCCGCCCGGCGACTGGCTTGCCCGGCAGCTGCTGGATCTCCCCAAGATGCGCGCGGCTGTTTCCAAAAGTTCGTCGCTACTGGCGCTACACGAAGTCTCCTTGGCATCGCCCATCGCAAATCCAGGCAAGATAATTGGCGCGCCAATCAATTATCGCGCTCACATTGATGAAGCGAATGCCGACAGTGAGATCAACAACGGCACGACCTATACAAATATCGACGAGTTCGGCCTGTTCTTGAAGGCGGGAAGTTCGTTGATAGGACCTTCCGAAACTGTCATGCCCCGCTTCAGCGAGCGTCGGACAGATCACGAAGCAGAACTCGCGGTCATTATCGGCAAAGAGGCCAGCTTTGTGAAAAAGGATCGGGCTTTCGAGCATATCCTAGGCTTCACAATCGGTCTGGACATGACCGTTAGAGGAAAGGAATTTCCATCGTTTCGAAAGTCCCCAGACACCTATACCGTCCTCGGGCCATGGCTTGTAACCTTCGACGAAATCCCCTCTCCCGATGCTCTGGAGCTTCGTCTCAGCGTGAACGGAATTGAGAAACAGAGAGCGAATACGTCGCAACTCATCTTCAGCGTTGCACGCCTTATCGAGTATGCCTCGAGCTTCTACACCCTCTTTCCGGGAGACATCATAATGACTGGAACCCCTCAGGGAGTGGGACCTGTTCAGCCGGGCGATACTATCGACGTGCAGATAGAAGCCATCGGGGAATTGTCGATTTCAGTAGGGCGCGCCGCCTCCTGACGATGACGCTGAATGGCAACAATTGATGAGCTCGCTCCAACACACAACAAGGTAATTATATCAGATGACTAAAGTTCTCGTTCTCTACCATTCTGCTTATGGCCATATTGAAACGATGGCCAAGGCGGTTGCAGATGGCGCACATTCCACTGGCGCCGAAGTTGTTATCAAGCGGGTCCCCGAGTTGGTGCCCGACGAGGTTGCCAGAGCTTCGTTCTTTAAGATGGACCAGGAAGCTCCAATCGCCGACCCGAACGAACTGGATCAATATGACGCGATCATCGTGGGAGCAGGAACACGATTTGGCACCGTGGCATCGCAGATGCGCAATTTCTGGGATCAAACCGGGGGACTTTGGGCCGCTTCGAAGCTCGCTGGTAAAATAGGCGCGGTGTTTACAGCTTCCGCGACGCAGCATGGCGGTCAGGAATCAACCATCCTGGGCTTCCTCCCGACACTGCTTCATCACGGAATGATCGTGGCCGGTCTTCCCTATTCCTTCCAGGGACAGCTCGGGTTGGAAGAGGTTAAAGGTGGAACGCCGTATGGTGCGACAACAATCACCGGGCCTGACGGTTCGCGTCAGCCTTCACCCGTAGAACTGGACGGTGCGCGTTATCAGGGCGCTCACGTCGCCAAGATCGCGGCCAAGCAGGTCGCCTAACCATCAGCAAGCCTTCGGAAAGCGGGAGTTTAAAGCGCGGCCTCCCTTTGCGCGCGAGGCTTCGTTAAGCCACGACTGTTGAGCGACAATCGGGATGAGATCACGTCTCATGTTGGTTGTCGCGCTACGCACGGCCGTAACTATAGCTCGCTTGCGACCACACTGCACAATCGGCCAACCGACGGTGTGCACCAAGCATCAATGATCAAGGAAGACTGTGCGGCGCTCTTGTCCGCATGAACGGGATTGTGGCCCGAGCCGATGGTTCAGGGCATCAGGAAAGGCAAATATCGCATATCTTCAAATTACCCGGTCAAAACCGACAAGCTCATCCTTCGAGGCTGGGCCCGAAGTAGTTCGACGATGCTGATTCCGATGATCATTTACAAGTCCGTCGCCAGAGGCACGAGTTTGCGAGCAGATGCTCATTGTGGGGCGCAACGTCGTCGCTGATCTAACCGTTCGAGCGACAGGTTGTTGTGTCAGCCTTGCCCTTCCGTCTCGTGCAGATCGGTGCGTTTTACAATCGCTCATCGTCCCGTGAAGACAGGAGGACGTTTTTCGGTAAAAGCAAGCATGCCTTCCTTTGCGTCTTCAGTCATTGCTAGGCAATTAACGCTAAAGCGTTCGAACGCTAAGCCATTTTCTAACGTGGCACCGACAGCATTGCGCACGCAAGCTTTCGCCGACCTCACTGCGGCCGGAGCCCGCGCCGCTATTGCGCGGGCGATCTCGATAGTGCGTGTCACGGTAGCAGGTGGATCACAAACCTCGACGGCGAAGCCGAACTGAAGCGCTCGCTCCGCACCGATGGCTTCTCCAGTCATCAGCATATAGTTCGCCAGGTTCGGCGAAAGTTTGCGCGGCAATCGCTGCGTTCCACCGTCGCCTGGCACGCCGCCTAGACGGATCTCCGGCTGGCCAAACTGGGCATTCGAGCCTGCGACGACGAAGTCGCATACCAGGGCGAGTTCACAGCCTGCCCCGAAGGCGAGGCCGTTGACGGCAGCAATCAACGGCTTTTCAAAGGACTCGATCGCCGCCCAAGCGGCGACACGGGATGGGCTGTTTGACACTTCAACAGGACCTAAGGCCACCATTTCCTTGATGTCCGCCCCGGCTGCGAAAAACGCCTCCGTCCCCGCGAGAATTACGCAACGCACGCCATTGTCTTCATCAAGCTCGCTAAGCAAGCGTCCCAGCTCAATGATCATCGAGCTGTGCAACGCATTTTTTTTATCCGGGCGGTCGAAGCGAATAAGGGCAACGCCATCTGCCGGTCGTTCCAGGACGACTTTGTCGGCGTAATTCTCGGTCGGGTTCATGTTATCTCCAGTTGCTACGCATGCAGCCACGTGCTGCCCCAAGGGTCGCGTCTTTTCGTGCCAATCAAGCAATGAGCGCCGTCCCGCGAGGCTAGAGGCGGTTGTCCTTCAAAATTGAACGAGCGCAAATGTAACCCCATGTCATATATGGTCCAATTGTCGTACCAACCTGGCTTGGCGTACGTGCTCCCGTGGGGCTGGCCATGACATTGCCGGCGCAATAAAGGCCGGGAATTATGCTGCCGTCCGCCCGAAGCGCTTGACCATACTCATTGGTTCTCACTCCGCCTTTGGTTCCGAGAAGGGACGGACGGAACCGATAGGCGACATACGGCGGCTTTTTGATCTCCGCCATAAGACCGACGCTCGATGCTACGCTCTTTTCATAGAAGCAGGAGGATCCTCGCTGATAGTCCTCGTCGATCCCGGTTCGAGCGAAGGCGTTGAAGCGTTCGA
This sequence comes from Rhizobium sp. 01T437, assembly GCF_056398505.1. Classification (NCBI taxonomy): domain Bacteria; kingdom Pseudomonadati; phylum Pseudomonadota; class Alphaproteobacteria; order Hyphomicrobiales; family Rhizobiaceae; genus Rhizobium; species Rhizobium sp. 01T437. The sequence continues at coordinate 13,011 of NZ_JBFTPM010000042.1, forward strand.
CTGTCTTGCGCAGAGCGCCGGATGGAAGGCCCGTCTTTGCCGCCAGCTCTTCCAGGGAATCTGCTTTGAGTAACCAGCCGGGTTGGTACCGACGGTACCACCAGATCAGTGGAGTACGTTTGATCATCGGCCAATGGCTGATCACCCAAGCGGGTTGATGAATGAGACCTCCGTCGTCATCCCGATCCATGATGCGATCGTAAACCCAAAACTCATACTCGCTGGCGAACCGGTTACCAGACTGGTCGACAATGATCGCGTCCGGCTCAGCATGGATCCTGAGCGGCAAGCCGTGCAGTTTGCCCTCGTATTTTGTGGGCGGCTGGATGACGATATTACCCTGGTCCATATGTGCGAAGGTGGCGCCAATAGCCTGTGCCATCTTGTGGCCGTCACCCTCATTGCTGCTCGGAGAGCTCTTGAAGTCGATCTCGCTTGGAAAATACGTGGCCAGCATTTTGCTATCCCACTCGAAGCCCCCCGTAGCAAGAACGACACCGCTCCGCGCTTTGTAGGTGTGGCGCCGTCCATCGCGCTCCACCTCTACCCCTTTGACCACACCCGCGGCATCGACCTTCAAGGCGATCGCCCTTGTTGATAGTTCAAACATGCACCCGGCGTCGATACAGCCCTTCAGAAGACCGGTGATAAGGCCGTTGCCCTGTGCCATTGAATCCGTGAGCCAGCGCCGGATTAGAGTAGGAAGGAATTTCAATGTACCCCTTATGGGCTGACGATCAAGCTTAGCAGCGACCGTTTCATGATACGTCAGCCTTTGCGGTATCGTCGAACGCCTGACCTTTTTACGCAAAGGCCCGAGAATCTTCTTGCTCAGTGGCTCGACGGAGAGAATTCGGGTTGACTTTGCGCCCACGCATTCTTGGAACGGATCTGGAACCGGCGTGAGGCGAAAACGAAGGGGGCTAAGTGCCTCCACCAACTTGAGCATTTCTGGCCCGTTCCTAAGCTGGCTCTTCCATAGCTCGTCTTCTGTCTCCTGCCACCCTATTGGAGACGCTGCTCGCATATAGGCTAACGCCTCTTCGAATGAATCTTCAACGCCAGCTGCCTGCGCGTAGTGATTGCCAGGCAGCCAGGTCATTCCGCCTGACATGGCGCTGGTTCCACCCAATTTGTCGGTTTTCTCGATGACCCGAACGGACTTGCCAGCCGATGCGGCTGTTAGCGCTGCCGTGAGCGCCGCAGCTCCCGATCCAACGACAATGATGTCTGTTGTGCCCTCCATCTGCCCCGGAGGAGTCGTCCTGACTGATCTACTGAACATCGTGTGCTCTAACTTTCGGCATAGCGGCGGCAAGCAACAACCCAAGTTATCGCCCTCCACGAAATAGGCGCTAAAGGGCGTCTGTGGACTGAAGGAAGGAGCCAATCAGTTCACGATAGCGGGCAGCGCGAGTATTGGGAAAGAAATGCCCTCCGTCGATTATTTCAATCTGAGAACCTCTCACCAGACTGGCAATTTCCCTGGATTGATATTCCGCTGCCAACATGTCATCCGAAGCTCCCACAACTAGGCTTGGCAAACCTTCAATTGCCCGAAGCTCATCGCGGCGATCGAAGTTGAAGGGTGCTTTCATCCGTGCTGCGAGGACATCGTCGGCCATGGTCTGGCGGATCGTCTTGATTCGGCTCATAAGGTCATAGCTCGGATCGAGCACATTCCCACCTGGCATTGCGAGGATGGCCGAAAGCTGCCCGCAGGTTTCCGTCCCCGCCGTATCAAGGACGCGCTGGCGTAGATTGTTGATGAATTCCATATAGCGATCAAATGCGCAAAATGTCCCGCTGAACACTGCTGCCTCGACCCTTTGCCGATGGTCGAGAACCAAGCACTGGGTAATGACGCCTCCCATGGAATGACCGATCACGGTAGCCTTTTTCACTTGAGCATCGTCAAGGATGCCGACCGCATCGGACACAATTTCACGCAGGGTGTGAACTCCCTCCACATCGCGGTTGGCGCCACACCCTCTTTGATCGAAGCTTATGACGGTGTATTTTTCCGCGAGATAGGAACGATGAGCATCCCAGAAGTTTGCATGCCCACCAAGCCCGGTCACAAGGAGAACAGTGCGCGCACCGCTCCCCTGAATGTTGTAGTGTAAGGTCATTGAGTTGACGCCTTTTCATCTATGTCAAGTTTGCTGAGCCGTATTCGGTCGTCTAACGAGCAATGACGTCGCTATCGAAAAGCTTGGCAATTTGGTCTTGGGAGAAGCCGTACTCGGTCAGGATTTCCTCGGAGTGTTGACCCAGCAATGGAGGGGCTTTGAGTGCAATGTTGGGAAAGGCCGAAGACTTTATCGCATTCCCGACGGTACGGAAATTTCCGTGTTTTGGGTGGTTGATCTCGACGATAATCTTGTTCTCGTCGATCTGCGGGTGCTGCAGAACCTCTCCCAACGGGAGTACCGGGCAACACAAGATGTCTGCCTTGTCCAGCCGCCTCACACATTCTTCCGTGGTGAACTTGCTAAAGCCGGCACTCATCCGCCGGCGATATTCACCGCGTTTGGACATTTGCTGGGAAAGCGTAGAAAACTCGGGATCCTTGGTAAGATCGGGGATCTCAAGCGCGTTACAGATATCGGACACTGGATTTGGCCTCAAAACCGCAATTACAGCGACGCTGCCATCTGAAGTCGTGAAGATGTCCATTGGGTCTTGCTCAAGAGGATTGAAGTCGTGACCGGTCCGAAGCTTCTGCGTGACTTCCTGTTGCTGCATCACCAAAAAAACGTCGAGAAGATTGATCTCAAGCTTCTGTCCCTGACCGGTGCGCTCGCGGTGGTAAAGCGCCATGAGCACCCCTTGAGCCAAGATCATGCCCGCCGAAAAATCCGCTGTCGAGATCGGGAACAATTGTGGTTTACCATCCGGATCCTTATTCCCAAAGGCAACGCCCGCCATCGCCTGTGCCACGAAGTCCATGCCGGCTTTGTGCGCGAGTGGACCCGTCACCCCAAAGCCCGATCCCTCGACATAAATGACCTTTTCGTTTATGGCTTTGATATCTTCGTAGCCGAGGCCGAGACGCTCGACCACGCCCGGCCGGAAGTTGTGCACAAACACGTCGGCGTTCTTGGCAATTTTCTGGACAATATCGCGGCCTTCCTGGGATTTGATATCCAACGCCAGACTCCGCTTGTTACGGTTCATGGCCATGAAGTTCGCGCTTTCGTCGCCTTTGTTAGGGCGGTGGCGGTCAATCGCCCGACTGATGTCTCCGATGCCGGGCTTTTCGATCTTGATGATATCCGCGCCATAGTCACCCAGAACCTGAGTACCGCACGGGCCGAACATGATCTGCGACAGATCACAGATCCGAATTCCTTCCAGTGGAAGTGTCATTGAAGCTCCCTCTTAGACGTTTGTTAGACGCCCACAGTACGTTGATCCGAAATACCGGGAATGATGAAACCGTATTTATCCACGAGGAGCCTTTCCGTCGTCGGATTGCGTGGAATTGACGCCGGACGGGGTTCGCCCGGAAGTTTCCTAACGCCCGTCTCACGTAAGGCGCCTTCCACGCTAGGTGGAAGGAATACGCCGCCGTATTTGAGAGGCTCAGTTCCGTTATTGATGAAATGATGCATTAGCGTCGGCGGAAGGACGATGACGTCGCCTTCTGCAATCGGAAACTGCTCATCACCCAGAACCACGATACCTTTTCCGTGGGTAACGATAACTATCTCTTCGGACGCCACGTGGCCGTGATGGCGCACGTTGGCCCCCGGTTCAAGCAGCTGTGACGCTGCACAGAAGTAGGTTACCGGCAAAACAGGCGCTGCGATCATGATGCTCACGTAGCCCAGGCTAGGCGCAGCCTGCCAGTACTCCTCGCCTTCATCATCTTGGACGATAATGAAATGGCCGTTATCACGCTCTACGAGATTGTTCCCCGCACGAACTCCAACCGAGGCGCCACCATCGGCAGGGGTACCGCCGCCGAGTGGAAACAGATCGAAGCGCGAGTCAGGTGCCGGCGGAAAAGAGATAACCGACAGGCGAAGAGGCTCGTCACCATCCTGCGCGACTTCAACGCCAACACCCCGCCCCCAGAACATGAAGGTTCCCTTGGACACCGGATGCTTTTGTCCGTCTACGATGACATGACCTCGACCTCCGAAGCACAGAACCATCCGCTCGTTAAGTTCATAGGCATGTGGGCGAAGGTAAGCTCCTTTGGGAAGGTCGATGCCCACGACGGCAAAGTGCGAGAATTGATGGCTCACGGGCGACACTTTGACCAGGGCGATCCCGCCGCCTTCTGAACCAAGGCTTACGGGTGATCCCTCATCCGCTCGGACCACAACTGCCTCGAGTGGAATTTCAGTCGATGTCTTCTTTGTTAGCATGTGCATAATACTGCGTCCCTCGCATTGATATTATCTGCACCGGCCGACGTACGATGGCTGCCACCGCACGATCCATTTCCGGCGCCTCGCCCAAGCGAAATTTCGTGGGATAATTGCCAGTTCCCGACCGCGGCACATCTAAAAACGAGAGCGGCCGGACTACAAAATCCGTCAAGTCTGATTTCAAAAAACCATTTTCTCACAAAGGGAACAATGGTAAAAACTGACAAATAGCTGGACGTTTTGCTCAACGCTTCGTCCCGCGGTGAAGGAATACTGGATGCCGAACGCGAGTCGAATAAACGTCGCCCAACCCACTTATGGCGGCGCTGCCACGCCTGCTTATTCACTCTATGGCGAAGGCCCGGAACTGGGGCAGTCGATCTACTCGAATGCGGAGTCGATCTTCGTCAGAAGTAAAAATCTGACCAACAATATCGAAATGCATCTGCATCGCGACCTTTACCAGTTCGTGTATATTTCAATAGGAAAATCTACCCTTGTAACACCTGCGGGTAGGAAAGACTTTGGGGATCGGACACTGTTGTTGGTCCCTCCGAATTTCGAGCATGGCTTCAATTCATATCCCGAGATCGAAACCCGCGGCCACGTCATCACGATCAGCGATTTTTTCTTTGGGCGCATGGCACAAAGGGGGCTGCTCGTCGCCGACGTGCTCGATAGTATCATGATCTTCGAAGGCATAGATCCAATCAAGAACGCCACGCTGATCGAGTCAATTGAGAAAGTCATTCAAGAACATCATGAATTCCGCTACCCCCATGTCTTGGCAAGGGAGGCTTCCGTGCAGGCGTTCATCGTTGAATTTCTTCGCCTTCTGCATGAACGGAACGCTTTCAAAGAAGGACGGGATGCTGGAAAATACAGAGATCTGTCCGACGGAGGTAGGATCAAGCAGCTTTCATGGCTGATTGATAAATACTACAAATCCCACAAAAACGTCAATTTTTACGCCAGGCAGCTCGGCGTTTCCGCTTCCAACCTTAACAAATTGGCGGTCATAGCAACGGGCGGAAGCGTTCATGCCAACCTCAGGGCTCGCATAATGGAAGAGGCCAGGGCTTACCTTGCAAACACAAGCTTGAGCGTTAAAGAAATTGCATACCGACTGGGTTACGAAGACGCTGCCTACTTCACTCGCTTTTTCACCAAAAATGCTGAGATGTCACCAATCGAGTTTCGCCGTATCGCAACCCAAGCACCGGGATAGTTGTAAGGCCCCCTTGATTTTTTTGGAGGCGGCTTGGGCGGGGCTGGAAGGGCGAACGAAATTCTATTCGAATCTCGTCACATGGAATGCGTAAGGCTCCATGCCTGGCGTTTTAGAGCGGCTTGCGCGCGCTTCCTTAATGGCCCTTTCAGCAATTTTCGTAGCCCTGTCGGTAATGACTGCGACAAAATGCATGCGCGCGGGCAAAATGTCCATTGTTCTCCTCTCTTGATGCCTTAGGCTCCCTGTATATGGAGCAAGCGAATCTGGGCAGCTCTGCCAGCTCAAGTGTGCCCATTCACGGGGGCATTCTCATAACAGCGTCTGCCTGCAAGGCGCTCGGATCAGCGCATCGGATTACTCAACAAAAGCGATGCCCTGGACGCAAGAACAGCGGATTGAAACACCAAAACCGAGATTGGAACAATGACATTTTTTTCCGGCGTGATCCCTTACCTAGTAAGTCCAGTAAACTCCAACGGGGGTATCAAGGAGCGAGTATTGGGTGATCTCTGCTCTGACCTTATACGAAAAGGTGTGAGCGGCTTAACACCGCTTGGAAGCAGTGGAGAATACGCCTATTTATCCGAGACGCAAAAGATGCGCATCGTTGAGGTAGTGGTTGAGGCCGCGAGTCATCGGGTGCCGGTACTGCCGGGCGTCGCAAGCGTTTCCACTCAATCGGCAATTGATCAAGCCAAAGCTTATCGCAGCGTAGGAGTAGACGGAATTGTTGTCGTGCTCGATTCATATTTCCCTCTAAGGGAACATGAAGCGAGAAAGTATTTTTTGGACATAGCAGATAGCGTTGATCTCCCTATCATTGTTTATACAAATCCGAATTTCCAGCGCACGGATTTGTCAATCGAGACAATCTGCGCGATTGCAAAACACCCAAACATCATTGGTCTAAAGGACGCTTCGACGAACACCGGTCGATTGCTATCCATCCTCAACCGATGCGATAGCGATTTTGCTATTTACTCAGCTTCGTCCCATATCGCGACTACAGTGCTCATGATGGGAGGCAGAGGTTGGTTCGCTGGGCCGGCTTGTGTACTGCCCAAGCAAAGCATCGAGTTGTACGATGCTTGTATGCGCGGAGATTGGAACGACGCGATGACAATGCAAAAGCGCCTCTGGCCTTTCAACGAAGTTTTCGCACAATATCGGTTGGCAAGCTGCTTGAAGGCAGCGCTCAGGGCACAGCGCTACGACGTCGGAGATCCGATACCGCCGCAGGCACCCCTAGACGCTTCCGCAGTCAAAGTAGTTCTAGATGCGCTGACCAAGGTCCAGGGTTTTTGACTACAGGTGACCGTCATCGCGAAGGCATTCAAGATGCTCGGTCATTGACGAGGGATACAACCGATTTTGGGATGGAGATGTGTCCCGGCGATCAAACAAGCTCCTTTGCGCGCGACGACGTTGAACTCTATCGCGACGGTCTTATGCGACTAGCCCTCGCCTCCCAAGAACGCCGTTAGCAAGAGAATGGGTAGGCTCATGAAGCGTTGTTGATTACATTCTTTCTCCGTGGGCCGATATCACGGAACGCAAACCACGACTGCTTGTGCCCGTTGAACAGCTGCAGGTACTCGTGCAACTATTCCGTTTTGCCGTAAAAAACGATCTTATCTGGAGAAGCTCGAAGCAGTCATGGCACATAGCTTAAACCAAATGGCCTCCGGCAAACCCGTGCGTTCGCAACGCTAAACTTACGGGACGGTCGACGCCGTCGAGGTGGTGCCGAATTGCTAATATGGAATTGTCTCACCCAGGTAGTTGCAGAAGGTGAAGGAAGAATCTGCGGGTGAACCGATCAACGCACTCAACCCTCCCGCGGAGACCTCGACCTCAATATCGGCCTCTTCTCCACCCATATCTGTCTTCACCCAACCTGGATGAGCAACGGTAACTTTCACGCTCGGGTTTTGAACGGACAGGCTGCGCGCGGCCGAGGTCAATGCTGCTTTGCTCGCCCGGTAGAGCCAGTGATCGCCAACCAAGTTTAGCTCGACCGATCCCATGACCGACCCCAAAAACATGAGATGCTTGAGTGAATATTGATGCGCACTAGCCAGCTCCTGCCCCAAGGCAACAGGCGAGACACTATTAGTTAGAAACAAATCAACAATCGCCTGCTTATTGAGCGTCTCGTCGACATCTTTAGGCATCACACCGGCGGATACAACGACAATTTCCACGCCAGCTAAGTGGGCGCTCGATACGAGTGATTGGCGCGACTGAGGATCATTGAGCTCGAGCGGAAGCCACAAGGCATCGCTGCTACGTTGGGAACCATCGCGGCTAGTTGCTATGACGTTGTAACCCTGCGTCGAGAGTGCGTGAACCAGCGCTAAGCCAATACCTCTGGACGCCCCGACAACCAAAACTGTCGAAGATGATAGACTATTCATGAATTATTTTCCGGGCTATGCTGGCTCTGATGACATCGTCAGAGCCAGCCGGTTCAGTTTTCTAACGATAGGCTGCAGCGCCTTTTTCTGTGACCCAACCAGCGGCAATATCTTTTGCCAGTGCTTGGCGGTCGCGCTTGCGCGCATCACCGTAGCCGCCCCCACCTGGGGCGACGACGATAACTTGGTCCCCTTCATAAACTACCGCATTGGAAAATTTCGATGCTGAGACCTTACCGCTGTCTTCGTGAAAATCCYTCCAGGCCTCCGAGCCCCTGCGGCGAATATGCAGACTACCGCAACCTCCGGACTGGCCCTTGAAGAGACCCCACGGCGCAAGCTCCTGTCGATCGGACATGAAGGACAGTTTGAGTTCATCAGCAAGGCACGTCATCTTCTTGCGTAAGGCAAGTCCGCCGCGAAATTCGCCGGGACCACCCGTGTCCGGAACAAACTCATGCGCATCAATGCGCCAGGGAAAGCGGGTTTCAAATACCTCAACGGGATTGAGGCGCGAGTTACCGTTAATGGCGTTGCAAGCACTATTCCCATCCGCATGGCTACGCCCTCCCCAGCCGGGTGTCGATAAATCATAGCAGACGACGTACTCATCCGTCCGGGCGTTTTGCCCCCCAAACAGGAAGTTTGAATGCGTGCCGCCATCCGTTGCAAACGCCCGTTCCGGAACAGCTACTGCCAAAGCACCAATAACAGTGTAGCAGATCCGGATATGCGTCTCGGTGTTACCTCCGACTTCAGGTGCCGGGTAGTTGGCATTGACCACGAGGCCAGGAGGAGCGACGACCCGTATAGGTCTGAAGCAGCCCGAATTTTTCGGGATGCTTGGATCCGTTAGGTGTAAGATCGCGTTATAGGACGCCGATAGCGCAACAGACAGCACGCCGTTGATTGGCCCTTTCGCCTGCTTGTCAGATCGACGAAAGTCCACCACGATTTCATCATCCTGGACGAAGACATCGACCGCGATTTTGTAACGACGCTTCTCGATCCCGTCGTCTTCCATATAGTCTTCGAAGCTGTAGACGCCATTGGGAAACTCACGTAGTTCAGCGCGCATCCGGGCCTCCGAATAGTCTAGAAGACTGTCGGTCAGTTCGGTAAATCGTTCGAGGCCAAACTCTTCGACCAGGCCCCTCAGACGCTGTTCACCAAGTTCGACGGCGCTGATCATCGCCCGGAAATCGCCGAAATTCTGGCGCGGAGTCCGGTAGTTCGCGAGCATCAGGCGCCACACATCCTCTACGTCCTTGCCCTTGCGGCGAATTTTGATCGGCGGTACCCGTAAACCCTCGTGGAAAATCTCTGTAGCTTCGCCGGCAAACGCACCGGGAACCATGCCTCCCACTTCCGCAACGTGACCGATCGCGACGGAGTAACCGACAAAGACCTTGTCGACAAAAACCGGCTGGATGAAGGTGTGCTCGGGGGTATGCATGCCGCCGCGGTAGGGGTCGTTATGCACGATCACGTCGCCTTCCTCGAGGGTCTCGACCGGAATTTCCTGCGTTATCGTTTGAATAACGAGAGGTAGTCCACCGATCATGGACGGCTGAAAGTCGCCGGTTCCAATCAGGTTACCCTTCGCATCAGCAAGACCGCAGGTGAAGTCGAGGCCTTCGTTGAAAATCGTCGAATACGACGTCATCATCAGCGTAATGCCCATTTCCTTCGCGATCTGGACGAGACGCCCGTCCAGAATACTCATTTGAACCATATGCTTGGCAGCGTTTTTTCCCATATTACTTCCCCCCTGTTTCCGCCAAGCGCCTTTGGGACGCGACTTCCGATTCCCGCTTCATGTCCCAATCGACGCACCAGTCGGAGCAATACTGCTTGTTCGCGCCGTCGGTGGTAATACGGATAGGGGAGCGATAGAGCAGGACACCGCAGTTATCGCATTTTGTATATTCTTCGAGATAATAACCGTTGTCGGAGAATTTCATCGCGCTTGCCTTTCTGAAACATGGAGATTGCCGTAGTCGTCTACGTGCATTTCTTGATCTGGATGGAGCACAACAACGGAGACGGCTTCTTCAATGACAGCCGGTCCCTGAATAGCGTCGCCGGCGAAAAGTTCTTCCCGTCGGTAGACTGGCGTATCGTGACGTCCCTCGTCATAACCAACCGAACGCATCGATACCGGCTTTGGGGCACTGGTGCTTTGAGCGAGCTTCGGCACCTGCGGTTTCCCGAGCGTCTCATATGCGGTTACATTGAAGTTGACGATCTCTATGAACTCACCGGGAATATTAAATCCAAAGCGGTCTTCGTGGGCTTTGTCAAAACTTGTCCAAAGCTCCTTTGCTGTCGCCTCGTCGAACGATGTAAAGCGCAGCGGAAGAGAGAGCTCATAGTTCTGGCCGTGATACCGCATTTCCACACGACGTTCGATGTCGATGCTGCCTGTAAAGCCTTGAGCGTGCATTTGCGCGAGGCAATCGTCCTCAAGCTCCTTGAGCAGTTGGGTTGCACGGGCGAAATCCATGCGGTTTGATGTCATTTGGACCGTACGTTGCCGATCCACGCGCGCGTCCGTTGCAGTGAACCCGAATGCAGAGAACTGGCCGGGATGGACCGGAATAATCGCCCTGGACATCGACAGATCTTTCAACAAGTCACAGGCATGGACCGGACCTGCCCCACCGAAGAACATCAGCGAGAACTTATCGGGAGATTCACCCTTCTCGATCAAGACGCTTCGAACGGCGCCAACCATATTGTTGTTAACGATCTTGATCACCGCCAAAGCCGCCTCATCGACGGTCATGCGTAGTTTCTCCGCAAGCCGGGCAATACCTGCGCGTGCACCTTCGATGTCAAGATTGACCGTGCCGCCGAGGAAATTGTCCGGGTTGATACGGCCAAGCACAAGGTTGGCATCGGTGACAGTCGGCTCAGTGCCACCACGGCCGTAGCATATGGGGCCAGGACGCGAGCGCGCACTCTCAGGCCCTACACGCAGGAGACCACCTTTGTCGATCCAAGCGATCGAGCCGCCACCTGCGCCGATCGTGCGGACATCAAGCATCGGCACCTGGATTGGAATGCCCCATTCGACTTCGAAATCTGTCGTGATGGAAGCAGATCCGTTCACAATCAGTGAGCAATCGGTAGATGTACCGCCCATATCAATAGTAACGAAGTTCTTCTCACCAATGAGGCTGCCGATGAACTGGGCGGCAACGACACCTCCCGTCGGCCCGGACAAAGTCATCTGCACTGGCGCGTCACAGGCCCCTCTTATAGTCGTCTGCCCCCCATTTGACTTGGTGACAACAACGCGCGCGGCGCCAACGGCATCCGCAATACGGCTTTCAAGCTCGCCTAGCTGGTCCGTCACGATTGGCTTCACGTACGCATCTGCGATCGTTGTCGACGCACGCTCGTACTCCTTCCATTTGGGAAGGACGTCATACGAAATCGAGATCGGGAGATGAGGGAAACGCGACGCGAGATAGTCGCGCGCGGCGATTTCATGCTCCGGATTTATGTAGGAAAAAAGAAAGCAAAGGGAGATCGCTTTAATTTCCGGTTTCGCCGCAATCGCATCGGCGACTTTAGCGACGCTGGCCATGTCGAGAGGGGTCACGACATTACCGTCACAATCAATGCGCTCAAGCACTTCGAATGCATTCGACCGCTCAATCAGTGGCTGAGGTTTGACCCAGCGCGAATTGAAGTGGAAGCGGCGATTACCTCGTTGGATGAAGGGCACATCGCGAAACCCCTGGGTTGTTACGAAGGCAACTTTCGCTCCATTTCGCTCAAGAATTGCGTTGGTTGCGATGGTGGTTCCAAGCCGAATCCCGGAGATCTCTTTACCCGCTGGAAACTGCTTCAGGCCGTTGAGAATCCCGTCAGACGGGTCACCAGGCGTAGAAAAGTCTTTCCATACCGTTACTTCACGACTTTGCTCGTTATAGGCTACGAAGTCAGTGAAGGTACCACCGACGTCAATTCCAAGGATATATGTCATTGCTCTTCCTACTTTCTAGGTCTTGCCGATGCTCTTTCGAGCCTGCGCGCTGGTGCGTTCGGATCAGTCCTCATTCGGTGCGTTGATCCCAGCCATGAGATGAAGAAGTTCGCCCTCGCTGGTGTCACTTGCCTTGACGGTGGCCCCGATCCTCCCGCGCCGAAGCACAAGAATCCGGTCGGCCGTGGTCAACACGTCGCTCAGACGATGGCTGATCAAGAGAACGGCAACGCCCTGCTTTGGCAGGCGCCGTATAAGGTCGAGGACCGGTTGGCCCGCCGAAACTGAAAGTGCGGCGGTCGGCTCGTCCATGATCACAAGCTTGGGATCATAAGCGACGGACCGAGCTATCGCGACCATCTGGCGTTGCCCGCCTGAGAGCGCGGTGACAGGCTCCCTCAGGTTCGGCAACTTGACATCGAGCATTTTGAGCAGGCCCTCGGCCTTTCGATGCATTTCGTCGTGCGCCAGGCGCCGAAAGCCCAAAGCCGATCGCTGGACGATTTCCCTGCCAAGGAAAATATTGGCGCAGATATCAAGATTGTCGCAAAGGGCGAGATCCTGGTAAACCATCTCGACTCCATGATCGCGCGCCCAAGTCGTTGACGAGCTTTGTACCTGGGAACCCCCAATCCGGATTTCGCCAGAGGATGGCGCGACGTCACCCGCAATCATCTTCGTCAATGTTGACTTGCCCGCGCCGTTGTCGCCGACAAGCCCAATGATTTCGCCGGGCATGATGTCGAAACTGACCCCACGCGTGGCCTCGACCGCGTCGTAATTTTTGCGCAGGTCTTTTACCGAAACTGCGGGATTATTTGCTGTCTGGATCATCTCACTTCGCCTTCTGTTGTGCGGCATGGTCGGCGGTGACCGCGACGATGAGCAATGCGCCGGTGATGATCATCTGGTAGAAGGTATCAACGCCCGCCAGGCTAAGCCCATTTGTGATGCTTGCCATCAGAAGGGCCCCCAGAACTGCGCCAACGACGCGACCTTCACCGCCGAACAAGCTCGTGCCTCCGATGATCGCCGCGCTGATGGCGCTCATATTCACGAAGAGGCCGACGCCGGGAGGGCCGGCATCCAGTCTGGAAGTTTGGACGATGGCTGCTAGCGCAGACAGTGCGCCCATCAGGCCAAAGAGCGCCAAAATCATTGTATTCACTTTGATACCGGCGCGCTTTGCCGACACCGGGTTCCCGCCGATGGCATATACGTATCGGCCGAAGCGTGTGTTCTTTGCAGAAAATTCCATACAGAAGACGATGATCAGCAGCAGTGCCAATGCATAGGGAATCCCTTGGTTCCACGCAAATACCCAGATGGACATGCAGGCCGCTAAAAGCGTCAAGCCGAGAACCGCGACGCTAACCGGGCGCAAAGTGCGCTTCTGCGGCCCGAAGAAACCTGTGTACGTCCGCAACCAGGTGAACAGATAAAGCGCGCTAAGTGCCAAGATGGCGGTCAGACTGACCCAGCTCGGAAATTCCCCATTACCGATCTCGTAAAAAGTGTCGCCAGCACCTGACAGTGTTTCCGCCCCTGAGACAACGTATGCCAAGCCCCTAAGCCAGGAGAAACCGGCCAACGTGATAATGAAAGAGGGAATGCCGAGTTTTACGCGCAAGGAGCCTTGAAGTAGGCCAATGGCGATACCCACAACGATAACCAGCAAGATGGTTGTGATCGCATCTAATCCATATTTCTGCATCAACTGCATGGACAAGACACCGCACAGAGCGAGCAATGATCCGACGGACAGATCAATCTCGCGCGCAACGAGAAGCCATGTCAGTCCTGCGGCCATCAAAGCGGTGATCGTAGCCTGGACGGCTAGATTAGAAAGGTTGCGCGGGCTTATGAAGACGCCGGTCCACACGTGAAAGCCAATCCAAATCGCCACGGTGGCAGCGACAAGGACGATAAGCCGCCGCTCAGCGCGCTCGGCTTCTCTGGATTGCTTTTGTACTTCGGGCGGAGCTGACGAGGGCGCGACGGCCACGCCAGCTGTAGAATTCGTTCCCATGTTATCCTATCTCCGGTCAAAACACAGGCAAACAGCCGCCATCGCCGCAAGCGGAGCTATGCGGTAGAACGAGTGATTGCAATTTCCTGTCGGAAAGGCGTAACGGCTTATGCCGCGTTCCCTTTAGTTTTCTTGTAACGTTAAAGTAAATGACAATGCTCGGGCTTGTCAATACACAACCGCGCAATTGCCATCAGGTATAGTTATTATGAATCAATGACTTAGGCAAGTCATGAGGTTTTTGCCGACAAGCCAATCCATCGCAGAAGCAAAAACACTTTAACGTTACAAGTGAAGATATCCGGCGACCGCTGATACAAAAAGCCACCCGTTTCGCAACGGGTGGCTTTTCGGGGAGGCAATTTTCGTTAGAGAAGGGCCTCGGCGCCTTTGGGCCATTTTTCCTTTGGAACGCCTTCCAAGACGGCCTTGGCATCGACATAAACCGGGCTGTACTGCTTCAAGTACTCAACCATATTTTCGCGGGTGATGTCGCGGTCTTCGACCGGCATATAAGGGATAGTGACCCCATTGCCGGCGTCGTAGGTTTGCGTAATACCCAGATCTTGCCCCTTGGCTAGTTTGACGGCAAGTTCGCCGGCGATCGTTCCCATCTGGTCGAAAAGAGTAAAGCTTGATAGCGCCATGTTACCCAACAGAATGTGTCGGCAACCCTCGACCGTGGCATCTTGGCCAGTCACAAAGACCTTCCCCGCTAATCCCGCCTTCTGCAGCGCACCAATAACACCTCCAGCCATGCCGTCATTGTTGCAAAGGAACCCTGCGACATCGTTATTCGTCGACGTCAGAGAATCTTCCGCCTGACGGCGCGCGGCATCTGGATCCCACCCATCGTGGAAAAGGTGGCTGACAATCTTCAATTCACCCTTGTCGATCAGGGGCTGCAGGATATCGTAGTATCCCTTGGTGATTTCCTCTGCCACCGTGTTGCCAGCCTGGCCGGACACAATAATCCAATTGCCCTTGAGCACACCGGCCGCCAACGCGGCGTTAGCAGCTTTTTGACCCACTCCACGGTTATTTCTCGCGACATAGACATCGACATCCTTTGATGGAATCGCGGTGTTGTAAGCGATCACAGGTACGCCAGCGCGCTTTGCCTTGCGCGCCATGTTGACGCCCGCTTCAGCCACAACAGCAACAATCGCAAGGGCGTCTACGCCCACGGTTAAAAGGTTCTCAACATCGGATAGCTGCTGTTCGACTTTAAAATCCGCCTGGTTGGTGATCGGTTTGAAGCCACCGGCCGACACCGCTTTTTCAAAGCTCGGGCGATCGAGATTCTTCCACCGCGGAACCGTATATGTCTCCATGGCAAAACCGATGTTCCCGCTTCCCTTGGCGAAAACTACGCCGGCGCCACCAAATGCAGTTACAGCAGCAATGCCCGCAGTAACGCCCATAAACCCACGCCTAGTGGTCTTCAGTTCGTTTTTCATGCTCGTTCCCCTTTCTTAAGTTATCTTTAACGTTAAAATTAAGATCGACCGACGCAATCTGTCAAGGGGCACGGGCTGCATCTGTCAAAGAAATTTATTATTCTTCCGTTTCAATTAGATAACATCATTCCTCAGATCAAACGCAGCTGGCAAGACGGTTGCATGGACCGAAGCAGACTATTTAACGTTACAATCTGTTCGCGCGTTAATTCGAGCACGGTTCCTAGGCGCTAGGTGCTGCATTGCAGCGCGGCCAGATTTTTGTGTAAAGATAAATGTAGAAATTCATTCAGGATGCAGCAGTGCCCCGTCGCAAAAAGCAAGAAGTAACGCTGAAGGATGTCGCGGCCGCGGCCGGTGTTTCCGTGATGAGCGTCTCAAACGTCGTAAACGAGCGCTGGGATCTTGTGAGCGATCGGACGCGTGCAGTGATAGAAAAGGAGATCAAACGCCTCCAATATCAGCCCCAAATGGCAGGCCGCTCCCTGAGAACCGGAAAAACCAACACACTTGGCCTGGTGGTTCTTCAAGGAGAAGACGGCGTGCGTCCTAACCGGCGAGCGCAAGCAATCATCGCCGGATTTTTAGAATCGACCGCAGGGCACGGATATACCGTAAGCCATATCTTCAGGCGGCACACCACAATTGAGACGGCTATCGCATCCCTATCCCAGCGGGTCGATGGCATCGCTATGCTGATCGACCAGAGTATCGAAGTGCGCAAGAAGGATGTGGCGATACTTTCATCCTTTGGCATTCCCATCGTTGAATTGGAAGGGTTAAGACTCGTCGAGTTGGAG
>NZ_JBFTPM010000043.1:0-29098 GCF_056398505.1 Rhizobium sp. 01T437
GGCATCCCAAAAGGGCATCTCGATCCGGGCGAGACCAGCTCTGTCGCTGCTTTGCGGGAAGCGTTCGAAGAGGCTGGCGTCGCCGGAGAGGTCGATCCGGAAGTCTTCGGGTCATTTTCCTATCAGAAGGACAGCACGCCTCATCGTTATCATGTCGCTGTCCATCTTCTCGAAGTGTCGGGGATCGCGACGGACTTCCCGGAAAAGACGATCCGAAAACAGAAATGGTTTCCGATAGAGGTTGCGATCCGCGACGTTTCGCAATCGGGATTGCGTGCACTCTTGAAACGCCTGCGTTGAACTGCCGGGTCTCGAGAAGCGTTATCGCGAGATGCAAGACGAAATATCGGTAACCTCGGGTAATGCGAACGAGCCGGACGATGCTCACCCCGGCGCGAACGTCACCTTTCCTTTCGACCGGATGACTGTCGAACAGTTTCGTCGCAGGTTCCCCCGCGCACGGTGGAGCGATATTCGCAAGGCATGGTTCATTCCCGGTCGGACTGCGTCCCGTCGGTTCGGAAAGTGGCTGGCCGAACGGGAGGCGGAAGCCGACGCTCATGCCGATGCGAAGGGGAGGGACGCCTTCGATTTCGATCCGATCGACAGCAGCTATTTGGAGCTTGGCAAGGCGGGATTCAAGATCAAGACACCGTACTCGAAGACGGTGGTCGACACGCTACGTGAGGTTCCGTTCTCGCGGTGGGACGGTGACCTGAAGATCTGGCATGTTCCCTACCGATCCTTCGAGGAACTGCGCCAGCGCTGGCCACAGATCGAAGCGGCAGCTCGCCGCAATGAGCCGGAGGAACGGCGACGTCGTGCCGCAGAACGAAAGGGTAGCGAAGCGGAAATGAAGTCGAAGCTCCGCTCGATGGAACGGAAGCGTCGACGCTATCCTCTTGTGAGCGGCGACCTGCCGCCTATCGGCCGCGTTGTTGCCATCTCCTACGGTCTCGTCGTGTTCACCGACATTACCGGCGAACTCGTCGAGCCCGCGGCGGTTGCGGAATTCTATCCGGGTGTCACCGACGATCATGTGTGGGGATTGTGGCGGAAGCCCAGTTTGGACGAACTCGTACGCACTTGGCCATCGAAGACGGTGCGGCCGGAACGCGCGGGGTGGTGGACACCGACGATCGATGAGCTTCGGCCTGCAAGAAGGGCGGCGCGGTCGAGAGAGGTGAAAGCAGTCGGCAGCCAGCACGGCAGCTAGTCGTGCAGCCAGCTTATAGCCGATGTTGCCAGATGACCGTTTCCCGATCGTGGGGCCGGGCCGCGATATCTTTAGAAAGTAGCACGCCTCGCTAGGGGAACGCACGCACGATGAGGTGGCGATCACGAGGTTTCCTCCCGAACCCGTCCGCGCGCAAAATTTTCGAGGAGTTGGAGCGGCGCGGCATGCAAGTAAACTGATCGCAGTCCACCAAATCGCCGCACGACGCGTAAATCGTTGTTATCCCATCGGACAGGAATAGCCGGGCTCCGGTTTGAATTGCCTTCAAGAGCAGCACCTGTCTGCTAGGAGGCTGTCCGGATGGGGGCAAGGGAGCGCCCTTGGCAGTATCCAGCAGTTGGCCATTCGCCCATGACATGATAGCCGGCGCATAAGCTGGTGTGCTCACCGACAGCCTTCCGAGCACTAACGCTGCCGCGCTTTCAGCCTATTGTCAGGATTCGATGTTAAAGTTTTGTGACGCATTATGGGCGGGGGAAAGACGCGCCCAATTTCCAATCATCGACCTTGGAGCGGATATGACCGAACAGTCTAACCGTCTAATATTGCATACCAATTCGCGAGACGAAGTTTTCGCCGAAGAACAGAATTCCGTTGCCGACTTTTCATTCAACTCGACCGTCGCGAATGTTTTCGACGATATGGTCAGTAGATCGGTACCTTTTTATGGCGAAATGCAGCGGATGGTTTGCGAGCTCGCCAGGGATTTCGCACAGCCTCAGTCGAAACTCTATGACATCGGCTGCTCCACGGCCACGACCCTTCTGGCGCTGGACCGTGAAGTCGACAATCACATCGATTTCGTCGGGATCGACAATGCTCCGGAGATGCTGAAGAAAGCTGCCGAAAAGATCGCGGAGTCAGGAACCAACCGCTCAATCGATCTTCACACGGTCGACCTTCATGGCGGCTTCTCGATTGAGAAGGCAAGCGTCGTAACGATGGTGCTGACGCTGCAGTTTGTTCGTCCACTCTACCGCGAGCGGGTCATGCGGACAATTTACGACGGGCTCAACGACCAGGGGTGTCTGCTCCTGGTTGAAAAGCTGACCAGTGAAGACACGACATTCAACCGCCTGTTTATTGATCACTATTACGATTTCAAGCGACGGAACGGTTACTCCACCATCGAGATCTCGAAGAAGCGGGAGGCGCTGGAAAACGTCCTTATTCCTTACCGCTTGGAGGAAAACATCCAGCTCCTTCGTGAGGTCGGCTTCAAGAGCACAGAGGTCTTCTTCCGCTGGTACAATTTCTGCGGGATCGTCGCAATCAAGTGAGCATCATGAAAAACATCATGCTGAGGATTGGCACGTTCCTCTTCAAATATCGCAATCAGGCTTTCCCGCTGATCATCTTAGCGCTCTTTATCGCCGCGCCGCCGTCGACCGCGCCATGGGGAAATCCTGCGCTTGAACAGGCGAAGGACGCGCTCGCCCTGCTCGTCGTGGCGAGTGGGCTGATCTTGCGGGCAAGCGTTATTGGCTATGCCTACATCAGGCGGGGCGGCTTGAACAAACGTGTTTACGCCGATGAGCTTGTCACCGAGGGCATGTTCGGCGTCTGCAGAAATCCGCTCTACGTGGGCAACATGCTGATCTACGTCGGACTGTTCGTCTTCCACGGCAATCCGGTCGTGATCGCAGTCGGATGCACTCTCTTTGCCTTTTTCTACCAGTGCATTGTCTACGCCGAAGAGGCTTTCCTCCATGATAAGTTCGGCGCCGCCTACAAAGCCTACTGCCGAGATGTCCCGCGATGGACATTTAAGCGCGGCGCATTTGACGAATCGACGAGGGGGATGGCGTTCAACCTGAAACGGGTCGTGGCGAAGGACTATTCCACGGTGTCGTCAACCTTTATCGCACTGTTGGCAACCGAGTTTTACAGGGTCGCAGTCGGCTCGATTACGGAACAGGAACAAGCCCGTGCAATCGTGCTGGTATTGCTGCTTGCGGCCGTTCTCGCCCTCACAGGCTTAGTCAGCGCTTTCAAAAAGCGTGGCATATTTAAAGAAGTCTAATCCGAAAGTATCCAATGAGACTTGCATTGCGTCTTTCCGCCGTGCTTCTGGCAGGCATTGCGTTTTCCGCACTTGCATCGAGGGCTGGCACGGCTTCGGCTGAAGATCTGGAATTTTCCATCTATGGCGGCTACCAGACGGCGCCGCATAGCCATGTCGATGTTTCCGACGGCACCTCCTTCAGCGCCGGCTGGGAAGGCAAGTCGTTCGGCAGCCCGCCCTATTACGGCGGCCGCGTCACCTGGTGGCTCGGCGACTTCAATCTGCCGAACTGGGGCGTGTCGCTCGATTATACCCATGACAAGGTCTATGCCGACGACGAGACGATGGCGCGCTCGCCGGGCTGGACGCATTTCGAATTCACCGACGGCCTGAACCTGCTGACGGTCAACGGCCTCTACCGCTTCAAGGACCCGGCTCGCCGCTGGACCCCTTACCTCGGCGCCGGTGTCGGGGTAAACATTCCGCATGTCGAAGTCACCCGTCCCCAGGGCACGACCTTCGACTATGAATTCGGCGGCGTGACCTTCCAGGCGCAGGCTGGCGTCGACTTCCGCGTCACCGACAACTGGTCGACCTTCGTGGAATACAAGGGCACCTATTCGCGCGTCGACGTTCCGATCGACAGCGGCGACCGCCTGAAGACGAACATCGTCACCAACGCGGTCAACGTCGGTATTTCCTATCACTGGTAATACAGGAGGAAGCGACCAGCGCTGACCTCCAGACGCTGGTCGCTTGTCCGCCCAACCATCTAGAATCAAGGGGACGGACGGGTTCTCGATAGCCACAACGAGGCCCGAGACTGCTACTTTGGCACTGGTCTGGTATGACTCCACCATCGAGCGCTCTCCAAGGCGTAAGGCTGGAAGGAATAGATCGTGCGCATTCTCTTGATCGAGGACGACGACATCATCGGCGATGCGGTTCGGGACCATACGAACACGGCGGGTTATGCGACGGACTGGGTCCGTACGATCGTCGATGCAGAAGCGGCGAGCAAGTCCATCGACTACGGCCTGGTCCTCCTTGACCTGCAGCTTCCCGATGGCGACGGCCTGGTCTTCCTTGAATATTTTCGGGCAAGAGGAGGTGACGCTCCGGTCATCGTCCTGACCGCTCGAGATCAGATATCCGACCGCATCGCCGGGCTTAACGCCGGCGCGGACGATTATCTGATCAAGCCCTTCAATCTCGACGAACTCGAAGCTCGGATCCTTGCCGTCCGTCGTCGTTACGAAGGACGTCGGCAAAACACCATTCAGATAGCAGATATCGTGATCGAGCGATCCACGCACTCTATCAGCGTGGGCGGACAGGACGTTCAGTTGACACCGCGCGAATGGGCATTGCTCGATCTCCTCGTCGAGCGACCGGGAAAGCTCGTTGCACTGAAACGGATCGAGGATGCCCTCTATGCTTTTGGCGAGGAGGTCGAGAGCAATACGGTGCAGGTGTATATTAGCAGGCTTCGCAAGAAAATCGGGATGGAGAAGATCAGGACAGCCCGCGGCATCGGCTATATGCTGTCAGTCGAATGACGAGGAACCGCAGCATCATCCGACCCCTCATGACCGCGCTCACGGGCGCGCTGGTCGCGTTCTGGCTTGGTGCGATCGGGCTTGGCATCTTCGTGATGCGGAGTGAGTTCGACGAGATCTTCGACAACGCGCTTGAGGAAACCACCGAACGGCTGCTGGCGATCGTGGAGGAGGGGCACCTGCCGAATGTTCAGGGCGGTGAGCAGCCCGAGCGGGCGCCGCCCACGCCGTCCAAACATGAATATCTCGTCTACCAGGTTCGCACCGCCGACGGAGTGGTTGTCTTCCGTTCGAAAGACGCCCCCGTCGAGCCATTCGACGCCCCACTCGCTATCGGCTTTCATGATTCCGAAAAATATCGCTTTTACACCGCGATGAGCTCGGACGGCGCTCTCTTCCTTCAGACGGCCGACCGGTTGAGCCACCGACGTGAGGCCGTGCGTGAAAGCGCGGTCACGATGCTTATCCCGCTTGCCATTCTGCTGCCTGTCAGCGTCCTGTTGATGATGTGGATTGCGAGACGAGCAGTAGGTCCCATCAACAAGCTGCGCACAGCGATCTCCGAAAAGGACGGTGGCAACCTTTCACCTGTCGAGACGGAGACGATTCCACGAGAATTGAGGCCGATCGCTCAGTCAGTGAATCTGCTGATGCAGCGCGTACAGGCGACCATCGATGCGGAGCGGGAATTCGCCACCAACAGCGCTCATGAGCTTCGGACACCTGTAGCCGGGGCTCTGGCGCAAACACAGAGACTTCTGGCCGAGTTGCGCGACGAAGCATCGAAAGCTCGCGCACGGAACATCGAGACCGCGCTCACCAAGCTTGGGCGCACATCGGAAAAACTTCTACAGCTTGCTCGAGCCGACGCCGGTCTTGGTCAGACGGCCACAGTGACCGATCTCCGCAAGGTGCTTGACTTGATCGTCCGCGACTATCAGCGCAATCCCGCAACGGGCAAGAGGCTTACCTACTCCGCTTCGGCAGATCCCCTGATGCGTGCCGTCGATGTGGACGCCTTCGGGATCGTCGCAAGCAATCTCATCGAGAACGCGATCCTGCACGGAAATCCGGGAGGCACGATCGGCGTTTCGGTCGATGATGATGGCAGCATCAGCATCGCCAATGACGGCCCCGTGCTCTCTGCGGCCGAACTGGGAAGCCTGAAAGTTCGGTTTCGCAGAGGTGCGACCGTTGCCAAGGGCGCAGGCCTGGGACTTGCCATTGCCGATACCATCGTGCGCCAGATGGGTGGAGTGTTGGAGCTCCGCTCGCCAGCGAGCAGCCGTGGAGATGGTTTCGAGGCCCGGATCGTTCTGCCGCGATGAGCTTCAGGTCCGGACAGCCTTGCGTCGCCGCGGCAGGGCATGAGCCGCCCGTCCTTATCTGAAGACGAGTTGTCTGCGGGCGAACTGGTGGGCGAGCAAAAAGGCGAATGCGACGCCAATAGCCCAGCCCGTCATCGTATCGCTTGTCCAATGCGCGCCGATCATCTGCCGGGAGAGGCAGATTGAGACGCCGAGCGCGATCGCGAAAGGCCCGAGCGCCGGGCGTATCGACTTCAAGATCGGCCTCGGTGTTGGCTGGAACTGGGAAGACCCGACCGCCTTGCGTGACGACATCATCGATATTGCTCGATCGCCGGTGCGGCCTGGCAGGTGAGGGGAGTGCAAGGCCGGCCGTTGGTTGCGAGTGTGGCAACCGTGGCGAGCCCGGCTCGAAAGCGGGACACGAGGTCGTGGGGCAGTCGGTCCCGCTTCTGCTGCACGCCGCTGACGCTGAAGCTCCTGCGGCTGCCCTTCCTCATCCCCTCGTGTGACGCGAATTCCCGCTTTCCCGCGCGTGTCCGCGCGTCGCGATGCTGAAAGCTCCGATACGCTTCATTGTCTTGTGGCCGCAATGGCTGCCGGCGATCACTGTCGACGTCGGCAAATGTCTGAGGATTCCTCATTTTTACTTGATGCCCTTCAGCGTTGCCGCTGACGCGGGAAGGCCAAATGCATCGTGGCTTCACAGGTGGCCTGAGAAGGACACGTCATGATCGTCACCTTTGGCTCCATCAATGTCGACTTCGTCTACTCGGTCGCAGAGATGCCCCAGCCGGGTCAGACGTTGATGGCCAAAACGTTTCGTGCCGAAGCCGACGGCAAAGGCGCAAACCAGGCATTGGCGGCGGCTCGTGACGGCGCCGAGGTGGTCATGGTCGGTGCCGTTGGCGATGATGCATTGGCCGAGATCGGCCTGCAGAACCTCGAGGCCGCGACGGATATCCGTCGCGTCACCCGCGTCGCCGAGCCGACCGGCAGTGCGTCGATCCAGATCGACGCGAAGGGTCGCAACATGATCGTGGTGGCGGCTGGCGCCAACCTGATGGCATCGTGCGACGCGGTGGAAGACGATCTCCTGCAGCGCGCGAACATCGTGTTGATGCAGATGGAAAACGACGTGGCCGAGGTGGAAAAGCTCATCCGCCGTGCCGTTGCGTCAAGGGTTATGTCGATCCTCAATCTCGCTCCGGCCTTTCCTCTGGAAGACCAAGTGTTGTCGCTGTGTGACTTGCTCGTCGTAAACGAAGACGAGGCCGAAACGCTGGCCGGCTGGCTGAGCTGCGATGCTTCCGCACAGTCCCTTTCAGCACGGCTTGATACGGGTGTGTTGCGCACGCTCGGCGGTGAGGGCGCAGAAGCATTCGTCAAAGGCAAGTATATTCGGCTTCCCGCCATGCTGATCGATGTGAAGGACACGACCGCCGCGGGCGATTGCTTCGTCGGCGTGCTTGCCTCCGCACTGGATCGTGGCTTGTCGGCCGAGGCCGCGATGGAAAGAGCGTCGATCGCGGCCGGTCCGGCATGCTCACGGGCCGGAAGTCAGCGAAGTATTCCGATCGGCGAAGAAACGGCGAAAATGATCGGTACCTCCGCCGATCACGGCGGATGCATTTAGGAATCGGCTCGCGCAGGCGGGCGCATGCTCGCAACACTGCGTGGCTGCCATAGTAGTCCATCTTCAAAACGATCACGCAACGACATCGTGGTGGTCCTCCTCTCATCATGGCAAAGGCTGGCTTCTAGCCAGTTGCACACAATCGCTGCCTTCCCATTGCCCTGCACTCGGCCTGTTAAGCCAAAAATCTCAAAGTGTTCCACCGCCCCCATCGCGAGGACGGCGGCAGAAATGGTGTCGATCCTTTAGACGAAAAACCACCATAGGCCACAATGAGCGATTTCGATCACCGTAGCTGCCGGTTCTCCTTTGCGAAGCTGAGATGCAGATGAAGGGATCTGATTTGGACCTGAATTCGTCATACGCTTGTCATCTCTTGGCGATAGATATCGCTCATACATGAGCGATATGCGTCACTTTAGTGACAAGGAACAGGCCATTGCTGACCCAAGCGGAAGATCGTCAGGCGAAGATCGTCGAGTTGCTGCGCGAACGTAACTTCCTCGATTTGCGCACTCTGATTGAGCGATTTGACGTCTCTGTCGCCACAATCCGACGCGACCTCGGTGACCTCGAAGGAGCCGGGCTGCTGCGTCGCACCCACGGCGGCGCCGTAAGCATCAATCAGGTCGCGCAGGACAAAACGAACGAGGCCCGTTCCGTCTGGAACCAGCCTGAGAAGGCCGCGATCGCATCCGTCGTCTCGGGAATGATCGTCGATGGCGACACCGTGCTGCTGGATGCCGGAACCACGGCTTTGGAAGTCGCAAAAAAGCTCGTCGGTCGCCGCAGTCTCACGCTTATCTCGAACGGCCTCGACATTATCGCCGAACTGACGCGTGACGAGGGGCAGAGCGTCTACGCGGTCGGCGGCGAATACACCGCCACGAACCATTCCTTCCGTGGGCCGCTGGCGGAGCAGTTCATCCGGCAATTCAACGTCGACAAGCTCATCCTCAATGCGGCATCGATTGATGTCGATCGCGGATTGGTCTGTACCGTCGAGCCGGTAAACGCGAGCATCGCTCGGGCCATGATGGAAGTCTCGCGGCGCGTCATTGTCGTCGCGGACAATTCCAAGTTCACCAAATCCAGCATGTCTGTCGTGGCCAAGATCGAAGACGTCGGCACGATCGTCACCGATCGCGGCGCCATGTCGATCATCGATGCAGCCCCCGAGAAGCTGCGCAAGAAGTTTGTCATCGCGGACTGAGCTCGACCTCCCTTCCATCAACCGCATCTTGCTAAGCAGGAGACATTGGATGCTTACGACCAACCGCAGAAAGTTCATCATCGGTGCAAGCGTCGCGGCGCTGGCATCGACCACCAGCATGAAATTTGCCTTCGCGCAGGGACGGCGCGAACTGAGGATCGGCGTCAACGGAGTGCCTGCCTCACTGGAGCCGGTGAACGCCATCAGCAATGTCGGTCCGCGTATCGTCAACCAGATCTTCGATACGCTGGTTACGCGCGACTGGTTCGGCAACGGCGCAAAGGGCAACGGCATCGCGCTCGTCCCGCAGCTTGCCGAGAGCTGGGAGCGGATCGACGACAAGTCCGTGCGCTTCAAGCTGCGCCAGAACGTCAAATTCCACGATGGCGCGGACATGACCGCCGAGGACGTCGCCTACACGTTCTCGTCGGAGCGCCTGTGGGGCGACGATGCGATCAAGACCGTTCCGAACGGACGCGCTTTCTCGCCGGACTGGGATGAGCCTGTCGTCGAGGACAAGTACACCGTCGTGCTGCGCACCAAGACCCCGTCCTTCCTGATCGAGCGCTTTGTCGCCTCCTGGCTCGGTCGCATCGTCCCGAGGGAATATTACAAGAGCCTCGGCGCCGTCGCCTTCGGCAACAAGCCGATCGGCACCGGCGCCTACAAGTTCGTCGAGTTCGTGGCCAATGACCGCGTCGTGCTCGAGGCAAACGACGCCTATTGGGGCGAAAAGCCGACCGCATCGAAGATCACCTACCAGGTGGTCGCAGAGCCCGCGACCCGCGTCGCCGGCCTGATCAGCGGCGAATACGAAATCATCACAACCTTGACGCCCGACGACATGGCGCTGATCGACGGCTATCAGGACATCGAGACGCGTGGCACGCTGATCGAGAACTTCCATATGTTCACGTTCAATATGAACAAGCCGATCTTCAAGTCGAAGACGCTGCGCCGCGCGCTGGCGCTTGCCATTAATCGCCCGCTGATGGTCGAATCCCTGTGGAAGGGCAGGGCGTCCATTCCTGCCGGCATGAACTTCCCGCATATGGGTAAGACCTTCGATCCCAATCGCCATGCGATGGAATACGATGTCGAGCAAGCCAGGCGTCTCGTCAAGGAAAGCGGCTACGATGGCACCCCGATCACCTACCACACGATGGGCAATTACTACGCCAACGCCATTCCTGCGCTCATGATGATGATCGAGATGTGGAAGGACATCGGCATCACCGTCGAGCCGAAGATCTACGCTCCGGGTGCAAACCCGAAGGACGATGACGTCATGATGCGCAACTGGTCGAACGGCATGTCGCTGACCGATGCCTACACCACGATGGTGTCCGAATTCGGTCCCGGGCGCGGCATCCAGAAGCGCTGGGGCTGGCAAGCGCCTGCTGAATTCAACGAGCTCTGCGTGAAGGTAGCCCAGCTGCCTGATGGCAAGGAACGTTTCGACGCCTTCAACCGTCTGCGCGACATCTTCGAGGAAGAGGCGCCTGCCGTCATTCTCTACCAGCCCTTCGACGTCTACGCCGCACGCAAGGACGTCAACTGGAAGCCGATCAGCTTCGAGATGATGGAATTCCGCAACAACCTCAGCTTCTCGTAACGACAATCCAGTGTATCGGCGGTGCGCATTTGTGCGCGCCGCCCCCCGGAGAATACCCATGTCAACGCTCTTGACCGTTCGCGACCTCGTCGTCGAAGTCCCGGCACGAAACATGAAGATCATCGGCGGGATCAGCTTTTCCCTGGAGGCCGGACAGACGCTCGGCCTGGTTGGCGAGTCGGGCTGCGGCAAGAGCATGACCTGCTATGCGGTCGCCAACATGCTCCCGCGCGGGATTGCCCGTACCAGCGGCAGCATCGAATTCGCGCGCGACCCATCGAAGTCGGGCAAGGCCGCAGATCCGACGATCGCAATGATCTTCCAGGATCCGACCAGTAGCCTCAACCCGGTCCACACGATCGGCTATTATCTGGAATCCGCGCTCTACCGGCATCAGGGCCTGAAGGGCAACGACGCCCGGTTCGAAGCCATGCGCCTCTTGGAACGCGTCGGCATCGACCGCGCCAAAAGCCGGTTGCGCGCCTATCCGCACCAATTTTCCGGCGGTATGAACCAGCGCGTGATGATCGCCCACGCACTTGCGGCCAGGCCGCAACTGTTGATCGCCGACGAGCCGACCACGGCGCTCGACGTGACCATGCAGGCCCAGATTCTGCACCTGCTCGAGGAACTGAAGGCCGAAACCGGCATGGCCCTGATCCTCGTCTCCCACGATCTCGGCGTTATCGCCCGCCTCGCCGACCGGGCGGCGGTGATGTATTGCGGCAAGATCGTCGAGACCGCGCCGGTGGCCGAGCTGCTGCTGCGCCCGTCGCATCCCTATACCCGCGCGCTGATCGACTGCATGCCGGGCATCGATCCAGCCGACCTCGAACCGCCCGTTCCCATTCCCGGTTCCGTTCCGTTGCTCGACAGCCTGCCTCAGGGATGCCATTTCCATCCGCGCTGTTTACGCGCGAGCGACGAATGCGCCGCCCGTTTCCCCGCTCCCACCACGATCGGTCTCGTTCACGAGACCTCCTGTTTCAATCCGGTGGCCGCATGAACACGCCCTTGCTCGGCACCCGCGATCTGACCAAGGCCTATCGGCACAAGACCGGTTTCTTCGCCAGGCCAACAAGCCAATTGGCTGCCAGTTCCATCAGCTTCGAGCTCTCGCCACGCGAACGCATCGGTGTCGTCGGTGAATCGGGCAGCGGAAAATCGACGCTCGGCCGGCTCCTTCTCGGCCTGACCGCGCCGACCCGCGGTGACGTATGGTTCGAAGGTGTCAACCACAAGGACCGTGGGCCAAAAGACTGGACGGCATTCCGCAAACGAACCTCGCTCGTGCAACAGAACCCGTTATCGGCCCTCAATCCGCAGATGAGCATCGGCGAACAGGTCGCCGAGGGACTTCTGGTTCATCGTGTCGCCGGTCGGTCGGAAGCCTATGAGCGCACGGCCGCGATGCTGGAGCGCGTTGGCCTGTCCAGCGCCATGATGAACCGCTTCCCGCACCAGATGTCCGGTGGCCAGCGCCAGCGTGTCGTCATCGCCCGCGCCCTGATCTTGGAACCGAAGCTGGTCGTCTTCGACGAGGCGGTCTCGGCGCTTGACGTCTCTGTTCAAGCCCAGGTCGTGGCCCTGTTGCGATCGCTCTGGCAGGAGCTCGATCTCGCCTATGTCTTCATCACCCACGATCTCCGGATCGTGCGCCATCTCGTCGATCGCATCGCGGTGATGTATCTCGGCCGCATCGTCGAGACCGGCGACATCAGGGCCGTCTACGAACAGCCGCGTCACCCCTATACGCGCGCGCTGCTCGCCTCCGTACCCACACTTGACCCCTCGATCCGCAATATCGAGCCGCCGATCAAGGGCGAGCTCGATGCCGGCAACGTATCGCGCGGCTGCGCTTTCCGCTCGCGCTGTCCCTTTGCCATTGACAGGTGCGCCATCGAGACGCCGCTGCTTCGGGCCTTCGACCGACAGCAGACGGCATGCCACCGGGCCGAGGAATTCGCCCTGCAGATCTCCTCCTCGGCAATCGTGCCGCAGCAGAAGGAAACGGCGCAATGATCGGGTTCATCCTTGCCCGTGCGGTCAGGGCGATCATCGTTCTGATCTTTACCGTCACGCTCGTCTTCATTGTCCTGCGCCTGAGCGGCGATCCGGCCCAGCAGATGCTGTCCGACAATGCCAGCCCAGAGGCGCTGGCTGCGTTCAATGCAAAATGGGCGCTGGATCGATCGATCTTCGAACAATACCTGTTCTATGTCGCCAACATCCTGAGCGGGGATTTCGGGGTCTCCTTTGCCGATGGCCGCGACGTCTTTGCCGTCGTCACCGAGCGGATCCCGAAGACGCTCGCCCTCACGGTGCCGGCCTTCATCCTCAGCCTGCTGATCGGCATCCCGGCGGGCATCCTTGCAGCCGTGCGCCGGGAATCTGCCGTCGACAAGGGCGTCATGGCGGGTGCCGTCCTCGGCTACAGCATTCCCAACTTCCTGCTCGGCCTCGTCTTCATCTTCACCTTCGCGGTCTGGCTGCGAGTGCTGCCAAGTTCCGGCAGCTCGACCTGGAGACATGCGATCTTGCCCGTGGCGACCTGCGCCCTGTTCAATGCCGCAGCCGTCGCCCGCTTCATGCGTTCGACCCTGATCGATGTCCTGGGCCAGCCCTATATCGCCGCGGCGCGCGCCGACGGCGTCCCGAATTGGGAGATCATCCTGCACCATGCCCTGCCGAACGCGGCGATCCCGATGGTGACGACGCTCGGCTTCGTCGCCGGCGGTCTGCTCGGGGGCGCCGTGCTGGTGGAACCCGTCTTTGCCTGGCCTGGCCTCGGCAGCGGCTTCGTCAATGCGACGAGCGCCGGTGACCTGCCGGTCGCACAGGCGATGATCGTGCTGTTTACGGCCTTCATGGTCGTCATCAACCTGACTGTCGACGTTCTCTATGTCGTCCTCAATCCGAAACTCAGGATGCATTGACATGACGATCGTGACCTCGTCCCGCCTGATCCGGGGCTGGCTTTGGGCTCCGTTCCACCGCATGCCGTCCAGCATTGGCCTCTGCTGCCTGTGGATCGGCATCGTCGTCGTCACCGGCATTGCGGCGCGCTGGATATCGCCTTTCGATTATCTTTCGCAGGACCCGCTCGCCCGTTTTGCCCGGCCCTTTGCGTCTGCAAGCCATCTGCTGGGCTCCGACTATCTCGGCCGCGATGTGCTGAGCAACGTGCTGGTCGCCACCCAGACCACCCTGATGATCGCGCTCGTTGGGTCGATCGTCTGCGCGCTGATCGGCACCACGCTTGGCCTGCTGGCCGCCCATTTCGGTGGCTGGATCGATAACGTCATCATGGGCTTTGCCGATTCGATGGCGTCGGTTCCCTTCATCATCATCGCGCTCGGCGTGCTTGCCATGTTCGGTTCCAGCCCGCTGCTGTTCGTCTTCCTCGTCGGCTTTCAGAACTGGGAACGCTACGCGCGGCTGACCCGCGGCCTCGTCATCAGCGCCCGGGAAGAAGGCTATGCAGAAGCGGCCCGCATCGTCGGCGTGCCGTCGCGACGGATCTACCTCCGCCACATGCTGCCCAATATCGCCGGCCCGCTGATCGTACAGTTCACCGTGAACTTTCCAGAAATCATCCTGCTCGAAAGCGGGCTGAGCTTTCTTGGCCTCGGCATCCAGCCACCGGCGACCAGCCTCGGCCTGATGGTCGCAGACGGCCGGAACTATCTGGCGATCGCTTGGTGGATCGCCGCCTTCCCCGGCGCCGTTATCGTCCTCACGACCCTCTCCATCAGCCTGCTCGGCGACTACCTGCGCGATCGTTTCGACGCGCGCCTCCGTTGAATTGAAAAAGGAAAAGACAATGAATCCGCTCAGAATGAACCTCGATACCTTGCGTGTTGGTGGCCACCGTGGCCACAGCGCCGGCGCTCCGGAAAACACGCTCGCCGCGTTTCGCAAGGCTTTCGAACATGGCGGGCCGCTCGCCACCTGCGAAACAGACCTTGGCATGACGAGCGACGGCGAGCTGGTTCTGATCCATGACAAGACCGTCGATCGCACGACCAACGGCCACGGCATCGTTGAGAACATGACCTATTCGCAACTCTCCGGGCTCGATGCCGGAAGCTGGTTCGGCGAGGGTTTCGCCGGCGAACGCGTACCCCTGCTGCGCGACGCGCTGCAGCTCGCCCGCGAACTTGGGATCCTCTATCAGCTCGAACTCAAGATCTACGACCGCAACGACGTGATCATCGCCAAGCTGCGTGCGCTGATCGACGAACTGGGCTGCGCAGACCTGCTGCAATTCTCCTCTTTCGACTTCGTCCAACTGCGGGCCGTGAAGGCCGCGATCCCCGAAGTGCCGACCGTCGGCCTGATGCATTCCCGCTTGATCGATCCGGCAGCGCTTGCCCGGCAGGCCAATCTCAATGCGATGAACATCGAAGTCTATCACTTCGCCAGCGGCGAGGCCCGCCAGCTTCACGACGAGGGCTTTGCCGTCTTCACCTATCTGCCCGGCGGCCACCACGAGAAGATGATGAAATACGGCGTCGATATCGAAGCCCAGATCGTCCAGTGGGTTCGCGAGGGCCAGCTGGACCAGCTGATGGGCGACGACGTCGCTCAGATGGCACGGATCAGGGATCGTGCCCGTGGATGACAGGCATGCTTGCGCCTCGCCGGTACGTCCGATCGAGGTGATTATCGAAGATATCGCAAGGGAGGCCGGGACACTGGCCCTCACTTACTTCCGCTCGCTGGCAGGCTTGCCGGTCGAGAAGAAGGGGCATCTCGACCTCGTGACAGAGGCGGACCGGCAGGTCGAGGCGCTGCTGATCGCCCGGCTCAATCAAGCCTTCCCGGACGATGGCATCTTCGGCGAGGAAGGCGGCGAGATCCCCGGCACGTCGGGCCGTATCTGGGTCATCGATCCGATCGACGGTACCTTCAATTTCGTGCGCGGCGGCCAGAACTGGGCGATCTCGATCGGGCTCTACGAAAGCCGGCGACCCGTCTTCGGGGTGATCCATGCACCCGTCCGCGACCTGACCATAATGGGAGGGATGACGGTTCCGGCGCGGCTCAACGGCCGCCCGATCAAGCCGCTTCCGGCATTCGACATGTCGCGAGCATCGACGGGATTCAGTTTCCATCCCACCGTATCGACTGCCGACCGGCTCGAAGCCATCCGCTTCATCTCCGATGATCTCGGTATCAGCTTCCGGCTTTGCGGGGCTGCAACGATCTCGCTGATCGAGGTCATGCTCGGCGAGACCGACGGCTACCTCTCCATTGGAGATTCAACCTGGGACGTGATGGCAGCGCTTCCAATCCTCGCACGTCTCGGTGTCTCAAGCACCATCGACTGGGATCGAACCGAACTTCCTCAGAAGCTTCGCTTCGCCTGCGGAAGCGAGGAATTCGTCGACAGGCTAAGGCCGCTGCTGCAGACCCTGTCGGTAGCGGCCTCTTAGGCGCCGGTCTGCCGACCGTATGTGAGCCCCGCGTGCAAAGACATATTGAAACGCTGATGTGACCGATCCGAGCAGGAACCGGTATTGATCTTGTCAGTTACACCGAACCGCCACGGAGGAGCACGCTGTGGACAAAGAGCAGCAGCGCGAACGAGCCTATAAGATCTGGGAGGACGAGGGCCGCCCGGAAGGGCTCCAGGAAGATCACTGGCGTCGAGCAGAGGACCAGCACGAGGCCACCGAACAGGAAGCCGCCGATGTCACGGATGCAAACCAGCATGCATCCGATCAGTTCAACGATGGCGACAAGGCTGAATCTCTAACCGACATTAGCCCGCCGTCGACCGTAAGCCCGGACTGACAGAGGAGCCGCCAAAAAACCATGGACGCAGAACTGCTGAAACCCACCAGCGTGTGACGTCTCCCTGCGGGCACATCGCCAGTGCTCGCCGTCATCCTGGCAATTCTTCGCATCTTGTATTAGCATCCAACCTTCGGTTGGCTTGTCCCTAAAATGCCACGCTATCTGGAACCAATTCCGAACGGGACGTCCGACGAGCGGCCGCGAATGGCAGGTTCGCCGTCGACGCCGTACCATTCGCCAGCGGTGCGACTGGCCTACGCGTTCGTGGGTGTGCTTGTTGGCATAACCGGCGGCCTCGGCAATGCCATGGTGTTGGCGAACCTGCCGCAGATTCAAGGCGAACTGGGGCTTACGCCGATCGAAGGCGCGTGGCTCCCTGCCGCCTGGGTGATGGTCAATGTTTCTTCCAACCTGATCCTGTTCAAGTGCCGTCAGCAATTCGGGATACGTCGGTTCGCCGAACTCGGATTGATGGCCTATGTCTTGGCGACCGTTCTTCAGCTTGCCGCCCACAACTACCCGATGACCTTATTTGTTCGCGCAGTGACGGGGTTCGCGTCGGCGCCCATCAGCGCAGTTGCCAATTTCTATATGATGCAAGCGTTCCCAAAAGCCAAGCTTGGCGCGGGCATGTGTATAGCTCTTGGCGTTGGTCAGCTTGCGACGCCGCTTGCGTGGATATTGTCTGTGCCGCTACTCGATATCGGCGAGTGGCATGTGCTTTATGTTTTTGAGCTCGGCCTCGGTCTCTGTTCGCTTGCCGCCGTCGTCGTTTTGAAGTTGCCGCCCGGTATTCGCATAAAGGCTTTCGAGCCTCTGGATGTCTTGAGTTTCCTGCTGATTTCCCCCGCCTTGGCGCTTATTGTCGCCGTGCTTGCGCAAGGTCGTGTTCAATGGTGGCCGGACCAGTCCTGGATGGCGCATGCATTGATAGCTGCTCTTCTTCTTCTTCTGTGCGCATTCTATCTCGAGCATCACAGGGAGCGGCCGCTTGTTCGCACGCGCTGGCTGGGGACATCCGGTACGATACGCTTCACCTTGGGAGCGCTGAGCATCCGGCTGCTTCTCTCCGAGCAGACCTATGCCGCAACGGGATTGATGCGGACTTTGGGAATGGGACCCGATCAATTACAATCGCTTTATTCGGTGATATTCATCGGAACGCTGACAGGCACCATCGTCTCGGCTCTGCTTTTCGGACCCAAGACGGTGCTGCCCCTGATCTCCGCTTCGGTCGTCCTGATCATCATCGGGGGGCTGATGGACCGGCACGCCACGAACCTGACCCGACCCCACGACCTCTATGTCAGCCAGTTCTTTGTTTCCTGCGCTGCAGGAATGTTCATCGGACCGTTGCTTCTCTTCGGCGTAAATCGCGCCCTGGCAGAGGGCGCAGACCATATGGTTACCTTTATCGTGCTATTTTCGATTACCCAGGGGATCGGCGGATTGGCGGGGCCGGCGCTATTTGCGACGTTCCAGCAATATCGCGAGCACGAATACTCGGCGCTCATCACCGCCCATACCCAGCAGACGGATCCGGCTGTCGCATTGCGGCTGGCACTCCAGTCGCAGGTCTACAAACCCGTGGTCACGGATCCTGCGCTTCGAAACGCGCTGGGTGTGGCCGCGCTCTCGCAAATAGCCACCCGCGAGTCGAATGTTCGCGCATACAACGACGTCGTCGTCTTGAACACGATACTGGCGGTCATTTTTCTCGCTTGGACGACGACGCGCACTTTTGTCCTCGCGCGCGTGGCGGCAGGGTCCAGCACGGCCTGAATCGAAGGAGCGCACTCGAGATGAAAGATCGCGAACCAGATGCTTTCGAAGAGCGGCCGTCGGCGGAACCATTGCGCGGCGCCCCGGTGGGCCTGGATCCGTCGCCTGATGGCGGCAAGACGCCAAACGGACCCGGAGGCGCGGAGGGTTCCGCAACGGTGCCGGAAGCAGCCGTCGCTTTTCGGCCGAAGAAGTTGACACCCAAGCCCCTGACGGTTGCCGCGATGCTTGTGGTGGCGGTCGTCGGCGTCGCCCTCATCCTTTTCGCGTGGGGGTTGTGGCCCTTCGCATCGAGCATCGTGACGACCGACAACAGTTTTATTCGCGGCAAGATCACCGTCCTGTCTTCGCAGGTGAGTGGCTATGTGGTCGAGGTGCCGGCACGTGACTTTCAAAGGGTTCGTGCCGGCGATACGCTGGTCAGGATCGATGACAGAACCTACAAGCAGCAACTCGAGCAGGCTCAGGCCCAGCGCGATCAGGCGATCGCAAACCTGGCCAACGTGGAACAAACGACGGCGCAAAACCGCGCGGAGATCGTTGCGCGCAGGGCGGATCTTCTGCAGGCTCAGGCTGAGCTGCAGCGAGCAACGGCAGATACCACTCGCGTCGAAGCACTTGGTCGCCAGGGAGTTACCCCACAAGCGCAGGCCGAGCAATCGCAGGCGACCCTAAGTGCGGCCGAAGCGGGCGTTAAGCGCGCCGACGCCGCCATCGCCATCGCGGAGCAGACGCTGACGTCCACGGAGGTTTCCAAACAGGGACTTCAGGCGGCCTTGCGGATGGCCGACGCGCAGGTCAACGTCGCGAGCATCAACCTGTCGAATACGGTGATCACCGCTCCGAGAGATGGCCAAATCAGCGAGGCTTCGGTGCGTCTCGGGCAATTTGTGACGTCCGGATCGCAGTTGATGTTTCTGGTCCCATCGGACCTCTGGGTGGTTGCGAACTTCAAGGAGACGCAGACGAACGACATTCGCGTCGGCCAGCCCGTCTGGTTCACTGTCGACGCGCTCAATCGGGCGCGACTGACAGGCAAAGTGGAAGAACTGTCGCCCGCAACCGGTTCCGAATTCAGCATATTGCGGCCGGATAACGCGACGGGAAACTTCACAAAAATCGTCCAGAGACTGCCGATTCGCATATCCATCGATCGCGATCAGCCCTTGGCCGAAAGGCTGCGGCCTGGAATGTCGGTCGTCACGCGCGTGGACACGTCGGAGCGGTAGACGCAGGCTCAGACGGCATCTGCCCACTCCACCGGGCAACCAGGTCGAGGCACTCCGCATCATACAGTCTCTGTCGAACTTCTTCCGCTTTCACTTCGCTCGGGTATGCTATCGGGTCCTGCCCGGGATGAATGGGAGCACTCAATTCCGCCGGTCGATCTGCTTCGCTATTCGATCACGTTTCGCGAGACCGGTTGATGCGGACGGCACAATCCGGATTCTAGGCCACCCGTGCACCTTGTGCTGAGAGGCTGGCAGCGGCCACTGTGTTTCTGCCCAGACGCTTTGCCTCGTAGAGGGGACAAGTTCATTCCGAGCTTCGGCATCGGCCGTCCATCATGTGACATTCCAGCAATGGCGATGCCGTCTTGCCGGCCAACCCCGACCCCCTATTTGATGAGATCAGGCTGGTGGAGCAACAAGAAGAGGTTTCGGCTATTTTTTCCGACGAAATGACCGAAATCATCCCTCCGGAAAATGACAGGGAGCAGCCGGATGGTCGTATCTGTCTCTATTGCCGACGTGCCCGTCGATGGATGGACGGCTGTGGCATCCGCGAAGAATGCCTTGAACCATGATTGAGGAGGGGCGGTATGGCCATTCGTAGCGCCGGGCTCCTCCTGTTTCGGCGTCGTTCTGACGAAGTCGAGGTCCTCCTCGTCCACCCCGGGGGTCCTTTCTGGGCGAAGAAGGACGAGGGCGCCTGGTCCATTCCCAAAGGACTGGTCGAGCCCGGGGAGGACGAACTCGCGGCTGCGAAGCGGGAAACCCTCGAGGAGTTGGGGGTCGCGGTCGATGGTGACTTCAATCCGTTGGGCGAATACCGGCAGCCGGGTGGCAAGGTCGTTGTCGCCTGGTACGTGGAAGCCGACCTCACGCTGGACCTGAATGACATTCGAAGCTCGGAGTTCCAGATGGAATGGCCTCCGAGGTCCGGTCGGATCCGGAGGTTTCCGGAAGTCGATCGTGCGGATTGGTTTTCGTTGAAGGACGCAGCTGGAAGGATGCTCAAGGGGCAGCGGCCCATGCTCGATGACCTCCTCGCGCATCTTGCGAAAACCGACGTCTGACAGCGGCGTATCCGCGTGACTGTCGTGGCGACTGCATACCGGATGGAAGCGGAAACCTTAGGCACGTCGGGTGTCCTCCGCCTTCCCGCAATCACCTGGTTGATCGACAAGGACAAGTCGAGTTTCGAATTTGAACTGGTAAGTCGCCTGCCTCTTCGGTGAAGAAACTTCTGCCTTATCTTTTGGTAAATCTGGCGTATATTTGAGTGTATGAATATTGATCGGGTGACCGTGCGGCCCCGGAGGTATTGCCGAGAGGCAATCCGTATTTTCGCTTTGGCATTGATCTGGGGTTCAGCATTCCTGTTTTCCGTCGCCCCGACAGCGGGCTCGGAACGCGTCGCTTTACTGCTGCGATTGAATGGCGCCGTCAGCCCCGCGTCCGCCGACTATGTGATACGCGCCATCCAGCTTGCCAACGATCGTAAAGTGGCGTTGGTCGTCCTGCAAATGGATACGCCCGGCGGTCTCGATACGTCGATGCGGGACATCGTTCGGACAATCCTTGCCTCGTCTGTGCCGGTCGCGAGCTACGTGGCTCCGAGCGGCGCCCGCGCGGCCAGTGCCGGCACTTACATCCTCTATGCCAGTCATATCGCCGCCATGGCGCCGGGTACCAATCTGGGCGCCGCAACGCCCATTGCCCTCGGTGGGAGCGGACAAGACAACGGCCAGAACGGCGACAGCAAGGAGCGACAGTCGCCCAACGCTGCAGAGGCAAAGGCAGTGAACGACGCTGCTGCCTATCTTCGGGGGCTGGCCGAGTTGCGTAATCGCAACGCCGACTGGGCGGAAAAGGCGGTACGCGACGCAGCCAGCCTCTCATCGACTGCGGCCGAACGCGAAAAAGTCATCGATTTCGTCGCGTTCAGCGTCGACGAGCTGATGGCGAAAGCCAACGGTCGCACGGTACGGGCAGGAGGAACGGACATCCGGCTTGATACGACGGGTCTCGCTGTCCAGAGCATCGAGCCTGACTGGAGAACACGCATGCTTTCGGTCATCGCCGACCCGAATGTCGCACTCATTCTGATGGTTATCGGTATTTACGGCCTGATATTCGAGTTTCTCACGCCCGGAGCGGTTATCCCGGGAACAGTCGGCAGCATATGCCTGCTGCTCGGTCTCTACGCCTTGGCAATGCTACCGGTCAGCTACGCCGGCATCGGCCTCATCGTGCTTGCGGTTGCTCTCTTTGTCGCCGAGGCGCATGCACCGACATTCGGCGTCCTCGGCCTTAGCGGTGTGGTCGCCCTCGTCCTGGGCGCAACCATTCTCTTCGATACGGATGTGCCCGATCTGAAAGTGAGCCGGCAGGTCCTGGTTGGTATCGGTGTCTCAGCACTCGCCTTCAGCCTCATTGTCGTTCGCCTTGCATTCGGCGCGCGCCGGCGTGCCGTGGTGACCGGTGCGGAGCAGATGATCGGCATTTCAGGGAAAGTCTCCAGTTGGACGGGCACGACCGGCTACATTGTCGCGCATGGAGAGCGCTGGAGCGCCGCCTCCGCCGAACCGCTCACGGACGGAGACGACGTGACGGTCATTGCCAGAAATGGGCTAACCCTCGAGGTCACCCGTGATCCCCGCAAGAAAGAAAGCAAGGAGGAGCGCACATGACCATGATTGGAGGTTTCATCTTCTATATCGTCGCAGTCGTCCTGTTACTGATCATCCTGGCGAACGCGATCAAAATCTTGCGCGAGTATCAGCGGGCCGTCGTCTTTACACTTGGTCGATTTACCGGCGTGAAAGGCCCCGGATTGATCCTACTTGTTCCCTACGTACAGCAAATGGTTCGGGTCGACCTGCGCACGCGCGTGCTCGACGTCCCCAGCCAGGACGTCATCTCCCGTGACAACGTTTCGGTTCGAGTCAGCGCGGTGATTTACTTCAGGGTCATCGATCCGGAGAAGTCGGTGATTCAGGTCGAGGATTTCATGGCAGCCACGAGCCAGCTTGCCCAAACGACGTTGCGCTCGGTGCTCGGCAAGCACGATCTCGACGAGATGCTCGCGGAGCGCGACAGGCTCAACGAAGATATCCAGAGAATGCTCGACGCCCAAA
The DNA here is from genome assembly GCF_056398505.1 of Rhizobium sp. 01T437. Taxonomy (NCBI): domain Bacteria; kingdom Pseudomonadati; phylum Pseudomonadota; class Alphaproteobacteria; order Hyphomicrobiales; family Rhizobiaceae; genus Rhizobium; species Rhizobium sp. 01T437. Next base: position 22,520 of record NZ_JBFTPM010000043.1, read on the forward strand.
CAGACGCGTGGGGCATCAAAGTGGCCAATGTTGAGATCAAGCATGTCGACATCAACGAGTCGATGATCCGTGCGATTGCCAGGCAAGCTGAGGCAGAACGCGAGCGGCGTGCGAAAATCATAAATGCCGAGGGCGAGCAGCAGGCCGCGGCAAAGCTGGTGGAAGCGGCTGAAATGCTGGCCAGACAACCGTTGTCAATGCAGCTGCGCTACTTGAGCACGTTGAACGTTATTGCCGGGGAAAACAGTTCGACGATCATATTCCCGTTCCCCATGGAACTCATTCATCTCCTGGGCGGCAAGGCAGACAAACCAACTGAATGAACACGTGAGGCGCTCGAAGCGGGAGCGGCTGCGATTTATGGGATTGAAAGGGTCCTCTATTTCGGAAGCGGATTTGCGGCCAATGTCGCGCCCTTCTCGTCGCTGCCGCAACGCGACGATCTGATCGTCCATGATGTGCTGATCCATGCCAGCGCCCATGACGGATCTCGGCCAGCAAGGCTGAGGCGGCTACCGTACCGCACAACGACGTCTACGCTGATCACCTTGATGGCGACGCTGCGCATGGATGGCGACGCTGCGCATGGATGGCGACGCTGCGCATGCAGAGAACCCGAAAGGTTTACCCTAAACCCCAATCCATCAAGCGCCGGGACTGACCACTTTAGCGCAGCTTCTCAACGGCGACGGCAAGACACATCCTGAACGCGGCAAGGTCCGTATAGAGCGCATCCCGCGGTGCGTCTCCGATGATGAGGACGCCACCGCGTCGCTCAATCCCGGCATGTAGCATGAGATTGTCGGCCAGGCCGAAATCCTCGATCGCAATCCCGTTCGGGTCACGCAGTCGACCTTCCGCATCATGCGCGACGGCCCCGCCATAAAGATCGCTCACTCGTCCGCTGTGATCGCGTGCCACATTCGTGTAAGCGAATACAGGCTTACCGCTTGCGCACATGAAGCCGAGTTCGAAGGCCGTCCCGGTATCGGCGGCAATGCCACGAAAGGGTGTCAGATTGGCGATGATTGCGTCAGCCTGGATCATCATCTTCTCGTCTACCGCGTTTATCGCTGCGGCCCGCTCGCGCTTCGAGTTCGTGTGCGGGATTTCCAGATCGCCGGGCGAGAGCGGGAGAAGTCCCGCCTCACGGGCAAGTGCTGCCTTGCGGTCGAGGATCTCACGGGCGTTGGGAAGGAAGACCTCCGGGCCGGCCAGATAAACTTTTCTTGTCATAAAATTGCACCTAAAAGTGATGGGCTCGGCAACAGATACCTTCTCGCTGTATAGCGAAGAAGGATCACAATCCAGCGGGCGAAAACCGCCCACCGGCGCGGCGCGTATTAGCGCGTACAAATCGCGCTCCGGCGCTGCGGCTGGACAGGCGGGTGGTCAGTCGGAAACCGTCACGTCGATCCAGCGTCCAGTCCCTTGGCTGCCATAGATATCGACGTCAATCCAGACATTGCCGTGAACGATCATTGCCGCAGCTTCCCCGGTCATCGTTCCGTTGCGCAGCATGGCCTCGAGCGACTGACGATTGGCCGGGTCGGCAAAGAAGGAGTCCGACTGGTCATCATTGTCGCGAACGCCGTACTGATGGAAATTCGCCCGATCCTGGCGAATGATCTGCCAGGGCTGCGTGAGCCGCGTTCCTTTTGAATTGAAGAGATCGGCCTCGCCGATATAGGCACGATAGTGCTCGATCAGCTGGTTCGTATGCGTGGCCGTCACGCTCGACTGGGCAAGGACGGGTGTTCCGACAAGCAGGACACCGGCGACGATCAGAAACAGTTTTCTCATGATGCTCCTCTTTTGAAGATCAATAGTGAGAACCGCTTTTTTTGCCAGGATCAAGAGCGGGGATAGTTAACGGCGTGGCAATATTCAGGTTCACCGCGAGTGTCGAAGCGCCACGTTGTACAGGGTGGTGTCGCATAGTCGAACTGTCTATCGGACATCGATATTAACCTAAGCAGAAGCTTTAATTAGGATAGCCTTGAATGCCCAAGGCGTCTTGTTATCATCTCCCTCACTCGGGGATCGAGGCGCATGACAATCGAAGAACTGATGGATCTGCAGGAGGCTGGGGCGAGAGCTTATGTTCTCGGGCTGAAGGCCTATGAAAACCCGTATCTGGACCCGAGCAGAATGCCTGCGGCCGGCCGTCATGAGCTTGGAGACTGGCTGGCACGGCACGATGCCTGGAAATTTGGGTGGGATATCGAAAGCGCCAGCCGGGAGGGGCAGATCGTGACCTTTGTCAGAGAATTGCTGGCCTCACCGAGACATAGGGTCTCGAAAGACCAGGTTTCCCTGCATACGGCCTGACGATCACCGAGTTGAAACCGACAAGCGCCGGATCCCGATGGGGCTTGCGATTTCGTGATCCGATCCGCTTGGGGTTGGTCAGGGGACGATGACGCGTTTCGGAATGTCCGGATGGATGTGGAGAAGGAAAGCAGGATTTTCGTCGCACGACGGTCGTGCCCCGGACCAGCCACCGGAGCCGTCGCTTCGCGTCGTAATTAGACGCCGAGAGCATGTGATTGACTCTTGGTCGTCGTGAGAACATAATAAGAACATTAGCGGTGTGACGAACACCAATCCGAAAAATCTGAGGCAGGAGAACGACGATGCGAACGCATTCGAACGATGGCGAAGCTGTGCCTGATGTAAAAGTATCTCCCTTTGCCGGTGTCTATTGGGGACCCTTGGTTCCCCTGAAGCGCGAGGCGACGCACAGGAACCTCCGGACTGCCGTCGAGGGACGGACCGGTGCCGAGCTTCTGACGGCAACAGCTTTCAATCGCGCTTCCGACACGCCCTGCGCTTGTTTCGATATCGCAATCGATGCCAGTTCCGGCGATGGCTGCGGCATCTTTCGTATGGTTGTCGTGGAGGCCGGAGGCAACGAACCACATGACGTTGCCACGCCGGCGTTCTGGTTTCAGTGCGAGAAACCCGAGGACATTGTCGTCAAGTTGCATAGGCATCTGGACGAGCTGAAGTTCTTCGAAAACCTCTTTGACTACGTGGAAGCGGCGGTCAGCCGATACGAGGAAAAGGCCGGACGACGGTTTCACTGACAATTGGATGGCGGACGGAAATCTCGTGAGCATTGAGAGCCATTCTTCGGCACCAGGCGCAAATGTCGTCGTTGAGCATTGCTGCTCGATCCCCCAATGCGAAGAACGGGGAGGTTTTGGCCTGTCTCAAGGCACATCGTCTGCGACGCGCTGGTGGTGCTGGCCGCACTATCCCTACAAGACGCCACCCAACGGTCCGGTGCGAGCGCAATGATTGCTGCGATTTTGATGTGCGCCTCGCTCACCGCCATGGACGGCGATACGGTCATGAAATTATGGAACGCAGGTCAGACCCCGTCTTTCTTGAAGTAGCAGAGGCGAGCCCCCGATAGTTCGGTCAAGCGATATCCGGCTACCGCTGGACGATCACCTGGGTCCCCGGCTGCACCATCTCGTATAGCTCCTCGACGTCTTCGCGATACATCCGAAAGCATCCGTTCGACGCGTTGGTGCCGATAGAAGAGGGGTCGTTGGTGCCGTGTATGCGTAGCAGTCCGTCGGCAAGATAGATCGCTCGGGTACCGAGCGGATTTGACGGGCCTGGCCCTACGACGGCTGGTAACCTTGGATTTTTCTGTCGCATGCTTGCAGTTGGCCGCCATTCGGGATGCTCGCGCTTGGATACAACGCGCGTCGACCCGTACCATTGTTTGCCTTCGCGCCCGACTGCGATGGGGTAGGCAAACTGTTCACCCCATGCCGTCGTGTAGACAAGCGTATGCTCGCGTGTCGCGATGACGATCGTTCCCCGTGCGCTCTGTGTCGACCGTTGCCTGCGCTCACGCGAGGGTTCCTGATATCGAGGCGTTGGCTCGTAGTAAGGGGGAGGTGGCGGATAAGGGCTATATGGATCGTCATAATAATAGCCACCGTAATCGTCGTAGCCATCGTACCGCCCATAAACTTGGGCTTGAGCGTTAAAGACCGTCAGCAAAAGGGCTGCAGCGAGGAATGCCAGCAATCTCATTTTATGCCATCCGCTTGTTATACAAGCATGATTGGGCCGAACTCTGTGGCGGCACTATGGCCGCTAACGCCCAAGAACGCAGAGCCCAAGCTGGTTCCACGCAGACCTTTGGTTCAATGTTGATGACTTTCGTGCCCTTGCCCATCAATTGCCAACGGTCTGAAGGGCAAAACCCAGGCCGTCGAGAGCTAGGTGACAGATAGGTATTGAAAGACATAAGCAGGCCCAAAGGTCTTGAGTCTGTGCGATACCATCATGTCAGGCATGGGTGCCTTCAGTTCGATTTTACGGGTTGTCGTCGTCTAACCGCGACGACCTATGAATTCCGGTTGAGCGTCTGAAGCAGCTTGACCAGATCGCGTGCGTTGCCGACGACAGGCTTGAAGAAAGCGGCATCGGTCTCCTCAACGACCATCACAGCCTTCTGTGCCAGCGCGCGGCCGACGCTAGTGACCGCGACCAGCTTGGCGCGGGGATCGTCGGGATGCGGTCGCCGTGTCAGATATTTCAGCTTCTCCAACGAACGCACGATCTGCGAGGTCGTCATCGGGTCGACGCCGGTGAGCTCGCCAATCCGCACCTGGCTCAGCGGTTCCTTGTCGCCGAACCAGGTGGCGCAGGCCAGGATCACGAATTGCGAATGCGTCAGCCCTAGCGGCTGTAGCGCCGCTCGCTGCTGGCGTTGCCAGGCATTCGACACCCGCCATAGCAGGAAGCCCGGACTTTCTCCGGGGCCTGAGAAACTCGTGGGCAACGGCGGCGGCTCTTTTTTGCTCATCACGCCGCAACCGATAGCGTCACGCCCATGGCGCCAGCAATGGTCGAAAAATCACGTGGCGACAGTTTCAGGTGCCCGCGCCGAAGCGCCATGCCCCAATTCGGCTGTGCGCAGAGATCGAGTTCGTCCTTGAGCGCGGCGAGCGAGATTTCCCGCGCGATAGTGTAGCGGATACGGCGGCGGAACGGCACGAAGCCACCACCCATGTCGTGCTCGAACACGTCTTCATCGATGACCTCGCCGATCGCGGTGAAATTACGCAGCGCCTCGCCGCCCATTTCTGTTGTCGGCGAGTAGTAGATCAGCCAGTCGCCGGGCTGCATCCGCCGCAGCGGTGCGGCCTTGCCGTGACAGACCTGCGCAAAGCCGCCGGACACGCCACGCTGGACATGCGCGCGCGACACCACACCAAGCCATCCCGCCATGATCAAGCTCCTTCGGCAGCGGCCGCCAAGGCAGCCAGGACGTCGGGGAAATCGGCCGAGATCATCGGGCCGATTTCGGCAGCCTCAGATCCGCGCGCATCGACGGAATAGGTGATGCGAGTGCGTGACCGTGAGAGTGGCTCAATTCTATGTGTAACGGTGACGATGAGGTCGCCGACGTGGGTCTCGTCGATGAAGCACTCATTCTCGCGCACCTCGGTCAAAACCGAGCGGAACGCATCCTGCCCAGGCGGCTTCATCACGAAACCGGTGCCGGCAGCGAACGGCCCTTCCAGCGCGATCGTTTCGATTCCAGCGTTCCAGCGCGGCCATCCCTGGACGTCACAGAAGAGCGCCCAGACGGCTTCGGGGCTCGCGGCTGTTTCAATGCTGAATTGCGTCTGCCAGGCGGACTGTGAGGTCATCGTTTCTTTCCTAGATGATATGTGCACTTAGTATATGCGTACATAGTATAATTGCAAGAGGCAATTTTGCAGTTTCCCGCGAGGGACCTTGCAGGAACGTCCTGCCATGATTCCTGCTTGCTACTATCCAAGCGCTGGGCGAGGGGCTGCCACCTGTCTACCACGGTCTTTTCGCTTTTGGCTGTGGCTTAGGGTGTGGCACGACGCTTGATGAATTTTCGAAACGAAGGGATTATAAATGCGTCGTTGAGATGGCGTTGGGGAAGGCCGCTTCTGAAAACCCCTGAAAGAGCGAATGACGCAGCAGTTCGATTTTTTTGTTTCGGAAGAGACCAGGCCAGTGACGAAGCCAGGCGCTGCGAAGCCGAAGCGCCCGCCTTCGGGTGCAACGAACGAAGCGGCGATGATCCGGCATCTGAAGGCGACGGGCCGCTATCGGATCCTGACCAGGATCGAACCGCAGCCGGTCGCCGTCGCCCCGCGCCCCGAATTTCTCTTGAGAGGCGTGATCCTCGACCTCGAAACGACGGGTCTTGACCATCGTAGCGACGAGATCATCGAGATCGGCGCCATTGCGTTCACCTTCGATCCATCCGGCACGATCGGCGATGTCACAGATGTCTATAGCGGGCTGCAACAGCCAATGAACCCGATACCGGCGGAAATCACCCGACTGACCGGCATTACCGACGAGATGGTTGCCGGTCAGATGATCGACACCGGCACGCTGCGTGCGCTCGTCGGGTCCGCCGATCTCGTCGTTGCCCATAATGCCGGCTTCGATCGTCCGTTCTGCGAAGCGTTCTCGTCACTTTTTTCGGGGAAGGCATGGGCCTGTTCGGCCTCCGAGATCGACTGGGCGGCGCGTGGCATGGAAGGGACCAAGCTCGGCTAT
>NZ_JBFTPM010000044.1:0-25841 GCF_056398505.1 Rhizobium sp. 01T437
TTCCTGGTGCGCTCCGGCGTCCTGACCTCGGTGCATGCCTTTGCCAGCGACCCGAGCCGCGGCGTCTTCATTCTCTGCATCCTCTTGATCTTCATCGGCGGGGCGCTGTCGCTCTTTGCCTTCCGCGCGCCCCTCCTGTCGGCCGGCGGGCTGTTTGCGCCGATCTCGCGCGAGGGGGCGCTCGTCGTCAACAACCTGATCCTGACGGTTGCCTGCGGCACGGTCCTGACCGGCACGCTCTATCCGCTGGTGCTGGAAACGCTGACCGGCGACAAGATCTCCGTCGGTCCGCCCTTCTTCAACCTGACCTTCGGCCTGCTGATGGCGCCGCTCTTGATCGTCGTGCCCTTCGGTCCGCTGCTTGCCTGGAAGCGCGGCGATCTGCTCGGCGCCCTGCAGCGGCTCTATGTCGTGGCCGGTCTCGCTTTCGCCGCGGCGCTGGTCTTCTTCTATCTCGAGCATGGCGGCCCGGTCATGGCCGTGCTCGGCCTTGCCGCCGGCCTGTTCCTGATCTTCGGGGCTGCTGCCGACCTCTGGTATCGCGCCGGTATCGGCAAGGTGAAGGCGGATATCGCCTGGCGCCGGTTCTCCGGCTTGCCGCGCTCGGCCTTCGGCACCGCACTTGCCCATGCCGGGCTTGGCGTCACCGTGCTCGGCATCGTCGCCGTCACCACCTTCCAGACCGAACATGTGGTCGAGATGAAGCAGGGCCAGTCGACGGATGCCGGCGGCTACAGCATCGTCTTCGATGGCATGCAGCCGGCCACCGGCCCGAACTATACGGAAGATCGCGCACACTTCAGCATCCGCCGCGGCGGCGCGCAGGTTGCCGATGTCTGGTCGGCCAAGCGGCTCTATACCGCAAGGCAGATGCCGACGACGGAAGCCGGCATCCTGACCTTCGGCCTCAGCCAGCTCTATGTCTCGCTGGGTGATGCCACCCATGACGGCGGCATTGTCGTGCGCATCTGGTGGAAACCCTTCATCCTCTGCATCTGGGGCGGGACCTTGATCATGGCCCTCGGCGGCTTCGTCTCGCTCAGCGACCGTCGTCTGCGTGTCGGTGCGCCCAGCAGGAAGGCAAAGGCGAAGCCGGCAGCCCCGGCCATGGAGCCGGCGGAATGATAAGGCGTTTCCTCCTCGTCCTGGCGCTCATGATGGCGGCGGCACCGGCCTTCGCGGTCAACCCGGACGAGATGCTCACCGACCCGGCCCTCGAGGCCCGGGCGCGAACACTGTCTGCCGAACTGCGCTGCATGGTCTGCCAGAACCAGTCGATCGACGATTCCAATGCCGATCTCGCCAAGGATCTGCGCCTGCTGGTGCGCGAGCGCATCACCGATGGCGATAGTGACGAACAGGTGTTGAACTACATCGTCTCGCGCTACGGGGAATTCGTACTGCTGAAGCCGCGCTTCAGCCTGCGCACGCTGCTGCTCTGGGGTGCTCCCGTGCTGCTGATCCTCGCAGGTGGAGTTTCGCTCATCGTCTTTGCCCGCAAGCGGGCCGGCAAACCCACCGGCAGCAAACTCACGGACGAAGAACAGGCCAGGCTTGCCGAGTTGCTGGAAAAATAAGACACCATTCCGCCACGGCAAATCACGGCGGAATGGTTGATCCTCACGCCTTTCGATAGGGAAACAGCGCCCTGACGGCAGGATCGCGCAGCCACAAGCCGCCCCACATGAACAGCCCGAGATAGATGCTGAACAGGATATGGCTGAAGAGCGGGCTTCCGGCCCGGATCTGCGTGGCCATGGCGCCGCCGAGCAGGCTCATCATCAGCACCGCGCCGAAGACGCTCGTCTGCGGGATGAGGTAGAGCACGAGGCAGGTCAGCTCGATCAGGCCGATCATCAGCACATATCCACCAGGCCATCCGAGCTGGGTCATCGTTTCCTCGGCGATCGGAAGTCCCAAAAGCTTTGGAGCGATCGATGCGCCGAGCATGAAGAGCGCAAAAAGCCCTGATAGTACGCGACCGGTCCAGATCATGACCTTATCGCTCATCGCTGATCCGCCGGGATCGTATTGACCATCCAGGGTGTACCGAAGCGATCGGTAAACATGCCGAAGCCCGGCGACCAGAAGGTCGCGTTGAAGGGCATGGTCACCTTGCCGCCTTCCGAGAGCGCCTCGAAGACACGCTTCGTTTCCGCCACATCCTGGCTGTGATAGGTGGCGCTGAAGCCGCCCATGTCTTCCTGATATCCGGGAGGGGCGTCACAGCCCATCAAGGACTGGTCGCCGACATCGAGCCAGGCATGCATGATCTTGTCCTTGAAGGACGGATCGATCGGCATGTCGCCGGGCGCCTCCCCGAAAGCGTGCATGCCTGTCAGCTTGCCGCCGAGCACTTTGGCGTAGAATTCGAAGGCCTGCCGGCATTCGCCTTTGAAGACGAGATTCGTTACGAGTTTCATGCCCCTCACTCCCTCTGATTTCCTTGAATTGCAATCCAGCTTTCCAGCCTGCCGAAGGTGCTCTCCCAGCCATATCTGTGTCCGGTAAGGCTCTCTTCGGACCTCAGGCCCGCATGGGTGAAATCCATCCGCGTGCGGCCATCGGCCATTTCCTCGAAGACGACGGTCACGAGTGTCACGACCGGTTCGCCATCCTCATGCGATCCCTCCCATTGGAAGGTGAAAGAGAGGCGCGAGGGCTCCTCGATCTCCCGGTAGACGCCGTTTTGCCAGAGCAGACGACCGTCCTCCGCGTTCTTCAGGCAGGCCCGATAGGCGCCGCCGACGCGCAGATCCTGCACGACGCTGACCGCCGGCCATTCGACAGGGCCGAGCCAGGCAACGACCATTTCCGGCCGGGTCCAGGCAGCCCATAAGAGCGCACGCGGTGCATTGAATATCCGTTGCATATGCAATGTGGGGCGCGATAGCTGATCGGCCATGATTCTTCCCCCTGTTTGATTGAAAATGCGCGCGACATTCAGTTGCGTGGGCCGCTGTCGTCCGCTCTCTGGATCTTTTGAAGGTAGCCATCCAACCGGTCGAAGCTCGATTCCCAGAAGCGCCGGTATTGCTCCAGCCAGTCGGCAATGCTCTTCATCGCCATCGGTTCGAGCCTGGCCGGCCGCCATTGGGCCTCCTTGCCCCGGCTGATGAGCCCCGCCTTTTCCAGCACCTTAAGATGTTTCGAAACCGCCGGAAGGCTCATGTCGAAGGGGGCGGCGAGTTCGTTGACCGAAGCCTCGCCTTCGGCCAGCCGCGCGATGATCGCCCGGCGTGTGGGGTCTGCAAGCGCTGCGAAAGCGGTGCTCAAGGTGTCGGTCTGCATGATGGGCCTCGTATGTAACTATATGGTTAAATACAGGGCGCGATCTCGATTGTCAACCGATCGGTTAAGTACGGTTTGGTGAATTAGTCTCGCCCTTCGGCATGCAACCAAAAGAATATTGGTACATTACGAATTTTTCATGGGCTGGACAGTTCGTAGTAAGGTGCAGCGTCCTATATCTCGGTCATAACTGGTCCGGCACCGCCGGAACGAAGGTCTGAACAAGAAAAGAAGGTACTCTTATGCTGAAAAATTTCCGCGGACGTCCGTCCCTCAAAACGGTGCTTCAGGCATCCACCGTTGCAGGTCTGGCAGCCGCCGTTCTTGCAACCGGTATCCCTGTCGAGATCTCCCGTTCCTATGCCGAGGCTGTCAATGTCCAGTCCCCCTCGGTTCCGAGCTTTGCAAATGTCGTTGACGCCGTTTCCCCGGCCGTCGTTTCCGTCCGCGTCGAAAGCCGCGTCAAGCCGGCCTCTGATGATGGCGACGGTTTCTCCTTCGATTTCAACGGCCGCGGCTTTGACGATTTGCCTGACGCTCTGAAGCCGTTCTTCCGCCAGTTCGGCGAACAGGGCCAGGGCCACCAGGGTCAGAACCAGCAGCGCCGCTTCGGCCAGCCGGGCGGTCCGGGCCGTCTGCGTCCGGTCGCTCAGGGCTCGGGCTTCTTCATCACTGAAGACGGTTATATCGTCACCAACAACCACGTCGTTTCCGACGGCTCGGCCTTCGTTGCTGTCATGAACGACGGCACCGAGCTCGATGCCAAGCTGATCGGCAAGGACCCGCGCACCGACCTCGCCGTGCTGAAGGTGGATGGCAAGGGCCGCAAGTTCACCTATGTCAACTGGGCCGATGACAACAAGGTCCGCGTCGGTGACTGGGTCGTCGCCGTCGGCAACCCTTTCGGCCTTGGCGGCACGGTCACGGCCGGCATCGTTTCGGCCCGCGGTCGTGATATCGGCTCCGGCCCCTATGACGACTACCTCCAGGTCGACGCGGCCGTGAACCGCGGCAACTCGGGCGGCCCGACCTTCAACCTCAACGGCCAGGTCGTCGGCATCAACACCGCGATCTTCTCGCCGTCGGGCGGCAGCGTCGGTATCGCCTTCGCAATCCCGGCCTCCACCGCCAAGGATGTCGTCGCCGACCTGATGAAGGACGGTACGGTCTCGCGCGGTTACCTCGGCGTGCAGATCCAGCCCGTCACCAAGGATATCGCCGACTCCCTCGGTCTCTCCGAAGCAAGTGGCGCTCTGGTCGTCTCCGCTCAGGAAGGCACGCCCGGCCAGAAGGCCGGCATGAAGACGGGTGACGTCGTCACCGCCGTCAACGGCGAGCCGGTCAAGGATGCTCGCGATCTCAGCCGCCGCATTGGCGCGATGACGCCGGGCAGCAAGGTCGAGCTTTCGGTATGGCGTTCCGGCAAGGCCCAGTCCGTGACCGTCGAGCTCGGCACGCTGCCGGCCGACCAGCAGGCTTCCGCTGGTGATGACAACGGCCAGCCGGAGCAGGCCCAGCCGCCGGCTTCCGAGAAGGCGCTTGCCGAACTCGGCCTGACGGTCGGCCCGTCGGATGACGGCAAGGGCCTCGCCATCACCGGTATCGATCCGAATTCGGATGCTGYCGACAAGGGCATCAAGGAAGGCGAAACGATCACCTCGGTCAACAACCAGGATGTCTCCAGCGCCGACGATGTCGTCCGCGTCATCAACCAGGCCAAGAAGGACGGCCGCACCCGCGCGCTGTTCCAGATCCAGTCGAAGGACGGCAGCCGCTTCGTCGCCCTTCCGATCAACGGCCAGGGCTGATCTTCTGGCCTCAGAATGCCGGAGCTGCGCAGGCGCGAATGCCGCGCGGCTCCAACTCCTCAAGTCTGACGAATTCTTCACAGCTGCCAAATTCTTCAATTATGCCAAATTCTTCAATTATGAAGGACGCCCGCAATGACCTCCCCCCAACAGGAAGACGCTTTGAGCCTTGCCGAAAAGCAACCGGCGGGTAATGTCGGCCGCATGAAGATTCTCATTATCGAAGACGATCTCGAAGCGGCGGTCTATCTCACGAAAGCCTTTCGTGAGGCGGGGATCGTTGCCGACCACGCAAGCGACGGCGAAAGCGGTCTTTTCATGGGATCGGAGAATACTTACGACGTCATCGTCATCGACCGCATGTTGCCGCGCCGCGATGGTCTCTCCGTCATCAGCGAGCTGCGCCGCAAGGGCATCCACACGCCCGTTCTCATTCTTTCTGCCCTCGGCCAGGTCGACGACCGCGTGACCGGCCTGCGCGCCGGCGGCGACGACTACCTGCCGAAGCCCTATGCCTTCAGCGAGTTGCTTGCCCGCGTCGAAGTGCTTGGCCGCCGCAAGGGCACGCCGGATCAGGATGTCGTCTATCGCGTCGGCGATCTCGAACTTGACCGCCTTTCCCACGAGGTTCGCCGCGGCGGCAAGGAAATCCCGCTGCAGCCCCGCGAATTCCGCCTGCTGGAATATTTGATGAAGAATGCCGGTCAGGTCGTGACCCGCACCATGCTGCTCGAAAATGTCTGGGATTACCACTTCGATCCGCAGACCAATGTCATCGACGTGCATGTCTCGCGCCTGCGCTCCAAGATCGAGAAAGACTTCAGCCAGCCGCTGCTGAAGACGATCCGAGGTGCGGGGTACATGATCAAGGATGAGGGATGAGCCGTTTCCGGGTTCTCTTCAAGTCCACAGCAGTCCGCCTTTCGGCACTTTATATTCTGCTCTTCGCTATCTGCGCTGCAACGCTCGTCTTCTATGTGACGGCGATGTCCGAGCGGCTGCTGACCGGCCAGATCCGCGATGCGGTCGCCCAGGAGGTGACGCAGGTCCAGCGCGCCTATGATGCTGGCGGCATGAACCTGCTTCTGCGCACGATGGAGCGCCGCGCCCGTCAGCCGGGCGCCAATCTCTATCTCATTGCAGGCCCCTCGGGTGATATCCTTGCCGGCAACGTCGCCTCCGTGCAGCCGGGTGTTTTCGAGGAGGAGGGTTGGACCTCGGTGCCCTTCATGTATCAGCGCTACACTGATAGCGGCGTGGTGCGGCATATGGCGATTGCCAACATCTTCGTCCTCGACAACGGTCTGCGCGTGCTGATCGGCCGTGACCTCGGCGAGCCGGAACGCTTTCGCGTGCTGGTGCGCCAGGCGCTGATGATCGCGCTCGCCATCATGGGCCTCGGCGCTATCATCATCTGGTTCGGCATCGGCCGCAACGCGCTGAAACGCATCGACCGCATGTCGGACGCCGGCAAGAAGATCATGGCCGGCGACCTCTCGCAGCGCCTGCCGGTCGCCGGCTCGGGCGACGAATTCGACCGACTTTCCGTCTCGCTGAACAACATGCTGGAACGCATCGAGAAGCTGAACGAGGGCTTGCGGCAGGTCTCCGACAATATCGCCCATGACCTGAAGACGCCGCTGACGCGCCTGCGCAACAAGGCCGCCGATGCGCTCGACATTGAGGACGGCGAGGTGCGCCGCGGCGCGCTGGAAGGCATCATCTCAGAATCCGACCAGCTGATCCGCACCTTCAATGCGCTGCTGATGATCTCCCGCGTGGAGGCCGGTTCCGTCGCCGCCGAAATGTCGCCGATCGAACTGTCAGCCATCGTCGCCGACAGCGCCGAACTCTATGAGCCTGTTGCCGATGAGGCGGGCATGGCGCTGACCTCGGAGATCGAGCCCAGCATCGAGATCCAGGGCAATCGCGAACTGATCGGCCAGGCGATCTTCAATCTGCTCGACAATGCGATCAAATATTCCGCCGATACCGAAGGAGCAGGCTCCGTCTCGGTGAAGCTCAGCCGCCGCCCCGATGGCATCTGCCTATCCGTCGCCGACCACGGCCCGGGCGTCCCGCCTGACCGGCGCGAGGACGTAGTGAAGCGCTTCGTGCGCCTGGATGAAAGCCGCTCGAAGCCGGGCACCGGCCTTGGCCTCTCGCTGGTCGAAGCGATCATGGAGCTGCATGGTGGCACGCTGGAACTGTCCGACACCGAGCCCGGCCATCCCGAACGCCCCGGCCTCACCGTCAGCATGGTGTTCCCCGCACGGGTGGCCTGATTTTCCCAATGATTTTCATACTGGCGCTTTCGCCTTGAGGCCCTAGCTTTCACACCCTAGTTTAAAGTCGCATTGCGGCATGGCAGGGAGAGCAAATGCTGACGAAATCGAACCATGGCCTGAAAGATGTCGCTGAAGGACTTCTGCGGCCGCTGAGCCAGACGGAACTGAAATCGGCGCTTGCTGACCTGCAGGATATCGGCAAGAGCGAACCTGTCGTCGCCGATATGCTGAAGGCCGAGGGGCCGCTCCGCAACTTTATCGCTGCTGTCCTGACGCTCTCTCCCTACCTGCGCGAAATCGCCAATCTCGATCCGGCAATCCTTGCCTCTGCCATCAGCGACCCGCTGGAACCGCAGATCGAAGCGCTGATTTCGGAGGCGCGTGACTGCTGGAAACCGGACAACGAAGGAAGTACGCCCGGCGAAAGCCAGGTGATGACGAGGCTTCGCATCGTCAAGCGCAGGGTAGCCTTCCTCGTAGCCCTTGCCGATCTCGCCCGTATCTTCGACGGCCGCGCAACAACCGGCTGGCTCAGCGAACTTGCCGAGGCTTCGGTCGAGGCCGCCATCGATCACCTGCTGCTGTCGACGCATGAAAGCGGCAAGCTGAAACTGAAGAATATCGCGGCTCCCAGCGAAGGCTCCGGCGTAATCGTTCTCGGCATGGGCAAGCTCGGCGCCTCCGAACTCAACTATTCCTCCGATATAGACCTCGTCATCTTCTTCGACGAAGAGGCCGGCATCGTGCCCGACCCCGATGATGCGATCGAGATCTTCCCGCGCATGATGCGGCGGCTGGTGCGCATCCTGCAGGAACGCACCGCGGATGGCTATGTCTTCCGCACCGATCTCAGGCTGCGGCCGGACCCCGGCTCCACGCCGCTCGCAATCCCCGTCGATGCCGCCATGATCTATTACGAGGGCAGGGGGCAGAACTGGGAGCGGGCCGCCTTCATCAAGGCCCGTGCGGTTGCCGGCGATATAGCGGCAGGCGAGCAGTTCCTGCGCGGCCTCGCTCCCTTCGTCTTCCGCAAATATCTCGATTATGCGGCGATTGCCGACATCCATTCCATCAAGCGGCAGATCCACGCCCACAAGGGCCACGGCGCAATCGCCGTGAAAGGTCATAACGTCAAGCTCGGCCGCGGCGGCATCCGCGAGATCGAATTCTTCGTGCAGACCCAGCAGCTGATCGCCGGCGGGCGCATGCCGGCTCTGCGCTCCCGCGTCACCGAGGAGACGCTGGCCGAACTCACCAGGTCAAAATGGATCGACGCGGAGACCCGCGACGAGCTGACCGAGGCCTACTGGTTCCTGCGCGATGTCGAGCACCGCATCCAGATGGTACGCGACGAGCAGACCCATCTTCTGCCGGAGACGGACCAAGAATTGAAGCGTATCGCCTTCCTGATGGGCTTTACCGATACGCCGAGTTTTTCCGAGCGGCTGGTGGAAGTGCTGAAGGCGGTCGAGCGGCGTTATGCCGACCTCTTCGAACAGGAAACCAAACTCTCCGTTGGGACAGGCAATCTCGTCTTCACCGGCCAGGGCGACGATCCCGATACGCTGGAGACGCTGAGGAAACTCGGCTTCGAACGCCCTTCGGATATTTCCCGCATCATCCGCACCTGGCATTACGGCCGCTACCGTGCCACGCAATCGGTCGAGGCGCGCGAACGGCTGACGGAGCTGACGCCCGAGCTTCTCCGCGTCTTCGGCGAAAGCAAGCGGGCGGACGAGGCGCTGCTGCGCTTCGACAGCTTCATTTCCGGCCTGCCGTCGGGCATCCAGCTCTTCTCGCTGCTTGGCAGCAACCCGGCGCTGCTCTCCCTCACCGTCAACATCATGTCCTCGGCGCCGAAGCTCGCGGAAGTCATCGCCGCTCGCCCGCATGTCTTCGACGGCATGCTCGACCCCGGCCTGATGGCCGAGCTCCCGACGCGCGACTATCTCGGCGAGCGACTGAAGGCCTCGCTGGTGCAGGCGCGACACTATGAAGAAGTGCTGGACCGGCTGCGCATCTTCGCATCGGAGCAGCGTTTTCTGATCGGCATCCGTCTGCTGACGGGCGCAATCAATGGCGACATGGCCGCGCGCGCCTTCACCCATCTCGCCGATCTCATCATTGAAGCCGCCCTCGACGCGGTCATGAACGAGATCCGCGTTGCACACGGAAATTATCCCGGCGGACGGATTGCGATTGCCGGCATGGGCAAGCTCGGCAGCTTCGAACTGACGGCAGGCTCCGATATCGATCTCATCCTGCTCTACGACTACGACTACGACGCCGCCGCCGCCGAATCCGATGGTGCAAAGCCGCTCGACGCGACGCGTTATTTTACCCGCATCACCCAGCGCCTGATCGCTGCCTTTTCTGCCCCGACGGCCGAAGGCGTGCTCTATGAAGTCGACATGCGGCTCCGGCCCTCCGGCAACAAGGGACCGGTCGCCACCCGCATCAATTCCTTCGGCAAATACCAGCGCGAAGAGGCCTGGACCTGGGAGCATATGGCGCTGTCGCGCGCCCGGCTGATCTGCGGCGATCAAAGCCTGGTCGGCGAGGCAGAAGGTATCATTGCTGACGTGCTCTCAACAAAACGCGACATCGCCAAGGTCGCCCATGACGTCGCCGAGATGCGCGAGCTGATCGAAAAGGAGAAGGCGCCAGAAAATGCCTGGGATCTGAAGCTCATTCCGGGCGGCGTGATCGATATCGAATTCATCGCCCAATATCTGGCCCTGATCGCGCCGGCAAAGGGTGTCGAGACCAAGATCAACGGCCTCACCACCGGTGCTGCCCTGAAGGTGCTCGGCGACAAGCTGCTGACCTCCGCCGATCTCGATACCTGCCTCGAAGCTTTCGCGCTCTACACAGAACTTTCGCAACTGATCCGGCTCTGCATCGACAGCCTCTTCGATCCGAAGGAAGCACCTGCCGGTCTGACCGAGCTCGTCTGCCGGGCCGGAGACTGCCCTGACATCAAGACTTTGGAGGGCGAAGTGAAACGGCTTTCCAAGGCGGTCCGTAAGGTCCTTCAGACGGTGGTGAAGGTGTAGGACAAGATTGCCTCAAGCGTGATCGGGAATACGCAGCGAGATGACCGTTCCGACCGACTCGCGCGAGCGTATCTTCATGCTGCCGCCGTGCAGGCTTGTCAGCGAGCGGGATATGGCGAGGCCGAGGCCGGAGCCGCCCTTGCTCTTGGCATACTGGCTCTGCACCTGCTCGAAGGGCTGGCCGATCTTGATGAGTGCTGCGCGCGGAATGCCGATGCCGGTATCGGCGATCGTGACCATGACGCCATCGGCGACACGGCGGGTGCGAACCGCAATGCGCCCGCCTTCATTGGTGAACTTCACGGCATTGGAAAGCAGGTTCAGCAGCACCTGTTTCATGGCGCGCCGGTCGGCCATCAGCGTCATGCCGGAGCAGATGCGCTGCTCGATGACGATATTCTTTTCAGCGGCCGGAATGGCGGTGAAGCGCAGGCTTTCCTCGATCAGCGGCGCAAGGTCGGTGCGCTCGCGCGACAGCAGCATGTGGCCGGCCTCGATCTTCGACATGTCGAGAATATCGTTGATGACGTTGAGGAGATGCTTGCCGCTGTCATGGATGTCGCGGGCATATTCATTGTACTTGGCCGAGCCGAGCGGGCCGAACATCTGGTTCTGCAGGATCTCCGAGAAGCCGAGAATGGCGTTGAGCGGCGTGCGCAGCTCATGAGACATGTTGGCCAGGAATTCCGACTTCGCCTTGTTGGCGGCCTCCGCGCGTTCCTTCTCCACCAGATAGTTGGAGTTGGCGGTGGAAAGCTCGGCCTTCTGCAGTTCCAGCGTTTGGCGGGAGGCGGAGAGATCGTTGATCGTCGCCATCAGTCGGCGCTCGGAATCGCGCAGCCGCTCCTGGTGACGCTTCAGGGGCGTGATGTCGGTGCCAACCGATACGCGGCCGCCGTCGCGGGTGCGCCGTTCGTTGATCTGCAGCCAGCGTTCGTCGGCAAGCTGTACTTCCGTGGTGCGCGAATAGCCGGAGCCGTCTGCATCGGCAATGCGCCGCTCGATGACGGGACGGGCCGCAGCGGCATGGACGGCCGTGCGTTCGGTGCCGGGCACCAGTACGCTGTCCGGAAGCCCGTAGGCCTGCTGGAAATGGGCGTTGCACATGACGAGCCGGTCGTTCTTGTCCCACAGCACGAAGGCTTCCGAAGTACACTCGATAGCATCGGCCAGACGCTGGTCGGCCTCGGCGTAGCGCTGAGCAAGCCGATGCTGTTCGGTCACGTCCATGGCGATGCCGATCATGTGCACGCGGCCGGAATGGCCGCGGATCACCTGGGCGCGGGCGCGCATCCAGACATAGTGGCCGCTCGCGTGGCGCATGCGGAAGATCTGGTCGACCTGGCCGGAATCACCCTTGGCGACGGCGCGGGCGATCTCGTGCAACCCGTTATCCTCCGGATGCATGAGCCTTGCCGCATCGGCAAAGCCCATCGTCTTGTCGGAGCCGGCAAGCCCGAGCATATCGTACATCGAGCGTGACCAGAAGAATTCGCGATTGTGGAAATCGAAATCCCAGAGGCCGCAGCGGCCGCGTGACAGCGCCGTCTCGACCCTGAGATTGGATTCCAGGAAGATGTCGTCGGCATCGCGCGCCCGCTTCACCTGCATGTAATAGGCGTAGAGGATGACGAGCAGGATGGAGGAGATGCCGGCAAACAGCGTGACGTTGAGCGTCAGTTCCTCGCGCCAGAGACGGTTGATCTCGTTGAGCGAGGTGGCGGAAACGATATAGCCGCCCGCCGTGCCCATCAGGGAGATCTCGGCATAATGCAGCTCGCCGCCGATGCTCGTTTCGATGACATCCGTGCGGTCGCCGAAGCGGCGGATCGCGGAGATCTCGGGGAAGAGGGCCGAGACGTCGGCGCCGATATAGGAGGCACCGGCCGTCGTTGCCGCAAACACCTTGCCGCTTGCCTGCACCAGCAGCACGAAGGCGCCGTTCTCCAGCCGGTCCTGCGGCAGGAATTTCGCAAGGCGCGCCTGCGCCTCTGCGGCGCTGCCGCCGTCGAAGAGATCGGTCGCATCGGCAAAGACGGCGGCCGCCGTTGCAGCCGAAAGCGCCGTTGCATGCCGCGCGGAGGCCTCCATGCGGCTATATTCGCTAACCATGCCGAAAAAATGCGAGGCCGCAACGACAGCAAGGAAGGCGACGATGAGAACAGGGATCGTGCGCTTCAGGAGAAGCTCTGCCTTTGGCAGGTGGCGCAGCAATGGCTCAGGAGCTTTTGCGGTCTGTCCGGACAGGCTGTCGCGCCAGGCTTTGAGCCCGCCAAAATCGACACGCAGCCGTCCTTCGGCCGCGGTTGCCCGCCGCACGTCCATCATCTCTGAACCTTGTCCCTCGTGTGATTCGCGCGCCGCTCGCTCGAACTACACCTAGAGAATCACGCGTGATTCGCCTTGTCCAGAGCCGACGGTAAAAATTTATTAACCATTTGTGATTGCTGGTTTTTCGAAGGGATTCGCTGATGGCGGGCCTAGCTGTCCGGAGGGTGGAAGACAGCTAGGCGGCAAATCATTTGCGGAAAATCACCCCTTGAGCGTGCGCTCAACGATGTCGCGGACATCTGTTGAAAGGTTGGCTGCCCGCTCGATCTCGATCAGTGCCGAGCGCGCATGATCGGCGCGGGCCGATTCCAGCGAGCGCCAGGAGCGCATCGAGGTCAGCAGGCGCGCAGCAAGCTGCGGGTTGCGCTGGTCGATGTCGAGGATCTGGCTGGCGAGGAAACGATAGCCTTCGCCGTCGGCGCGGCCGAAGCCGGTCGGATTGCCGAGAGCGAACGTGCCGACCAGCGAGCGCATGCGGTTCGGGTTCGTGTGCTTGAAGAGCGGGTTTTCCATCAGCACCTTGACGCGATCGACCGCGCCTGATCCGGGAATGCCGGCCTGGATCGCAAACCACTTGTCGACGACGAGCGCATTTTCCGAGAAACGGCTGCGGAAGGTTTCGAGCGCCGCCTTGGCCTCTGCGCTGTCGGAGAAGCGATGGGCGAGGATCGTCAGCGCATGGCTGAGATCGGTCATGTTGTTGGCGCCGTCGAAGGCGGCCTTGGCACGAGCCGGGCTGCCCTCGGCATAGGAGAGATAGGTAAGGGCGGTGTTGCGCAGCGCGCGGCGGCCGGCGCTTTTGGCATCCGGGCTGAATTCGCCCGGTGTGGTCATCGCGTCGTAGAGGGCCGCGAAGGTGGCTTTGCCGGCTTCGGCGATCTGCTTCATGATCGCCTGGCGGCCCGCATGAACGGCATCGGGATCGATGTTGCTGCCGAGCTCGCGGGCAATGTCGGATTCGCTCGGCAAGGCCAGTGCCTGGGCGCGGAAGGCAGGCTCGAGGCTTTCATCGGCGGCCGCCGCAATCAGCGTATCGACGAAGGTCTGTTCGCAGACGATCGGCGCACCCTCGCGGGCATCGCGGGCGGCTTTCAGGAGGTTCGGCAGCGCCAGATCCGTCAGTGCCTGCCAGCGGGCGAAATGATCAGTCTCATAGCGGGCGAGCAGCGCCAGATCGGCCGGGCTCTGGTCGAAATGCAGATTGATCGGCGCAGAGAAGCTGCGGTTGATCG
Organism: Rhizobium sp. 01T437; assembly: GCF_056398505.1. Lineage (NCBI taxonomy): Bacteria > Pseudomonadati > Pseudomonadota > Alphaproteobacteria > Hyphomicrobiales > Rhizobiaceae > Rhizobium > Rhizobium sp. 01T437. Next base: position 14,007 of record NZ_JBFTPM010000044.1, read on the forward strand.
AAACCACCGGGCGCGAGCCGATACCGTGGAAGACGGCTGTCTGCGTCCGCGCCGTGAGATGCAGCACCTCGCCGGCATATTCGGCGCCATCGACGCTAACAGGCTCGATCTTGGAGCCGTCCTCTGCAAAGAGCGCAAGGCTCAGCGGAATATGCATCGGCTCCTTGGTCGGCTGGCCGGGTGTCGCGGGGATCATCTGTTCCAGTGACAGGCTGAACGTCTTGGCGCCTGCATCATAGGTGCCGGATGCGGTCACGAGCGGCGTGCCTGCCTGATGGTACCAGAGCGAGAACTGCGCGAGGTCGCGGCCGCTTGCATCCTCGAAGCACTTGACGAAATCCTCGATCGTGACGGCCTGGCCGTCGTGACGATCGAAATAGAGGTCCATGCCCTTCTTGAAGGTCTCGCGGCCAAGCAGGGTCGCGATCATGCGCGTGACTTCGCTGCCCTTCTCGTAGACCGTCGTCGTATAGAAGTTGTTGATCTCGCGATACTTGGTCGGGCGCACTGGATGGGCGAGCGGGCCGCCGTCTTCCGGGAACTGCTCGGATTTCAGGTGGCGCACTTCGGCAATGCGCTTGACCGGGCGCGAACGCTGGTCGGACGAGAATTCGTGGTCGCGATAGACAGTCAGGCCTTCCTTGAGGCAGAGCTGGAACCAGTCGCGGCAGGTGATACGATTGCCGGTCCAGTTATGAAAATACTCATGCGCGATGATCGCCTCGATATTGGCGTGATCGGCATCGGTCGCAGTCTCGGGATCGGCGAGCACGTATTTGTCATTGAAGATGTTGAGGCCCTTGTTCTCCATGGCCCCCATGTTGAAGTCGGAGACGGCGACGATCATGAAGATGTCGAGATCGTATTCACGCCCGAACACCTCCTCATCCCATTTCATCGAGCGCTTCAGCGCGTCCATCGCATAGGCCGCGCGCGGCTCCTTGCCATGTTCGACATAGATCTTCAGCACGACCTCGCGGCCGGACATCGTAGTGAACGTGTCTTCGRCGACGCCGAGATCGCCGGCGACCAGTGCGAAGAGATAGCTCGGCTTCGGATGCGGGTCGAACCAGGCGGCGAAATGCTTGCCGGGACCATAGCCGGCACCACCGAGGAAATTGCCGTTAGACAAGAGCAGCGGGTTGGCATCCTTGTCGGCGATGATGTTGACCGTATAGGGCGCCAGTACATCCGGCCGGTCGGGGAAATAGGTGATGCGGCGGAAGCCTTCGGCCTCGCACTGCGTGCAATAGATGCCGCTGGTGCGGTAAAGGCCCATCAGCTGTGTATTGGCTTCCGGATTGATGATCGTGGTGACGGTCACTTCGAAAGGCACCGTTTCCGGCAGGTCGCGGATGGTGAGGCTTTCCGGCGTTACCGTATAGCGTTCGGGCGCCAGTTCGTTCTGGTCGAAGAGAAGGCTGGAAAGATTGAGCTCGTCGCCATCAAGGATGAGGGGAGCGGAAAGATCAGCGCCTTCGCGGCGATGGAAGATCAACCGTGCTTCGACCTTGGTTTCTGTCGGATCCAGTTCGAAAGTCAGGTCGACGCGCTCAAGAACAAAATCTGTTGGGCGGTAATCTGCCAGATTGATGACCTGACCGGTATCTGTTCGCATGTTGCCTGAAGACCTTTATTAGACAATGGCCGATTACAGAGGCGGGCGCACTCTGCTGAAATTTGGCCGCCATAATTACATTAAAGTCTGAACTAAAGTTAAAGCAAATCGGCCGTGAATGCGAAGTTCACAGCCAAATTATTATGGTCAAATTGTCGTCATGTGCAGCTGAAAGGGGAAGATTGCTATTTGAGATTGAGCGCAGTCTTGATCTCGGCGTCGCTTTCCGTCTGCTGGATGACAACGCCATACCAGCCGAGCCCGTCATAATCCTCGTAGCCGAGCGTGCGCGCAAAGGCGACGATCGAGCCATTATTGTCGTAATAACTGCCCTTGGGCTGGCCGGTCTGGTTGGCGAGCGCGAAATGGGTGAAGAGCATGGCCGGATTGGTGCTGGCGATCACACGGCTTGCGCCGTCGAGCAGCATGACGGTGGTCTTTTCCGCAAGCTGCGGCGGCAGGTTCGCTTCCTTCTCGACGATCGCCTGACCCTGGTTCTGCCAGTCGAAATACACGCCGAGCGTGCCCAGGAGCTTGCCGTCGAGTTTGCCGCCTTCGCGGATGCCGGTCGCATAGACGAGCGCATGCCGCTGGTCGTGGAGAAGGCTCGGTTTTACCTCGTCGACGATATAGTCGTCGCCGGAAGCGCAGCTCGCCGCGGCCCTGAACCAGGGATCCCCGGCAAGCGATGAACCCGATATCTTGCGCTGGAAGGTCGGGTTTGCCGATGCGATCACCCGGCCGGAGAGATCGGTCATGACGAGGTCGAGATAAACAGTATAGAAGCGGTTGATGACGCCGAGCCGTTCGGCTGCGAAGGCGACCCGGTCCTTCTCCGGCTCCTGCAATGCCTGCCAGAGCGCCGGATCCGTCGCCCACCAGCGCACGTCGGCGGTGCGTTCGAAGAGGTTGCGCACGATGAGCTGAACCAGCGTCTGCGCGAGATCGGTCAACCGCACGCCTTCCATCTCGGTGACGAGCGAATCCGCCATCGCACGGCTGAGGCCGATGCGTCCCAGCACATTGCTCTCGAACTTGTTGGTGATCTCCGTGGCGATCTGCGCCAGCCGCTGCACTTCATTGGCGACGACGGCAAAGCCCTTGCCGGTTTCGCCGGCGCGGGCCGCCTCGATCAGTGCGTTGATGGCAAGCAGCTTGATCTGCTTGACGATGCTGGTGTTGTCGGCGCTGAAGCGCTCCAGATCCGTGCTGATGCCATCGGTGACGACACGCATCGAACGGGGCGTTGCGTTCTGCGACTGGGAAACGATCTCTGCGCTGAGCGGCTTCATCAAAAAGATCCTGAAAATAATCTGACGCGACGGGCTGCGGAACGAATGCGATTCTTTTGTATGATTAATTAGCTGGGAACGATGCGATGGCATGGTTTGCAACCGGTTAACGCAATGGGTGCAGATGCGAACATTTTCGGGCGAATGAGTGTAAAACGCGAAGTTTTTTCATCAGAAAACGGAATTGCACAGAAAAGCGGCAGATGAAAAGCGGGTAAATACTTGCTGCCCACAGCATCGGCCGGAAAATCGGAATCGATTTTCGAAAAGCCCGATGCGTAGGTTCCAAGAGTTAGAGCGTGCTTGCGCGTCCGAATGGACGCACGGCGCTTTACTGCGCGCAGATTTTTTCCCACCGGTGCATTTCTTCGGCTACGATGAAGAAATCATCCGCTGCGTTCGAGTCGAACGCGTCTCCCCCGCTCGGCATGCCCGCATAAGAGCCTGGATTATGGAATCGGTTCTCAGAAACCCGATGAGAGGCATTGCGCTGAAAGTCTCGTCGGTCGTGGTCTTCCTGGCCATGCAGACATTCATCAAGCTGGCTGGGTCGGATATTCCGCCGGGGCAGGTGACTTTCTGCCGCTCCTTCTTCGCGCTGTTTCCGATCATGGCCTATCTCGGCTACCGGCGTCAGCTGCGCTCTGCCTTCTATACGGCCAATCCGATCGGCCATCTGAAGCGCGGCACGCTCGGCATCATCTCGATGGGGCTCGGCTTCTACGGGCTTCTGCATCTGCCGCTGCCGGAGGCGATCGCGCTCGGTTATGCCACGCCCCTCGTCGCCGTCATTTTCGCGGCGGTTTTCTTAGGCGAGACGGTGCGCGTCTATCGCTGGAGCGCCGTCTGCTTCGGCATCATCGGTGTCGCCATCATCTCCTGGCCGAAGCTCACGCTGTTCCGGGAGGGCGGCATGGCAGCTGAACAGGCGGTCGGTGCACTCTGCGTGCTGCTGTCGGCCGTGCTCGGCGGCATGGCGATGATCCAGGTGCGCCGGCTCGTGGAGGAAGAGAAGACGGCGACGATCGTGCTCTACTTCTCGATCACCGCTTCGGTCTTCTCGCTTGCGACCGTCCCCTTCGGCTGGCTTCTGCTCGGCTGGTCCTCGGCTCTTTTCCTCATCGCTGCCGGTTTCTGCGGCGGTGTGGCGCAGATCCTCCTGACCGAGAGCTACCGGCATGCGGATGTTTCCACCGTCGCTCCCTTCGAATACAGCTCGATCCTGCTTGGCGGCATCGTCGCTTACTATGTCTTCGGCGACGTTCCGAGCAGTACGATGCTTTTCGGCACGGTGATCGTCATCGCCGCCGGCATCTTCATCATCTACCGCGAGCACCAGCTTGGCCTTGAGCGCCGCGAAGCGCGAAAAGCCGGTGCGCCGCAATCCTGAGCGGCTGAACCTATATCACAAGGCGATTTTTTTATCGCTCTGATTGAAAAATTATGCCATCCGCCCCTCAAAAGAGAATGGGATGGTGAAATCTTGGGATATCGCTTTTGCCAAAAATATGGTTATGAAAGTGAATTACTTTCATTTATTCAAAGCCGTGCATAATCGATAGGCCATAGATGCCGGGGGAGTTTCGGTATCGCTGCTCCGAACGCTGGCTTGCGAGCGAGGGTTGAGGAAAAGCATCATGGCGTTCACGGCGGAACAACTGGCGCGGGATCCTTCTTTTGTAGTGAGCATTCGCTTCCTGGCCGGGCAAATGCGCGGCATGTTTGATGCGGGGCCGCGGCTGGCGCGCCTGCTGGCCTCGCATCAACGCTGGCTGCTGACGCAGACGGCCTATGCGCTGCATCTGGAATATGATCCGCGGGACGTGACCTCGGGTTTCACCGCCGTCCGGCTGACCGGCAAGATCACGGCGCACAAGATCGCCAGCCGCAACACGGTGCTTGCCTTCATCGAAGAGCTCTTCACCTACCGCTTCATCACCCATACGCCCGGTGACGAACGCCGCCGTCCTCGCCATTTTGAGCCGGCCGAAGTCAGCCATCAGGCAATGTTCGGCTGGTTGCACTTCAACCTCGGCGCGCTTGATCTGATCGACGGTGGAAGCCGGGCGGCGTTTCTGCAGGAAAATCCCACGCTTTTCCGCCAGATCCAGCCGCGTGTTGCCTATAACTGCCTCGAGGATGTCAACTGGCGCGAACCGCCTGAACAGGTGGCGCTGTTCCTCTGGACGGAAGCGGGCGGTATGGTCATCGATCATTTCATGTCCCGGCTCGATCTCGAAGGAACCGATCCGGCACGGATGGCGATCGGCAAGGTGGAAACCCGCGCGCTTGCCGGTGATTTCATGATGTCGCGCACGCACCTCCAGCGGCTGCTCGCCAAGGGCGCGCAGCGCGGCTGTCTCGGCTGGTACGACGAGCCGAAGAAGTCGCAACTGTGGCTGTCGCGCGATTTCCTGAGGGAATATGTCGGCTGGCAGGCGATCAAGTTCGCCTATGTGGACGAAGCCTTCGAATCCGCAAAGGAAAGATTCGAGAGCGCAGGCGCCTGATCAGAGCGCGATGGCGGAAGCCGGGGTCTTGACCTCGGACGGCGCGTCGCAAAGCTCGCGCTGATATTCGTGCGCGGCGCAGACGGCAGCACGAATATGCTCGAAAGAGTCGAGGTGACGCAGCAGTGAAATCAGAATTGTTGACATCGGTCGTTACTTTTTGAAATGCGAAAAGGCAGGCGAACCGCCTGCCGGATCATCATTCCGGAATTTTCAATATTCCTGGAAATCCGCGAAGATCATCGCCGGACGCGAGGTGCGGCCGTTGATGCCGGTACCGCGGGCGATCATCTGTTCGTTTGTGGCAAAGCCGAAACGGCTGTAGCCCTGAGTGGTGCGAACCTGATCGCTTGCTTGGCGCAGGGTTTCAAACCCGCAATGTATAGGACGAAAACGCTTGTTCATGGCCTTGGTTCCTGTTCGTTCCTCCCAAGACACGCCTTCTATATTGCAGTGCAGCATTGATTCTTCAATGCACCCTTGCAGGATGCAGCCATGCGTGTATTGCATGGACAAATTCATAATATCTTCAAACTTGGCTAATTTGTAAGCAGAGACAGCTCTTTAAGTCTAGCCTGGAAGGCCAGTAGATCGCTCCAGGCCAGCCGCTTGTTTACTGGCGCGGTTAACAGGTCCTGCGGATGCAGGCTGGCAATGGCCGGAATGACCTGATCTGCGACAGCGATCTCCTTCCACCGGCCGCGAAGCCCGTGGATCGTGTCAGTTTCGCCGAAGAAGAATCGTGCCGTATAGTTGCCGAGCAGCAAAATGGCGCGCGGTTCGGCAAGCGCGATCTGCCGCTCGATGAAGGGACGGCAGATCTCCGTCTCGGCCGCCGACGGCATGCGGCTGCCGGGCGGACGCCAGGGAATGATCTGCGTCAGGAGAATGGCTGACCGCTCAAGGCCGATCGAGGCCAGCATTCGGTCCAGCAGCTGGCCCTGTCTGCCGGCAAAGGCCGCTCCCTCGCGCTCGTCATCGGCGCTAGGCGCCGGGCCGATCACCATGATGCCGCTTGCCGGATCGCCGCTTGCGAAAATAGTCGAGCGGGCGCTGTTTTTCAGATTGCAGCCATTGAAGGCTTCGAGCGCCGTCTTGAGTTCTGCAAGCGAGCGGGCGCTCTCGGCTGCGAATCGCGCCTGCTGCACCGCTTCACCGTCGGGAATTGCCGGTTGTGGTCGCGAGGCAGGAGCCGACGTGGCTGTGTGCTGCTGCGGCGCGGGTGGGGCAGGGCGGGAGGCCGCCTGCCTCTCCAGTGGCGCCTGTCTTTCCGGCTGCGGTTGCGCGGCCGGTGCCGCCGAACGGCGGGCAGCCTTCATCGCCTCGAACTCGGCGAAACGGTCGACCGGCTCGTCCTCCAGCAGCCAGTCCACACCCGCCTCAGCATGAAAATGCAGAAGCGCGGCAAGTTCGGCCGGACTCAGGTCGTTGGCGGAGATCATGGGCAGACTTTAGCGGAGCGAAAACGGCAATGAAAGGGCGGGCAGCCTTCCTGCCGCCCTTTCGGCTGCTATTGCACAGTCCACTGGTTGATATCGTCGCGTTCGCCGATCAGTGCGAGACCATGCGCGATCGACAGCAGTTCGCCGCCGGTCTCGATCTTGTCCCTGTCGAAGCGCTCGGTGAAGATGCGCCGCACCGCCGGCACGAAGGATGTGCCGCCGGTCAGGAACACTTTGTCGATGCCGGATACATCCGTATTGGTCTTTTCCAGCACCTCGTCGAGCGCCCCTTCGATGCGGGCAAGGTCGTCGACGATCCAGCTTTCGAAATCGCTGCGCTTGATCGTGCGGTGGCCGCCGCGCCCGAGCGGGGCAAAATCGAAGGGTGCTTCCTCCGCGGAGGAAAGCGCCATTTTCGTTGCCGAGACCGCCTGATAAAGCGGATAGCCTTCGTCATGATCGATGAGATCGACAAAGGTTTCCAGCTTCTCCGGTTCCAGCGCCGTGCGCACCAGCTTCTTCAGATCCTCGAATTCCCGCGATGTCTTGAAGATCGACAGCTGGTTCCAGCGGCTGAAGCTCGCATAGTAGTTTGACGGCACCTCAAGGATCTTGTCGAAGCTCTTGAAATGGCTGCCCTTGCCGATCAGCGGCGCGACGATGTTGTCGATCATGCGCGCGTCGAAGTGATCGCCGGCGACGCCGACACCGGAATGGCCGATCGGCGTTGCCGTCAGTTTGCCGGCCCTGGTCTCGAAGCGGATCAGCGAATAGTCCGTCGTACCGCCGCCAAAGTCGGCAACGAGCACAGTCGCATCGGACTTCAGGTTTTGCGCGAAGTAGAAGGCGGCGGCAACAGGCTCGTAGACATAATGAATTTCCGGAAAGCCGAAGCGCGTCAGCGCCTCGTTGTAGCGTTGCACCGCCAGCACCGGGTCCGGACTGGCGCCGGCAAAATGCACCGGGCGGCCGGCGATGATGCGGCCGGTATCCTCGGGCCAGTTCTCGCCTGCGTAATGGCGAAGGCGCCGAATGAAGATTTCCATCAGGTCTTCGAAGCTCTGCCGCTTGCCGAAGATGATCGTGCCCTGGAAGAGGGCGCTTGCCGCAAAGGTCTTGATCGACTGCAGGAAACGACAGTCGCCGGGATTGTCGATGAACTGCTGGATCGCCGCGTGCCCGGCCTCGACCTTCAGCGCCGAAGCACCGAGCTGCGGATCCTTCATGAAGGAGAGCGCGGTGCGCATGCTGTCGGCCGTGCCGGCGCTGCTGGTCAGCGATATGGAATGCGTGTCTGCGCCGCCATCTGCCAGCGCCAGAACAGTATTGGTCGTGCCGAAGTCAAGCCCGAGCGCCCGTGCCATGGCCGTGCTCCCTATCAAATATGTCGAAAATCTATGAGCCGGGGCAGATACCCCGAAATGCGAAAGGGCGCTTTGCTGCGCCCCCGAAGGTGTTTTGAGAGGCGCGTGATCGCACAGGAGAGGTCGGAAAGCAACCCGCCTTAGCATCGGCCCGAAAATCGGAATCGATTTTCGGAAAGCCTGATGCGCAAATCTAGAGAGTTAGAGCGCTGTGCGGACGCGCGGCGCTCTAATCAGTTTCCGAGCTGCACCTGCGTCTCCTCGGCCATCCTGCCGATCCACTTGCGAAACATCTCCATGGCGGGCGTGACGGAGCGGGATTTGAGCCGCATCAGCCAGTAGCTGCCCTTGGAAATCCAGATCGGGAAGGGCTGCTCCAGCTCGCCCGCCGCAAGCTGGCGGGAAAACATCAAGGGCGGCGCCAGCGCCACACCTGCACCCTGCAGCGCCGCCTCGATCATCAGCACGGAGGAATCGAAGACCATGCCCCGGATCGGCGGCGGTGTGACGCCCGCGGTCTCGAACCAGCTCGGCCATTCGTCGGCGCGGTAGGAGCGCAGCAATGTCTGATGGGCGACATCTTCAGGGGAGGAAAGCTGGCGCGCGATCGAGGGAATGCAGAGCACCGAAAGCGGCGCCTCGAACAGTGCCTCCGCCTCGATATCGTGCCAGGCGCCATTGCCGAACTTGATCGTATAGTCGAGCCCTTCGGCGGCAATATCGACGCGATTGTTGTTGGTCGAAAGCCTGAGATCGATGAAGGGATATTGCTCGCGGAAATCGGCAAGCCGCGGCAGGAGCCAGCCGACGGCAAGCGTGCCGACGGCGCCGAGCTTCAGCACCTCGCGCACATGGCCGCCCTCGAAACGCTCCAGCATATCGGCCATGCGGTCGAAGGAATCCTGCAGGGCAGGCAGCAGCGCGAGCCCTTCCTCCGTGATCATCAGCCCGCGCGGCAGGCGGCGGAACAGGCTGACCCCGAGGCGCTGTTCCAAGAGCTTCACCTGATGGCTGACGGCCGCCTGCGTGACACAGAGTTCGATCGCCGCCCGGGTAAAGGAAAGATGCCGCGCCGCCGCCTCGAAGGCGCGCAGCGAGTTCAGCGGCAAATATGGTCGAACCATGGCGATGGCCTAATCTGATTTATGCCTGACCGGAAATATCATCGTTTGATCGGGCCTTCCAGGCTGGCCTAGAAAGCCGAGGTCGAACCATATGGAGAACGAAAGTGGCTTTCGAAAGACTTCTTCTTCTGGCATTTTCCATAAGTATTACAGCAGTTTCCATGAATGCATCGCCGGCCGATGCCGCCGATCCAATCCGCTGCACCGTCATCATCGATGAGAAGACCGGCGAGACGATTTATCGTCAGGGCAATTGCGATCAGGGCTTCTATCCGCAATCGACCTTCAAACTGCCTTTGGCCATGATGGGCTATGATTCCGGCATTTTGGTCGACGAGCACAATCCGCTCTGGACATATGATCCGAAGCTCAAGCGATCCCCGCGCGAGCAGAAGGATACCGATCCGACCATTTGGGAGCGGGATTCCATCGTCTGGTTCTCACAGGCGCTGACCCGCAAGCTCGGCAAGCGCGCCTTTGGCGATTACATCAGGCGTTTCGGCTACGGCAATCAGGATGTTTCGGGCGGGCCTGGCAATACGGATGGGCTGACCGAATCCTGGCTGATGTCGTCGCTGAAGATCTCGGCCGAAGATCAGGTGCGCTTCCTGCGCCGCTTCCGGACCGGCACCCTGCCGATTTCGGAACGTGCGCGACAGATGACGGAGGCGATCGTGCCGCATTTCCAGGCGGCTGGCGGCTGGGATATCCAGGGCAAGACCGGCGCCGGCTGGCTGCGCAACGCCGCCGGCAAGACCAACTACGAGCGCCCGCTCGGCTGGTTTGTCGGCTGGGCAATGAGGGGCGACAGGCGGCTGATCTTTGCGAGGCTCTATATCGCCAATCACCGATACAGCGACAATCCGATCAGCTTCGAGACGCGGGATACGCTGGTCGCGGATTTCCCAAAGCTGGTCGAAGGCCGCTGATGCGAAAGGGCGCCGGAAGGCGCCCTTTCTGTCTCTCTATTCCGCGGCCATCGCCCGCGTTTCCGCTGCCACGTGCTCTTCCTTCTTCCCGCGGCTGAGCATGCGTTGGAGGAAATTCCCGAAGCGGTCCATCTCGACGAAGATGACAGGCGTGATGAACAGCGTCAGCATCTGCGAGACGATGAGGCCACCGACGACGGCGATGCCGAGCGGCTGGCGCAATTCCGAGCTCGCGCCCGTGCCGAGCGCGATCGGCAGGGCGCCGAGCAGGGCGCAGAAGGTCGTCATCATGATCGGGCGGAAGCGTCGCACGCAGGCTTCGTGGATCGCCGCCGTCGCCTTCTCGCCGGTCGTGCGCATGGTCTCCACCGCCACGTCGATCATCATGATCGCGTTCTTCTTGACGATGCCGATCAGCATCAGGAGGCCGATGAGGGCGATGATCGACAGGTCGAAGCCCATGATCTTCAGCGCGAGCAGCGCACCGAAGGCCGCCGCCGGCAGGCCGGAGAGGATGGTCAGCGGGTGGATGAAGCTTTCATAGAGTACACCGAGCACGACATAGATGGTCAGAACAGCCGCCAGGATCAGATAGGGCGTATTGCCCTGCGACTGCTGGAAGATCTCTGCCGTACCGCCATAGGACGTGAAGACGTCGGCCGGCATGTTGAGGTCCTTCTTGATCTGCTCGATCCTGGCCGTCGCGTCGCTGAGCGATACGCCTTCCGGCAGGTTGAAGGACACGGTGGTCGAGACGAGCTGGCCCGTCTGGTTGATGGTGACAGGTCCGACCGTGCGCTCGACATGCGCAAAATTCGACAGCGGCACCAGGCTGCCATTGGAAGAAGCGACCCGGATTTCCGATAGCTTCTGGTCGTCCCAGGGCTTGCTTGTGTCATATTCGACGATGACGTCGTAGCTGTCGCCGGTCGACTGGATTTCCGCAGCCGCAAAGCCGCTGAAGGATTCCTGCAGCGTCGTGCGCAGCGTGTCGTTGTCGATCCCGTAGGCGGCTGCCCGCTCGGTATCGATGACGATATTGGCCTGCAGGGCGTTGTTCTGCGCATCCGAGGTCACGTCCGTGAACAGGCGGTCGGCGCGCATCGCCTGCTGGACCTTGCCTGCCCACAGGTTGGTCTGGTCGGCATTCAGTGCCTGTATGACCAACTGATATTGGCTGGCAGTCTGACGGCCGCCGAAGCGCAGGCTCTGGTTCGGCGTCACGAACGCCTGCAGGCCGGGGATCTTGTTGATCGCCGTGCGCAGCTCGCGCAGCGTCTGGTCAAGCGGTGCACGCTGATCCTTGTCCTTCAGTTCGACGAACATCGAGCCGTTGTTCTGTGGCTTGTTGGGGTTGCCGCCGATCGTCGACATCACATGGTTGACGGCCGGGTTCGCCTTGACGATCGCGGCAGCCTGCTGCTGCAGGGCCTGCATCGCCGAATAGGAAATATCCTGTCGCGCCTGCGTGCTGATCGTCAGGCGKCCGATATCTTCCTGCGGGAAGAAGCTCGWCGGCAGYGTCATGAAGAAATAGATCGTCAGCGCAACAGAAG
>NZ_JBFTPM010000045.1:0-22265 GCF_056398505.1 Rhizobium sp. 01T437
GTCCGCATCCATCACCCCACTTCCTGACGGCGGTCGCGCCATCGCCGACATCAGCCGCAGATCGAAATCCCCATAGCCTCCGACTGTGGCCCGCGGGTTCCTTCCTCGGGGACTTTCGTACGCCTGCCGGCGCCCGAAACTCTTCACGGAAGCGGACTGGCAACTTCAGGCTGCGGATCTTCAAAGAGCGGACTTTCGGGTGGGCGCGGACATCGTCGTGACCTGATCCTGAGTGGGCTTCGACCGCGTTGGACGGCCGGGAGCATGACAGAGCAGTCATTGCGTGGGGCTACAACGTCGGCTGCGTCCACATGAGCCATGGCCCGATCTCAACCAAGATCGTTCGGAGCAGCGGCTAAAAGTTCTTTCTTGCCCTTTGTCTCCCTGTTATCGTGGAAGTTAGGAGACAGCGCCATGAGCGAGAACCGAAAGCTGGCTGCAATCCTGGCCGCGGACGTGGTTGGGTACAGTCGGCTTGCCGGCACCGACGAGGACCTCACCTTGGCGAGGTTGCGGACACTGCGCAGCGATCTCATCGATCCGACGATCGCCGTGCACCATGGCCGGGTGGTGAAGCGCACCGGCGACGGTGCGCTGGTGGAGTTCCGCAGCGTGGTGGACGCCGTGCGCTGCGCCATTGAGGTGCAGAACGGTATGGTGGAGCGTAATGACGGCGTCCCGCAGGACCGTCGCATTGAATTCCGGATCGGAATCCATTTGGGCGACGTCGTCGAGGAAAGCGACGGCGATCTGATGGGCGACGGTGTGAACATCGCCTCGCGATTGGAGGGCGTCGCCGCGGCGGGCGCGATCTGCCTGTCCGAGGATGCCTATCGCCAAGTCAAGGCGAGGCTCGACCTCTCGGTCAGCGATCTCGGCAGCACGCAGCTCAAGAACATCGCCGAGCCGATCCGGGTCTATTCGCTGCAAGTCGGCAGCGCATGGACCAAGTTAGCCGTGACCTCGGAAACCGCGACAAGCCAACCGGCGACGGCAGCGGCGCCGAAGCTGTCGATCGCCGTCCTGCCCTTCGCCAACATGAGCGGTGACGCCGAACAGGATTACTTCGCCGACGGCATCTCGGAAGACATCATCACGGCGCTATCGAAGCTGTCGCAGCTCTTCGTCATCGCTCGCAATTCGTCGTTCACTTTCAAGGGCAGGAACGTCCATGTGCAGGAGGTGGGCACGAAGCTGGGCGTGCGGCATATACTTGAGGGCAGCGTACGCAAATCGGGGAACAGGGTACGCATCACCGCGCAGCTCATCGACGCGACCACCGGCGGGCATCTATGGGCGGAGCGGTTCGATCGCGACCTCACCGACATATTCGCGGTTCAGGACGATGTCACGCAGCAGATCGTCGGCGCCCTGGCGGTCAACCTGACAGAGGGCGATCGGCAAAGACTTGCGCCGGAGCAGACCCGGCACCCGGAGGCGTATGACTGCTTCTTGCGTGGCCGGGAGCTGTGGCACCGGCTGACGAAGCAAACGAACAGCGATGCCCGCGACCTTCTGCAACGTGCCGTCGAACTTGACCCGAACTTCGCCTCGGCGCACGCCTTCCTCGCCCTTACCCACGGGCTCGACTATCTGAACCGGTGGAGCGCGTTGCCGCAGCGTTCGATCGAGCAAGCCGAAGAGGCTGCGACGCTGGCGGTAGCGCTGGATGATAGCGATCCCGTGGCGCACTGGGCACTGAGTCTGGTCAACCTTTACTCGCGACAGCACGATGGAGCCATCAGCGAGGCCGAGCGTGCGATAGTCCTCAATCCAAACTTCGCCGAAGGGCAGGTCAGCCTCGGCGAGGCACTTCTCTATTCAGGCAGATCCGAGGAGGCACTCGCCTATTTCGATCGGGCAAGGGTTTTGAACCCGTACTTTCCGGATGTCGTTCTCCACTTTCAGGCCTGGGCCTTCTTCCAATTGGGAAAGTACGAAGAGGCCGTCGAACTGTTGCTGCGACGCGTGAGCCGCAACCCCGTCACCGATGTCTCGCGGGCGCTTCTGGCCGCCTGTTACGGACACCTCGGCCGTTTCGAAGAGGCTCGCGCGAGGTGGCAAGAGGTGCTGCGCGTCAATCCCGGCTACTCCTTGGAATACCGTCGCAAAGTCTTGCCCTTCAAGAATCCCGCCGATTTCGAGCTCGTCACGGAGGGGCTCCGCAAGGCCGGTGTCGTACAATGACGGTGATTAATGTCGGATCTTGAACCTGTTGCCGCCATTTGCACAGAGGATGAGCAATAGCCAGTGCCGGCGCAGCGACGACCCGGCCCATGCCGAAGGACGGCGAGCCATCTTCCCGCGACCAGGCGGTAAAGCGACGCGCGGCCGCGATCTGACGCAGACGCATCTCGATCTTCTTGACCGGCTCCAGGCCCAGGAATACGCGGTCGCTGCATGAACCGGCTCGCAATAGTAATTCATCCAAGCAGTGCGACGCTGGTCTGCGTCCTAGAGTGATCTGGAGGTTCTAGGTTAAGGGTCAGATTCGCCATGTCGGCTTGCCGATGGACRCACAGAGGACGGAGGAATGATGTTGCCACTTTCGGCATATGCCGAAAGTGGAAGAGCAGGAAAGTGTTAAGCTGCCTGCGTTGACCGGACGACAGCAGCGCGGGCAATGCTCTCGGCAAACAACGGAGTTTCGCCTCGATTGTGTTTGGAGCCTGCGGCCTGGCGCGCCTGGGCAGCCTCTTCAAAGCTGATGTCGTTCTTCTTAAGAAAATCGATCATTTCATCGGTCGCATAAGCAGTCACCGTGTTCGAATATTCGCAGCTGGCCGCATCGATCTTTTTAACACGCAGCTCCCAGACCACTTGAACCTTGGTCCGTCCCCGGGGTGAGATCGCATCGGAAATCGAGACCATCTTGCAGTAATCGGGCTGCGTCACTTCACCCACGTAGTGCTGGATGATAAGGGCCTGGCCGATCGTCTCGACATTAATCGACATGCGACGACCATCATCCGTGAACGTAGCACCGGCCGCAATATGGTCGGGCGAGCAGCGTTGATATTCGGCTTCGGGTAGATTGAAAAGCCATTCCGGGATGTCAACGCTCTCAAATGGGACATTAATAACATGGCTGTAGCTGGAAAACGAAAGCTGGCGGTCTGACATTCTTACATCCTTCAATCTCGGGTTCTCTAATCACCGGCACGCGTCTGGAATACGTTCTTGACGAAAGTCTCTTAGCGGGTTCCGACATGCGCCGATCGAGCCAAGCGATCTTGCCCAGACGGCCAGGGGAGCGCTATTCAACGCTCGTTCAGATGGACCTAGACCAAGGTCCATCACAGCTTATCTCACGCGGAGTGAAGCGAACCACGCAAGGCACACTAAAACAAATGGCCTTGAATGAAACCACCACAGGAGGGGCACGACGGCCCGCAGATCGCTTTCAACGTCACGCGCCCAATAATCCTCAAGCACGGTCGAAAGCCAGAACACGCGTCGACGAGATCCAAGAGGGGCCATCGGGGACAATATCGAGCTAGGGACGCCGAGGCCGGCTTTTAGCAGCGCGGATGACAGTCTCTCGGTATGCCGCGCTACCCCGAGAAATTGGCGATACTCAAATCGCCTCATCTCACGGGGACTCGCCACGGTGCCATCAGTCTCGCGGTATATCTGCGTAAATTCGACGATGACGCGTTCCGATGACCCGAGAGCGCGTCTCCTGGTCACGGTACGATCGCACGCGAGAAGCGTTCGTAGGGCTTCGTTGGACAATGTCGATTTGGTATGCCGCCGTCCGGACAACGGCGCTCCGCGCCCGGCCACGCTGCCTCCTATCTCCTACACCAAAGCCTGTCGATGCGACGATCGTGAGGAGCCAAATACATCGTTTCGATCCTTCTTATATTGTCGCCGCTTGGTCGAGTTTGCGCTAGCGCGATGTCTGCAGATCGCGAGGATCATGACGCCGGCAGGCGGATTATCGGCCAGGCCATTCAGGCTTTTGGAGGAACGGTTCATGAATTCAATTGACTTGAAAGACAGGGTGACTGTCATCACCGGTGGTGCACAGGGGATCGGCTACGCCATCGCCGAGAGGGTGATCCAGTCCGGCGGGAAAGTCGCACTCCGGGGTTCAAATGGCAGCCTCTCGGCGGACCGTGCCGAGACACTTGGTCCGCGTGCCCAAGCATTCCAGGTCGACGTGACGGATTTCGATCTCGTCGGCAAGGCGGCGTCAGCGACTGAGGAGATTTTCGGGCGGATCGATTGTCTGGTGAATTCGGCGGGGATCACTGGGAAGGTTAAGCCGACGATCGAATACGACGCCGCGGAGTGGCGGAGCGTGGTCGACGTTGCCTGACCGGAACGCTCAACTCTTGCCGTCACGTCGTTCCATTGATGCTGAAGCGAGACTATGGTTGGATCGTCAATATCTCATCGGTGGCCGGAAAAGAAGGCAATCCAAACATTGCGGCCTATAGTGCTGCGAAAGCTGGCGTGCTGGGCTTCACCAAATCTTTGGGCAAAGAGCTTGCGAAGACCGCAATCGCAGTCAACGCGATAACACCCGCGACGGCGAAGACGCCGATACTTGCCGGGCTGACACCTGAATTCATTGAATATATGCTGGTCAGGGTTCCACGGGATCGCTTTGTCGAACTGACAGAGATTGCGGCGAAGTTTGGCTACTGTCGGAGGAAAACTCATTCACCACGGCCTCCACATTCGATCTAAGCGGCGGAAGAACGACTTACTAAGGATTATCTGTTTCACCTCCGACGAGATCGGGGCTTGTATTGTCTCATTGGCGCATCGACATCTGCTCGCAAAGACGATCATGGTTTCCGATGAGTCTCCCCGTCGCCCTTGTGGGCGTCAAGTGTTGAATGTGGCGTCCATAGGGCAGAACTGGCGTTGCCGGGCCGCTAACGCTACCGACGAGCATTCCTCCCTCCGCCCTGCCTGGGGCCTTCTTCACTATCCACGGCACTGGTTGCCGCCATGCGGACTTGGCTCATCCGTACCTCGCCTGTGTCGCGACCTTGCAAATCTGACGATACTCGGGAGGTCTGCACTTTCAGCGAGCCCCTCGGCAGCGGGCGCAACAGCTCTTCCTCAGGCCTGTCAAAGTCTATCCACGCTTTCCAGTCCCTTAGTTGAAGCACAACGACTTGGCGATTATGAAAAGGTTCCAAATCCGAGCCTGGCTCCGTTGTCAACATCGCGAACGCGGCAGGCTGGTTTTTACGGCTGGGCCGCCAGATCGCAGCGATCGCCATGAACGGCGCTTCAATGAGCGTGAACCGGTGTTTGGCCTTCGAGTGTTTTTTTCCGGTAAACTCGAAGAACGCGCTCGCTGGAACAAGACACCGGCGGCTATCTGTGAAATGTCTTCCTTTCGATCGGAGATTGAATACCGGGCCGCGCCTGCCAACCGGCGGAAAACCGAATTTCATCTGCGCAAGCTCTACGATATTGTCGCCCGCAGCTCGGATGACCGGCGCCATATCGCCGATCTTGATGTCGTCAGCGGGCGGCATATCCAGATCTGTTTGGTGTGTCGAGATGCCAAGCGCGAGATCCTGCATCACGATGCAGTATTCGGCGTAACTGGTATGTTGTTCGTACTCGCTGCACATGGGGAACGCCTCGGTGTTCGGGATTCTTTCGCTGAGCATCGCTGAGCCTTGGCCTTCGACTGCGTTGATGCTTCAATTGAAAGCTTGGATGCTTCAGGCCCTCACCTTCGATTGATAATCGGATGTGTCCAGCAACGCGGAGCGTAACTTCACGGGTCGCAGTGTGCAAGCCATATGCCGGCCGCCTCGCTTCACAGTTACCGGCAAGATGACGTTTGCAGCTCTGGTACTGAGCTTTGAAATGAACTTAACGAGGTCGGACCTAACTAGTAAGATCTGCTTTCAGGAAGCTGCGAAGCCGCCCTCTATGGCCGACATGGGGGCGCATGGTTGCCGAAACTTTCGACGCCAACAGATGCCCGCTCGGCCTAGGTGCGCACTATACACTCAAAACTTCTGAAAGGATTCGAACCCGTCGGGACGCCGTCCAGTGGATTGGACAATAGATATGTAGGCTCCAGAGCACCTGTTGCGCCCTTCCAGACTCCGCCTGCGGTGCCATGGCTCTTTCAATCGAACACTGTCGCGACATTAATCGGAACAGTCGACGGGACACCCGATGGTCCGGCCACGACAAAAGAGGCGCCGACTGTCCGTTCGCCGCCTCTTTGATTTGAAGGCGCTTCGCGATCCTTTTGAAAAGGTTTGCGCGCAGGCGTCGGCTCCCAGGCAAGGACACAGATGGCGCCTCGGCCGCGCAACCCCCTGCTTCGTCTTTATTTGATCCTCACGCTCGTCTCAATTCTCCCCAATTGAGAGCTCACGTAGTCGCCGTGGCGAAGCTTTGCGAATTCGTCGGTTGCTTGTGCCGGTGCGCTCTTGAAAACGTACCATCGACCGTCCGGTTCGCGTTTCTGATAGATCAGGCCGCCCTTCTTGCGGTGGCTGAAGCAGGTGATTGCCGTCGCCGTTCCGGCCTTGGCGTGCCAGTCGGCGTTGAAGCAGAGTTTACCCGGCTCCGTGATGAACCAGCGGCCCATGCCGAAGGACGGCGAGCCATTTTCCCGCGACCAGGCGGTAAAGCGACGCGCGTTTGTGGAGAAGTAGCCGGCGCCGGCCTTCCACATCCAGGAATTCTGGTTGTAGAGCTGATAGATTTCCGCGCTGCTCATCGGCTTTGCAGTCTCGATCCCCGCGGGCTCATTGGTTCCGGCAGCGGACGCGGCCGTGGCGATACCGCCGGTCAGGGCCACGGCCAGGAGCGTTTTTTGAAGCATGGACATGTTCAGGTTCCTTCTTGTTCAATTGATGCTTTCGCGGACGACCCGCCAGTCGGGGCGGCCATAACCGTCCGGCCACGGATAGACTTCACGGTCGTTGAAGTAGATAACGGCGCTCAGGGCCGGGAACTGGGGATGGCGTTTCGCTACGCTCTCAGCCCAGTTTCGTACGTATGAATCGTCGCCTTCGTAGCCGAGTTCCGCAACCATGATGGGCTTGCCGTAACCGGCGACACGGGCGTATCCGGGCGCAAGGTGCTCTGCAAACGTCTGGTCATGGCCGGTCTTGTCCCTGTCGTATTGCTGCAGGCCAAAGACCGAGAGCCCGATGAGATCGACGACATCGTTGCCGGGATAAAATGCCTGAAGCCCCTCATTGCCCTTTGGTGACCACATGTATTTGGCCGTCTTCAGGTGGACCTTGCAGACCGCCACCATACGACGATAGGCCTTGGCAAAATCGGCGCCATGCCAATGCGACCAGGAGAACTGGTTGTCGGTTTCGTCCATTTCCTGTCCCCAGCGAATGATGACCGGACTTTTCAACTTGGCAGCAGTCGAGCAGACGGCGGCCATGTTCGCATCGCGCGAACCGTCCAGGATGCTGTGCAGCAGTTCTTGCGAGGTTTGGCGCCAATCGGGTGACCAGGTCCAGGGCTCGACCGAGATCAGCAGGGTGCGGCCATGCGCTCGCGCATAATCATCGGCGAGGGCGAGCGTGCGCAGATCGACATCTTCCCAGGGCAGGAAGAGGTGTTCGATCTTCGAATCGGGCGAGGCGCCGAAATCTCCGTGCGGATCGTAGGCGCCGAACGTGATCGACTCCTTCGTGACGACCGGCATTTTGGTCGGCGGCGCGATGGACGATGTCGTCATTGCAAGCGGCTGCCCCTCGGCAAAGCTGTCCCGAGTGGTCGGCAGGACCGCGACTCCCGACAGCAATAGGCCGGTTAATGACAACAGGGCTATTTTGGATGGGTTATGCATTGTGTACTTCCTCTCCGCTTGGCCGCACATCCGGGTGAGCGGCATCCGTTCTCAGTTGGATTTCCACCGGATCGGAAATCCATCGTGGTTTGAAGAAGATCGTGCGCAGGGCGGTCCCGCCCCGGCCTGCACCGGAGACGGCGTAGCGCTCTTCGAACAGCTGAAGTCGGCCGCTGCCCCAAGCGAGTGCCTCGGTCGCATCCTTTCCGCGCATGATGGTTGCAACCGCCGGAAGCGCCACGAGCGCAAGAAGCACGGTCGCCATCGCCGGACGGTAGAAACGCGGGGCCGCCGCAATCGTATTTTCCTTCGAATGGCGCCCGACGATAACCAACAGCAGCGCGCAGTAGATTGCCGCATTCAGGACGGTAAAGAAGTACCCCCCGTTGGAAGCGCCGGCATGGTCGATTGCCAAGGCGGGCAATACCGCCATGAGCGCCAGCAAAGCGTAGGGCGCCAGGACACGCACCGGCAGCAGATCGACTTCGGACCGCCCTTTCGGCGTGACACGGAAGTCGACGAAGGAGCCTCTCACAAAATCGTGCACCGCAGCCAGCGTGCCGGCGAGCGCCCAGGGCCAGCGAGCGAAGAGAAAGAGCATGCATTCCCAGCTCAGGATCTTGGCGTCGTAGGGGCGGAACGAGCTGCTGGCGCGCCAGCGATAAGCCATCACCACGAGAGCGATAGAAAGCGGTGCGAAATGCGCCAGGAAATCTGGATAGGTCACTGTCACGAAGTTCTGGCCGCGCACGAGCGCGATGATCGGCAACGCAAACATGAGCAACATGAAGAACGCAAAGAGCGGATACCAGAGTTGCGAAAAGAGGAACTGGAACCTGAGCCGGGGCGGCAGCCGGCCGACGAGCCTCGGCGAGTACCGCAAGAGCACCATGACCAAGCTGCGCGACCACTGGAATTCCTGCGTCACGAGATCGCTGAAGGTTCTGGGGCCGTCACCATGGGCGATGGCATCCAGCGCATGCACACCCCGCCAGCCGCCGGCATTCATCATCAATGTCGTGGAATGGTCTTCAGCCAACTCCGGACCGAGGCCGCCGATCTGTTTGAGGGCGACGGTACGTACCGCGTAATGCGACCCTATGCACAGCGGCGCCAGGCCGCCATTGTAACCGGCTTGGAGCGAGCCGTGCATGCTGGCCTCGGCATAGAGCCTTCCACGTGCCGACCAGCTTTCGGAAGCGTTCTTGTCGCAAATGCTGGGGGCTGAGACATAGCCGACTTTTGGATCGGCGAACGGACGCAGCATGTGGAAGAGATAGTCGGGCGCGGGAACATGATCCGCATCGAGTTGCGCCACGAAATCGTAGCGGCTGTAGCCGTGGTGGTCGTAGAAGAAGGCGAGGTTGCCTTCCTTGCATCGCGTGCGTCGGGGCCACGACGTCCGATGATAATCGGATCGCCCCTTGCGGGTCGAGACGAAGACCCCGTGCCCGGAGCACCAGTCGAGAGTCTCGGGGGAAGGGTCTTCGTCGGCAAGCCAGGTGTCGTGTTCCACCTCCTGGGCAAGCATTGCCAGTAGGGTTTCACTGACGACCGAGAAGGGTTCCGCCGGCGCCTTGGTCACGACCATGGCCACTCGACTGCCCGCCGGCAGGCGCAAGGGACCGTTCGGTCTTGCCGCCCGATAGAAGATGGCGATGAAATAGGCCGGCAGAGCGGTAACCCAGGCAAGAACGAGGCTCACCGTAGTTGTGCCGAAAGCATCGACGTGATGGCGCGGCTCCAGCCACCAGGTCCAGAAATAGGCGAAGGCGCAGGCCCATACGGCCGCCGAGAACAGATATTCGGCCCGCCGATATCCGGTCAGAACCGGGACAAGAAGCGGCTCGTGGGAGGGTTCCGGAGCATGCGTTGCTTGGGTAATGGCAGGTTCGGTCACGCGCGCGCCTCCAGTCCGAAGAACGGAGCCGCCGTCCGCACGATGGTTTCGAGGTCGGAATATCGAGGCTGGAAGCAGAGCGTCTCGCGGGCAAGGCTGGCGTCGGCGTAGAGGCTGGGCGGATCGCCCGGCCGGCGCGGATGGATGACGACCGGGACTTCGCACCCGGTCGTTTCCTGGATCACGCGCAGGACTTCCCTGATGGAAAGCCCTCGCCCGGTGCCGAGGTTGACAGCGAGGTTTGCTCCGCCTTTGGCGAGATGGGTGAAGGCCTGAACATGGGCGCGCGCGAGATCTGCGACGTGAATATAGTCCCTTATGCAGGTCCCGTCAGGAGTGTCGTAATCATCGCCGAATATCTCCAGGTGCGGAATCCGGCCGGCCGCGGCCAGCAGCGCCCGCGGAATAAGATGGGTTTCCGGAACGTGCCATTCGCCAAGCTCGCCGTCCGGATCGGCTCCACAGGCATTGAAGTAACGCAGGGCAACATACCGCAGGCCGTAGGCCGCTGCATAATCGGCAAGCATATGCTCGCCGGTCAGCTTGCTCTGGCCGTAGGGATTGATCGGAGCCTTCGGCAACGTCTCATCGATCGGCAGCACGGAGGGGACGCCGTAGACGGCACAACTCGATGAGAGGATGACGTTCTGAAGCCCCGTCTGCCGGCAGGCATCGATAAGCGATAATGCACCGCAGACATTGTTGTTGTAATATTTCGCTGGGTTTTGCACGGACTCGCCCACGTAGGCCGAGGCGGCAAAGTGGATGACGGCATCGGGAGCATATTTCTCGATGACCTCGATCAGGCATGGCGTGTCGAGGACGTCACCTTCGACGAAAGGCCCCCAGCGCACGGAAGAATGGTTTCCGGTCGTGAGATTGTCGTAGACGACAGGCTCAATCCCCTCCGAGCGGAGGAGCTTGGCGGTGTGGCTGCCGATATAGCCGGCACCGCCCGTGACAAGGACCCGGGGCGCATCCATCAGACCGCCTCCAGTTCGCGTGCCGGACGGGTGAGAAGACCATCGAAATAGTCGATCGTCTGACGCAGGCCGCTCGACAAGTCGATCTTCGGCCGCCAGTCGAGTTCCTGCATGGCAAGCGAAATATCGGGGCGACGTTGACGGGGATCGTCAACCGGCAGAGCGCGATGGATGATTTGCGACCGGGAGCCGGTCAATCCGATCACCTGCTCGGCCAGCTCCCGGATCGTGAACTCGCCCGGATTGCCGAGATTGACGGGCCCCGTCAGCGACGCCGGTGAGGCCATCATGCGGACCATGCCACCGATGAGATCATCGACGAAACAGAACGAGCGGGTCTGGGTACCGTCGCCATATACGGTGATGTCTTGCCCCGTCAGGGCCTGAACGATGAAATTCGAGACGACGCGGCCGTCGTCCGGACGCATCCGCGGGCCGTAGGTGTTGAAGATGCGGATGACCTTGATCTCGACGCCGTGCGTGTTGTGGAAGTCGAAGAACAGCGTCTCGGCGCACCGCTTGCCCTCGTCATAGCAGGAGCGCGGCCCGAACGAATTGACGTTGCCCCAGTAGCTTTCGACTTGCGGGTGGACGTTCGGGTCGCCGTAGACTTCGGAGGTGGATGCCTGAAGGATGCGTGCGCCGGTGCACGCGGCCAGCTCCAGAAGGTTGAGGGAGCCCAGGACGCAGGTCTTTGTCGTATGGACCGGATCGGCCTGATAATGCAGGGGCGATGCCGGGCAGGCGAGGTTATAGATCTCGTCGACTTCCAGATCGAGCGGGTGGACGATATCGTGAGCGACGACATTGAAGCGATCGATGCGCTTCAGATTGGCGATATTGCGCCGCATGCCGGTGGAAAAGTTGTCGAGGCAGATCACCTGGTGTCCGGCGGCCAAAAGCGTCTCGCACAGATGTGATCCGAGGAAACCTGCACCGCCGGTGAC
Organism: Rhizobium sp. 01T437; assembly: GCF_056398505.1. Taxonomy (NCBI): domain Bacteria; kingdom Pseudomonadati; phylum Pseudomonadota; class Alphaproteobacteria; order Hyphomicrobiales; family Rhizobiaceae; genus Rhizobium; species Rhizobium sp. 01T437. Next base: position 11,641 of record NZ_JBFTPM010000045.1, read on the forward strand.
AAGAACTCTCTTGGGAGCACGAGATTTTGCCGATGAATAATTTGCATGACGAACCGACGCTTGCGCAGAGTGCGCACGACTTTTACCAAGATAGTTCATGACTACCTCCCGTGTGTTCAGATTTATTCTGTCGGATTTTCATCTTTTTACTTCGCCATTTCGAACAACTACGTCCTTCTATCAGGCGAATATTTTACTAGCCTGGCTTTTCCTCTGGAAAGAACCGTTGTTTATTTAGATACAGCCAAGGGAGGCAATTGTCGTTATCCTCACATCCTGGAAATTATCGCTCCGTACATTTCTGAGCGAAAAGGAGTATGATAAACAACTTATGGAGGTGGCGCTTCGAGCACCTCCGCTTTTAGGGCGGGGTTCTGCGGAGATTTCAGCCGCAAAACAATTGCTTTTCCCAATTTCCATGGCTCGCGTCGGGTCATGCGCTGGAGGAATTGGATGGCTACAGGGGAATCCGACGATGATCCTCCTCCAGAACAGGAACGGCCGGTGCATATCGAGCGGCGGCGCTGGCCGCGTGAACCGGCCATGCGCAAGGAACGCCCGCCCCATGCCTCCCCTGCTCTCGTGCCGCTGCGGTTCTCGACGCAGGACCTGCCACCAGCAGAACAATTCCCTGCCTGGCGGGCACATATGGCACCGCTCGTGGACGTTCTTCTGCCGCAGGGAAAATCACCGGAAGACGGGTTCCTCGCGGAGCAGATCGGCTGGCATCTCGGCGATATCCTCATCGTCCAGCAGCGCGCGCAGGCCCACAGATATATCCGCGATCAGGCCGCGCTTCGATCAAGCCCCATCGACCATTGGAACGTCGGCCTGCTGCGTAGCGGCCAGGCCTGGACCGAGGTCAACCGTCGTGTCACCGAGACCGGCGCCGGCGAGATATTTTTCATGTCTCTCGGCAGCCCCTATCGCGGACGGATGACCGAGAACGAAGCTTTGCTCGTGTTCCTGCCCTATGAGCTGCTGGCTCGCGATGCGGGTCTTCTCCAGAGCGCCGGCAACACGGTTCTGTCGGGCAGCCTCGCCGAGCTGCTCAAGGGCTATCTCACGGGCCTCGAAACGAACCTCGGCAATCTGACGATAGAGGAAGTGCCCCGGATCATCCAAACCATCGGCGATATGGTCGTTGCGGGCGCGGCCTCGTCGAAAAGGACGGATACGGGTCAAAACCAGACCAACCTGGGACTGATGGAGCGGGCGCACCGCTACATTCACGTCAATCTCCATTCGGAAAACTTGACACCGGACATGATGTGCCGCGCGTTGGGGATTTCTCGTACGCGGCTTTACCAGCTGTTCGAGGCGAACGGAGGCGTGCTCAATTATATTCGCAGGCGGCGATTGCTGCAGGCCTATGCGGATCTCAGCATTCCGGCCGACCACAGGCCGATTTCAGAAATCGCAGAAGCCGCCGGGTTCGAGGTCGCCGCCAATTTTACGCGCGCCTTCATCCATGAATTCGGGCTGAGCCCGCGTGAAATCCGAAGGACGGTGGCAACCGAACAGCGGCCGGCGCCGGCCGTCCGCTCCACGCGGCGTTTCGGAAAAACGATCGGCGATTGGCTGGCGCTCACGAGTTGATCCGGCATGGCGTTTTTCGGATCATTCAAATCAAAATTGCCGAAAGAGCGTGCTCGGCCCGAGCACAAATGCTGATAGTCCGGCTGGGCTACCGTGCGTCGCAACCGGGGCCGGCATAGTGCCAAAATAAAGGCACCCATCGTGGCTGAATCATCACCCCGGTAAGAACCGCTTTGCCGAGCCTTCCGCTCGACATATCCGACGCACGGATAGGTCCAGTGATACCCCAGCATCCGAAGCGTCTCGTTTACCGCCCTGACCACCAAGGACGCCCTGTTTGTGAGTAAAATCTCGGGCTGGGCATCGAATCCGAAATGCCAATATCCAACGAGCCATTGTATAAACGATACGTATCGTTTATATAGCGTCAACACGTCAGTCGCCTGGAGGCGCAATGACCGAACATGCAGCGACGTTTTTAATAGCGGCCGATGGGTCGGGGTATGGTGGAGAATATGATCAGGTTGCTGAATAGGAACCAAGCAGATGAACGGCCGGAAGAGCGGGCCATGACGGCACAGGCCAACTCGCACGCGAGCGCACCGCCGTCCGCTGCGCAGGAAAAGGCAAACTTGCGGGCGTTAATTGTCCCAGCAACCGCTATTATCGTCGCGTTCGTTGCGGTCGGTGCTTCGGCGACGCGCTGGGATACATGGGTGGCGACAAGAAGTGTTCAATCCACCGACGACGCTGCGGTCTACTCGGACATCTCCTCTGTCAGCGCCCGTGTCGGTGGCACTGTAGAGACCATCTCGGTCGAAGATTACGCCCGGGTCAGGGCGGGCGATCCGATATTCTCCATCGACCGGAAGCCCTATGAGATCGCACTTCGTGGCGCGAAAGCAAGGCTCGCTGCCGCCAACGCTCAACTTGACGATATCGACACCCAGCACGCGTTTCAGCTGACGCAGATCGACGTGGCCATCGCCCAGCAAAAGGCGGCTACCGCCGATGAGGTCGAGGCGGAGAAGGAGCTCCAGCGACAGACGAGGCTAGGCATCGATGGGAGGGTAAGTACGGTCCAGAGTTTCGAAAAGGCGACCGCCGCGCACGAGCGGGCGCTTGCAAACCTGGATGTAGCGCGTGCAAACGTCGCCGCTCAGAGGGTCAAGCTCGAAGTCCTCGCCAGACAGCGCGACACACTGAAAGCAAATCTCGATACCGCAGCATCAGATCTAGCCGCCCGCGAACTGGAGCTCGGATACACGAACGTACGGGCGCCAGTCGATGGCATCGTCGCCAGACGAAACGCGCAGGTCGGGAACTACGTTGCTGCGGGCACGCCCCTGATCTCGATCGTTCCGCTTCCGAAGATCTACATCCTTGCGAATTACAAGGAGAACCAGCTGTCCATGGTTCACGAGGGGCAGTCGGTCGATATCTCGGTCGATTTGCTGCCGGGTACGGCATTTCGTGGAACGGTGTCGAAAATATCCCCGACGACTGGATCAACCTTTGCTCTGCTGCCCGCTGACAACGCGACCGGCAACTTCACAAAGGTCGCGCAGCGTCTCGCTGTTCGGATCGAACTCGACCCGGATCAGCCAAATTTCGATCGGCTGCGGCCTGGTATGTCGGTCACGACGCGCATCGCCACCAAGGGCGAAGGCCATGTCTGAGAACTTACATCGGCGCGACCTCTCTCGCCAGGGCTACATCGCCGTGGCGATGATCATGGCATCGATATTGACAGCGTTCGACGTCCGCACTGCCGGCATTGGGCTCTCGGATCTGCGTGGCGCCTTCGGTCTCAGCTTCGATGAGGGTGCGTGGCTGAGCACCTTCGCAACGGCGCCACAGATCTTTGTGGCCCCGTCGATCGGCTGGCTGATTGCAGTGTTCGGGGTGAAGCGGGTCATGGTCGGTCCGACCATACTCTATTCGGTGATCTCCGTGGTCATCCCGTTGGTCCACGGATTCAATTTCCTGGTCGTGCTGCATGCTTTAAGGGCCATTTTCCTTGGCATGTTCGTCGGCGCGACGCTGCTGACTGCCTTCCGCAATCTGGACCGCAGGTATTGGATCATCGCTCTTTCCTTCTACGTCTTGCGCATCCCGTTCGCCCAAAATCTCGGCCTCTATACGGCCGGCAGCTATTCCCAGACGATCGGCTGGCAATGGCTGTACTGGCAAGGTGCCGTTGTCTCCCCGACGATCGGCATTCTTTTCTGGTATGGGGCCAAACCGGCTGCAATCGACCATGCCCTTCTCGGGCGTGCTGATTGGGGTGGTATGGCACTGTTCGGCTCGGCGCTCACGACGCTGTATTTCGCGCTGGATCAGGGCAATCGGCTTGACTGGTTTCAGTCTGGCCTCATCGTGTCCTTGCTTGCCTCGGCTGTTTTTCTGATATGCGCGTTTCTGTGGCACGAGTCTCGGGTCGAACATCCCTGGGCCCATGTCTCGGTTCTTCGCACGCGAAACATAGCGCTCGGGTTCGCCGCCATTGCATGTTTCATGACAACAAGCCTCGGCAGTTCGCTGATCGAGCCGAACTTCCTTGTTTCGGTGGCGCGATTGCGCCCTGAGCAGATTGGGGATTTCGAGGCGCCGTATGCGATCCTTCTGCTTGTAGGCGCGACCTTCACTGCAGTGACGCTCGTGCGGAAACTCAAGCAGCGCGCCGCCCTGACGATTGGCTTTACATGTTTCCTGCTGTCGGCCTGGATTGGAACCCAGTTGACGAGCCAGTGGTCACTGCCCGAATTTCGACTGATCACGATCCTCCAGACATTCGGAGAGGAAATCGTCTTCCTTGCAGCTGTCGCAACCCTATTCAGTAATGTGGACCCCGCCCGAGCCATATCGTTGACAGCCTACGTGCAGGTTATGAGATTGATTTGTTCGGAAACCGTTGCCGCGATCATGGTGACCTGGATCAGACAGCGCGAGCAATTGCATTCCTATCTTATCGGCCTCCACGTCACCGGGACGACGCCCGGATGGGGAACGACGCTCTCGCAACTTGCCTCCAGCACGGGGATAGAAGCGAAAGCAGACGTGGCTAAGCGCGGGATCGGAGCTCTCACCACGATCGTGCAGCGCGAAGCCAATGTCGCCGCCTATATCGATGGGTACTGGATCACGTTCGCGGCCGCGGTCACCGGATTGATCGTGGTTGCCCTCATGAAGCCTTCCCCTTCGCATCCGCTGACCACGTGATGTAAGGTTGACGACATGTGCCGAGCGGCGCGCGCAGCGCCCCGCTCTCGAACGAGACGCCAAGTCCGTCGCCATCGTGCTATAGTTGGCCACTAGCCGATCGCTACAGGCCAACAAAGGATCTCAGCATGCGATCGGTATTTGATCAGCTCTCACAGAGCGGCAAACGATCCCAGCCATTCAATTTTGTTCTCAAGTCGAAGGAGTAGGCCAATGGAAGCCTCCGATACGCTGCGCTACAAGACAATCCCCCTTGCCACAGTCGGCAAAGAAATGCCCGCCGTCGGGTTCGGCACCCTCATCCCCGACCCGGATATGACGAAGCAGGCCGTTGCGAAGGCCTTATCCGTTGGATTTCGCCATTTGGACTGCGCGGAACGATATCGCAATGAAGAGGCCATCGGAGAGGCAATTGCTGAGGCGATCGCCGATGGAACCGTTCGTCGGGAGGACTTGTTCATCACGACGAAGCTATGGAACACAAACCACCGCCCGGAACGGGTGAAAGCGGCGTTTGAAGCAAGCCTTCGACGCCTTAAGCTCGACTACCTGGACGCCTATCTCATCCATACGCCTTATGCTTTTCTCCCGGGCGAGGAACTGGATCCGCGAGACGAGAACGGTCAAGTCATCTATGATGCCGAGGTCAGCTTGATCGAAACCTGGCGCGCGCTCGAAGAGCTTGTCGATAGCGGTCGTTGTGGATCGATAGGCCTTTCGGACATTACCCTGGACAAGCTGAAGGAGATTGTCGCGAGCGCACGCATCAAGCCGGCTATCGTACAGGTGGAGGCCCATCCATATCTGCCCGAATGGGAGCTGCTCGACTATTGCCAGGCCAAGGGGATCGTGTTGCTGGCATTTGCACCACTGGGCCACGCGATGGATCCTAACCTGCTTGCAGACCCTGTCATCACCGGGATCGCCGGCCGCGCCAAAAAGACGCCGGCACAGGTGGCCCTCGCCTGGGCCGTACAGCGCGGCACCGCCTTCTTGACGACGTCGACCAAGCCGCTCCGCATCGAGGAGAATTTCGCGATCTCAGCTCTTCCGGATCAGGAGATGGTACGGATCCGTTCCGAGATATCGACGAACGTTCGGTTCAACAGCGTCGTCGAGACAGGCGTTCCCGGTTTCATCCCTCGGGTGAAACCGAAGTAGATCGCAAGTTAAGCCCTCCCGGAGGGGTAAGGCGACCGTCAATGCTTCTCCGGTCGCCGCCAGGCTTCAATCGCCCTCGGCGCTCCAGTTTCAGTTCGTACGACGGCAGCTATAGGAGGCCAAGATGGAAGTCCAAACAGTGAGATTGGCGCTCGAGCAGCATGCGCCGCATCCGACGCCGGCGAGTTTGAGGTTGAGCATGAAATCTATCGCGACGATGCATTGCTTGAATACCCGCAGTGCGCCGAACGGATCCATGGTCGCCGCAAGATCCAGGAAAGCCGCGTCGCCCCGCCCAACAAGAAGCGGTTAGCGTTCGCCGGATTACCGGCAGCGGTAGCCTATGGGTCACAGAATTCGTTCTGACCTATGACGGCAAACCCTCTTACGTGGTGAGCATCATGGAATTTCACGACAGGCTCGTCGCTAAAGAGACGCAATACTTCACTGAGCGGTTCGACCCCTCGCCCTCCCGGGCACATTTGGTTGAAAGATAGACCACTCGCCATTGATCGTTAATGGCGAGTTGGGATAGGTGCTGGCGATGACCACGAAGACAAAGACCTCGACAGCAAAGAAACGAACCTCGATCGGATCGCGCCGCAGCCCCGACGCCGAAGCCGCGGTACTTGCCGCCGCCCGAGACCTGATTTCGGAGAAGGGTTATGCGGGATTTTCGGTCGATGAGGTCGCACGACGCGCCAGCGCCGGAAAAACCACCATCTATCGCTGGTACCCAACGAAGGCCGACCTCTTCATCGCGATCTATACGACCGAACGGTCGGCTTCCGTGCCTGTTCCCGACACCGGAAACCTCATCGCTGATCTCGTGCAATATACGACAAGCCTCTGGCGTTTCTGGGCATCGCATCCGGCAGGAGCCGCGCTGCGCGGACTGATCGCCGAGGCGCAAGGCACTCCGGAAGCCCTCAGCGCTCTGCGTGATAGATTTCTTCCCGAACGGACGTCAGACGTCAGACGAATTTTGACTGACGCGGCAAACCGGGGTGAACTGCAGGCGCACGAAGTTGATGACAAGATTTCGTTATGGGTCGGCTTCAGCTGGCTCAAACTGCTGATTGGCGAACTCCATGAGGAGGAGGTTATAAGGCCCATCATGATGCAGATTGCCGGCCTTTCCAGCCGCCCGAAGCAATGTCGGCATTAATCGGCGTAACCAATCGACAGGAGAACGTAACCGATGTCCTCGGATATGGTTCGTCACCAGAATGAGCAGGCGGCAGTCGGGCTGTCTGACGTTCTTGACTTCCGTCTTTCGGTCGTTTTCTGCGGCCTGACCCCGCCTTGACGGCTGTCCGGGACGGGCGCAACTTCGCCTCTTCCAGCAATCGCTTCTGAAGGGTGTTGCATCTTTCGGGGTTCACGCGGCGGCTCCTGCGGGCCGAGGAAGAGCAGGAACTGCTCCAGCACGGATGCGGCATTACCGCCGTTGTTTCCCGCGCGACAGAATGGAGAGATGGTCTGAAGCTGGTGTTGTACGGCGGTCTCGACCCCTTGACGTACCAGCGGGCGAAGCCGAGGGCGGCGTCATCGGGCATGAAATCGACCTTGAGCTTGTCGCGGCACTTCCAGCAGATCACCTGCTCGCCGGCGGCCTCCATGAATTCCCGCTGTCGGAGCTCCTCCTGGAGATGGGCCCATACCGGCCATCCCGCGAGGTCGACGATGAGATCGATGTCATCCGTCGCGCGCACGCCCTGCCTTACTCCCTTTGACCGGCTTTTTGTAGCGGAGTGAATCCATGACATCGCAACCCACTCATATCGATACCTTGCGCCGGATACTGGGAGAAAGAGGCGTCCTGACCGGCGCTGCCACCGCGTCCTACGAAGAAGGCGCTCGTTATGATGTCGGCAAGGCTGCGTTTGTCATGCGACCATCGACGACGGTGGAGGCGTCGCAGGCCGTGGCCTATTGCGTTCGCAACGGCATCCACATTGTTCCGCAGGCCGGCAATACCGGTGTGGTCTCCGCGTCAACCCCCGACGTGAGTGGTATGCAAGCAGTATTGAGCATCGATCGCCTGAACACCGGTTTGAAACTGGATCGGGACAACCGTTCCGTACGTGTCGACGCCGGCATTCTCCTGTCAGATCTCAACGCGGCTCTGGAGCCGGAGGACTTGTTGCCGACGCCCTTTTTGGCTCATCGCACGAAATGTGGACCTTGCGGCACGCCATCTCGGAAGGTGTCAAACAGCTAGGCAAGCTCGTCGCCTTTGACCTGGCATTCAGAAGGGGCGATCTCATGCGCTTCTGCGAGCGAATGAAAGCCGACATTCCAGCATTTTTTCCTGACGTTACGATTTGCGATTTTGGGCATATCGGGGATGGCGGTGTTCATTTCAATCTGGTTGCAGCCCATGGTAGTGCGACCGCACAAGACCCAACGTTTGAGCATCGCCTCAGGGATTGGGTCTACGATGTGGTCGTCAACGATTACCATGGCAGCTTCAGTGGTGAACACGCTATCGGACGTAAGAATCAGGCTTATTACGACAAATACACGCCAATCTCTGTGAGGAAGATGGCCAGGCAATTGAAGGCGATCACCTCGCCTGCCGGCCTAGGCGCCGTTCGATTTGGTTGACGCCTACATCACCTTAACATGGTGGCATGAAAGGGTAGTGGTGAGGTTATGAAGATTCTCGTCCCCGTTGAGCGGGTTGTTGATTACAACGTGAAGATCCGCGTGAAGCCGGACGGCACGGGCGTCGAGCTCGCCAATGTGAAGATGTCGATGAACCCGTTCGACGAAATCTCGGTGGAAGAGGCCCTGCGGCTGAAGGAGGGAGGCAAGGCGGAAGAAGTGATCGTCGTGTCGATCGGCCCGGCCAAGGCCGAGGAAACGCTGCGCACCGCCGTTGCCATGGGCGCCGACCGGGCGATCCTGGTCGAGACCGACGATCAGGCCGAGCCGCTCGCCGTTGCCAAGATCCTGAAGGGCGTCGTCGATGCCATCGGGCCGGGCCTGGTCATCGTCGGCAAGCAGGCGATCGACGACGACAGCAACCAGACCGGCCAGATGCTGGCAGCGCTGATGGGATCGGCCCAGGCGACCTTCGCCTCGAAGATCGAGATCGGTGACGGCAAGGCCAAGGTCACCCGCGAAGTCGATGGCGGTTCGCAGACGATCGAGATCAAGCTGCCGGCCGTCGTGACCACCGACCTGCGCCTCAACGAGCCGCGGTACGCCTCGCTGCCGAATATCATGAAGGCGAAGAAGAAGCCGCTCGACAAGAAGAGCCCAGCGGACTTCGGCGTCGATACGACCCCACGCCTCAAAGTCTTGAAGACGGAAGAGCCCTCGGGCCGCATGGCCGGCGTCAAGGTCGGATCGGTTGCCGAGCTTGTCGACAAGCTGAAGAACGAAGCCGGCGTCTTGTGATCTGAAGCGGAAGATTTAGGGAGTTTATCATCATGGCCATTCTTCTTCTGGCTGACCACGACAACAACAGCCTGTCCGACCAGACCGCAAAGGCGCTGAGCGCTGCAGCAAAGATCGGTTCCGACATCCATATCCTCGTTGCCGGCAAGGATGCCAAGGCAGCCGCCGATGCAGCCGCGAAACTGTCCGACGTCTCCAAGGTGCTGCTCGCCGAAAACGACGCGCTGGCCAACAATCTGGCCGAGCCGCTGGCCGACCTGATCCTGTCGCTGGCACCAGGCTACGACACGATCATCTCGGCCGCCACTTCGGTGGGCAAGAATGTCATGCCGCGGGTGGCTGCCCTTCTCGATGTCGCCCAGGTCTCCGAGATCATCGAAGTCGTCTCATCCGATACGTTCAAGCGGCCGATCTATGCCGGCAATGCCATCCAGACGGTGCAGGCGAGCGATGCCAAGAGGGTCATCACCGTGCGCACCGCCTCCTTCACCTCTGCAGGCGAGGGCGGCTCTGCGGCCGTCGAGGCGATCGCGGCGATTTCCAATCCTGCGCTGTCGTCCTTCGTCTCGGATGCGATTGCCGCTTCCGAACGTCCGGAGCTGACCTCGGCCAAGATCATCGTCTCGGGCGGCCGTGCGCTGGGCTCGTCGGAGAAGTTCAAGGAAGTGATCTTGCCTGTGGCCGACAAGCTCGGCGCTGCCGTCGGTGCGTCTCGTGCGGCCGTCGATGCCGGCTATGCGCCGAACGACTGGCAGGTCGGCCAGACCGGAAAGGTGGTCGCGCCCGATCTCTACATCGCCTGCGGCATCTCGGGCGCCATCCAGCATCTGGCCGGCATGAAGGATTCCAAGGTCATCGTCGCCATTAACAAGGACGAGGAAGCCCCATCTTCCAGATCGCCGACTATGGATTGGTCGCTGATCTCTTCGAGGCGCTGCCAGACCTGCAGAAGAGCTTCTGATGTCGCCTGATACGGGCCTGCCTTCCCGCGAGGCGATGGAATTCGACGTTGTGATCGTTGGAGCTGGGCCTGCGGGCCTTTCTGCTGCGATCCGGTTGAAGCAGGTCGCTCCGGATCTTTCGGTGGTGGTTCTGGAAAAGGGTGCCGAAGTCGGCGCCCATATCCTSTCSGGYGCCGTCGTCGAYCCGATCGGCGTCGATGCGCTGCTGCCCGGCTGGCGTGCGGAGGCGGACCATCCCTTCAAAACCGCGGTGAAGGCAGACCACTTCCTGCTGCTCGGCCCGGCCGGCTCCATCCGCCTGCCGAACTTTGCCATGCCGCCGCTGATGAACAA
>NZ_JBFTPM010000046.1:0-18794 GCF_056398505.1 Rhizobium sp. 01T437
AGGCACGGAAATGGTTATGCCTGGCAGGCACGGAAATGGTTATGCCTGGCGACAACGTCACGGTTGACGTCGAGCTGATCGTTCCGATCGCGATGGAAGAAAAGCTTCGCTTCGCTATCCGCGAAGGCGGCCGCACCGTCGGTGCAGGCATCGTTGCTTCGATCATCGAGTAATCGGAATTATCCCCGATTTTAGGAAAAACCCCGTGGAGACGGCGGGGTTTTTTCGTTTTCCGGCATCCTCATGCGTTCCTGAGATGTCGTAAAAATATCGTTAAGATGTCCCATAACAGTATTTTGTTCATCCCATGTTCAGAAAGCGTTTTGCGATCCGGCGTTTTTAGTCCAGACTCCTTCCTGTAGAGAGGAGAGTAGGATGATTCACAAAGCTACATTCGTTGCGACGATTTTCGCGATGTATGTTTTCACGATGTTTTTCATCGCTGCAATTCCGCAGGAAGTTGTTCAGGCAGCTGGCGTGCAGATAGACGAAGTAAGCGTCGTTAAATGATAGCATGACTGGATCGCCGGACATTCCGGCGGGCCGTAAAAAGTAACAGCGCAGGTGCTTCCGGGAGGAAGCTCCTGGCCGAGGTGGGTTTGAACCTGCCCATGAGACGCTCGCTTGCTCTTCGCGCGGAAGAGTTTATCTATGCCTCCGATTTCATGACGCGGAGGATTTTCCATGAAAAAGCGCATTCTCTTCACCGGCGGTTCGGGCAAGGCGGGACGCCATGCCGTGCCGTGGCTCATCAATGCTGGCTATGATGTGCACAATGTCGATCTCGTGCCGCTCGAAAGCCCTGAAGTCACCAATCTCATCGCCGACATCACCGACAGCGGCCAGATGTTCAACGTGCTTTCCATGCACCGGGATTTTCCGGATCTGGAAGCGGGCAAGGGCGTACAGCCTTTCGACGCAGTTGTGCATTTTGCGGCGGTGCCGCGTATCCTGATCAAGCCGGACAACGAGACCTTCCGCATCAACACGATGGGCACCTATAATGTCATCGAGGCGGCAGTGAAGCTCGGTATCCGGAAGATCATCGTCGCGTCGAGCGAGACGACCTATGGTGTCTGTTTCGCCGAAGGCCATCGCGACTTCCACCAGTTCCCGCTGGATGAGGACTATGATGTCAATCCGATGGATTCCTACGGCCTCTCCAAGGTCCTGAACGAGAAGACGGCGCGCGCTTTTGCCGAGCGTTCAGGCTTCGATATTTACGCGCTGCGCATCGGCAACGTCATCGAGCCGCATGAATACGAGAAGTTTCCGACCTATTTCGCCAATCCGGAAATGCGCAAGCGCATCGCCTGGAGCTATATCGACGCGCGCGATCTTGGTCAGATCGTCCATCGCTGCATTGAGAAGGACGGATTGGGCTTCCAGGTCTTCAATGCCGCCAATGATACGGTCTCGGCCAACACCCCGTCGAGAGAACTCGCCAAGCGATTCTTCCCGAACGTGCCCTTCACCCGTGAGATCGGCGAATATGAGGGCCTGCTTTCCAACCGGAAGATTCGCGAGGTGCTCGGCTTCAAGGAAGAGCACGACTGGCGCAAATACGTAAAAGTCTGAGATCCCGGTCAGAAAGCTCTTGCGGTCGGGCGCATTCAATTCGCGTCCGGCCGTCAGATACGTTGCTGTCGGCCGCTTCTTTCGGTTGCCTGCGGAGAATGGTTCTGAAAATCGAAAATCGCTCTTGCATATCCCGAGCCGCCGTTTTAAAGGGAGCGCCATGCTTTCACCGGCTGATGATCGCAAGGTCAACAGGCTGAATGCAAAGCGTAAAGGGGTATAGCTCAGTTGGTAGAGCGGCGGTCTCCAAAACCGCAGGTCGTAAGTTCGAGCCTTACTGCCCCTGCCATTTTTCCTTGAACGGACAGCGCGGACGTGAACGCAGCGTTCCGGCGAGGATTGAGCATATGGCGACAAATTTCGTTAAGCATCGGTTTCCCTCTTGTATATTCGGAAATCGATGTTTATTTAGGGTTCAACAGACACGCGGTGCGTGGGGCTGATAGTTTCAGCTTTACGCGCCGTAATTGCGTGGGCAGTCGATGGCATCCAAATCCAATCCATTCGCGTTTCTGCAGCAGGTCCGCACGGAGACGTCTAAAGTTACTTGGCCGTCGCGCCGCGAGACGATGATCTCGACGGTCATGGTGCTGTTTATGGTTGTTTTTGCTGCGCTGTTTTTCTTTGCCGCCGACCAGCTCATTGGCTGGGCCCTGAGCTTTGTGCTCAATACCGGCAACTGATACGAGTGGAGATGAAAATGGCGGCACGTTGGTACATCGTCCACGCATATTCTAATTTTGAAAAGAAGGTGGCTGAGGACATCGAGAACAAGGCTCGCCAGAAGGGGCTTGAGCACCTGTTCGAGAAGATCCTCGTGCCGACCGAAAAGGTGGTGGAAGTGCGCCGCGGCCGCAAGGTCGATTCCGAGCGCAAGTTCTTCCCGGGCTATGTCATGGTTCGTGCGAACCTGACGGATGAGGCCTATCACCTGATCAAGAATACGCCGAAGGTCACGGGCTTCCTTGGCTCGGACAATAAGCCCGTTCCGATTCCGGATTCTGAGGCTGAGCGCATCCTCGGTCAGGTTCAGGAAGGTGTCGAGCGGCCGAAGGCTTCCGTTACCTTTGAAATCGGCGAGCAGGTTCGCGTTTCCGATGGTCCGTTCGCTTCGTTCAACGGCACGGTTCAGGATGTGGACGAAGAGCGTTCGCGCCTGAAAGTGGAAGTGTCGATCTTTGGTCGCGCTACGCCGGTCGAGCTGGAATACGCTCAGGTCGAGAAGGTCTGATTTTCGAGATCGAGGTTCGGTCACTTGTGACTGTTCTTCGGGCGGCGAAAGCCGCATCGCGTGGAAGGTGAGGGGGGTCTTAAGCCAGGCCCTAGCGATCCGCACCACGCAACCGCAGCCGCCGGAGTGATCCGGCATCAAGGGCCGGGAAACCGGTCATCAGTGAAAGGCAGAGAGATATATGGCTAAGAAAGTTGCAGGCCAGCTCAAGCTGCAGGTCAAGGCAGGATCGGCAAACCCGTCCCCGCCGATCGGCCCGGCGCTTGGTCAGCGTGGCATTAACATCATGGAATTCTGCAAGTCGTTCAATGCGGCTACGCAGGAAATGGAAAAGGGTATGCCGATCCCGGTCGTCATCACCTATTACCAGGACAAGTCCTTCACCTTCGCCATGAAGCAGCCTCCGGTCAGCTACTGGCTGAAGAAGGAAGCGAAGATCCAGTCCGGTTCCAAGACCCCGGGCAAGGGCGCAAAGGCCGGTACCCTCACCAAGGCTCAGATCAAGACGATCGCCGAAGCCAAGATGAAGGATCTGAACGCAGCGGATATCGAAGGTGCAATGGCGATGATCGAGGGCTCTGCCCGCGCCATGGGCCTGGAAGTGGTGGGTTAAGACCATGGCAGGCAAGCGCACTCAGAAGATCAACGAAGGTGTTGATCCTACCAAGCTCTACGCTCTGACGACCGCCATCGGCATGGTCAAGGAACGTGCTGTCGCGAAGTTCGATGAAACCATCGAAGTTTCGATGAACCTCGGCGTTGACCCGCGTCACGCAGACCAGATGGTCCGCGGCGTCGTCAACCTGCCGAACGGCACCGGCCGTACGGTTCGCGTTGCTGTTTTCGCTCGTGGCGTCAAGGCTGATGAAGCCAAGGCTGCCGGCGCAGACATCGTTGGCGCGGAAGAGCTCGTTGAAATCGTTCAGGGCGGCAAGATCGACTTCGATCGCTGCATCGCGACCCCGGACATGATGCCGCTCGTCGGCCGCCTCGGTAAGGTTCTCGGCCCGCGTGGCATGATGCCGAACCCGAAGGTCGGCACGGTTACGATGGATGTCGCAGGTGCCGTCAAGGCTTCCAAGGGCGGCGCTGTCGAGTTCCGCGTCGAGAAGGCTGGTATCGTTCACGCCGGCATCGGCAAGGCATCCTTCGATGCCAAGGCTCTGGAAGAAAACATCCGTGCCTTCGCTGACGCCGTCATCAAGGCAAAGCCGGCTGGCGCCAAGGGCAACTACGTCAAGCGCGTAGCGCTCTCCTCGACCATGGGTCCGGGCGTCAAGATCGAAGTTGGCTCGGTCACCGCAGCGGTTACTGCTGCTTAAGTTTCATCGGGCGTCAGTCCGATAACAAGAATTCCGGCCTCGTAAGGGGCCGGGATATTCCGGAGAAATCCGGAATCCTGTCCGAGATTGCAGGTGGTTTTCCCTTAATCACTGTTGCCTGCATGAGACGGGTAAGACCCGAATTGCATGAAGTTCTGCTTCTAGGAAATCGGTTCGAGCCTTGGATGCCTTGTGCCTCCTTTGCCTTAATTGGCGCGGAGCGCGAGGGGACAGGATCCTCAAGCGCCGCTTGGGATCGCTTCTGATCCCAGGAGGCAAAGGCAACCCGGTGGGTCCGTTCAAGCGGTCCCATCAACTGGAGATAGGCAGTGGAAAGAGCGGAAAAACGCGAATTCGTCACGGAACTGAACGATGTCTTCAAGGCATCCGGCTCGGTTGTCGTGGCCCACTATGCTGGTGCTACAGTCGCACAGATGAACGATTTTCGTTCGAAGATGCGCGCTGCTGGCGGCACCATCAAAGTCGCGAAGAACCGCCTGGCCAAAATTGCCCTTCAGGGTACGGAAGCGGAAGGGATCGCCGATCTCTTCAAAGGTCAGACCCTCATTGCTTACAGCAATGATCCGATCACCGCTCCGAAGGTCGTCATGGATTTCGCCAAGACCAACGACAAGATCGTTGTCCTCGGCGGCGCCATGGGAACAACCACGCTCAATGCTGAAGCTGTGAAGTCGCTTGCGACCCTGCCTTCGCTCGATGAGCTGCGTGCGAAGCTGCTGGGCATGATCCAGACGCCGGCTACCCGCATCGCTGGGGTTGTTGCAGCACCGGCAAGCCAGCTTGCCCGCGTGTTTGCGGCCTACGCCAAGAAGGACGAAGCCGCTTAAGGCGGTTTTTCGCTGTTTATAATCAACCGGTTCGAACCGAACAAAAGGAACTAGTAAAATGGCTGATCTCGCAAAGATCGTTGACGACCTCTCCTCGCTGACCGTCCTGGAAGCCGCTGAGCTGTCGAAGCTTCTCGAAGAAAAGTGGGGCGTTTCCGCTGCTGCTCCGGTAGCTGTTGCTGCCGCTGCTGGCGGTGCTGCTGCTGCTGTCGTTGAAGAAGAAAAGACCGAGTTCGACGTCATCCTCGTCGACGCTGGCGCCAACAAGATCAACGTCATCAAGGAAGTCCGCGCCATCACCGGCCTGGGCCTCAAGGAAGCCAAGGACCTTGTCGAAGCCGCTCCGAAGGCTGTCAAGGAAGGCGTTAACAAGGCTGAAGCCGCTGACATCAAGAAGAAGCTTGAAGACGCTGGCGCAAAGGCCGACGTCAAGTAATCTTGAACGTCTTTTGGGAGACGGTATTTACCGTCTCCCATTTGCCGTTTTTCTGAACGAATTACCCAAAAGCCGCGTGAAAACGGCTTTTGGGTAATGGGTTCTTCAAGAGCATGGTCTCGAACCGAGGCGTCAAGGCAATCCGGCCTGGCTGTTTCGGGAAGTGGGACGAGGTTGAATTACTCATTGGTTGACGGGATCGACTGGCCATCGGTTCCCGTCCGTTGCAGGCCCGGATGCAATTTTTGAAGGAGCGACGATGGCTCAGACCCTTACGTTCAATGGTCGCAGGCGCGTACGCAAGTTTTTTGGTAAAATCCCCGAAGTCGCAGAAATGCCGAACCTCATCGAGGTTCAGAAGGCATCCTACGACCAGTTTCTGATGGTTGAAGAGCCCAAGGGCGGTCGTCCCGACGAGGGCCTCCAGGCCGTCTTCAAGTCCGTTTTCCCGATCACCGACTTCTCCGGCGCCTCCATGCTGGAATTCGTGTCCTATGAATTCGAACCGCCGAAGTTCGACGTCGACGAATGCCGCCAGCGCGACCTGACCTACGCCGCGCCGCTGAAGGTTACTCTCCGTCTCATCGTGTTCGATATCGACGAGGATACCGGCGCGAAGTCGATCAAGGACATCAAGGAACAGTCCGTCTACATGGGCGACATGCCGCTCATGACGAACAACGGTACGTTCATCGTCAACGGCACTGAGCGCGTGATCGTATCGCAGATGCACCGTTCGCCGGGCGTCTTCTTCGACCACGACAAGGGCAAGAGCCATTCTTCCGGCAAGCTGCTCTTTGCTGCGCGCGTCATCCCGTATCGCGGCTCCTGGCTCGATATCGAATTCGACGCCAAGGACATCGTCTATGCCCGTATCGACCGCCGCCGCAAGATTCCGGTGACGTCGCTGCTGATGGCCCTCGGCATGGACGGCGAGGAAATCCTCGACACCTTCTACACGAAGTCGCTCTACAAGCGCGACGGCGAAGGCTGGCGCATTCCCTTCAAGCCGGAAACGCTGAAGGGTGCAAAGGCGATCACCGAGATGGTCGACGCCGATACCGGCGAAGTCGTTGTCGAAGCTGGCAAGAAGCTCACGCCACGCCTGCTTCGCACGCTCTCCGACAAGGGCCTGAAGGCACTCAAGGCGACGGATGACGATCTGTACGGCAACTACCTCGCCGAAGACGTCGTCAACTACTCGACGGGTGAGATCTATCTCGAAGCCGGCGACGAAATCGACGAGAAGACGCTCGGCATCATCCTCGCCAACCATTTCGACGAGATCCCGGTTCTCGGCATCGATCACATCAATGTCGGCGCCTACATCCGCAACACGCTGACCGCAGACAAGAACGAGAACCGTCAGGACGCTCTGTTCGACATTTACCGCGTCATGCGTCCGGGTGAACCGCCGACGATGGATTCGGCCGAAGCCATGTTCAACTCGCTGTTCTTCGATGCGGAGCGTTACGACCTCTCCGCCGTCGGCCGCGTGAAGATGAACATGCGCCTCGACCTGAGCGTCGAAGACACCGTTCGCATCCTGCGCAAAGACGACATCCTGGCCGTGGTCAGGATGCTTGTCGAACTGCGCGACGGCAAGGGCGAGATCGACGACATCGACAACCTCGGCAACCGCCGCGTCCGCTCGGTCGGCGAGCTGATGGAGAACCAGTACCGTCTCGGCCTGCTTCGCATGGAGCGCGCGATCAAGGAACGCATGTCCTCGATCGAAATCGACACGGTCATGCCGCAGGATCTGATCAACGCCAAGCCGGCTGCTGCAGCCGTTCGCGAATTCTTCGGTTCCTCGCAGCTCTCGCAGTTCATGGACCAGGTGAACCCGCTCTCGGAAATCACCCACAAGCGCCGTCTCTCGGCTCTTGGCCCGGGCGGTCTGACCCGCGAGCGCGCCGGCTTCGAAGTCCGCGACGTTCATCCGACGCACTACGGCCGTATTTGCCCGATCGAAACGCCGGAAGGCCCGAACATCGGTCTGATCAACTCGCTGGCGACCTTTGCGCGCGTCAACAAGTACGGTTTCATCGAAAGCCCGTACCGTCGTATCGTCGATGGCAAGGTCACGACCGATGTACTCTACCTCTCCGCCATGGAAGAGGCGAAGTACTACGTTGCCCAGGCCAACGCTGAACTGACGTCGGACGGTTCCTTTGTCGATGAATTCGTCGTCTGCCGTCACGCCGGCGAAGTTATGCTCGCCCCGCGCGACAGCATGAACCTGATGGACGTTTCGCCGAAGCAGGTCGTTTCGGTCGCAGCCGCTCTCATCCCGTTCCTGGAAAACGACGACGCCAACCGCGCTCTCATGGGCTCGAACATGCAGCGTCAGGCCGTTCCGCTTCTGCGCGCTGAAGCGCCGTTCGTCGGTACCGGCATGGAGCCGGTCGTCGCCCGCGACTCCGGCGCCGCCATCGGCGCGCGCCGCGGCGGTGTGGTCGACCAGGTCGATGCGACGCGTATCGTTATCCGCGCCACGGAAGACCTCGAAGCCGGCAAGTCCGGCGTCGATATCTACCGCCTGCAGAAGTTCCAGCGTTCGAACCAGAACACCTGCGTCAACCAGCGTCCGCTGGTCACCGTCGGTGACGAGGTCAACCGCGGCGACATCCTCGCCGACGGCCCGTCGACCGATCTCGGCGACCTGGCTCTCGGCCGCAACGCGCTCGTCGCGTTCATGCCCTGGAACGGTTACAACTACGAAGACTCGATCCTGCTCTCCGAGCGCATCGTTGCCGACGACGTGTTCACCTCCATCCACATCGAAGAATTCGAAGTGATGGCGCGCGACACCAAGCTTGGTCCTGAGGAAATCACCCGCGACATTCCGAACGTTTCGGAAGAAGCGCTGAAGAACCTCGACGAAGCCGGCATCGTCTATATCGGCGCCGAAGTTCAGCCGGGCGATATCCTGGTCGGCAAGATCACGCCGAAGGGCGAAAGCCCGATGACGCCGGAAGAAAAGCTCCTGCGCGCCATCTTCGGTGAAAAGGCATCCGACGTGCGCGACACGTCCATGCGCATGCCGCCCGGCACCTACGGCACGATCGTCGAAGTGCGCGTCTTCAATCGCCACGGCGTTGAAAAGGACGAGCGCGCGATGGCAATCGAGCGCGAAGAGATCGAGCGTCTGGCAAAGGACCGCGACGACGAACAGGCGATCCTCGACCGTAACGTCTACGGCCGTCTGATCGACATGCTGCGCGGCCAGTCCTCCATTGCAGGCCCGAAGGGCTTCAAGAAAGGCACTGAGCTGTCCAACGCCGTCGTCTCCGAATATCCCCGCTCGCAGTGGTGGATGTTCGCGGTCGAAGACGAAAAGGTCCAGAGCGAGCTCGAAGCACTCCGCGGCCAGTACGACGAATCCAAGTCGCGCCTTGAACAGCGTTTCATGGACAAGGTCGAAAAGGTCCAGCGCGGCGACGAAATGCCTCCTGGTGTCATGAAGATGGTCAAGGTCTTCGTCGCTGTGAAGCGCAAGATCCAGCCGGGCGACAAGATGGCCGGCCGTCACGGCAACAAGGGTGTCGTGTCGCGCATCGTGCCGGTCGAAGACATGCCGTTCCTGGAAGACGGTACGCATGTGGACGTCGTTCTGAACCCGCTCGGCGTGCCCTCGCGCATGAATGTCGGCCAGATCCTTGAGACGCACCTTGGCTGGGCTTGTGCCGGCATGGGTCGTCAGATCGGCGATATGCTGGAGGCCTACAAGGCCAACGGCAACATCGAACCGCTGCGCAAGACGATCGGCGACGTTGTCGGTGACGGTCCGAAGGCCGAACAGGTCAAGGATTTCGACGATGACTCGGTGCTGCGTCTGGCCGATCAGTGGAAGCGTGGCGTCTCCATCGCGACCCCGGTCTTTGACGGTGCGAACGAAGAGAACGTCAACGAGATGCTGCGCCTGGCAGGTCTCAAGGACACAGGTCAGTCGACGCTGTACGACGGTCGTACCGGCGAGCAGTTCGACCGTCAGGTCACGGTTGGCTACATCTACATGCTGAAGCTCAACCACCTGGTCGACGACAAGATCCACGCTCGTTCGATCGGCCCGTACTCGCTCGTTACCCAGCAGCCGCTGGGCGGCAAGGCGCAGTTCGGCGGTCAGCGCTTCGGCGAAATGGAGGTCTGGGCGCTCGAAGCTTACGGCGCAGCCTACACGCTGCAGGAAATGCTGACGGTGAAGTCGGACGACGTTGCCGGCCGCACCAAGGTCTACGAAGCGATCGTCCGTGGCGACGACACATTCGAGGCCGGCATTCCGGAAAGCTTCAACGTTCTCGTCAAGGAAATGCGCTCGCTGGGTCTCTCGGTCGAGCTCGAAAATTCCAAGGTCGAGGACCTGCAGGCTGCAGGCCAGCTGCCGGACGCAGCCGAGTAACCACTTGATAGGGTGTGCGCTCTTCAAAAGAGCGCACACAGTTCCCGCCGAGGCCCCGTAACGTGTTGGCCGGGCAGGGACGCTTTCGCCGCATTCTGCGGTTATTGTCGTTTAAGCGCTGGCGCGGCTCCCGGGAATTTGCCGCCAACCTCGCAAGCTAAGGGCGCTTTCGCCCATGAAGGAGACAGGCATGAACCAAGAGGTCATGAATCTTTTCAATCCGCAGGTGCCTGCACAGAACTTCGATTCCATCCGGATTTCGATCGCCTCTCCGGAGAAGATTCTTTCCTGGTCCTACGGCGAGATCAAGAAGCCGGAAACCATCAACTACCGTACGTTCAAGCCGGAACGCGACGGTCTCTTCTGCGCGCGCATCTTCGGACCGATCAAGGACTACGAGTGCCTGTGCGGCAAGTACAAGCGCATGAAGTACAAGGGCATCATCTGCGAAAAGTGCGGCGTGGAAGTCACGCTGTCGCGCGTTCGCCGTGAGCGCATGGGTCATATCGAGCTCGCCGCTCCCGTTGCCCACATCTGGTTCCTGAAGTCGCTGCCGAGCCGCATTTCCACGCTGCTCGACATGACGCTGAAGGATGTCGAGCGCGTTCTCTACTTCGAAAACTACATCGTGACCGAGCCGGGTCTCACCGCGCTCAAGGAGCACCAGCTCCTGTCCGAAGAAGAGTACATGCTCGCCGTCGATGAATACGGTGAAGACCAGTTCACGGCCATGATCGGTGCCGAAGCCATCTATGAGATGCTGGCATCGATGAACCTCGAAAAGATCGCTGGCGACCTGCGCTCCGAGCTTGCCGACACCACGTCGGATCTCAAGCAGAAGAAGCTGATGAAGCGCCTGAAGATCGTCGAGAACTTCATGGAATCCGGCAACCGTCCGGAATGGATGATCATGAAGGTCGTTCCGGTCATCCCGCCGGACCTGCGTCCGCTGGTTCCTCTGGACGGTGGTCGTTTCGCGACGTCTGACCTGAACGATCTGTATCGTCGCGTCATCAACCGTAACAACCGTCTGAAGCGCCTGATCGAACTGCGCGCTCCGGGCATCATCATCCGTAACGAAAAGCGCATGCTGCAGGAATCTGTCGATGCGCTCTTTGATAACGGCCGCCGCGGCCGTGTCATCACCGGCGCCAACAAGCGTCCGCTGAAGTCGCTGTCCGACATGCTCAAGGGCAAGCAGGGCCGCTTCCGTCAGAACCTGCTCGGCAAGCGCGTCGACTATTCCGGCCGTTCGGTCATCGTGACCGGTCCGGAACTGAAGCTGCATCAGTGCGGTCTTCCGAAGAAGATGGCGCTCGAGCTCTTCAAGCCGTTCATCTACGCCCGCCTCGATGCCAAGGGTTACTCCTCGACCGTCAAGCAGGCCAAGAAGCTCGTCGAAAAGGAAAAGCCGGAAGTCTGGGATATCCTCGACGAGGTCATCCGCGAGCATCCGGTTCTGCTGAACCGCGCACCGACGCTGCACCGCCTGGGCATCCAGGCCTTCGAACCCACCCTGGTCGAAGGCAAGGCCATCCAGCTGCACCCGCTCGTCTGCACGGCCTTCAACGCCGACTTCGACGGTGACCAGATGGCTGTTCACGTGCCGCTGTCGCTCGAAGCCCAGCTCGAAGCCCGCGTTCTGATGATGTCGACGAACAACATCCTGCATCCGGCAAACGGTGCACCGATCATCGTTCCGTCGCAGGACATGGTTCTCGGCCTGTATTACCTGTCGATCATGAACCAGAACGAGCCGGGCGAAGGCATGGCCTTCTCCGATCTCGGTGAGCTGCACCACGCCCTCGAAACCAAGGTCGTGACGCTGCACACCAAGATTCGCGGCCGCTTCAAGTCGATCGGCGAGGACGGCAAGCCCTACTCGAAGATCTATGAAACGACGCCGGGCCGCCTGCTCATCGGTGAACTCCTGCCGAAGAACGGCAAGGTGACCTTCGATATCTGCAACCAGGAAATGACCAAGAAGAACATCTCCAGGATGATCGACGCGGTCTACCGTCATTGCGGCCAGAAGGACACGGTCATTTTCTGTGACCGCATCATGCAGCTCGGCTTCAGCCATGCCTGCCGCGCCGGCATTTCGTTCGGCAAGGACGACATGGTCATTCCGGACACCAAGGCCAAGATCGTCAACGACACCGAAAACCTGGTGAAGGAATACGAGCAGCAGTACAACGACGGTCTCATCACCCAGGGCGAAAAGTACAACAAGGTTGTCGACGCCTGGGGTAAGGCTACCGAGAAGGTCGCCGAAGAGATGATGGCCCGCATTAAGGCTGTCGAATTCGACCCGGCGACCGGTCGTCAGAAGCCGATGAACTCGATCTACATGATGTCCCACTCGGGTGCTCGTGGTTCTCCGAACCAGATGCGTCAGCTGGGCGGCATGCGCGGCCTCATGGCCAAGCCGTCGGGTGAAATCATCGAGACGCCGATCATCTCGAACTTCAAGGAAGGCCTGACCGTCAACGAGTACTTCAACTCGACGCACGGTGCCCGTAAGGGTCTGGCAGACACCGCCTTGAAGACTGCAAACTCCGGTTACCTGACCCGCCGTCTCGTCGACGTCGCGCAGGATTGCATCGTCACGCACGTCGATTGCGGTACCGAAACCGGCCTCACCATGACCGCCATCGTCGATGCCGGCCAGGTCGTTGCCTCGATCGGTGTCCGTATCCTCGGCCGTACGGCTCTTGACAACATCGATCATCCGATCACCGGCGAGCGTATCGTCGATGCCGGCAAGATGATCCTGGAGCCGGATGTCGTCGAGATCGAGAAGGCTGGTATCCAGTCGATCCGTATTCGTTCGGCGCTGACCTGCGAAATCCAGACGGGCGTCTGCTCGGTCTGCTACGGCCGCGACCTCGCGCGCGGTACGCCTGTTAACATGGGCGAAGCCGTCGGCGTTATCGCCGCTCAGTCGATCGGCGAGCCGGGTACGCAGCTCACCATGCGTACGTTCCACCTTGGTGGCACGGCAACGGTGGTCGACCAGTCGTTCCTGGAAGCCTCGTACGAAGGTACGGTGCAGATCAAGAACCGCAACATCCTGCGCAACTCTGATGGCAACCTCATTGCCATGGGCCGCAA
Organism: Rhizobium sp. 01T437; assembly: GCF_056398505.1. Lineage (NCBI taxonomy): Bacteria > Pseudomonadati > Pseudomonadota > Alphaproteobacteria > Hyphomicrobiales > Rhizobiaceae > Rhizobium > Rhizobium sp. 01T437. The sequence continues at coordinate 12,932 of NZ_JBFTPM010000046.1, forward strand.
CATAACCGTTCAGATCCTGGACGAGCGTGGTGTGGAGCGTTCCTCGCAGCGTGTTGCCTACGGTTCGAAGCTGCACGTCGATGAAGGTGACAAGGTCAAGCGCGGTCAGCGTTTGGCAGAGTGGGATCCCTACACCCGTCCGATGATGACGGAAGTAGCCGGTACCGTTCAGTTCGAAGACGTGGTCGACGGTCTCTCGGTTCTCGAAGCGACCGACGAATCCACGGGTATCACCAAGCGCCAGGTTATCGACTGGCGTTCGACCCCGCGCGGTTCGGACCTGAAGCCGGCGATCGTCATCAAGGACGCCAGCGGCAATGTCGCGAAGCTGTCGCGTGGTGGCGAAGCCCGCTTCCTGCTCTCGGTCGATGCGATCCTCTCGGTCGAGCCGGGCACGAAGGTCTCCCAGGGTGACGTTCTTGCCCGTTCGCCGCTGGAAAGCGCCAAGACCAAGGACATCACCGGTGGTCTGCCGCGCGTTGCCGAACTGTTCGAAGCCCGCCGTCCGAAGGACCACGCCATCATCGCTGAGATCGATGGTACGATCCGCCTCGGCCGCGACTATAAGAACAAGCGCCGTGTCATCATCGAGCCGGCGGAAGACGGTGTCGAGCCGGTCGAATACCTGATCCCGAAGGGCAAGCCCTTCCACCTTCAGGAAGGCGACTATATCGAAAAGGGTGACTACATCCTCGACGGTAACCCGGCTCCGCACGACATCCTGGCGATCAAGGGCGTGGAAGCCTTGGCTTCCTACCTCGTCAACGAAATCCAGGAAGTCTATCGTCTGCAGGGCGTTGTCATCAACGACAAGCACATCGAAGTGATTGTCCGTCAGATGCTGCAGAAGGTGGAAATCACCGATGCAGGCGACTCGACCTATATCGTCGGCGACAACGTCGACCGTATCGAGCTGGAAGACGTCAACGACCACCTCATCGAGGAAGGCAAGAAGCCTGCCAGCGGTGATCCGGTTCTGCTCGGCATCACCAAGGCATCGCTGCAGACCCCGTCCTTCATCTCGGCCGCTTCCTTCCAGGAAACGACCAAGGTGCTGACGGAAGCCGCGATCGCCGGCAAGACCGACGGTCTGCAGGGTCTGAAGGAAAACGTCATCGTAGGCCGCCTGATCCCGGCCGGTACGGGTGGCACCATGACCCAGATCCGCCGCATTGCGACGGCTCGCGACGACCTGATCCTGGAAGAGCGCCGCAAGGGCTCCGGGGCAGGGGCCGCAACGCCGATGCTGCAGGACCTGGCGAACGAAAGCGCTCCTGCTGCCGAGTAATCGCCAGTTTGAGACATCCACAATCCAAAGCCGCCCGGAGAAATCCGGGCGGTTTTTCTTTGTCCGGAAGGTCGCTGGAGATCGTTGTCGCGCTGTTGTCCCGATGGCGGCAGAACGCAAGGCCCGAAGCAAACGGTGGTGCCTTCATTCATCCAGCGTTGCTCGGCCGGATTGCTGACGATCGCAATGCGTTCAGATACTCGGACCGTCGGGAGTTTCGGTCCCGCAAATACCGTGTCGGGAAGGTTGATGCCGGCAAACGAAGCCGCTGGCGACGTCGAACGAAGGTCGATATCGAAGGGTCGGCGGAAGATGCCCGAACGCAGACGACCCACCACTGCGGTGTGCAGTTTGAGGTGCGCAAAGGATGGATGTGGAATTTTCTGAGGCCACTGGCGACGCTATCGCGGGCACCCGCGGCAGGCTCGCTGCCCTCGTTGATATCGGCAAAATGAAAAAGGTGAGGGTGAGGAGGAGGCAGCCTGCACCGGTGCGCAGGCGCTATTCTTTATATATAGGCTTAGCTGAAGCGGATGATCGAGACTTCGCCGTCCAGGGCACCCTGATAGGCGGAGGCATGTGGCTCATCGGAGGGAACTTCGGTCAACATGCCGATCTGGTCGAGATCGGCTTCGATGAAGCCTTCCTCGGCAAGGGCGTTTAATGCTTCGCGCACGGCGCTGTCGTCATCGGCGGCCTTCAGCATGACGTGCAGGTCAACGCCCTCGCTCGTGTCGGATTCATAGCCCTTGCCGATGATGATGAAGATCATCGGTCCGTCGAAATTGTTGTCGTTGTCCGGTGTACCGATCATCTTCTTATCCTTCGGCTCTCTGAGAATCGCAATATGCAGATTCCATATAAGGGCTTGATGTCTGCAAATACTGATTCCTATCCGTTTTTGCTGCAATGCCCAAGTTTATCTTGCCGGGTATCTTTACGCGGCTTAAAGAGCCTGTAAACAGCGTGTTCACAGGGGGTTTCAAGCCGTCGGGGCGGAGATTATTTCTTAACCGGCCTTGACGAACAGGGTGGAAACCAGTAGTACGCCCGCCATCAGATCCGATGTGAGGTTTGGCTGTTTGGGGCGACGCGCCCTGGAGATCGCCTCAAACAAGTTTCTATACGCACGTTGAAGTCATGATGCTGCACGCATGACGCATTTTTTTGCGTCCTCTGCTCTATGTGGTCCATCTGCGGAAGCGGATCGGGCCATATTTTGCGCATTGAGGGAAATATGTGTGGCAATGCCGGAAACGGCGAAGTTCGAGCCCGCAAGGGTACTGAGACAAACGTAAGGGATGGTTGAATGCCTACCGTAAACCAGCTGATCCGCAAGCCTCGCCAGGCGAACGTAAAGCGTAATAAGGTTCCCGCTCTCCAGGAGAACCCGCAGAAGCGCGGCGTTTGCACCCGCGTCTACACCACGACGCCGAAGAAGCCGAACTCGGCTCTGCGTAAGGTCGCAAAGATCCGCCTCACCAACGGCTTCGAAGTCATTGGTTACATTCCCGGTGAAGGCCACAACCTTCAGGAACACTCTGTCGTCATGATCCGTGGCGGCCGCGTAAAGGACCTTCCGGGTGTCCGTTATCACATCATCCGCGGCGTTCTCGATACCCAGGGTGTCAAGAACCGCAAGCAGCGCCGTTCCAAGTACGGTGCGAAGCGTCCGAAGTAATTTCGCCCCGGGCGATATCGCCCGGAAAGGCTTGAAAGTGAAATCCCGGCGCTGCGCGAAGTCCTCCGCGTGGTAGAGCGCCTTAACGGTTAAAGAGACGAGAAGTATGTCCAGACGCCATAAAGCAGAAAAGCGCGAGATCAATCCGGACCCGAAGTTCGGTGACCTCGTTGTCACGAAGTTCATGAACGCCATCATGCTCGACGGCAAGAAGTCCGTCGCTGAAAGCATCGTATACGGCGCGTTTGACTCCGTGCAGGGCAAGTCGAAGCAGGAGCCGCTGACGGTTTTCCATTCCGCGCTCGACAACATCGCTCCGCATGTTGAAGTCCGTTCGCGCCGCGTTGGTGGTGCGACCTATCAGGTTCCGGTCGACGTTCGTCCGGAGCGCCGCCAGGCTCTTGCCATCCGCTGGCTGATCGCTGCCGCTCGCAAGCGCAACGAGACCACCATGATCGATCGTCTTTCGGGCGAACTTCTCGACGCATCCAACAACCGCGGTTCTGCGGTCAAGAAGCGCGAAGACACGCACAAGATGGCTGATGCCAACCGCGCGTTCTCGCATTATCGCTGGTAATCCCGAACGATATCGAAAGGCAGTCCATAATGGCTCGCGAATATAAGATCGAAGACTACCGCAATTTCGGTATCATGGCGCATATCGACGCCGGCAAGACCACGACGACCGAGCGTATCCTTTACTACACCGGCAAGTCGCACAAGATCGGTGAAGTCCACGATGGCGCAGCCACGATGGACTGGATGGAGCAGGAGCAGGAGCGCGGCATCACGATCACGTCCGCTGCGACCACGACCTACTGGAAGGGCCGTGACGGCAAGATGCGCCGTTTCAACATCATCGACACCCCCGGCCACGTCGACTTCACCATTGAAGTCGAGCGTTCGCTTCGCGTTCTCGACGGCGCCATCGCGCTGCTCGATGCCAACGCCGGTGTTGAGCCGCAGACGGAAACCGTCTGGCGTCAGGCTGAGAAGTACAACGTTCCGCGCATGATCTTCTGCAACAAGATGGACAAGACCGGCGCGGACTTCTACCGCTCGGTCGAGATGATCAAGACCCGTCTGGGTGCGATCGCTGTCGTCATGCAGCTGCCGATCGGCGCTGAAAGCGACTTCAAGGGCGTTATCGACCTTGTCGAGATGAATGCTCTCATCTGGCGTGACGAATCCCTCGGTGCTCAGTGGGATGTCGTTGAAATTCCGGACGACATGAAGGCTAAGGCTGAAGAATATCGCGAGAAGCTGATCGAGACCGTTGTCGAGATCGACGAAGCTGCGATGGAAGCCTACCTCGAAGGCAACATGCCCGACAACGACAAGATCCGCGAACTCGTTCGTCGCGGCACGATCGACGTCAAGTTCCATCCGATGTTCTGCGGTACCGCCTTCAAGAACAAGGGCGTCCAGCCGCTGCTCGACGCCGTTGTCGATTACCTGCCGTCGCCGCTCGACATTCCGGCGATCAAGGGCATCGACTTCAAGACGGAAGCTGAAATCGAGCGTCATGCAGACGATTCTGAGCCGCTGTCCATGCTCGCGTTCAAGATCATGAACGACCCCTTCGTCGGTTCGCTCACCTTCGCCCGCATCTACTCCGGCAAGCTCGAAAAGGGCTCGTCGGTCATGAACACGGTCAAGGACAAGCGCGAGCGCGTCGGCCGCATGCTGCAGATGCACTCCAACTCGCGTGAAGACATCGAAGAAGCCTTTGCCGGCGACATCGTTGCTCTCGCAGGTCTCAAGGAAACCACGACGGGTGACACGCTCTGCGACCCGTTGAAGCCGGTTATCCTCGAGCGCATGGAGTTCCCGGAGCCGGTCATCCAGATCGCTATCGAACCGAAGTCCAAGGGCGACCAGGAAAAGATGGGCCTCGCGCTCAACCGCCTGGCAGCAGAAGATCCGTCCTTCCGCGTGAAGACGGACCAGGAATCCGGTCAGACGATCATTGCCGGCATGGGCGAACTGCATCTCGACATCATCGTCGACCGCATGCGCCGCGAGTTCAAGGTTGAAGCAAACGTCGGTGCGCCGCAGGTTGCTTACCGCGAAACCATCACGCGCCAGCACGAAGAAGACTACACGCACAAGAAGCAGTCCGGTGGTACCGGTCAGTTCGCACGCGTCAAGATCGTCTTCGAACCGAACCCTGAAGGCGAAGACTTCAAGTTCGAGTCCAAGATCGTTGGTGGTGCTGTTCCGAAGGAATACATCCCGGGCGTTCAGAAGGGTATCGAAAGCGTTCTGTCTTCCGGCCCGCTGGCAGGCTTCCCGATGCTGGGCGTCAAGGCCACGCTCATCGACGGCGCCTTCCATGACGTCGACTCCTCTGTCCTGGCGTTCGAAATCGCTTCCCGCGCTTGCTTCCGTGAAGCGGCAAAGAAGGCCGGCGCTCAGCTCCTCGAGCCGATGATGAAGGTCGAAGTCGTTACCCCGGAAGATTACGTCGGCGACGTTATCGGCGACCTCAACTCCCGCCGTGGTCAGATCCAGGGTCAGGAAAGCCGCGGTGTAGCCGTTGTTATCAACGCCAACGTCCCGCTGGCCAACATGTTCAAGTACGTCGACAACCTGCGCTCCATGTCGCAGGGCCGTGCTCAGTACACGATGACCTTCGATCATTACTCGCCGGTCCCGTCGAACGTCGCAACCGAAATCCAGGCAAAGTATTCCGGTCAGAAGTGACCGGAATACCAATTGACCGATAACAAGAATTAGCGCCCCTCGGGGCCAAAGAATGGAGAGCCGAAAATGGCAAAGAGTAAGTTTGAGCGCAACAAGCCGCACGTCAACATTGGCACGATCGGCCACGTTGACCACGGCAAGACGTCTCTGACGGCAGCGATCACGAAGTACTTCGGTGAGTTCAAGGC
>NZ_JBFTPM010000047.1:0-16820 GCF_056398505.1 Rhizobium sp. 01T437
AAACGACGGAGACCGCGGACGGAGACCGCGCGTCAGAGGAGGATCTGCGGGCAACGATCGATGCCCATAAAATCCTGAAGCTCAATGGCTTCTGTTAGGTGCGATACACACTGGCCGCCTCAACCCATATCGCTTTCGTAGCCCTTTCTCCGCTGGCATGCTCGGCAGCAGATGCGTGGCCAGACAAGCTGTTCCCAAATTCTCAGCAGTGCGCGTTCGCGGAAGGCGGCATATCCTAAGACGTCGATGACAAGAGAATTGTGATTTCGGCAAGGATATTTGGGTAATATCAGGATCGGGGGCAACCCAAATCGATGATGGTGGTTAGATCGCTGCCTATTGGAGCGACGAACATTTATACGCGCGGCATGATACGATTTTCGCGCGGCAGCCGAGGCTTGAGTGGGCCCGAACCCTGGCAGACTCTTCATCCACCCGCTTCGGAAGACACCCAAGAATGGTAGGTAAACCGCTCGTTTTGCAGCTAGCAGTTTGGGCCTGCTTTAGTGCATTTGTCGTGTGCTTCGCGATCGGTTTTTGGGTCATTATCCGGGTGTTAGGCGAAACCGGCTGCTTGGTCGATAAGCCAGGAGACGAAGGCCTAAGTCGCCGGGAACGACAGGCGCGCAAGCGCAGCCGCTTCGAGAGGTACTACGTCGCCGATGAGTTTCGTTCCTTGCGCAAAGCAGCCACTGTCGCGCGGACAGGATTGGTTCTGTCCTTTGCTTCCCTTCTGGTCCTGGGCTTATTGTTTGGTGAAACAGCGTCTCATTAGGGTTGAACAGTGCTTCCGGGAGACATCGGCACGCCTCGAAGCGGTCGAGCTTGCCGAGTTGCTGCGAGGCAAAGTGGCGTAATCGACATTTCGGCCTGCAGACAAAGAAGCGTATCGGAGCTTTCAGCATAGCGTCCGCGTCAAAGGTGCGGGACAGACTACCCTTCTGCGCGCCCGAGCGCCGGAAAGCGGGAATTCGCGTCACACGAGGCGTGAGGAAGGGCAGCCGCAGGAGCGTTAGCGGTGCGAAGCAGACGCGGGACCGACTGCCCCACGAGCTCGTGTTCCGCTTTCTGGCCGGGCGCACCTCGCGTACCTTTTGCAATCGTTAGCCGGCCCCTTTGTCCCTCACCTGGCCCGCTCAAGCGCGTGCAATAATTGCTGCGTCACTGCTTTCTTCCGTCGTTACTGCGCGTTGCCTTCAACTTGCTCTCGGCCTCGATGATCGCCTCGTCGATCAGTTCGACCACTTTGCCAAGCGTTGGGCTTTTCTCGGCGATCGGTCTGGCAGACTTTAGATGTTGAAGAACGCGTTCCAATCGTTCCGACATGTCATCTCCATGCGAACGGAAACCTAGTTGGATTGTAGCATTAGGAGACATTCCGGTGACCCTATGCTTTCGATGGTGGTATCGGCATCACGGCCACAACCAAGTCGGCATGGCAGTCGCAAGAATGGAGGGCTATATTTGAGTGCGATGCACAGTAAAGGAATGGTCACCAGAAATCTCCGGCCCCCTCACCTGCCCGGCCGCGCCAGCGATCGCGCAATATCGATGATGTCGTCGCGCGAGGCGGTTGGATCTTCTCTGTTCCAAGCGACACCGAGCCCGATCTTGAAATCGATGCCCCTCACCTTCTTCAGCTCGAAACCGCGGTTCGGCAGATCCTGCGTCCATTCCGGCACGAAGCCGATGCCAAGACCGGCTGAGACCAGTGACACCAGCGAGAACGTGTCGTCGCAGGTGTATGCGACATTGTCGGTCAGATCATGCTCCTCGAACTTTTCCGCAAAATAGCGCTCGCTGTAGGAGAGATTCTGACGGGAGAACGAGATGATCTTCTCACTGCGCAGATCCTCGATGTCGATCTCGCTCTTCAACGATAGAGGGCTCTCCTTGGCGACCGCCAGCAGGTAGCGTTCATGGGCAATCGAGAAGAAGCGCAGCGAGCCGATATTCTCCACCGGCCTGATGAAGCCGAGATTGATGCGGCCTGCCTCGATATGGCGGATGATGTCATCGGTGGTGCCGCTTTCGATATGCAGGCGGATATCGGGATATTTGCGGGCAATGCGCGCAAGGAAGGCCGGCAGCACGCCGATKGTGGCGGGATAGACGGTGCCGATCGCAATCTTCCGCGTGGTCTTGCCGGCAATCGAGCGGGCGATCTCCCTCGACAGATCCACTTCGCTCAGGATCCGGACAGCACGCTCGTAGTAGGCCGCCCCTGCCCTTGTCAGTTCCACCCGCCGTGTCGTGCGGAGGAACAGCTGCACGCCGAGTTCCTTCTCGAGCGCCATCACCTGGTTCGACAAAGCTGGCTGGGCGATATGCACCTTTGCTGCCGCCCTGCCGAAATGCAGCTCCTCGGCCACCGCGACGAAGTAGGATAGCTGGCGTAGTTCCGTGCAATTTACTCCGATGGCAGCTGGTGAGCATAGAAATGCGTGCCGGGCGCAAAATACGCCCAGTTAGAGCCACATTCATTGATGGAGCCATAAATACAGTGTATCTATAATAATACGAAGTCTACGTCAATACCCTGTATCGAAATAAATATGAGGTCGCGGTGAATCCTGCTCAAGCTCGAGCTGCACGTGCCATGTTGAAGCTTGGCGTACGAGAAGTCGCCGGGTTGGCGAAGGTCACTGCCAATACCGTGAGCCGTGTCGAGCAGGACGATATTGGGCCCCGCGGTCCGCAGCCTGTCACAATCGAAGCGATCAAACGTGTCTATCAGGAGCGCGGCATCATATTTCTGGACGAGGGAGCCTCCCCAAGTGGCGGCAAAGGCGTGCGCCTCGAAAAGTAGTCGCCTCGATTACAGTATGGCCGTCTTGATAGGGTTCGAACTCGTGACCGTCCTGTTGGCCTGAATACGCAGCAAGGTTCGACGGTTTCAATGGCTGGCTGGCGGTGGCGTCACCTCCGGATGGCACGCTGCCCTGACTGCAAACCTCGATCTTTGACAAACGGCATTCAAAGGCAACTGATATCGAAGCCCCGAGTGCTGTCAGCTTTGGATTTGCTGTCAATAATCGCCCTGCGCCTCTGAGTTGGGTCATCTTACTGACTGAGGTGCTCAAGACATTGCTATCAAGAAAGTCGACAAGGAGCGACCGAAGTCGCTAAGACGCGGCACTTCGGGACGGTATTGCCGCCCCTTGCTCCGCACCTCAATCCATGCCTCTATTTAACCTTAGAGGGGTGAGCTTCAACGTCATGGCATCACGCACGAAGATAGCCGCTTCGCGGCAGCGCGGAGCTGGGGTCGACCTCCATCCCCAAGGGACAACGGAAGACTTGAGGATGAGTGTTTTGCGCAAGAATTCAACTCGGGTTGGCCCCGGCTATCCACAGGTCGTTGTGCTCGTCGGCGCAACGGGCGATCTCTCAAGGCGCAAGCTACTGACCGGGCTGTTCCACCTCACCAATGCGGGCTTCATCCCAGGGTGCCGCATTATCGGCGTCTCGCTCGACGACATCGATGCCGATGCCTTCCGCACCATCGCCCGTGACTCGCTGGACAAGTTCTTGACTCGCAAGTTCTCGCAGTCCGAATGGGAAGCGTTTGCCGCATCGCTCGACTACGTCCCGCTCGCTGCCGGCGCCAATGCTCTCAAGGAAGCGGTCGACAGGGCCGAGGAAGGACTGGGCGCCGAGACGCGGCGCGTGCATTATTTATCCGTGCCACCAAGTGCCGCCCTTCTGGCCGTGCAACTCCTCGCCCAGGCTAAGCTGACTGAACGCTCCCGCATCATCATGGAAAAGCCCTTCGGCACGGACCTTGCCAGTGCCGTTGCGCTGAACAAGAAGTTGCACGAAGTGTTCGACGAGAAGCAGATATTCCGCATCGACCATTTCCTCGGCAAGGAGCCGGCGCAAAACATCCTGGCCTTCCGATTTGCCAATGGCCTGTTCGAACCGATCTGGAACCGCAATTTCATCGACCATGTGCAGATCGACGTTCCGGAGACGCTCGGCCTTTCCACCCGTGCCGCCTTTTACGAGACCACCGGCGCCTATCGTGACATGGTGGTGACCCACCTCTTCCAGATCCTCGGCTTCATGGCGATGGAGCCGCCTACTGCCCTTGAGCCTGCGCCAATCTCGGAAGAGAAGAACAAGGTGTTCCGCTCCATGTTGCCGATTGAGCCGCGGGACGTGGTGCGCGGTCAATACATTGGCTACCGTAGTGAGCCTGGCGTCGATCCCGAAAGCGACACTGACACCTTCATCGCCCTAAAATGCGCCATCGACAATTGGCGCTGGGCTGGCGTGCCCTTCTACCTGCGTACCGGCAAGCGCATGGCCGAGGGGCAGCGCATTATTTCGATCGCATTCCGCGAGCCCCCGAAATCGATGTTCCCTGCCGGCTCTGGCGTGGGGGCACAGGGCCCTGACCACCTCACCTTCGACCTTGCTGATGCCTCCAAGGTCTCGCTTTCCTTCTATGGCAAGCGCCCTGGACCGGGCTTCCGGCTCGACAAGCTCTCGCTGCAATTCGCCATGAGCGAAACCGGCCTGATTGGCGAAGTTCTGGAGGCTTATGAGCGTCTGATCCTCGACGCCATGCGCGGTGACCACACGCTGTTCACTACGGCCGAGGGTATTGAGCGGCTCTGGGAGGTTTCCCAACCTCTCCTCGATAACCCGCCGCCCGTACGCCTCTACGACCAGGGCGGCTGGGGGCCGAAGTCGATCCACCAACTCGTTGCCCCGCACGCTTGGCGCCTACCGTTCGAGCGCGCCTGGAGGGATGCGGCAAAGCGTGATTGACGGTCAATAGTTGGATCGATGCCGGCGACCAGAATGGCGCCGACCAATTGCGAAAAATCCCAATACAATGACGTTGTCAGAGATGTGCGGGAAACCGAGTTTCGACCGAGGCCCATCCCGTCGCAGCTTTTTTCCAACGTTTTGTCGAACGCCCTTCGCAGTAGCGGACCACTTGCGTCGGACGCAAGGCTACGAGGAATGCGCCATCATTGCCTGGCAGGCCATGCGGTTCACTGCCGATCCGCCAGGATCGACCAGCATACAAATAAGCGTATCGGAGGTTTCAGCATAGCGACACGTCAAACGCGCGGGAAAGCGGGATTCGCGTCACACGAGGGCGTGAGGAAGGGCAGCCGCAGGAGCTTCAGCGTGAGCGGTGCGCAGCAGGAGCGGAACCGACTGCCCAACGACCGAGTGTTCCGCTTTCGGACCGGGATCGCCATTTAATTGAGATTCTCGCAATCAACGGCCCCCTCCCTCCCCCCTCACCGGCCTGGCTCGCACCAGCGAGCGAGCGATATCGATGATGTCGTCGCGGGAGGCGGTCCGATCTTCGCTGTTCCAAGCGACACCGAGCCCGATCTTGAAATCGACACCTTAAACCTTCTTAGGCTCAAAGCCGTGGTTCAGCAGCCGGATGTACGCGGGCAGCAACCCAGACCGTTCTCGCGCATTTAGCCTACGCTATCGCAATCGGCCCGAACATGAGCTTGACCTCACAGCGACGAGCCAAGTTGAATAAAAAGAGAACCGTTCGCGACCTCAATCTTCTTTAGGAGGTCCGCGCTGACCTCATCTCGAGTGACTGCTTTAAAGTGCCGCCATTTCTGTTTTCTGGCGTTTGCAGGCACCGCCACGCCTTCCCGCAAAAAGAGCGTCACGTCCGGCTCGTCATCTGATTTGTAGATGCAGATCCTCATCGTTGGCCCTCCGTCTCGCACTGCAAAATATTGTGCGCCGCAAAATCAACGATTGCAAATTTTCTTTCGCCGGATAAGTGAAAATCATGGTCTTCCGACCGTTAACCTCGCAATTGCGACTGTATGCTAGGCTCGAGCGGTATGGGTTGAAGCCGAACCACCCTGCGCGGTCGGCGTCGAGAGAACCATCCGGCCGATAACGCTCAACCGAAAGAATGCTCTCTTCGCCGGGCATGACATGGCGCAGAGAATTGGGCGACCATCGCCTCGCTGATCGAGACGTGCAAGCTCAATATTGGCCCGAAGCGGACGAATGACAGCGGTTCACGTCATCGTGGTTTCGCTGCGGCAGACATCGATGAATGCACGCAGCGGCGTGGACGTGAAGCGCCTTGGATAGTAGAGGCGTGGCCCCTCCTGCTCAGCCCACCAGTCGGGCAAGACGGGAACCAAAGTCCCGGCACGGAAGTCATCGTCAAGCCAGTTGCGGAACGTGCCGATGATGCCCAGTCCGGCTTGGGCGTAGCTCAATCCCGTGTTCAATGCGTTCACGCTCAGAACCAGGTGCGTCAAAGGCTTCACGTTTGCCGTTTTGTCTGCGTTTCGCAACGCCCAGGGAAGGAGCGGTCTGCCGGGCAACCTGTATCGGATCGCGTAGTGGTCCGTCAGTTGGGCTGGATTTTCAGGTTGATCGTGCTTCTCGATGTAGGACGGTGCCGCTGCAAGCGCCATCTGCTGGAGACGAGGACCAATCGGAATGGAGATCATGTCTTTCTCGATAGACCCGCCATAGCGGATGCCCGCGTCGCCTTGCCGGTCGCCAGCCCACTCGCGATCACGTTGATCGGCGGTGCACGACAACATTCGCGGCCGGCTCCCCCGCGACCTTAGTTTCCGCAATTATTCTTTGGTTGTCGCTGTCCATCATCATGAAATTTCGCGGAGACCTGCCACTGCAAAGGAAACGAGTTCGAGGGCTGTTAGCTCACAGTCGCTCGAAGGCACCGCTCCAATAACTCTAGGATCCCAAAGGGCGATGATTGACGCGCAAAAGCACGAAGCGGCCATGTCAACATTCCGCGGAGCAAACTCATTCGTCGCGATGCCAGCGCGGATGAGGGCGCCCACATAGCTTCGGAATCGCTTCAGATAGTGCTCGAAGGACGACCAACCGCCTTCCGCGGCAAGAACAACGAGCTTGAACATATGGCCGTCCTCGTGACGGGCCTTCAGCATCGAATCATGTTGTCCGAGCGCGGTTTCACTCAGGCAACGCGCTGCACTCACAAGCTCACCATCGACAGACGAGCTGAATCGGAGATCAGTTTCGAAAAAATTCCCGGCAATGGCATTCCAAATCGCCGCCTTGGAGGGGAAGATTTTGTACACGCTCGCCGGCGATTTCCCCAGCAGTCGAGCGATATCGGCGACGTTTGTTTTCGACGGTCCGTACAGCCGGCACGCTGCCGTGCCGGCTTCGACGATCGAGGAGCGATAGCGGGCCTGTAGCCGGTTTCCTACAGTCGTGCCAACTTCCATTTGCCAATCCTATCTCGTCCATATCATGGGCGGGTCTCAGACAGCGTCTGAGCGAGGCGGTTGACGCTCAATACGCAATCTGCCCATCCGCCATCTTCGCCCCACTCGACGAGAGCTCCCGCTTCAGGACCTCTCGTTCCTCCGGACTGATGACTGCGACCGGAGCCGCAACGGCCACACGCGCTGCGGAACCAGCGAAATTGGCCGCTGTCACGCCGATCTGGTCCGCAACGCTTGCCTTTCCGCCCTCCAGGCTCTGCCCTGCAAGGCGGCGCCCGAGCAGGCGTACGATCTCCGGACTGTCGGCGAAAGCATTGTGGCCGAGCGGATCGTTCGTCGCGATGGCGCTCGTGTCGATGACGGACACGCCGAGTTCGTCGAGAAGAGGCTCATAGGGTCTGAGATCGGACCCGCCGACACGGCTCACGCCACCCGATAGCCAGCCCGACATCTCCAGCGCCTTGTCGCGTGTCGACGTCAGGATGACAAAGTGCGGCCGCTTCGGTCCCATCTCAGTGAACTGGCGACGAAACACGTCGATATCGATGTCCGGCGATGCGAGAACGACGTTCTTTACCTTCGTCGGGATTGACTTCTCGCGCATAGCGACGCCGCGCAGCGCCTCGGCCGCAAGCCAGCCGCCCATGGAATGGGCGAGGATCGTCACATCGGAGACGTCCGGACTGTTGACCGCCTGAAGGATCAGATCCTCCAGAGCGCGACGCGAATAGTTGGCGCTCTCCTTGTCGTAGAGGTAGTCGAAGACACGGCCCCTTGATGGCCAGGTGAAGAGGATCGGTGCGGCATCGGTTCCAGAATCATGGACGATCTGCGCGAAGCGGAAGACGGCGTCGGCATAGGTGTTGTTAAATCCATGAACGAAGATGACGACCTGGTGCTTCTTGTTTCGATTTGCCCGGTACCAGTCGAAGGCCTGCCCTTCGGACTGAACCTTGGCGACCTTCGTGACCGCGAACTCCTTTTGCGGATTGGGCGGCATCCGGGACGGCCATTGCACCTCGCCGATCTTGCGGTTCCGGTCAGGCGGAATGGACACGTCGACGCTGTTGAGGGAGATCGCAGTCCCGCGGTCCCCGGAATAGAGCTTGCCGGGATCCTCCGAAGCCTTGCGCGTCGTGGCGACCAGCATGGTGACCCTAGTGGTGCCGGTCGGAGCCACGGCGAGAGGCTGGAGGACATCCTGCACCCGGCCGGCACAGCCCGATGTAGCGATTGATAGGGCCAAAAGAACCGGAACGGCCCGACCCATGCGGCCGGCAATCGCCGTGGTGAATCCATGCCCGGCGAGACCCCGGGCACCGGGATGGGAGAGGAATGTTGTCATCTCAGTTCTGCTCGACTTCGCGGGGAATCCGGAACCAGGTGACGTAGAGCGCCGGCAGGAAGAGAAGTGTCAGCGCCGTGCCGACGACGATCCCGCCCATCATCGCGTAGGCCATGGGACCCCAGAAGATCTCGTGCGAGATCGGAATGAGGGCCAGCGTCGCGGCTGCGGCGGTGAGCATGATCGGCCGCATGCGGTGTTCGGCCGCCTCCACCACCGCCTTCCACGCCGACATTCCCTCTGCGCGCAACTCCTCGATCTGCACGATCAGGATCACCGAGTTGCGGATGAGGATGCCGACGAGCGCGAGCACGCCCAGCAGCGCCACGAACCCGAGGGGCGAGTTGCTGGCGAGCAGCGCCACGACGACGCCGATGAGGGCCAGCGGTGCGACCGAGAAGACCAGGAACAGCCTGTGGAAGCTTTGAAGCTGGATCATCAGCAGCGTCGCCATGACGACGAACATGGCTGGTGCCACCTTCGCGATCGGACCCTGCGACTTGGCGCTTTCCTCGACCGCCCCGCCGATCTTGACCGAATACCCGGCCGGCAGGGTCTTTTCGAAGGCCGAAACCTTCTCAGAGAGCGCCTTCACAACGGTCGCCGGCTGCGTTGCATCGCCGATCCCGGCCTTGATGGTGATCGTCGGAATTCTGTCGCGCCGCCAGATTGTCGGCTGTTCGAGCTCATAGCGGAAGGTTGCGACCGATGATAGCGGCACCGATTGACCGCTGCTGGTCTGCAGTTGCAGGTCAAGCAGGGTGTCGATCGAGCCACGCTCCTTTTTCGCGGCCCGGCCGATGACATCGACCAGATAGATGTCATCGCGAACCTGCGTCACGGCATTTCCCTGGACGACGGTATTGAGCGCCACGGCGATGTCCTCAGACGAGACACCGAGCTGCCTCGCCTTATCCTGCAGCACGTCTATCTTGACGACACGAGCCGGCTCGTTCCAGTCGAAGGCAAGGTTCCGGAGAGAGGGATCGGTGCCGACGATAGAGCCCAGTTTCTGCGCCAGATCGCGCACCGTTTGCAGATTTTCGCCGGAAACCCGGTACTGGATCGGCTTGCCGACCGGAGGTCCGATGTCCAGAAGCTTCACGTAGGCGTCCGTCCCCGGAAAGGTCTTCTGAAGGTAGGTTTCCATCTGCTGTTTCAGCTTGTCGCGATCGTCGAGTCCCTTGGTGACGATGATCGTCTGGCCGAAAGAAACGTCTGCCGGCTGCACGTCGAAGGAAAGGACAAAGCGCGGCGCGCCCCTTCCCACATATGTCGACCAATGCTCGACGCCAGGGTTGTTCGTCAGCATCTCTCGCTCGAACTGGGCCATCTGGCGGCTGGTTTCCGCAATCGAACTGTTCTGCGGCAGGTTCCAGTCGACGATCAGTTCCGGACGGTCGGAGCTCGGGAAAAACTGCTGTTGTACCATCGACAGACCGACGACCGATCCGGCGAAGAGAAGAACCGTAGCGACGATCGTCATCCAGCGCCAACGCAGGCAGAATTGCAGCAGGCTTGAAAACGCCTTCGCGAAGCGGCCCTTGTGCTCGGCATGCTTCTTCATCGACTTCGGTAGAATGGTCACACCGATCAGCGGCGTGAACACGACCGCGACCACCCACGAAACGATCAGCGAAACTACAATGACGACAAAAAGCGTGAAGGTGAACTCGCCGGCATTGCTCCTGTTGAAAGCGACGGGGATGAAGCCCGCAACCGTAACCAGAGTACCGGTCAGCATCGGAAAGGCCGTCGATGTGTAGACGTAGGTGGCAGCTTTCGTGAGACTGTCGCCCGCTTCCAGGCGTGCAACCATCATCTCGACCGCGATCATGGCGTCGTCAACGAGGAGGCCGAGCGCGATGATCAACGCTCCGAGCGAGATGCGCTGCAGCGAAATGCCGGTGTAGAACATGACCATGAAGGTGATGGCGAGAACAAGCGGGATCGCGATTGCCACCACCAGGCCGGCCCTCATCCCCAGGCTGATGAAACTGATGGCGAGCACGATCGCGACCGCCTCGAACAGGGCCTTGGTGAAGCCCCCGACAGCCTCCTCGACCACCTTCGGCTGGTCGGAGACCTGTTCGACGGCGACGCCGACGGGAAGCTCCTGGATGATTTTGGTCATCGTCTTTTCAAGCGCTTCGCCGAAGGCAAGCAGGTTGCCGCCCGTCTTCATACCGATCGCCAGCCCGATCGCCGGCTTTCCGTTGAAGCGGAAGAGCGACGTCGGCGGATCGACATAGCCTCGGGTGATCGTGGCGACGTCGGTCAGCGGGAAGAAGCGGTCGTTGACCCGAAGATTGATCCCACGCAGGGTGTCTTCAGAAATGAACCGGCCGCCGACCCGCAGAGCGACTCGCTCCGGCCCCGTTTCGACAAAACCGGACTGGGTGACGGCGTTTTGCGCCTGCAGCGTGGCGATGATGGCCGAGCGGTCGATGCCGAGGGCGGCGATCTTGCGAGTGGAGAATTCGAGGTAGATTACCTCGTCCTGCGCACCGACGATGTCGACCTTGCCGACGTCGGGGATCTTGAGGATCTGCGTTCGGGCGTTCTCGGCGAAATCGCGCAATTCCCTCTGAGTGAGACCGTTGCCGGTGAAGGCGAAGATGTTGCCGTAGACGTCGCCGAACTGGTCGTCGAAGAAGGGTCCGACAACGCCTTGAGGGAATTCGTGCTTAATATCGTCGATCAGGTTGCGGACGCGCGACCAGGTGGGCTTTACATCGCGCGCGTTGGTGTCCGGCAACAGGTCGACGAAGACAATCGTCTGACCCGCGGTGGTGATGCTTCTCGTATGTTCGAGATTATCGAGTTCCTGCAGCTTCTTTTCGATGCGGTCGGTAACTTGCTGCGTCACCTCCGCGGCCGAAGCGCCCGGCCACTGGGCCTGGATCACCATCGTCTTGATCGTGAAGGACGGATCTTCTTCACGGCCGAGCCCGAGATAGGCAAAGGGGCCCGCCACCGCGAACATGATCATGAAATACCAGACAAGCGAACGGTGCTCGAGCGCCCAGTCCGAAAGGTTGAATTTGTTCACGGGCGTGGCTCCTGTCCGAGTTGCACTTTCTGTCCATCGGTGAGGTCATCGACTCCGGCGATGACGATCTCCTCCCCTTCCCGCAGGCCCGATTGCACCAGGACGGAACGGGGGGCGGACGCCGGGCCATCGAGTTCAACCGCCCTCAGGACGACCTGAGCGGTGGCGCGATCCACCACCCATACCTGGCTGGTACCGCCTTCATGGCGGACGGCGGAGAGCGGCAGCGTGATCGGCTGCTTCCTTTCTCCGATAAGCGGCGTCGCAGTGACCACGGCGCCAAGGCGGAAGATATCCGGCGCCTGATCGATCCCGATCTTCAGCCGATAGGTGCGAGTGCTGGGATCGGCCTGCGGCGCGATCTCGCGGACCACGCCAGTGGCCTGGATCCTGTTGTCGAGCTGGAGGGCGACCTTGAAGCGGTCGTCCAGGCGAACACGATTGAACTGCGCTTCCGGCACATCGACGACCACGTCGCGCTGCTCGAGGCGCGCCAATTTCAGGACGGGCTGGCCGGCCGAAACAGTCTGACCCATTTCCGCGGACGTGGCGGTCACAACGCCGTCGAACTCGGCCCTCAGCTCAGCGTAGCCTAGCTGCTCGCGCGCCTTCGCAAGGCTGGCCGTCGCTTTCGCGGCATTGGCGGTAGCCGATTTGAGCTGCTGTTCGGCAAGATCGTGCTCGGCAACGCTTGCCGCATTGCTCTGGACGAGCCGTCGCTTGCGTGTTTCCGTCGTCGCGGCATTTTCCAACTGCGCCTGGGCGTTGCGCAGTTCGGCTTGCGCACTCTTGACTGCGAGCTGCAGAGTGAGGGGATCGATTTCCGCCAGGACATCGCCCTTGTGGACGAGATCGCCGACGTCGACCTTGCGGGACACCATTCGCCCGAGCGTCCGAAACGCCAGGTCAGTCTCGATGCGGGCTCGCACTACGCCGGGCGAGCTTGGGATTTTGTCCTGTTCGGCCGCAGCCATGACGACTTTGACAGGTCGGGGAGCCGTCTCCTGCCTTGCGACAGAGTTCTGATCGCAGCCTGCAAGCAGCGACAGTGACAGAAGAAGCGGGAGAGAGGTACATATGCGGTTGAGGGTCATCTCACTTGCCTTCCCAGGCGACTGCCTGGCCTTCCTTGAGGAATTTTCCGCCTTCGGTGACGATCAAGTCGTCTGCGGCGACGCCTTCGGTGACGACGAAATCGCTCTGTCGGTATCGGTCGACCGAAATCGTCCGAAGCGAAACGGATTGCTTTTGGGTGTTGACGAGCCACACGGCGGGTTGGCCTGCGGCTGATGCAATCGCGGTATAGGGCAGCACGATGCCGTCGCGCGGCGAGGCGCGCAGCTTGCCCACGACAGGCGTTCCGAGCGGCCATCGCGCGCCCTCCTGGAGCCCCACCTTGATCCGGATCGTGCCTGCCTTCGCGTCTATGACGGGCGAGACCTCGCGGATGCTGGCGTGGACGTCGCCCGCGGGGTCGGAGACCGGTGCGACCTCAACGTCGTTCAGCGGCAGGCCGTCCAGAAAGAATGCCTCGAAGACATCGAACACTGCGTCTCGGGGGCCGTCATGGGCGAGCGTGAAGGCCGACTGCGCTGCTGATACAACCTGCCCGGCTTCGATGCCGCGTGCCGTGATGATACCGTCCGCGGCGGCCCTCAGCTCGGTGTAGGATAGCGCGTCCTCTGCCGTCGCGAGCGCGGCCTCGGCGGCCTCGAGGGAAGCCTGCGCGCTCAGCAGCTCCTTCTGCGCATCGTCAAAGACCGCCCGCGGAACAGCCTGTGACTGCAGGAGCGACTTCGCCCGGTCGAAGGCGAGTGTCTTCTGTCTGGCGACGGCCTGCGCCGACTCCAGCGCGGCGTGGGCGACGCTGACGTCGGCCTGTTGTTCGGTATCGTTGAGCCGCGCCAGAACATCGCCGGCGTGAACATGCGATCCGACGTCCACCTTCCTGTCAAGAACCCTGCCGCTGACGCGAAAGGAGAGTTCGGTCTGGACCCTTGCCTTCACCTCGCCGGTGAGTTCCGCACCCGGTTGATACTGACCCTTCGACGCAGCGACGACGCGGACCTGCTGCCGCGGCGGCGCCACTTCAGCCTTTTCTTCGCACGCAGCCAGAACTGCGCAGGCGAGACCAATTCCCAGCAATCGAAAGGACTGCATTTTTTGCTCCGGTACGGTTTGCGAAGAGAGCCGCATTGTCGATCGGCCAGCTTCAACTTGCTGCTGACAGGATATTTGCCAGATGTTGACAACGCCCACTTAGAGGCAAGAGTAGACAATGTCAACATCGCGCAGTCAAAAATGTTGACAAGAGCAACTTAAGAGCCTAGTGGACGAATATGACCCAAGATATTTCCACCACAGAGCAGCGGCCGTATCATCATGGCGACCTGCATAGGGCGATCGTAGGCGCCGCACTCGATGTCCTCAGCGAATCCCAGAGCACGGAATTTTCGCTGCGGGAGCTCGCCCGACGCGCAGGAGTCAGTCACAACGCCCCCTACAAACACTTCGCCGACAAGCGCGAATTGCTGGCCGCCGTCTCGGCGGTCGGATTCGAGCTCCTTGCGAAGCAGATGAGCGATGCGACGAAGGAACTCGACAGTCCGCGCGAGCGCCTAGCAGCTATCGCGCGCGCCTACGTTTGCGGCGGTGTCAACAATCCGGCGCTCTACAGACTGATGTTCGGGGGCTACCTTGGTGGCCAGGACGATGGGCGCCCTGCAATCGAAAGAACCGCAGCCCACAGCATGAAAGCACTTGTAGTAGAGGCGATATGCGACGGCGCTCTCGGGCGCCTCATTCCCAACACTGCGGCAAACACGCGTACGATCGATGGCGCCATTCTAATATTCTGGTCGCAAATGCATGGACTGACTTTGCTGCTGGTAGACGGCCTCGTCGGCCCTAGCGGCAAGATTGATGAGCTGAGCGAGGGCGTGTTGCAAGGCATGCTCGACGGATTGGCGAATTGCATCCCGGAAGTACCAGCTGGCGTGTGGGTAGGCCCACCGCCCGCCCCGGAACACTAAGCCTCGCGCCGGTAAGCCTTTGAATTCATGTCTAGCACGATTGGGCCTGGCACACATGGCATTGCAGCCCTCCCCGCCCATCCGCCCTGTATTTTACGTGTCGCGCGCGCCCGGCTCGTTTCGAAAGGAGAATTCTCGTGGACGCATACATCTCTGCTCTGATGGGACTCGCCGGAATCGCGATTGGCAGCCTGACCTCGTTTGCCACGACCTGGATGACGCATCGATCACAAGTGAAGGAAAAACAACGCGAGGCAGATGCTGCCAAACGCGAGAAGCTCTTTTCGGACTTCATAGCCGAGGCGACGCGGCTTTACGGCGACGCAATAAGCCACCAGAAGGACGACGTCTCCGACCTCGTGCTACTTTATGCACTGGTCGCCCAGATGCGGCTGATCTCAACCCGTCCGGTCGTGGACGCGGCCGAACTCGCGATGGCAAGGATCGTCGAGACCTACTTGACGCCCAATCGCTCGCTCTCTGAAATTCGGGATCTTGCGCGTTCCGGCGCGATGAACTTTCTCCTTGATTTTGGGGAGGCTTGCCGGACAGAACTGGCGGCAGGGCACCTGTCTTCCTGACAGGCAAGCGCAAGACCAAGCAAACTCACCCAAGCGTGCGGTGCTGAGTGAAATCGTTTCGGCCGGTGATCTTCTTTCAATCATCATCGGGCGGGCAATTGGATAGCGTGTGGAGCCGCTTGTCCCGACCAGGCACGATTTGCCGGCCGCCTGGGCTGCTCCATTGGCGGGCACCTCGTCGGCCGTCCGGTCTGGTGTCTCGACGCGGGTCTGGAGCCGTCTCTCCGTCTCTCGGGACGGCAACATACAGCTTCGCACCGTCTCATGGGACGAGCGACAGCTTGCCGTAAATCTCCCTGTAAAGGCCCCCGCAGCCCGTGAGCGACGGCTCGATACGGACCGAAGAATGTTTTTCCGGAGACGGATTCGAATTTCGCGAGGTTGCGTTCCACCTGGAGCAGTTCGTCGATCGGCGGCGAATGTCGGCAGATCCCAGACCCGGCCCCTTCGGCACTGCTGGCGATTCACGTGGTGGAGCGGGCTCTGGACCATCTTGTCCCGGAAAATCGCAAAGGTCGGCTTTCCACGGATGATACCCATAGAGCTCGTTGACCTCGTGGGGCGCGAGATTCCACCGCCAGCAAGGCGTTCGCCTTGCGTCCACCAAACCTAGACGCACGTATGATTCCGCGCACCACGTATCCTGGGCATCATCTGTCCATGGTCATGGAACCGATGGAGAACGGCATGTTCAAGCAGATACACGCACCATTCATGAAATCGAAAAACAAGATGGCATGGGCGCTTCACTTCAAAATCCCGCTCGCTGGAAGCAGCTACGTCTTTCGTGCCGGGTTGGCGCGAGACCAGCAGTCCGACATTGACGATCTGGCGGATTACTCTCGACGAGTCGATAATTTGCGCCGCTCGATCGAATTATCAGCGATCGCTTGAGGCAAACAGCGCCTTTGATCGTCGGAACTCAAAACAGGCTCCAGATGCCTGTCAAAAGCGAAATTGCTTTGGGCGAAAGCAGTCATTGGCATGCGTCTCGTCAAGGGACTTGCCGCGGCCGACGCTGCCCGCATCGTCGCTTCGCGCGCACGTATCGGTATCGCTGGCGTCTCTGCCGACATAGTAACATCGCGAAAGGCATGCTCTCTCGAACGTCCGGTTCCGATACAGCTTACGGACCTGGGTGCCTGAACCACGGCCGATTAGCGGGCGTGCGGTTTGCCCCCATTCGCCGAACCTCTGGGTTTTCGCGGTCCTTGCACGTCGTCGGGGCTGCCGCTCGTCGTCCGGCAGGACCTTGAAGCCAGCGTCTCTAGCGACGTTCACGAAGGCGCTCCTTGCTTTCGAGGCATCGTGATCGCCTTGCATAGCCCGAAGGCAGGTTGCGAGTGCGTGCTGCCAGCCTGTGTCGTTGGGCTTCTTTCGCCACTGGTTGGCCATCAGGATTCCCATAATGTCTTCCACCGTCCTCGCGATCCTGGGGCGATCCGACCCCGGCAGAAAAACGACGACCTCTCTAATCGGTATCGATGCGATGTAATCCATCACGGCACCTCCTAGCCAGTCTTGCTGGTCTTCAGATCTCCTTCGATCGACTTCCGCAGGGCATCCATGATGTTG
>NZ_JBFTPM010000048.1:0-13812 GCF_056398505.1 Rhizobium sp. 01T437
ATAGCCGAGCTTGGTCCCTTCCATGCCACGCGCCGCCCAGTCGATCTCGGAGGCCGAACAGGCCCATGCCTTCCCCGAAAAAAGTGACGAGAACGCTTCGCAGAACGGACGATCGAAGCCGGCATTATGGGCAACGACGAGATCGGCGGGCCCGACAAGCGCACGCAGCGTGCCGGTGTCGATCATCTGACCGGCAACCATCTCGTCGGTAATGCCGGTCAGTCGGGTGATTTCCGCCGGTATCGGGTTCATTGGCTGTTGCAGCCCGCCATAGACATCAGTGACATCGCCGATCGTGCCGGATGGATCGAAGGTGAAGGCAATGGCGCCGATCTCGATGATCTCGTCGCTACGATGGTCAAGACCCGTCGTTTCGAGGTCGAGGATCACGCCCTCTCAAGAGAAATTCGGGGCGCGGGGCGACGGCGACCGGCCGCGGTTCGATCCTGGTCAGGATCCGATAGCGACCCGTTGCCTGCAGATGCCGGACCATCACCGCTTCGCTGTCGGCCTGCTGAAGCCGGCGCTTCGGCCTGGCGGCGCCTGGCTTCGTCACTGGCCTGGTCTCTTCCGAAACAAAAAAATCGAACTGCTGCGTCATTCGCGCTCTTAAGGGATTTCAGAAATGGCCTTCCGGGCCGCTTGAGCGAGGCGGTCGGACCGTCTTGCCGAGCCGGCCGAGATTTCGATCAAAGCACCATCGGATATGGAAGAGGCTCTCCGGCTTTGTTGATGATGGTCGAGCCGTAGGGCTCGAGCGAGGTCACCTTGATCATGTCATTCGGCAGCGACCGGGCGAGCGCCTTGGCTTCGTCCCAGGGTGCGGGCACCCAGATGTTGACTTCAGGGATCGCCATTAAGCACGGAGGTGCTGATCCGCGCTCCGGACATCTTGTTCCAGACTTCCACATATTCCAGCGGCTTCAGGCCCGCCTCACGGCAGAACTCCGCGTCAATCGTAGTCGATCCGTGGTAGTTCAGTTTTGCGTCCACCACTCGAATACCATGCAGCTTCGCGCCCAGAATTGTCGTTTTGGTCACATCCGAAAAACCACGGCACCACCCATCAGGCCGGCGCCCGCGGCGGTGAGCAGCAGCGTTTCTCCTCCCGCAAACCGCCGCTCGACATTTGCGACGGAGAGGGAAAGCGGGATGGTCGCGGCAGACGAATTGCCGAAGCTCTCGATCGTGCGGATCGTCTTTTCGGGCGCGATGCCGAGATTGCCGGAGACGGCGTCGAACATGCGCGCGTTGGCCTGATGCGGAACGAACCGGTCGATATCGGCCGCGACAACTCCTGCCTGCTCCAGCGCCCGCTTAGACGTTTCCGTCATCAAGGCGACGGCGCGCGAGAAGACCTCGCGGCCATCCTGCATCGTCATCAGGAAATCCTCGGCACTGGCTTCGGGAGAGAACGGCCGGTTGCTGCCGCCGGCCGGGATGTTGATCAGGCCATAGCCGCTGCCGTCCGATGCGAGATCGGCAGAGAGGAGGCCGCTTCGCCCATGCGTGCAGGGGACCAGCACCACGGCGCCAGCCGCATCAGCAAAGAGGACGGCGCTTGCCCGCTCGACAGGATTGATGCGGCGGCTCAGGATATTGGCGGCCACCACCAGGACGGCGCGGCCATGCGCTCGGACGAAACCGTCCGCCAGCGTGAGCGCGTAGAGAAAGCCCGAACAGGCGCCGGCGAGATCAATCGCGCCGGATTTTTCGAGATCCAGCCGGTGGGCCAGCAGCGGCGCCGAGGGCGGCAGAAGATGATCCGGCGTCGAGGTCGCCAGGAGCGTCAGTGCGATCTCACTACGAGCGATCCCGGCATCGTCGAGCGCCATCCGCCCGGCCTCGGCGGCAAGGCCGCTCAGCGTCTCGCCCTCTTCGGCCCAATGACGCCTGCGGATGCCGGTTCGCCGCTCGATCCAGCCTGTTTCCAGGCACAGGCGCGCCTCGATCTCGGCATTATCGACGCAGCGAGCCGGCACGGCATGCCCGAAGCCGGCCATACGGGAAGAACGGCCCGACATCATCCTGCGCTCCCAAGAGCGATCGAGGCGACTTCGTCTATGGCGTCATAGGCGCGACCGAGATCGACTGCCGTCACGCAATAGGGCGGCATAAGATAGATGACGTTGCCGAGCGGACGGATCAGCAGGCCGCGATCGCGAAATAGCCGCCGCATGCGCGGGCCAGCCTCGGCGAGATAACCGCCAGCGGGTACGACGAGATCGAGCGCCGCGATCGTTCCGGACTGCCGTATATTGGCGAACCGTCTGTCGCCCTCGAAACGCTGCAGGTTCTGCCGGTGCAGCGCCGCTAGATTTTCGATACGCTCAAAGACCGGTTCGTTCCGCCAGATTTCGAGATTGGCGACGGCTGCTGCACAGGCGATCGGGTTGGCGGTATAGGAGCTAGAATGGAAGAAGGTCTTGCGCCGGTCGGTGGAGAGGTGGGCATCGAAGATGTCGTCGGTGCAGAGGGTTGCCGCAAGCGGCAGCGCGCCGCCCGTCAGCCCCTTGGATGTGCATAGGATATCGGGCGTGATGCCGGCCTGCTCCGAGGCGAACATCGTTCCCGTCCGGCCCCAGCCGGTCATCACTTCATCGGCGATCAGCAGGCAGCCATGGTGCTGGGCGATTTCCTTCAGGCCGGCAAGCGTGCCGGCATCATAGATCTTCATGCCACCCGCACCGAGGACTAGGGGCTCGATCACCAGGGCCGCCACCCGGCCCGAACGGCAGAAGGATTCGAACATGTCGAGCGTCAGCTGCTCGCGGCCCGCTTCCGGGAAGGCAAGCCGGTCGACGCCGAAGAGCAGCGGTTCATAGGCAGCATTGAAGACGCCCCGCTCCCCCGTCGACATCGTCCCGATAGTGTCGCCGTGATAGCCATGCTCCATCACGACGATGCGATCGTGCGATTGTCCGATGTTGTGGAAATATCCAAGCGCCATCTTCAAGGCCACTTCGACGGCAGTCGAGCCGCTGTCGGAATAGAAGACATGGCTTAATCCCGGCGGCGCGATCCGCAGCAATCCCTCCGCCAGCTTTTCCGCCGGCTCGTGCGAAAATTCGGCGAAGATGATCTGGTCATAAGCTTCGCTCGCCTGCCGGATCGCCGCCGTGACGGAAGGATGCCGGTGGCCATGGGTGATGACCCACCATGACGAGATCGCGTCGAGAATGCGATTGCCATCCTCGTCGACCAGGTAGGCGCCGTCTGTCGAAGCGATCCGCGTCATCGGCGGCTCCAGCGCATGTTGGGTGAAGGGGTGCCATACGGACGAACGCGTCATGCCGTCACCCCCATAAAGGAGGCCAGGTCGAAGCTATGCAGGAAGGCGTACCTCACTGCCTCGGGCGTTACATCCGGGAGAATCGGAAACCGGCCGAGCGAGCGGACACCGCCCATTTCCACGATGATCCTCTGACTCTCTCGGTTTTCATCRCCGATGAAGACGATGCCAAACACGGGAATGGCACGATGTCTCATCGCCTCCAGCGATAGCAGCGTGTGGTTGATCGTGCCCAGAGATGTCCTGGCACAGAGGATGACCGGAATTTGCCAACGGGCAAAAATGTCGGCGAATGTCAGTTGCTCTGAGAGCGGCACCAGAAGGCCCCCTGCCCCCTCGATCACCAGTGGCTCATCCGTTTTCGGCGCCACGAGCCGGTCGGGCTCGATCGTAACGCCGTCGAGCCGGGCCGACAGATGCGGCGAGGCGGGCGTCGACAGACGATAGGCTTCCGGCAGGATGCGTTCGCGCGCGACGCCGCCCAGGCGCGCAACGAGTTCGCTGTCGGTTTTCTCATCGAGCCCGGATTGCACCGGCTTCCAGTAATATCCGTTCAGCGCGCCAGTCAGCGCCGCCGAAAAAACCGTCTTGCCGATGCCGGTATCGGTGCCGGAGACGACGAAGCGAGGGGTCATGGCCGATCCTCCTCGATTGCCGCCGCGAGCAGCTGCGACATCTCCGAAATCAAGCCTTCATCGACATTGAACGTGATGGAGATCCTGAGACGCGCCGTGCCGTCCGGCACCGTCGGCGGCCGGATCGCCCTGACATCGAAACCTCGGGTGCGCATCCGCTCGGCGATCCGCAGCGCACGGGCATTCTCGCCGATCATGACGGGCAGGATTTGCGAACCGCTGGGCTTCATGCCGAGCCGCGAGCGAAGCTCTTCGCCGGCATAGGTCGTGAGTTTTGCAAGACGCGTGCGGCGTTCCGGCTCGTCAGCGATCATGCGCAACGCCTCCCGCACCGCCGCCGCCATCAAGGGAGACGGCGCGGTCGAATAGATGAAATTGCGTGCGCGGTTGATGAGATAGTCGGCGAGGACAGCAGGCAGGCCGAGAAGCGCGCCGGAGACACCGAGCGCCTTGCCGCAGGTATGCAGGACCAGAACATTGCCGCGGCTTTCCAGCCCCGAAGCAAGGCCGCGGCCGTCGGGGCCGAATATGCCGGTCGCATGCGCCTCATCGACGACGAGGAAGCCGTCATGGCGGGCAGCCAGTTCGGCAAGCTCAGAGAGCGGCGCCTGGTCCCCATCCATCGAATAGAGGCTTTCCACCGCGATCCAGGGATGCCCCTTGCCGCCGGCCTGCCGCCAGTGGCTGATCGCCTGATCGAAAGCGTCGACCTTATTGTGCGGCACGGCGACCGCCTGCGCCTTGCTGGCCGATATGCCGTCATGGGCGCTGGCATGGATCAACGCATCGTGGACGATCAGGTCGTCGCGCTGCGGCAGCGACGAGAAGAGCGCCACATTGGCCGCAAATCCGCTACCGAAATAGAGGATCTTCTCGATCCCGAAAAACGCAGCCGCTTCCGCCTCAAGCGCCTCATGTTCGGCGTGATTGCCGCGCAATAGCCGCGAACCGCCCGCACCGGCCGGAACGCCCCTATCGATCGCAGCTGATATTGCCGCTTTCAGGCGAGGTGCGTCGGCAAGCCCCAAATAATCGTTGGAGGTGAAGTCCACGCCTTGTTGGGGAGTGAGCGCGCGGATCCGCGATCGGCGCTCAAGGCCATCAAGCGTCGCTTCGTAGCGCGCAAGCGCCGGCGAACTCAACGAGACTGCTCCAGTTCCATCGGCTTCAACCCGAGCCGGCGAAAAAGAGCGGCATCGTGGTCCTCGCCGGGATTGTCGGCCGTCAGCAGCGTGTCGCCGACGAAAATCGAATTGGCTCCGGCGAAGAAACAAAGGGCCTGCGTTTCATCGCTCATCTCGGTGCGGCCGGCCGACAGGCGGACATGCGAGCGCGGCATTAAGATACGGGCGAGCGCGATGGTGCGGACGAAGTCGATCGGGTCCACCGGCGCGGCATCGGCAAGCTTGGAGCCCGGGATCGGGATCAGCATGTTGATCGGCACACTTTCCGGAGGTGCCGGCAGATTGGCGAGCGTCACCAGCATCGAAATCCGGTCTTCAATTGTCTCGCCCATGCCGAGAATGCCGCCAGCGCAGACCTTGATGCCGGCATCGCGGACATTGGCAAGCGTGTCGAGCCGGTCCTCGAACGTGCGGGTGGTGATGATCTCCGAATAATAGCGCTCGGACGTATCGACATTGTGATTGTAGTAATCGAGGCCGGCCTCGGCGAACCTTTCGGATTGGGCCGGCGTCAACATGCCAAGCGTCATGCAGGTTTCCATCCCGAGTGCCTTTACGCCTTCGACCATGGCGACGAGCGCCTCCATGTCGCGCTCTTTAGGATTGCGCCACGCGGCCCCCATGCAGTAGCGCGTCGCACCGCCTTCCCTTGCCTTCTGCGCCTCGCCAAGCACGCGCTCGACTACCATCAGCTTCGACGCCTTGAGACCCGTCGGATAGTGGACGGACTGGCTGCAGTAACCGCAATCCTCAGCACAGCCACCGGTCTTTATAGACAGCAGTCGGCTCATCTGAATGGCATTGGGATCAAAGTGCGCGCGATGAATCTGCTGGGCACGAAAAAGAAGATCATTGAACGGCAAGTTATAGATAATTCCCGCCTGCTCATTTGAGATGGAGAGGCCAACCGGCGAACTGCTTTCAAATACACTGACCGGCAGCGCCACATCGTCCATCATCTGGTCACCTTTCAATAGATAGAATCTGTTTTTATCTATAATTTTATGAAAGGCAGCATTTTGCAATAGCTCTTTGCGCGAATGTTCTGATCATGTTGGCAACCCGAAAGAGTATCGTCGGAAAGCGCGGAGGCTTCCACGACACAGCCGCTCCGAGCATCATGGACGAGGCGCAGGTCGGTCCGCGCGACACAGTCGCCGAATGCTTTTATTTTTCGAAACGATGAAAAGGTCCGCTCGGCTTTGCCTCAGCCTTCAATGGCAAATGCCGCGYCCGTTGCGCCTGAGGCATACAGGATCGGCTTTTGGCCGATCCTCTGCACATGCCGATCGAGCACTACAATGGCTTGCTCGATTTTGCCCTTACGGAGATGGTCGAGAATGGCGTGATGATCGACATCAACCCGGGGCGCCCAGCCGCCACGTCCGCTCACAAACAGAAGTCGCGATCCCACCATATGGAGATCGTCGATCGCCGCAAGCAGCCGCGGCATGTCGCAAGGTGCAAGCAAAAGCCTGTGGAACCGGCGATTCGCCTCGTCCCATTCGCGGATATCAACCGCACTGTCACCGGCAATCATGACTGTTTCCGCCTCATCCAGGATGAACGGAGTCAAATGCGGCGCGGCATGGCGAAGCGCAAGCGCCTCCAGGGCAGAGCGCATGCGGGCGACCTCCTGAACCTCGGCCAGCGAAAATGACGCGACCCGCACGCCACGGCGCGCCTCACTCACCGCGAGCCCCTGCGCCTCGAGGCGACGGAATGCCTCCCGCACCGGCACATGGCTGGTGCCGAATTCTTCAGCGATATAATCCTGCCTGAGCCTGCTGCCGGGTTCCAGAGCGCCCGTAATGATGCGGTCGGCGAGAACGCGGCTGATGCGATTGGCGATCGTGTCTTCGGTGATCGTGGTCATGTTTTATAGATAATTTCATAGGGCAGCGCTGTCGAGGTCATGAACAGCTCAAGACTATCTGATGAACACGTCGGGAAAGGCGATTGCGTAGATTCGTCCAAGGCGACGATCGGCAGGAACCGTCTCGATATCGAGGAGTGAATTCTCGACACCCGCGGACGGCTTAATTCCAACTATTCAACGAAAATCGCGGCGAAGTTCCCGCGCCATTTAGCTACCCCTTGACCTCAAGTGCACTTAAGGTTGTAGGGGGCTTATAGCGGTGCGACAAGATGCATGATTTTCGCAGTTGGGCCGCGGTCAGGAGGACGGATGGCTTTCTTCAGATATTCAAAGATTCGGAACTCCAGGGGACACACGGCGATCGCGGCTGTGGTCTCGCAAACCTTGGTAATTGCGTTCCTCGCGCTTACGTTTCGCTCGATCAGTACCTATAGCGGAGCATCAACTCACGCCGTCTCAGAATTTTTGACAGCGATCATCGGTTTTGAAACAGGTTTTTTCTACGCGGTATTTGCCTGGCCGCTATCGGTTAGACGAGCCGTCCTCGTTTCTGTCGCAGCAGTTGCGTCCGCAGCGGTTTACTGGGCGGCTTCACCAGAGCCCCAAGACCGGTGGCTTGCCGAAATCATAGCTGGCGCGGGCGTTGGACTTTTGACTGCGGTTAGCATTTCGATGGCGGTTCTTCACGTCTCCTGCTTTTCCAAGGGTGCCATAATTGTACGCTTCAGTGGCGGGGAACCGACAGTACCTTGCTGGGCCGGGAATGCCCCGATCGGCCCAGATCGGTGATGCTTGTATCTAGATATCTCCCAGTGCGTAACATCAAGGCAACTTCTCTCAGTCATCGGAAGGCGTCGTAATGGTCAAACTGCTCGGCGATCGCGACCTCATCGGCCACGATGTAATGGCCAAAGCAATCGATGTCATGGAGCTGGCCTTTCGAGCGAGGCTCGATGGCAAGATCGTATCGCCACCAAGACATCACGTCTCCTTCGGAGAGCATGGCGATCTCGTCTTCACGGTGGGAGGGATCCTTGGCGAAGCTCCACTGGCCGGATTCCGTGTGTACGATACGTTTCAGAATTCGAAGCAGTCTCAAATTGTCGCCGTCTGGTCGACGAACGAGGGGAGACTGAAAGGCCTAGTTCTTGGGGAACGTCTCGGCGCCATCAGGACCGGCGCAATTGGGGGCGTTGCGATACGGCATCTGAGCTCGCAGCATGCGAAGTCTGTCGCCGTAATCGGTAGCGGCGTCCAAGCGCGAACTCAGCTTGCTGCGGCCGTAGCAGCCAGAGCGATATCCTCTGTTCGTGTGTACAGCCGGGATGTGGACAACAGAAGAGCTTTCGCCGAAGAGATGCAACGCGATCTCAGTGTAGAGGTCACGCCTGTTGAAAGTGTTGCGAAGGCGACGATGGATGCCGGCATCGTTATCTGCGCGACCTCGAGCCGGACCCCAATACTAAATGCTGCAGATCTGGCGCCAGGCGCTCACGTCAATACCGTTGGCCCCAAGCTTGTTGGAGGGCATGAAATTGGGCTCGACGTTGCCGATACTGCCAAGATCATAGCCACCGATGCGCCCGAACAAATGCGAGCCTACGCGTCGCCTTTTTTTCTTGCTGGTACGCGACACGAAAATCGAATGGTCGATCTGGCTGAGTTGGTTTCCATGCCGGGAATGACCCGGCCCTCGAAAGAGGACATCACTCTATTCTGCTCTGTTGGGCTCGCGGGAACTGAAGTGTTGCTGGCATCTGCTCTGCTCGACGTATTTTGACCTCAAATATTTGTGCAGCAGAGCGTGCGCGTCAGCATGCTGTCGAACGCCTTTACCCGGACGGCCTTGTAGAAGCCGGTTTCGGCCAGTTGCGCCAAGCCATCCGCATCATTGGCATCTGTCTTGTTGAGCGTCTCGTCCAATAGCTTTTGCGCGTGCCGCGCTTCAATGCAGATCGCTGGCATCCCCTCGGCCGTCAGCGCGTGATAGAACCATGTCGACAACGGCCCCGTGTCGAACACAACGCGCCTGGCGTGCGGGGCATGCTTGCGGATCATCTGCGCCAAAAGCTTGGGATCCGAGGGGCACTTTCCCCGCCAGATCCGCTTACCATCCTGTCGGATCGAGATCGCAGTATCTTTCAATGAAACGTCCAGGCCTATATACTGGGCCATGGTTGCTCTCCGTTCGATGTTTGGGCCCGGTTCCAATCGAGAGCCCGTTTTTCCATCTTATCGGGGGCAACCACCCTCGCCAGCAGTCATTTTATAAAATGGCCCGGGACGATCGCGCCGCGATTACCCCATGTTCATGGGCGATCGAGAAGAAGCGCAACGAGCCGATATTCTCCACCGGCCGGATGAAGCCGAGATTGATACGGCCGGCCACGATATGGCGGATGATGTCATCGGTGGTGCCGCTTTCGATATGCAGACGGATATCGGGATATTTGCGGGCAATGCGCGAGAGGATCGGCGTCGAATATTCCCATCTGAGCCAAATCCAAACTCAGAATTGCTGCTGACGGAGGTGGGACGTAGACAACAAAAAGTGGAGTTGCTACAATGATACAACGAGCGATAGCGGCTGAGGCATGGCGCCAAGAGATACGGTGGACGTAGTGGGCCGCGAGCGGCCGCGGTCTCGTGTTATGGGGGCACAATGGGCATCGGGGCACAGGTACGAACACTGTTCTGGATCGAGTCGGTCTTGGCGATCCTTGCGGTCGGGCTGATGCTGCTCACGCTGGTCAGCCGCGAGTGGATCGAGTGGCTGACGGGGACCGATCCCGATGGCGGTAACGGTACACTCGAGTGGGTGATCGTGACGACCTGCGCCGCCGTGGCTATGGCGGCAGGCCTCCTCGCGCGCCGCGAATGGTACCGCACCCGCCAACGAGCCTGAACCGACCATGAGCCGCCCGCTGACCGCGATCCTCGCGACACTCAAGGCCTTTCTCTATGGGTGGCTGCTGGCGCTGATTGTGCTGGTCCGCTCCTTGGTTTCGCTGTGCCGCAGCCGGCGCGGCCTAACCAACGACGAAGAGCACGAGCGCAAGCGAGCCCGGACCCGCTGTGTGCCGATCGATGACCCGGCCTACGTGCGGCCTAACCCGCTGATCTATGACCAGTACTACCTGCTTCAGCTCGGCCTCAACGTCACCTGGGAGAACCCAGACTTCGCCATCTTCCAAGGTGGCGTCCCCGTGCCATCCCACCTGCTCAAGCCGGACACCGTCTACGACGTGGTCGTGCGGGTATGGAACGCCTCACTGGACTGTCCCGTAATAAAGATGCCGGTGCACCTGTCCTACCTGTCCTTTGGCGTGGGGACCATATCGCACCCCATTACAACGCAGGAGACTGATGTTGGGGTGAAAGGGGCGCCCAATAACCCGGCCTTCCTTCACTTCTCCTGGCGTACACCGCCAGATGAAGGCCACTACTGCCTTCAGGCCCTACTAGACCCGGTCTCCGATATCGAGCCCCGCAACAACCTGGGCCAGCACAACACCAGCGTGGTGGCGACGCAATCGCCGGCGACCTTTACCTTCGCGCTACGCAACGGCATCACGGCAAGGCGGCAATTCGGCTTCTGGACCGATACATACGAGCTGGGACCTATCGGCATCTGCACCGACGACCCGGAAGAGCTTCGCCGTCGCAAGGCCTATCACCGCCGCGACCATCCACTTCCGGAGGGCTGGACGGTCGATTTCTCGCCGCCCGCGCCCGTCCTTAACCCGATGGAGGAGATCCCGGTGTTGGTGACCGTCACGCCACCGTCGGGGTGGACAGGCACTCAGACCATCAACGTGCACACCTACTACGTCGACAATACGGGAACGCAGCGCTTGGCCGGCGGCGTCACGGTCAGGGTCACAGGGAGCTAGCTGCCAATGGGTTACCGCCAGTATACGACCTGCAGCCAGCCGACGCAGTGGCAGTCATTGGTGGCGTATGTCGCCTGGGCCGTCGGCCCGCTCACCGTTGTCGCGCTGCCGTTCATCCTCACCGCCGGCTGGTGCTTCCCCTTTTGGCTGATCGCCTTGGCCGCCGCGGGCGTGGTGGCTGGCTGCGACTGGTGGCTTAATGTCCGGCTTGTCTGCCTCGGCGGCGACGAGTCCGTCATCGGCATGATCGTCAGCGTCGAGCCCTCGCGTGGTAAGATTGACTTTTTCGGCGAGCTTGACACCGACTACAGCCTCAACCTGTGTGTCTACCCCAACCTGCCGGGCGTGAGCCGAGCGATCGCAGAAGCGAGCGCACCATATGGACGGCTGCTGGCCGAGACCCAGAGCGTCAAGGACAATGTCGGCTTCTTCCGAGGCGAGTTCGCGCCCGTGCCCGTCCTGCCGAACATGCCGACCACTGCCGTGCTGCACGCAGAGTTCGAGGGCGCAGGCGTGCATGACTTCCGAATTGGCGCCCTGGTGGCGCTTGGCCTGGCCATCGCCTCAGTGATCGCTTGCGCCGCAATCCCGCCACCGTGGGGGTACGTCGTGGCGGCCATTCTGGCGCTGTTGGCCTTCCTCGCGGGCCTGATTGGCTATCTTATCGGCGACCACGACTACACTGACCCCGGCGACGGCGCGATTCCCTCCGAGATCCACCAGCCGAACGCCGACGGATTCGGCTCCGACTTGATGTATGTCTCCGGACAGTGGGTGTTCGACTCCTTCCACGAAGGCTGGAACGAAATCCACCCGATTAAGGTCTGCACCCCGCTCGGCACCTGGAACGGTGCTTGGCCGACTGACACCGAGGACCGCAAAAAGCGCGCCGACGAGGGATTCAAAGACGCCAACGACCCCGGCACCAAGGCCAACCAGGACGACCAGAAGTGGCGGTGGGAGATCCACCCGTACGTCGATGGGTGCGGTGACTACCCGCCTCTGCATCCCGTCGGGGGCGACCCCGGAGGGCCCATCCACTGAGAGTCCCCTTTCAGGCCGTGCTCATCACCAATCGCCGTCCTCGCAAACACCGCCCGGCCTCTCTCACCCCTCACCTGCAGGGCCGCACCAGCGACCGTGCAATATCGATGATGTCGTCACGTGAGGCGGTTGGATCTTCCCTGTTCCAAGCGACACCGAGCCCGATCTTGAAATCGACGCCTTTCACCTTCTTCAGCTCGAACCCGCGGTTCGGCAGATCCTGCGTCCATTCCGGCACGAAGCCGATGCCAAGCCCGGCTGAGACGAGCGACACCAGCGAGAAGGTGTCGTCGCAGGTATAGGCGACATTGTCGGTCAGATCGTGCTCCTCGAATTTTTCCGCGAAATAGCGTTCGCTGTAAGAAAGGTTCTGGCGGGAGAAGGAGATGATCTTCTCAGAGCGCAGATCCTCGATGTCGATCTCGCTCTTCAATGCCAGCGGACTGTCCTTGGCCACAGCCAGCAGATAACGTTCATGGGCAATCGAGAAGAAGCGAAGCGAGCCGATATTCTCCACCGGCCGGATGAAGCCGAGATTGATGCGGCCTGCCTCGATATGGCGGATGATATCGTCGGTGGTGCCGCTTTCGATATGCATGCGGATGTCCGGATATTTGCGGGCGATGCGCGCAAGGAACGCCGGCAGCACGCCGATCGTGGCCGGATAGACGGTGCCGATCGCAATCCGGCGCGCAGCCTTACCGGCCACCGACCGGGCGATCTCGGTCGATAGGTCGACTTCGCTGAGGATCCTGACCGAGCGCTCGTAGAAGGCCGCCCCTGCCCTTGTCAGTTCCACCCGCCGTGTCGTGCGCAGGAACAGCTGAACGCCGAGTTCCTTCTCCAGAGCCAGCACCTGGTTCGACAGCGCCGGCTGGGCGATATGCACCTTGGCTGCCGCCCTGCCGAAATGCAGTTCCTCGGCCACCGCGACGAAGTAGGATAGCTGGCGTAGTTCCATGATGTACATTCCCTAGTCGGACATCGTTTAGGCCGCTTTACATACTATAGTTGATAAACTTAAAGTATGTAAACTGCGATCTCTTGCCTATGGATATGCGCAAGCTGGTCGGTCGTAATTTTGCTCGCCTGCGTCGGGAGAAAGGCCTGACGCAGGAAGAAGTCGAGGCGCGCTCAGGGTACAGCCAGCAGTACCTTAGTGGGCTGGAGCGTGGTCATCGCAATCCGACTGTCGTGACCCTTTACGAACTTGCTCAGGCGCTCGGCGTTAGTCACGTTGAACTCGTTACTCCGGACGGGCCAGGCTGAGTATTGCGACGACTTACATCGAAGCGCCAAAACCTGTACCGTCGCACCAAATTATCTGAATTTAAGATATCTGAAAATCAGATATAACTGAGAGCCCCATCGAAATCAAGATGGGACGGCGACAATGGCCAAGACTCTCGGGACTGCAAGGCACGAAGCGCTGATCAAAATCCTGATCGAAAAGCGGGAAGCGTCAGGACTCACGCAAATGGAACTCGCCAAGAAGATGGGCGAGTATCAATCGTTTGTGGCACGTCTGGAGAGCGGCCAACGTAGGGTGGATGTTATCGAATTCCTGGAAATCGCTGAGATTCTTCAATTCGATCCACAGGACACGCTCAAGCAGCTGCTGACGCTGTAATTTGTCGACCGCCTTGATGGGATTGGAACCGACGACCCTGTTGTTACAAAGTCTCAAATTTTCCAGTAGCGGACATTAGCTCGACCTAGATGAAATGACCGATTTGGGGGCCGACGAACGAACCCGCTGCGCGGGAGGGCGTCTGCGGTTGAGGTAGAGGGCGCGGGCTGGAGATTGCGCCTGGATTGAACGTCGTCCGGCAAGGGCAGAGCATGACGAGCTTCTTCAACAAAGGAGCATGATCATGCAGTCCCC
>NZ_JBFTPM010000049.1:0-11458 GCF_056398505.1 Rhizobium sp. 01T437
GGTCACCGAGTCGATGTATTGGGAAACCACGCGGTTTCCAGTGTCCTTGTTCAGGGTGTGGAAACGGACCTTCTCTGATTCCGATGTCGCCGGGGTCATCGCCACCGGGCAGGTGACCAGCGAGAGCTTCAGGTAGCCTTTCCAATAGTTTTTCGGGGCCATGACCTATCTCCTCAGCCAGTCTTGCGCTGCGAGGCGGATCTCGAAGAAGGTGTCTTCGAAGCCGTCCCATGCGCGGCAGGCTGCCGTCCTGTGCCATGGGCTCGGCAAGGACGGCAGTGATGACGCGGCCTTCAACGTGTTCACCCGCCGGGACGGAACAATGCGGCATTTCTGGAGCGGCGAGATGGGCGGCGCCACAGCCGACCCCGGTCAGGACCCGCGCGGCGCGCCCGATCTGATGCCGATCTGGACGATCCTCGATTCCACCCCGGAGGGCCGGGCGCCGCATTGGTATCCCAAGCTGTCCTATTAGAATGTGATGCGCGGCCCAGGACAGTCACCCTCGGTGACTACCGCCGGTCCGCCGCCTTGGTAATTTGGCTGTGGTGATCGCGTCAGGACTCAACGATTGGGATAGTGGTCAAGAAGAAGACCATGCAAGCGGCAAGCCCGCTATTAAGGGGAATGTCTTTGAACAACCGCGATATGAGGCGCGGTCGCAATCCTTGCCTCTCATCGATGAGGAGGAATGACATCCTCTTTATTTCGATCGTGATCGCGCCTGCATTGTTATGGCGACGATAACTCCGCGAATCGATCGCATGGAATCCGTTTTCCACCGCCCAGGCGGCTATCATATCCGCGTTCATCAGGGTCCTGCTCTAGGAGATGCGGACGTGGTTTCTCCAGCTGTCCCGGCCGTGCAAATCGCTTTTGCAGTCCTAATGGTACCGCAACTGCAATGCTCTAAGCCAACCAAATCCGTCCAAGATTCCAGTTCCCACATAGGTGTTGCTAGGAAGACTCGCAGCAATCAGCACGCTCAGCCGCAAGCCCCGTCCCTTGGTGTTCTTGATAGGGTTCGAACTCATGACCATCCTGTTGGCCCTAATACGCAACAAGGTTCGACCGTTTCAATGGCTGGCTGGCGGTGGCGTCACCTTCGGATGGCACGCTGCCCTGGCTACAAAACTCGATCTTTGACAGACGGCATTCAAAGGCAACTGATAGGCCTTCTCTTGAATGCGTTCCCTGCGGCTGAAGAACAACGTACGCTGACACGATCGGCGCTATACAATGACCTTGTCAGAGATGTGCAGGAAACCGAGCTTCGACAGCGAATGCTTGAGAGTGGCATTGGTGCGTGGATCTGCATTTGTGCGGAATTCGGTCGTTGACATCTTTTATTTCGTCGCCGCGGTCGGTACGTTGCAGCGAAAGGATTTCGGGCGTCGGCAGGCGGGGCTTCGGTTCAGTATTGCGACGCCGATCACAGCCTTTGTTTGCTGAGCGGCAAACGAGCTATGCAACCCGCTGCAACGTCGTCCTGGCAAATGCTCGCCCCGCTAATATGGCGATAAGAGGCGAACCGGATTTCAATCGGGGCTGCGGCGTATGACAGACTAGGCTGAGCCAAAAGTTACATTTCTATAAAAGCAGTTGTTGTGAACTCGGACCGGACAGGCAGATGAGCAACGCTTCAAATTCCGAACACGTCACGTCGACCGGCCACAAGCTCAGCGCCGGAGGACACCTGAATGTTCATTACATGGCGCTAAAGGACGAATATGATGCCACTCTTCGTGCCGCCGGCATCCGATCTGGCTGGTCAGTGCTTGACGCAGGTGCAGGCAATGGGGTCTTCCTGCCTTTAATGGCGGAGTTGCTAGGCACCGAGGGGCATATCGAGGCTTGTGACTTGGCGCGGGAAAATGTCGAGGCTATCGAAGGCTTGATTGCAAGCCAGCGGTTTGCCTGTCCAATAAGAGCGCGAATCGGTGACATCCTCACGCTGCCCTATGAGACGGGCACATTCGATGCGGTCTGGAGCGCGAACGTCGTCCAGTATCTGAGTGACCTGGAGCTAACACAAGCAATCGCTGAGTTCTGCCGCGTCGTAAAGCCGGGCGGACTTGTGGCGGTGAAGGAGGTCGATATCTCGGTTTGGCAGTATCAGCCGCAGGATCCTAAACTGATGTGGCGTCTGCTCGACGCGCTGTCTGATGATATACAGATGTCCGGCGCAATGAGGGGAACGCGCGTATCGGCGTGGTTTCGAGCAGCGGGCCTAGAGAATGTCTCTGCAATCACGACGCTCGCGGAGCGCCGTCAGCCGCTCAACCCCGTGGAGCGCGAATACATTCGCAAAAATCTGGAATTCTTATCCGGGCTAGCCCGAACGCGCGACTTACCAGAAGCGGATCATCGCCAATGGAAAGCGATTGGTGAAGAGCCGGAGCGCCTGATTTGTGACCCCGATTTCTGCTATCGTGAAATGTGGGTACTCAGCCTAGGTATCGCGTCGAAGTCTTAAGCATCTTCCGTCGCCACGATTTGACCCGCGATGTATTGCGATGACCCCGGCGTCCCGAGGGGTCGCGAGATGCGCAGTGCGATTCCGCCAACTTATGCTTCAGCTCCTCAACGATCGCCATAGCTTGGCCCCGCAAAGGGTTTCGGGATGCTCCGGGGTGGCGACAAGCATAAAAAGAGAAAGCGTCCGGTTCGGGCTAAAGTTCACCCTCCCTGGAGAGTACGTCGCGCCATCGCTTCAAATATCCCGCAACGATAAGCTGACGCATGCCAGCTGAGATCAGTCTGTCCGACAGGTCGTCAAGATCGAAGCTGCCCGTCGGCGTATCCTTGGAATAATGTCGGAGGGTGTACGTGAACATTTCCTCCCAGCTTCGCCGGACGGCCACAGATTCGTCAGCCAGGCGCGGGCGGTGTTGATCAATCAATTCTCCCAGCGTCACGAGTTTCCCTCCAAGCCTCCGCGCACTATCCTAAAAATGTCAACACGTTGGAATGCGCGGCTATGATCATCAAGGTTATCCTGCCGATCGAAATCGCGTGAACGGACACAGTCAATTCCCCATATCGACCGACATCGGTGCCTTGACCGCAGAGGTAGTCTTTGCTCAACCGACGATCCGCGATGAGATCGTCTATCTTGCTGGCGACACGGTCACCTATGGCGAGGTTGCCGATAAGCTTCAGACCGTGCTTGAGCGTCCGTTTACGAAAGCAGAATGGACAGTTCCTCACCTCAAGCCTGAGCTTGCGCAGGACCCCGAAAATCATATCAAGAAATATCGGGCGGTCTTTGCGGAAGGCAAAGGCGTGGCATGGCCGAAGCGGGACAGCTTCAACGGGCGAAATGGCATCAAAGTCACGACCGCCGAATAGTGGATGCGGGAAAACCTTCGCTCCTGAGAGGTTCAGGGACCGCGCCGAGCCCTTTTGCGTGGTTCGGGGAATGAAGATACATTTCAGGCGGGCACCCCTTCGTTCGACAGCTTTCGTCAATGGCTGAACGCGACCATCACCCGATGATCCGTTATAGCCGGCGCCGAGTGCTGCTACCTCCACCTTTGCAAGGAGATATCGGCCTACTGTTCAACAGAAGCTGTTGCGGTCCGGCCGGCAATCAGCCGCACGCCGTCCGGGATGTGGTCGATCTCGATACGCACTGGTATCCTCTGGGCCAGACGAACCCATGCGAATGTCGGAGCCACGCTTGCGAAAGAACCCGCAGAATCGCTACGCTCCCGGTCCTCGATGCCGGCTGCGATGCTTTCGACATGTCCAAGCACCGGTTCCCGCTCGCCCATGATATCGATCCTCACCGGATCGTTGACATGGATTCTCGGAAGCTTTGTTTCTTCGAAATACCCGGCGACATAGATAGATTCTTTTTCGACCAGAACACCGATTGCATTACCAGCAGAAACATAGTTTCCCCGGCGCAGAGAGAAGTTCGTTATCGTCCCTGAAGCCGGCGCAATCACGTTTGTCCGCTCAAGGTTCAGCCTGGCCAGATCCTGACCCGCAAGTGCCGATTGATATGAGGCGTCTGCCTGATGCATCCGGCTTTCCGCCTGTTGCCGCTCCTTCAAGCTGGCGGCTTCTTTGGAAGCGAGCAACTGATATCGTTCGAAATCGGTCCTCGCCAGTTCCGCAGCGGCTTTGGCGCTCCGCACCTGAGCTTCCGCCTCGCGGAGCGCAAGCTCGAAACGAAGTGTTTCGATACGAAATAGCGTAGCCCCTTTTTCCATCCACTCGTTGTCCGACACCAGAACCTCCGTGACGGGTCCGGAGACGTCCGGGGCCAACCGGACGATGTCAGCACGGACATGTGCATCGCGTGTCCATGGCGCTTCCATGTAGAAGGACCATAAGTGCCAGCTTAGCACCGCTGCACAGCCGACCATGGAAAGGGTCAAAAGTGCTCGGCCCGAGGTAATCGTGAAATTTTTCATGTTTGAAACCAGGTTGCAGCCACTGAAAACCCACCGAGGAGGGTGACGTAGAGTGCGAGATTGAACAGCGGGCGATGCCATACCAGTCGGTAGAACCCGACCTTATCGAGAGCCCGTGCGAGAACGCGGAACACGCCGTACGCGAACAGCGCAAGCCCCGCGAACGATGGCAGGAAGACGCCGTAAAGGTCCAATTGTCCGGTCATGCGGCTATCCTCCTTGTCGGAGGCGTTGTGAAAACCGGCGGATCGGCGTTTGGAGCGAGGCAAATGCGAAGACCTGCCGCGCTCATGAGAACCTCTCTCTCCACAGGCACCGTGGTCATTCCCGACGCGGAAAGAACGAGATCGTCCAAAGTCGCAAGAACGTTTTCCATTTGGTCGCAATGTTTGTCGGACTTGACATCGTATAGTGCTGCGACCGCTTTGAAGACGGCTTCCGCTTTACGTCTAACAGGCTCGGACAACTCTTCGGCAAGCTGCCGCATCGCCACCATATGGAGACCCGTCCGCAGATCCCTTATAAGGTCGGCATTCGCGATTTCGGAAGTCGGTCGAAGTTTTGACGCTCTGGCGGCAAAGAGACCGGCGACATCGATGACGTGATGCTGCGTGCCATGGGCGTCGGTATGCCTGCCGGCGGCGATTTTCGCGACATGCCTCTGCGTAGCGGAAAAAAGCCTTCTGGCGTTTGTCTCCGCCCTTACAGTCCGGAAGATGCCGCAGACCACAATCGTCCAGACCATCGCAAGAATGGTCGCAATTCCTGTATTCGAGAATGTGACGAAGTCGCTGCTCTGGTGTGCCTGGAGCGAGAGAAGAAGTGGGAAATTGATGCACAGTCCCATGCCGACAATTGCCAGCG
The DNA here is from genome assembly GCF_056398505.1 of Rhizobium sp. 01T437. NCBI lineage: Bacteria > Pseudomonadati > Pseudomonadota > Alphaproteobacteria > Hyphomicrobiales > Rhizobiaceae > Rhizobium > Rhizobium sp. 01T437. The sequence continues at coordinate 5,289 of NZ_JBFTPM010000049.1, forward strand.
AAGGCACTGCAAGACATATGCCGGCCGGGATTAGGAACAGTCCGAGGGCAGCGACGAGAGGTACGAAACCATCAATCATCGGAAGGATCGCAAAGCCGTAAACGAACGCTGCGATGAGCGTAGCGATTGTGACGTGGGCAAACTTCCGCATCGCTGGGACAGGATCGTCCATCGTCGCGAGCAGGCAGCAAAGCACACCCGATATCTGGGCAAATGTCATTCCGTCCGACCAGCCGCTTGCGATCCAGAAGGTGATCGATGTCAGCAGGCAAATCGCGACTGCCAGTGCTGACAACAAAGCCATGCCGATGTCACGATGCTGGGCTGGCATTTTGTCTGTAGCTGCGAAAAGGCGGGCCGCTCTTGCCGCATTCTCTTCCTCTATCGCTTTCCGAAGGGCGCGGCACTCATCGGAGGTCCGAAGAATATCCCGCAGGTTCCGGGCGGCATTGGCAAGAAGGAGCGTCTCCCAGGAATGAGGTGCCGAGGAAGGAGCGAGCGCATCGATCTCGGCCTTGAAGGTTTCTGGGAAATTCGTCGAACGAGAACTCACCCCTGCAATCAATGACAAAGCCCGTCCCGCGCCGGAGGAGTTCAACTTGCCCAGTGACCGCCGCAAATCTTCGAGTTCGCCCAGTAAAGGAAGGAAGGACAGCATCCGGTACTGCAGTGATCGCACCAGCGAAACTGCACGTCGGTATCTGGAACCATCGTATTGAAGATGTGTCGTAAACGACCGCAGTTCCGCCGCTTCCGCAGCCAGGCCTTGTCGTTCTAATCTGCTCTGGACGTCCCCAACCTCTCCGACAGCCGTCGCTGCGAAGAGCGTCCGCGCCCTCGCCAGCCATCTATCGATCCGACTGACGAGAACGGTTCCTACGTGAACCGGAAAAACAATGTGGCTGACGATCGAGGCACATAGGATCGCAAGTCCGATCTCCTCGATGCGGGACATGACCGTGTCGAATGTGTTTGCCGGCGCCGTCACCAACGGCAATCCCGCAAGAAGCACGGTGTATCCAGCCAAGAGTGGGGCATAACTTCGAGGTGTACGGTCAAGAAGGCTGACGAACGTGCATGCCGAGACCCATGCAATGATCGCGGCAGAAAGAAGGATTGGCTCGCTCACAAGGTTCGGGACCATGATGATCGTCGCAGCGCCGCCCATGAGGGTTCCGAGTAGTCGATAGACTGACTTCGATGAAATCGCGCCCGAAAGCGGATGAGCGACGATGTAAACGGTCGCTACCGCCCAGAACGGTCGCGGCATATCGAAACTGATCGCGATGAAATAGGCCAGCATGGCCGCCAAAAACGTCTTCAAGGAAAACATCACAGCGGCGGTGGTGACCACCGGCCGAGCACTCACGCTTCATCTCCCCGCCGGGAGGTTCTCTGCGTGACGCCTCGCTCGCCAATGGTGCCGATAAGGCCATAAATGGCGGGCGATACATAGCAGAACAACGACGCCGCGATGCAAGCACCCATATAGGCTTCGGCCGGGTCGCCACATGAAACAATCGAAGTGGCGGGCGGTTGGTGCGCAAAGAACGCGCGAACTTTCATCACCAAGGCGTTTGCTGTCTTTCTCGCAGCGGCCATGCGCGATGACCCCTCGCTCATCGTTAGCAAGGGCAAAATGCAAAGCCTGCAAGAGCACCGATGAGGCAATCGAATTTCGGTCTGAACAATATCAGACCACCATCGAGGATCGTGCTCTTGTATTGCCATAGTCGTTCTCCGAAATTATTTCGGATCAATCTATCGACAAAGCGCGCGGAGGAATTTAGATATCCTCTCAAATGATCACCAAATTCCACCAAGCGAAGACATCGCTTTCCGGAGCCCTCGCCGAACATGATCTCGATGCGTCCACTGCGCGAATAAGCTCGGTGAGGATCGATGTTTCGCAGAACGATCGCGAAGCACCCGAGCATCGTCATCGAAAGGGCCAGCTCGTCATGGCCTTGCGGGGAGCCGTGACATGTCGCGTTCCGAGCGGAATGTGGATGGTACCGCCTCATTGTGGCGTCTGGGTGCCGGGCGGCATGCCGCACAGCAATGTTGCGACCGCTAATGCTCGGCTGTTCTTCCTATTCATCGAACCAGGCGCCGCCGATCTCCCGGACCGATGCTGCACGCTTTCACTATCCCCGTTAGTCAGGGAACTTATCATCGAGATGGCCGATCAGTCCGCACTTGCGATGGCCGATGCTGAACTCTTCATTACACTGCTTCTCTCTGCTCTACCGCGTATGCCGGTAGAGGATCTGCGTCTGCCTCTTACGGATGAGCCTCGGCTTGGGCGCATTGCTTCGGCATTGGTCGATGATCCTTCCGATCGAAGCACTATGGCCGAATGGGCAGCGCGAGTGGCACTAAGCGAAAATTCGCTCGGTCGTCTTGTTCGACAGGAAACCGGCCTGACCTTCGGCCGCTGGCGACAGCAATTGCAGTTGATCGTCGCGCTCCGGAGTCTTGCGGCGGGGGCAACGGTGCAGCAAGTTTCGGGCGACCTTGGATATGAGTCTGTGTCTGCGTTCATCACAATGTTCAAGAAAGCACTCGGCGCATCGCCTGCCAAATATCTCAGAAACCTCGAGCAGTAGGAAATCCAGTTTCGAAGCGGAATCCCCGTTGTTCAAAGCGAAACCTGTGCGCTCCGTTTCGGGGGAAATTGCGCTTCGAAGACTGCGCTCACAATGCTGACTGTCGAGCCGCAACTGCATCGTGAAGAGATCAAGGGGAATGCGCTCGACCTGGACGCGGGCTCCATCCGCCGCTAAAAGCCGGATGGTCAGATGAAATCTGAGGGGGGTCAAAATTGGACGCCGATTACCCCGCCAACGGTGTCAAAATTGCACGCCGAAACACAATCCGGGGACTGCCGACCGCGTTTCTGGGAATTCTGGTGTTCTGGCTCGCCTGGCTGTTTGCGACGTTCGGGCTGCAGGCGCCCGTAAATCCCACGGTTATCTTTGTTATCACGGTCTGCGCCATATCGGTGGCCGCAGCGGTGTTCCTAGTCGTCGACATGGCGCACTCATAGGTCGGCGTCGTTCATGTCTCGGATGAGCCCTTGAGGTCCGCGCTTGCTCGTATCGGCATGTCATGAGATTCCGCTCGGTCTCCTCCCGACCGCCGTCACTTCGAAAGCCGGTCACCTTTTACCCGAAGTGTTATGAGCACCCCGGTTTTCGTCCAGTCGTAGGCTATCGAACCGGCGAGGGGCCCGGCCACCGTGCGCTGGAGCAGCCTGCTTCCATATCCTCCGGCACCTTCCGGAGGAGCGACCTCCGGGCCGCCCTGCTCCGTCCAAACAATCTCGACGTCGTCGCCTTCGATGGCGCCGGATACATCGAGAGTTCCGGCGTCGATGGACAGCGCTCCATATTTCAGGGAGTTGGTCGCGAGTTCATGAATGACCAAGGCAAGATTGGTCGCTGCGCCCTCACCCACGCCCGCCCGCGGCACGGCCACCCTGATGCGCCCGGCAAAGGCCCCATCATCATCGTAGGGCGCCAACAGGACGGTGAACAGGTCGCCGAGAAGCGCCGCGTTTCCCTGTCCGCTTGGGAGCGGCCGCACAAGATCGTGGGCTCGACCCAGAGACGTAAGGCGTTGCGTCAGTTGATGGGCCATCTCCTCCTTCGTGCTGGTCGAGCGCGACGTGATAGAGGTCAGACCGGCTGCCAGTGCGAGCAGGTTCTTGACGCGATGGCTCATCTCGCCTGCGAGCAGCTCGTGTCCCTCCTCCGCCTGTTYTCGTCCCGTTACATCCAGAAAGATCCCGGTCATGTTTCGGCCGACGATCCCAACGTCGTCCCCCTGACCGCGAGCGGATATCCATCGCACGTCCGACGCCCCGGTCAGAATTCGGAAATCGATCTCGTAGGAGCCCACGATGGCTCTCGTCGCGACGAACGCCGCCCTGACCCGATCGCGATCGGCCGGATGGATCTTTTCGGAGAGATGCTCGAAGGTCAGGGGCCTGTCGTTGTCGACATCCCAGAGGTCGTAGCCCTTCCCGTCCATCAGGAACGTGTCGTCGTCTACGTTCCATGTCCAGAGTGCAACACCAGCTGCTTTGATAGCATTGCGAAGCTGCGTGATATCCCAGTCCGGATGGTCGATAGCGTAAGGTCTTGTCACTGGATTTCTCTCGCTGTGCCAGCATCGGAAGCCGACATACTACGCTGATATGAACATGGGGTCGTGCATCGATTGTCGGTGCCTCCAAAGGGTATTGCAGCCACTCATTTGCGTGCAGTTCTACGCGGCTAACCGGCGCAGCGTCTTCGATACCTCCGCGACATCGTAGGGCTTGGAAAAGAAGACGCCACGGTCAGGAAGATCCGACTCATCGACCGACACTCTCCCGGATGTGAGAATAATCTCTATGGGCGGCCATCGTTTGCGAACTGTCGCAGCGAGCATGAGGCGATCCATCGTGCCCGGCATCTCTATATCGCTAAAGATGACCACGATATCGTCCCTCGCGTCCAGGATACCAATAGCCTCCGCCGCATTCGCCGCCTCGAGTGCTTCCGACCCAGCGCCCTCGACCATCTCGACTGCAAGCATCAATAGCAACGGCTCATCTTCGACGACGAGGACGGCACGCCCTCTGACTGACTGCGTCATACTTTTGTTCCGTCTGATAATCCGGAACTTCAACGGAACGTATTTGTTCCGTCGCGCTACAGGCTGCAGGTGTTTCATCGATGTTGGCTACAACGAACGACGCGTTGGCATTCCATGGGAGAGCGGCGATATTTTTCACGGTCACCCGCTGCTCCACTTCATCCAAATCGAAATGCTGAGCCTAGGCAAATGGTCGAAGCGCCGTGAGTGCCTTTTCGCAGGAGCACCTTCCCCTGTTTTGCGGGCAATGGCGTATCAGGACCAAGCCTTGTAATCGGATATTTTAGCACGACTTATCGTTATAGTGACGGCTTGCCATTCGGGCGCCGTCATCAAGGGTGCAAAACCTTGCCCCAACAAAGGAGGACGACATGTCTTCCAATCCAGCAGCAGCGCATTTCGATAAGGCCGGTTTCAGGCTGGTCAGAGAGGTCTTCAAAACCGCCGGTATTCGGGGTGCAGACTCCGACGCGAGTTCACCGGAATGCCAGCGTGGGTGGCTATGACCTCCTTCGATGCGTTGAGGCCGAGAACTCTGAAAGCTGCGGCATTTGCCTATTTGAAAACTCGAAGCAGCGCCATCACCATGGTCCTCGGGCATTTCCGGTGAGGATACCGTCTTCCTGAAAGGATACGACCTTGCAACCTCCAGGCAGCTCAAAACAACCGACCCGACTACACGCTGAGAAGACCATGCTGGTCAGCGACTTCGCACGAAGGTTTCGGCTGGATCAAGTCGAGGAGAACCGTCTTATAAAACTTCTCGGCCCCATAGCCAAGGAAATAGACCTTCTCAGAAACGCGAGCAGATGGCCGCGGAGCGGCCACAGCACATGAATATCATGACCTTTCAGGACTTCGTAAATATCATTGTATCTCCATCTAGACGGATTGTTCGCGTCGTCGAACACGGCGTCATGACAGAGCGGGAGTTTTCGTCGGAAAGCCATGCTCTCGCCTGGGCTTCGGGTCAACGCATCAGACTTAACCTTCCGACCAACCAGTCCCTTTTCCCGATCAGCTGCCGCCCGCTTAGGTAGAGGGGATTACTGCACTTCAAAGGCCGACGCTTGCAATGGCCATCGCCGCGGTTGGGGTCAACGACGGATCCGAGGTCCTGCCGACATGCTAGAGCTGTATGAAAATGCGCGTCGGCATCAGGGACAGCGCCGGTGATGGTTTTCCAACCCTGGACCTATTCGGCCCCGACCAGATGCCGGGAACGCCGCGATATCCAACCCACCCCACGTCACCGGGACACCCTCCGTGATGATCAGACCGGAGAAGACGGATTGATGATCTACAACGACGCCTGTTCGGTCTTCGCTGGAGGGCGGCATCCTCATCTCCTCGGTTCAAAGATCGTTGGAGGCTTCTGCTGCGAAGCTCACGCAGACACCTCGATTTCCACATCCATCGATATGAATGCATCGGACGCACCAACGAAGCTGCCGGCGACGGGAACGGATTGCGCGATATCACGGGTGACGGCAACGGGGATAAGATTGGCCCCGCCCATGCTGCGG
>NZ_JBFTPM010000050.1:0-8504 GCF_056398505.1 Rhizobium sp. 01T437
TCGCGGATCACCCGGTGCCTGCCCGTCGGATTGATCAGCTCCCTGGCCGCAAGCAATGCGATGTCATCYGTCGCCACCCAGGGCATCTTCAGATCGGGCTTACAGGACCAGGCGATCCGACCATATCTGGCGACTGGCGCCGTCCACGCCAGCACATCATCCATGAACCAGGCAGCGCGCAAATGGACCAGGTCGATATTGGTAAGTTCGTTCAGCTTCTCGTCCAGATGGTGGAAACATTCGAAATGGCCGGTCTTCCCCTTCACGTCCGACCCCATGGCCGACAGGCTCACAGCCAGTTTGACCGGGGAATTACTGAGCGTATCGACGAAGCGCTGGGCAACCGCGGGATAGTGGCCTTGCAGGTTGTTCCAGTCGGTCTTGACCATCAGGAACGCGGCATCGGCATCCTGAAAGAATTTGTCGAGCTCTCCTGCACCAGTGTCAAAGCTTCCGAGGAATGGCTCCGCTCCGATTTCGGCCAGTGCCTCAAGGGCTGGACCGCCCCTCGACAGGGCCTTTACCTGATGTCCCGCGCCCAGCAGGTTCCGGGTGAGTTGGGCGCCGATCCTGCCGGTTGCGCCGACGACAGCAATTCGCATGATAGTCTCCATCGGGTTGTTGATGTCCGCTTGTAACGGATTGCAGTGCACGCGAATTTGGAGATAATGCCATATGATCTCCAAATCAGGCCAATCCGCCAGGACGCTGCGCCCCTGCAGCACGGACTTCGATCCCGACCCCGACCGGTTGGGTCGCCCGGCGGTCGCCCTGCATGTCGACTTCAGCGACTACTTAGCCGAGGTGCCGCAGCACCAGCACCGGCAGGGACAGCTGATCCTTGCCTTGCACGGTGCCGTGACCTGCACGGCCGCAAACGGCCTTTGGATTGTCCCGCCGGACTGCGGGATCTGGATCCCGGGCGGCGTGCCGCACAGCAACCAGGTCACCTCCAACGCCCGCCTGTCCTACTTGTTTGTCGAACCGGATGCTGCGGCGCTGCCGCAGGAATGCTGCACGCTGTCCGTTTCGCCAATGCTGCGCGAGATGATCCTGCGCCTGGCGGATGTACAGGGCAGCTATACGCCTGATGACCATGTCGGGCGCCTCGTGCGTGTCTTGCTGGACGAACTGGCGCTSATGCCGAAAGAGGGGCTGGAGCTGCCGGTGTCCAGCCACCCGAAGATCGCCATGATCGCCGCCGCCCTGACGGCGGAGCCGGGCGACCGCCGTACCCTGGCGGAATGGGCAGACTACGTCGCCATGAGCGAGCGATCCCTGAAGCGGCTGATGGTTCAGGAAACGGGGCTGACCTTTGGCCGGTGGCGGCGGCAGCTGCACCTGGTCATCGCGCTGCGCGAACTCGCCGGCGGCGCGACGGTCCAGAGGGTATCGAGCGACCTCGGCTACGAGTCAAAGGGGCGATGAGGAGTCCCTTTTCCAGGAGCGGGCGAAACAACAAGGGCGACAGAAGCGCGACACCTGCGCCTGCCACTGCTGCATTGGCGTCCAGCTCATGCGTGGGATAATCGACTGCCACAAAACGCAGGGCCTGCGGCATCTCGCAATGAGCGGCCCTGAACCATGCCTGCCAATCCGGATGCGGCAACAACTCGAAATCGGTGAGCGCCTCCGGCATGTCCAGGGTCCGCGTTCCGAGCAGAGAGGGCGCCAGCATGGGCGTCACCTCAACCGGCGCGAGCCGGTATTCGTCAAGCCCTTCCCAACCGCCACGACCCGTCCTGATGGCGACGTCAAACGCGCTGGGGTCGCGAATATCGGCGGAAACGTCTACCTCGATCTGCGATCCGCCTGCCGAGGGATAACGCGCCAGCCGAGGTGCCAGCCAGCGCGATGCGAATGTCGGAGGCGCCGTCAATCGGAGTGGGGGCGTCGCAGCCTGAAATTCATCGAGCGCGCCGGCAATGCCATCCAGTGCCTGGCGAATTCGGCCCGCCAGTTGAGCGGCCGCAGCCGTCGGCACGACGCGTCGCCCCGCGCGCACGAACAATGGCTGGCCAAGCTCGGCCTCCAGTGTGCGAATGCGGAGACTGACGGCCGCAGGCGTCAGACACAGCCGTTCGGCGGCGCGGGCAAAGCTGGAGGCGGAAACGCATGCTTCCAGAATTCGCAGAGATTCCAACGGCGGCCGCATGATCTCTTCTCTCTTGATGAGTTTTGCTTGTGAAGGTCCCAAGCAAAGCGCGTTTTGGGGGCAGGGCGCCTTCAGCTAGAGCTTGTCGCGCAAACCCGAAGACCTGAAAAGCGCGGCGAGCGGATCTGAAGGATCGCGACACGCTCCAGGGTTCAAACAAGCAATAGGCGATCCGGCATGTCCCTGCAATCTCGGCACTTAATGACACTCTTCATGACACTTCACCCGGCGCTTGAGCTCGGTCAGACGCCAGCCGGTAGCAGGCGCATATTTCCCGTTTCCGGCGGACATTTCCGGGGCGAGCGACTGAAAGGAGAGGTGTCGCCGCTGATCGGCTCCGACCTCCTGCTCGGACGCGCGGACGGCACCTTTCAGCAGGATGTCAGGCTCCTGCTCGCCGCTGACGACGGCGGTCTGATCCTGATGACCTATCGCGGCGTCAGGCGCTCCTCCCAGAGCGTCGACGAGCGTCTTGCTGATGGCGAAGCGGTCGACCCCTCGGAATATTATCTGCGAACAACACCCTATTTCGAGACGGCCGCACCACGGCACGCGTGGCTCAACCAAATTGTCGCGGTTGCGCAAGGCGGCCGGCGTGCGGGCGGTGTCGAATACGATGTATTCGAGATTCTCTGAATCCGCTTCGCGACGGCGGCGATGTGGTCGAATCGCTCATTTCCCGACCTTGCCGGCGGCCCCATGATGGATTTGCCTGGCGACCATATCCGTCACGAGCCCGACGTCACGAAGTGAGTTCAGAGCGACTTATGCAGCAACAGTCACCAATGATGCCTTTCGGCCGATATTGTTGAAAAACTACGCTCGGTGTTATCGTGGTTGCTCGCAAGGGGAGCGAGTGATGCGGATGCTTCGAATAATCCTTCTGATTGGTGTCATATCGTCGATCGTCGTAATTGGAGGTGGATACCTCACTTTGTTCCCACCTCTTCCATTGCTGCCAGAGATCGCAAGGGGGCTACCCGACACATTTTCCGACGCTGAGAGGGAGTTTCAAAGAAGAGTTGCCGTCAAGTTTTCGGGGGTATCCGCTCAAACAGAGCTTGTGGCGTCCCTGGAAAAGGAAGGCTTCACGGTCGATCCTGCAGGTCGACAAGCTTTGTTTGAAAAGGCGGGGTTTCCTTGCAATCAGAGTTGGCGGATTTTCTGGGAAGTTGACGGTGGGTCAGTGTCTGACCTGAAAGCCGACTATCGTGGAATTTGCCTTTAGACTAGTTCATGCCAGAACCCGGTTATGCGCCAACCATTGTCCATCAGGTGACCAACGTCCGCTGCGGGGCCTGTAACGGTCATTGGTGAGAGATTGAAGTTTAGTCCCGTCCGGGTGCCGGGTAGACGGTCAGCAGGGAGGGTTTACTTTGTTCGTCGCTCGCCAAGCCAAGGACTTTTCCACGCGAACGATATCAATTCTCGACGCTTTGCCTTTCTCAAGTATCAGCACAGCTGGTGTTTCACCTTCTGAACAAGCTCTTCGAAGAGCCTTGAGAACAGGGCCATTTATTAGCAGATAATGACCTAGATCAACGCAGTTAGGTTTGCCTATGTCAATCAGATTGCCGTTGGAATCACACCTCTCTGTGTAGTGGAAATTTTGTGCTGCAGCTGAAAGCCGATTAACGGCAGCGGTCGCGCTAAACATGTTCCAGAAGAAATATGTGATAAGAACGATACAACCGACGAGTACGCTGACTCTGTAAAGGCCAAGAGCAAGACTAGGGTTGTCTTCATCATCCTGCATTGTGTGCCCCTGTCAAAGCGGGATTATTCGAACGGCAATGCGCGCATGGTCAAGGTGCGAGGCAAACAACGCTAACTTCGTAACGGAGAGTTGGTAAGTTCTGCAATCAACCGCCATCGCGACTTCCGATGTAGCCGCCCCACTTGTCAAACGCGTGGTACGTTGGTTCCTCGGCTTTTGCTTGCCGAAAATACCTACAGCTAATCTCATACTCAGAAGAATACTCTGTCCAGGATTCGCACCGGATCACTCGGCCTTCGGTACTTTTATAGCCCTTATATTTCTGATTAAGGAATGCTTCGAAATACGGAATGCTCGGTTTGAAACTAATGCCAAGAACTATCCACACCAACGTCCAAAGTGCGAGAACGGCCCCAATGGCGCATGCAACAAAGGACAGTCCTCGAAATAAGATTTTCAAGGCTAGACCCCGAATCCAGTTGGCGATGGCCAACTCGTAGCACGCCTGACGGCAGCTTTGTAGGTTTTGCATTCAGCTCAAACTTCCCGAATGAGGTCGATAGCTGACTTTCGTCAATCCCTAGAAAGATGACCGCTTCTGGCGGATACCGTTGAAAAACTCGGCATTGCGGGTGCTTGAGACGCGTGATGCAGCCACACCCCAATACGAGCAGTCTCGGCATCGTCGCAAGAAGGTCGAGATGCTCTTCGCTCACCTCAAACGCATTCTCCGCATGGCGCGTTTGAGGTTGCGAGGTCCATGTGGTGCGCGGGACGAATTCTTGCTTGCAGCAAACGCCCAGAACCTCAGAAGATTGGCGAAACTCAGGCCAGCAAGGCCGCCGTACAGCGTCATCGCCGCATAAAAAGGGACACCAACCATTGCCCCGCGCACGAGCGCAGGGCAGCAACCGATACCGCTTGCGCAAAAGGCCGGAAATCACCGGATAAGCGGCTACTCCATCGAGTTTTTCAACGATATCGGCGCCATCGCGGTCATTGCGTTATCGAGCGATAGGTCTGCCCGAGAGTTGAAGGAGCCGGTCCATCTCGCGATGAGAGTTGAGCACGGCTACCGGAACGTCCGGCCCATAACGCTCGATTTGCATCACAAAAAGCGGGGCGTATTTTTTCTCGAAGTTCCAGATGTATGACAGAAACTCTCGATCTGGCAGTGGCTCTGGGCACCCTTCAGCCATCGCCGGGCGAACTGAGCCATAGAAACGAGATACGCGCTTTAGCAGACCAATCAGTGCAACCCATCTCGGCACTCGAACCCACAGAACCAGATCAGTTCGCGGCAATCTCAGGTCGAAGGAAGACGCTCCACTGCCGTCCATGACCCATCGGTCACGTTGGACCATATCCGATATGATTGCTCTTTGCTCGGTACGATCACGCTCCACCCAGCCTGGAAGCCACCGCACATCCCGGTCGAGTGATTGGAATTCCAGGCGGTGTAAATCCGCGATCTTTGCAGAGAAGGTTGTCTTGCCGCCTCCCGAACATCCAATAACGAGAACACGCTCGACCGTCGCCAAAAGGCTGGCCGCATCCATCAGAGAAACATATCGAGGCATCGAAGCGTCATCTTGTCGAACTTGGACCAATATGTTGGGGATGCCAGCATCCCAGCGACGTAAACCCACAAAATCGCAGTGGTGCAAGCGCAAATGGTTGCACTCCGCCGGGGCCGGCGTAAAGGCCTGGATGCGGTCACTGTTCGTGGCGCAATGCAGCAGCCCGAGGCTTTGGCATGGATACGACCCGTCGATCCGCCGAAACTGCTCAGACCGCTCGAACTTCGGCAAGCCGCTTGACTGCGTACTCGTCCTGCCAGCAGACGGCGGCTTCCCATGCGGCTGATGCCTGCGCGGCGATGTCATGCGCGCCGTCGTCGAGATCGGCAGCGTTGTCGGGCAGTACCAGGTCAAGGTCGGGGACGTCGCGATGTGACTCATCCCAGTCGATCAAAGCGACCCGATCCGCGGTCATGCGGATGTTGCCAGGGTTGTTCGGGTTGCCGTGGACAACGCAGGTCTGACGCCCGATTAGCCGCGCCCACGCTGCCCGACATCGGATAACGCCCTCAGGCGGCATCGCGGAAAGGTTGATCCTCGTACCGGTTTCGGCATGCAGGAGGTCGGTCGACGATCGCCAGCCTGGGCGCTGCGGCCAGCCCTGCGTCAACCGATGCAGTTCGCGGAGCGTGTCGGCCACGCGACGCCAGTCGGACTCCGTCTCGGGCGGTCCGCCCTCCATGTATTTCATCACCACCAGACCATCCACGAACAGCCGGCCGTCAGTCGTCGGGATCGGCACCGGAACGGTCATACCTTCACGGTCGAGGTGTCGGAGTAGCTCGGTTTCCCATGCGAGATCAGCATCGGTCCTGGAGCCGAGACGACCGACTGCGATCTGCCCGTGGACGCGAACGCTCCACACGTCGTTGGCAACTCCACCCGTAAGTGGTTCGATGCGAACAGCATCTTCACCCCATTGCCCAAGTGCTTCCCATCCCATTGGCGGTATCCTTGGCGGCCATGATTTAATTGACGGAAGAAATAGGGAAAGTTTGCGACGCCGCGATGTCCTCGGGTGGCGCAAAGCGGTCGAGGCTTGAGGGACGACTATGGCCCACGTCACGAAGCGGGTTCAGAGCCGCAGCGCCAACTTGCCGACGCTGGAGCGGCCCTCCAATGCCGTAAGCGCCTTTGGCCCGTCGGCAAGTTCGTAGACGGTTGGCTGGACGGGGGACAATACGCCCGCGCCGATAAGCGCGAACAGTTCGCCCATGACTGCACCGAACATCTGCGGCGCGGCGCGGATCAGCACCCCCATGTTAAAGCCGATAATGTGGACCTGATGTTTATAGACGAGGTCCCAATTGGTGAGCGATGCTTCGCCGGCGGGCAAGCCTGTCACGACGACGCGGCCGGTGACGCGTCGCGCCGATGCCAGGCTGGCCTCGAAGGTCTCACCGCCGACCGACTCGATGACCAGATCAGCGCCGGCGTTGCCGGCCAGACGAAGCACTTCGGCGGCGATATCGGCGGTGTGGGAGTCGAGGACGTGATCGGCACCCAGGGATTGCACGATCTCGTGCTTCTCCGATGCGGCCGCCGCAATCACTGTTGCGCCGTAGTGCCTGGCGATCTTGACTGCGGCTTGGCCGGTAGCGCCTGCCGCTGCATGGATCAGCACCGTCTCACCCTTCTTGATCTGCCCCAGCAGCTTTAGCGCTGCCACTGCCGTCGGCAAGTTCACGACCAGGCCAAGCGCCTGCTCGTCCGACCATCCCTTGGGTACCGGTACTGCGGCAATCGCCGGAAGCACCATGTATTCGGCAAAGGCACCATATCCGACCCCGATGATATGAGCGCCAGGCGCCACCGCTGTGACCCCTTCGCCCAGAGCCACGACTTCACCCGCCCCCTCGAAACCCGCAATATATGGAGGCTGCGGGCCTCCACGAAACTTGCCATAGGCCTGGGAGATATCGGCCATGTTGATACCACCGGCGGCGACACGGATGAGGATTTCGCCTCGACCGGGAACCGGCACCGGCGCATCGGTGATCATCCGCAGATCCTGCGGGCCATTTAGGGACGTCTGCTGCAACGCACGCATGAAGGCGGGGACGCTCATGGGACTGGTCCTTGCTCAAGGCGATAGCGAGAATTGTTTGTCGATCGACAAATAAATAAATGCATGGCGCTGCGGCAGCCGTCAAGATATAGTTTGTCGATCGACAAACAAATCGGAGATGAGATGGCGACGCGTGGCAGGCCACTGACATTTGACCGGGACGTCGCTTTGCGCAGCGCCATGGATCTGTTTTGGGAGCGCGGCTACGAAGGAACCTCCATGAAGGACCTGAGCGAGGCCATGGGGATTGCTTCGGCCAGCATCTATGCGTCCTTCGGAAGCAAGGAAGCCCTGTTCCGCGAAGCCGTGGCCCTCAATGCCGCGACCCAGGGGCAGCCCCCGAGGGCAGCACTTCGCGAGCAGTCCACGGCCTATGAGGCGATACACGCCATGTTGCGCGCCGTGGCCGATACAATCACCATTCCCGGCTCGCCGCGTGGATGCATGCTGGTTCTTGCAGCGCCGACCGGCGCGATAGAAAACCACCCGGTACGGGAATTCCTCGCCGACATTCGCAGGGCGCAATTCGAGGAGATCAGGGAGCGGCTGGTCAGAGGGGTCCACGATGGCGACCTCGCTGCCTCGACCGAGAGCCTGACGGCCATCGCTCGCTACTATACTACAGTGATGCACGGCCTATCGGTGCAGGCTCGCGACGGCGCAAGCCGTGCCGAACTTGAGACAGTCATCACCATGGCCATGGCCGCCTGGAAGACGCTGGCACCGGATGGTCTAGGACGTCAACAACCGAATTAGGCCGCGGGCACGGCAAGGGCATCGGGGAGGGTAGGTACGTCCGCTTTTGGCGCGTTCCGGGCGACGTACTCGTCTGGTGTCGTGAAGAGTTTCGGGCGCCGGCAGGCGTACGAAAGTCCCCGAGGAAGGAACCCGCGGGCCACAGTCGGAGGCTATGGGGATTTCGATCTGCGGCTGATGTCGGCGATGGCGCGACCGCCGTCAGGAAGTGGGGTGATGGATGCGGAC
>NZ_JBFTPM010000051.1:0-7093 GCF_056398505.1 Rhizobium sp. 01T437
TCCGCATCCATCACCCCACTTCCTGACGGCGGTCGCGCCATCGCCGACATCAGCCGCAGATCGAAATCCCCATAGCCTCCGACTGTGGCCCGCGGGTTCCTTCCTCGGGGACTTTCGTACGCCTGCCGGCGCCCGAAACTCTTCACGAAAGCAGACCGACAGCTTCGGGTCTCGGATCTTAAATAGCGGACATTCAGTCGGAGCGAGTATTGTCGTGACGTGACCCGATCCGGTCGTTCCGCTGGCGTAAGCTCGAACGTCCAGAATGCGACTCAAAGCCTTCAATGACAGCCGCCGAAACAAGGCGTATGATTGCTTATCGCTGACTAGAACCTTTCAAGCGTCAGCGACTGAAAGCGCAAGACTCCCGCGCTAAGATAAGAGCGCGCTCTAGCTCACAAGCCTTCGGGCGCGCCGACAAAATGTCACCCTCTGGCGGAATCTCTTTTGCTCGATTCCGGTCCCAACCCTTTTTGTAGTTCGGAGGAGCGTACCGATGCCGATCATCCAAACCCGTCGCCGGTTCATGGCCAGCGCTGCAACGGCAGGCGCTGCCGCTATCGTCGGTCTTCCGGAGTTAGTCCAGGCGGAACCGCTGGAAACGACCTCGGTTCGTCTGCCGCGGTGGGTTGGTGGTTCCTACTGCTGGGCAGGCGCGTACATCGCCGGAGACCTGATGCGCGCAGAGGGCTTCACCGACGTTCGCTACGTCGAGGGCGACAGGAGCGTCGACCAATCGGAGTGGATCGCACGCGGTGAAACGGACTTCTCTGTGAACTTTCCGCCGAATCAGATCGCGTCGATCGACGCCGGCGTGCCGATCAAGGTGCTAACCGGGTTGCACTCGGGATGCCTCGAACTGATCGCCAAGGAGAGCATCCGCAGCGTCACGGATCTGCGGGGCAAGAGGGTGGGCGTGGACGGTTTCAACAACTCGCGACACGTATGGCTGACCCTCATGGCCGCCTATGTCGGGCTCGATCCCGTCAACGACATTCAGTGGRTCTTGACTGAAAACAACAAGCCGACAGAACTCTTTGTCGAGGGAAAGATAGACGCATTCCTCGGCACGCCGCCCCAGCCGCAGGAGCTGCGCGCCAGGAAGATCGGCCACACGATCCTTAACAATGCTGTCGACCGCCCGTGGTCAGAATATTTCTGCTGCATGATCTCCGCCACGGCGGACTACGTGAACAAGTACCCGGTGGCGACCAAGCGGGTCCTGCGGTCCATCGTTAAGGCCGCCGACCTCTGCGTCGCGGATCCGGGAATGGTGGCGCGGCAGATGGTCGATCGCGAGTTTGTCCCGTCGTATGACTACGCGCTCCAGACGCTGAAGGATATCCGCTACGACCGGTGGCGGGAATACGATGCTGAAGACTCCCTGCGTTTCTATGCCCTGCGCATGCAGGAACTGGGCATGATCAAATCCACTCCGCAGGAGATTATCGCCGGCGGCACCGACTGGCGCTTCCTCAACGAGCTTAAGCGCGAGTTGAAGACATAAGCAGCTAACCGGTGTGTTGTGCCTTTTTTGGGAAGGAGAGGCCCATGCAGATCATTCAAAAACGCCGCGCCTTCATGGCTGGCGCCGCGGCGGCCTGCTTCTTACGCACTGCAACACAGGCCCGGGCCGAGCCACCACCGGAAACGACCACTGTCCGCCTTCCAGTGTTCGCCAAAGTTTCCGACTGTCAGTCGCCCATGTACGCTGCCGGCGATCTTCTTCGTGCCGAAGGTTTCACCGACATCCAGTTTGTGGCTTCAGGCACCGGCCCGGATTCTTCGGACTGGATCGGTCGCGGTGAGATCGATTTTGACTGGAACTACCCGCTGGCACATGTGCTCAACATCGACAAGGGCGCACCGATCAAAGTCCTGACCGGTTTGCATGTCGGCTGCTTGGAATTGATTGCAAATGATCGAGTTGATGGTGTCCCTGACCTCAAGGGCAAAAGGGTGGGAGTGGATGGGAGCGCCATCGGTTATCTACTTATTAACGTGATAACCGCGTATGTCGGTCTTGACCCTGCCAAGGACTTCGAAACGCTCGCAACCCCTGATGCTGTTCAGAGCCTCGCCGACGACAAGATCGATGCCTTTCTTGGCGGGCCGCCTCAGCCACAGGTGGCACGCGAGCGCAAGCTAGGCCATGTTATCCTCAGCATTGCGATCGACAAACCCTGGTCGCAGTATTTCTGCTGCATGCTCGCGAGCACTTCGGACTACGCTGAACACTACCCGATCGCGACCAAGCGCGTCACGCGGGCCCTGCTGAAGGCCGTCGATCTCTGTATTACCAATCCGGAAGCGGTGGCCAAAGGCGCAGTCGATACGGGGTATGCCAGCCGATACGACTACACGCTTCAGGCGATCCGTTCCGATATACGCTACGACAAATGGCGAGAATACGATCCCGAGGATTCAATGCGCTTCTATGCGCTACGGATGCAAGAAACCAAGGCGATCTCGATAAGCCCTCGGGAAGTCATAGCCCGCGGAACGGACTGGCGCTTCCTCAATGAGCTTAGGCGCGAGTTGAAGACATGAGCAGGTGGCCGACACTTCTTCTGTCGTTGGCGCTGCTTTCTGGGCCGGCGCATGCGCATGACGCCCCGCACAACCAGCGCCTGCCGACGATCGGACAGGCGCCGGATTTCACCCTGACATCGCAGGACCGGACACCCGTCTCGCTGCACGAGCTCCACGGCAAAGTGGTCGCGGTTGCGTTCATCTTTGCTTCCTGTACCGACGTTTGCCCGATGCTGACCGACAACATGGCGCGCGTGAAAGCCAAGCTGGGCAGTGCGTTCGGATCCGAGATCGCTTTCGTTTCGATCACCGTCGACCCGGAGCGCGATACCCCCGAGGTGCTGAAGCAATACGCCAGGAATTTCGACGCAGACTTAAAGGGCTGGTCGTTTCTGACCGGCGATCCCGCAATTGTCCATGAGGTTGGRCGCAAATACGGCATTATCGCGAGGAAGACGGCGAATGGTGACGTCGATCACACTCTGCTGACGTCGCTCGTGGACCGTAATGGCAGCTTGCGCGTGCAGTACCTCGGTGCTGCGTTCGACTTGGAGGA
Organism: Rhizobium sp. 01T437; assembly: GCF_056398505.1. NCBI lineage: Bacteria > Pseudomonadati > Pseudomonadota > Alphaproteobacteria > Hyphomicrobiales > Rhizobiaceae > Rhizobium > Rhizobium sp. 01T437. The sequence continues at coordinate 3,089 of NZ_JBFTPM010000051.1, forward strand.
GTTCCGGGGTGACCTTGTTAGCCTCATGGGTGAAGCCAAGTAACGTCGCAAGCTGGCTGATTGGCTGGGTTGCGCGGCTCCCGGCGCGCGTCCAGACCAAACTGTTGATCGCGTTCCTGTCGATCGTCGGACTGCTGATCGTGCTTGGGGCGGTCGGATTGCAGGTGCTGAGTGGGGTCAACGCTGAGACTTCCGAGCTGATCAAGCTGCAGCGCAAGATTGCCGCCTATCGCCAGGTCCAGCACGACACGACGAACCAACTCTACAGCATCTCGACTGCGCTTTTGCTTCAGGACGAAAGGATGCTCGATGCAGCATTGCGCCAGCTCAACCAGTTTAGCTACGACCTCGACCGCATGGAGTTTGTCGCCGCAAGTGAGGAGCAAGTGCTGGGCGAGGTCCGGCAGGAATACAACCAGATTACCGCAAAGGTCACACGTGTCGTCGAGCTCATCCGCGCCGGGCGCACCGACGAGGCGCGCAGGATGCAGCTCGATGAGATCATACCATCGGCCGACCGCCTCGAGCGGCTGACCAACCAACTGGTCAACATCGCGGAAGCCGACATGGTGGCGGCAATCGAGGCGACCGAAGGGGCGTACGGGACGTCGCGACTGATCGTGGTCTCCTTTGCGGTGGGCAGCATCCTGCTGGCACTCGGGCTCGGCTACATTATCTCTTGGTCATTGATCGAGCCGGTCAAGAAGATCGAGATGCGTCTGCGTCAGATCGCGGCCGGCGATTTTGCGCAACAGGTTGCCGTCGTCAACCGGGATGAGCTTGGTGTGCTTGCGAGAAATGTCAACCAAACGTCCGAGCAGCTGGGGCGGCTTTATCAAGAGGTGCAGGCGCGCACGGCCGAGCTTGCGCGCTCGGTTGGGGAATTGAAAGCGCTGGCGGAAGTCAGCAAGGCTGTCAACTCGACGCTCGATCTTGACACCGTGCTGCAGACGATCGTAGCGAAGGCGGTTCAGCTGTCGGACACGGATGCGGGCACTATCTATGTGTTCAGCAGCACCAGGCAACAATTCCGCCTCCGCGCCACTTTTGGGATGAGCAATGAGCTCATTGCCGCGATTTTCAACCAGCCGATAGGACTGAATGACCCGGGCATCGGCGACGCCGCACGGCGTCGCACGCCGATCCAGGTACCTGATCTCACCGAAGGAACGCCGTCTTCCGTTCAGAAGATCGTCCTCGACGCCGGATATCGTAGCGTCCTGGTGGTTCCATTGCTCAGGCCGAACAAGATCGTCGGTGCGCTTGTCGTCAGGCGCCGTAAGCCAGGTGAATTCGACGAACAGGTCGTCCGCCTGATGGAAACCTTCGCAGCCCAATCGGTGCTTGCCATCCAAAACGCGAAGCTGTTCCGCGAGATTGAGGAGAAAAGCCGGGAGCTCGAAGCAGCCAGCCGCCACAAGTCTCAATTCCTCGCGAACATGAGCCATGAGCTCAGGACACCGCTCAATTCCGTGCTGGGCTTCACCGAGCTGTTGGTCGACGGGATCTACGGCGAGCTCCCGGACAAGGCGAAGACGACCGTGGCGCGCGTGCAAGCAAACGGCCGCCATCTATTGGGGCTCATCAACGACGTGCTCGATCTTTCAAAGATCGAAGCGGGCCAGCTGACGCTTGCGCTCGAGGATTATTCCGTTGGGCAGATCGTTCGCTCGGCGGTTACGGCCGTGGAGCCGCTGGCGCATTCAAAAGGGCTTTCGCTCGCTGCGACCGTCGCCGAAAATCTTCCGCTGGGCCGCGGGGACGAACGCCGTCTGACGCAGGTTCTGCTCAATCTCGCAGGCAATGCTGTCAAGTTTACCGAGACGGGCGCGCTGGACATTCGTGCCGATGCCGTCGATGGGCACTTTGAGATCTCGGTGCGGGACACCGGCCCCGGCATTGCGCCCAAGGACCAAGTGCTTATCTTCGAAGAATTCCAACAGGTAGACAACAGCAGCACAAAGCAAAAGGGCGGCACGGGCCTCGGCCTGGCGATCTCGAAACGGATCGTCGAAATGCACGGCGGAACCATAAGCGTCGAGTCCGTGCCCGGTTCAGGCTCGACATTCCGCATGAGGATACCAATTCGGGTGGAGGACGTGAAAGCGGCATGAGCAAACGAATCCTGATGGTGGAGGACACGGAGGACAACCGCCAGATCGTGCGCGATCTGTTGGCCACCACCGAATACGAACTGATAGAGGCCGCAGACGGTGCTGCCGGTATCGCTGCAGCCGTGGCCGAGCAGCCGGACTTGATCCTCATGGACATACAGCTTCCTGTGATCGACGGGTATGAAGCTGCCCGCCGCATAAAGGCTGACCCGACACTCCGGCACATTCCCATAATCGCCGTCACCTCGTACGCCTTGTCTGGAGATGAGGCGAAAGCTCTTGCTGCGGGGTGCGACGGCTACCTGGCCAAGCCATTCAGTCCGCGCCAGCTGCTCGGAAAAATCCGGGAATTCCTTTCCTGAGGGAGGCTGCACCTTGCATGATCCGCCTCGCATTCTCGCCGTTGACGACACGCCGGAAAATCTCGAAATCCTGCGCATGCGCCTCGAGGCGAACGGCTACGAAGTGATGACTGCAGCCGACGGCGAAGAGGGGCTTGCGAAGGCGCGCGGCCTTGAACCTGACCTGATCCTACTCGACATTATGATGCCGAAGCTCGACGGGATCAGCGTTGTGCGCATGCTCAAGGAAGACGTTTCGCTGCGATCGATCCCGGTCATCCTTGTCACTGCAAAGGCCGATACGCGGGATGTGGTCGAGGGATTGGACGCCGGCGGCGACGACTACCTGACCAAGCCGTTCGAACACAGGGCTCTGCTGGCGCGGGTCCGCTCAATGCTGCGCCAAAAGGCGCTTCACGACACGGTCAAGACCCAGGCACTGCGCCTTGAGGATCAGGCCGCCCAATTGGCGGCATGGAATCGTTCCCTTGAACAAACCGTGGCTGAGCAGGTAACGGAAATCGAGCGAATGGGGCGGCTTAGGCGATTTTTGCCGACGCAGGTCGCCGACCTCATCGTCGCAGCGGGGGATGGCGACACGCTTCTCCAAAGCCACCGGCGCGAGGTGACAGTAGTTTTCTGCGATCTGCGCGGCTTTACGGCCTTCGCTGAGACCGCCGAGCCTGAAGAGGTGATGGCAGTCCTCAGCGAGTACCATTCCTGTCTAGGCGAGCTAGTCACTCGCCACGGAGGGACTTTGGAGCGCTTTGTCGGTGATGGTCTGGTTGTCGTCTTCAACGATCCTTTGCCCTGCGCTGACCACACGGAAAAGGCCGTCTGTATGGCAGCGGGGATGCGTGATGCAATTGACGAGCATTCGGAACAATGGCGCAAACGTGGCTATTTGCTTGGTTTCGGGGTCGGCATCGCACGGGGCCACGCGACCATCGGGCAAATCGGCTTCGACCAGCGCTCGGATTATGCGGTCATCGGCACCATCCCCAACCATGCCGCCCGATTGTGCGAGCAGGCCAAATCACGTCAGATCCTCGTCAGCCAACGGGTCTTCGGCGCCGTGGAACCATTGGTCGAAGCCGTTACAGTTGGCGAATTGAGTTTGAAAGGGTTCCAGCGCCCGATGCCGGCCTACGAAATTGTCCGGTGGCTTGGCTGACGAACCCTGCCAGATATAAGGTAGATCCAAAAGGCTGATAGAGGCGGCGGGAGCGGCCGTTCCACCGACGGCAAGCAAACGGCAACAATTGGCGCAACCGCGACCTACAGCTTCGCCATCGGCGATGTCTGCATTTGGGCAGTGGCAAAGGCGTCCTCAACGGCCAACATGAGGGCGCAAAGCAGTCATAGCTTGCAGCGCGCTCGGGAGGGCACGCAATTCGCAACGCTCTTGATGGGATTGGAACCATAAGTCTGGAAAATCTGCAGCTGCAAATCTGCCCTATAATAAATGACTCTCAGGCTCGTGCATCGACGGTGGGAGGTCCCGTTTCCCATGAAGCACACGCCACACATCCACATGATCTTTTTGATCA
>NZ_JBFTPM010000052.1:0-8003 GCF_056398505.1 Rhizobium sp. 01T437
GACCAGCCGGCGGGCCGCCGAATTCTGCCTGCAGCAGCTCAGGAGCGCCCGCAATGCCGACATCGTCGTCGCCATCAACAATGTCAAACCCAAACGCCACGCCAAATATAACTTCCGTGACTCCGAATTGTACGCAAGGTCGTTGATGAAATACCACGATTTCAAAGTGTAAGTCTTGATATTACGAAGGATTTAATAGCCTTGAGCGATCCACCGCCGCCTTAGGCAGCCGGTGAACGCCATCAATCATCACAGCCGGCACCCTAGGGATCAGCAGACTACAGGGACAGGAGAAGAGTGATGACGGACTATTACGTTGCCACTGACGGAAGCGACATCGCCAAAGGCAGCTTGTCTGCACCATGGAAGACGATCAGTCGCGCCATGCAGGCGCAGCTCAGGCCCGGCGATCAGGTGGTGGTAAAGTCTGGAACGTATCATGAGCAGATCGTGGTGACGAAGGATGGTGCGGCGGATAATTACGTCACCATCCGCTCCGAATTGCCGGGCGACGCTTTACTCAGACCGCCTTCTTCGGACACCTACAGCACGCTGAATGTGCGGGCGAACTACGTCAGGATCGAGGGTTTCGACGTCGTTGGCGGCGAGGGACATGCGATCGATATTGAAGGGTCGCACCATGTCACGATCAAGGACAATATCGCCCATGACAGCGGCGGTTCGGGTATTTCCAGCGCCAAATCGGATTGGCTGACGATCGAAGACAACCGGGTCTATGGCAACGCCACGACGAACGGCTATCAGTGCAGTGGCATCTCGCTCTGGCAGAACATGGATCTCGCCGCAGGCAATGCCGAATTCCGCAACATCATCAGGAACAACATAAGCTACGATAACGTGCAAGGACCCGCCATCGACTGGGAACATACGGATGGAAACGGTATCATCGTCGACGGCTTTCACGACACCAAATACCGCTACGGCACTCTGATCGAGGGCAATGTCTCCTACGGCAATGGCGGCAAGGGCATCCACGTCTTCCTGAGCGACTTCGTCACGGTGCGCAATAATACCGTCTGGCACAACAACCATGACAATGCCAACAAGGGAAGCTGGCGGGGCGAGCTGAGCAATGCCATGGGTAGCTACAACACCTGGGTGAACAACGTCGCAGTAGCGGATCCGCGAACGAACTCCAGAAACCGAGCCATCAACGATGTCAGCACCAATGGCTACGTGAACAAGGATGTGAAGTGGTACAACAATATCACCTTCAACGGCACTCCGCGCGAGGCATCGGTGCTTTCGGACGGCCAAATGCCGGACGCCGCCGACGGGAACCTGCTTGGGCTTGATCCGCTGCTTTCGAATCCGGCCACGGGAGATTTCCACTTGAAGTCGGGTTCGCCGGCCATCAATGCCGGAACGTCCGCTTTCGGGCTCGGATCTGTCGACATTGACGGGCAGGCCCGCGTGAACGGCAAGGTCGACATCGGAGCAGATGAGGCCACCTCCAGTGCGGACACGCCGTCGAATGTCCAGGACGTTTCTGGCTCGGCGCCGCGATGAATACCGTCTTCTAGAGCATCTTCGCCAACGGTGGCTAGATCATACCGCGCTCAGCGGCGATGATCGCGGCAGCTCGAAGCACAATATGAGCGCTTAGCCGCAAGGCAATGAACCCGTCGATGGCGCGCGTCGCCAGATCTGAAAAGCCTGAAAGGTTTCGGTGATTTGAAAATGCTGGTCGGATAGGAACGCGGCCAGTACCCCTTCCGGATCGTAGATATCGGGCTTGCTGGCGACGATGAGGGTTGGAACCTGCAGTGCGGAAGCAAAACCTGGCCGTGGCTCAGAGACATAGAGTGCACTGCCACACCCCTGGCCCAGCGGCACATGGTAAACGAGGGCACCAAGCGCGTCGGCGCTCCACCAGACGCGATCACCCTCGGTGAGGGCTGAGCGTACGACAGCGGCCGCAGAGCGATAGTCGTCCTTCGCGTGACGGGGCGCGAATCTGATGCTCGCGCCGGAGGCCAATGCCATCATCAGAAAGCCAAGCACCACGAGCTTGCCGACAGGCCGACGCCAGAGCAACGCCACGCCTGCCGCCTGCAGCGCCAAGACGACCGCGATTGCGGGCGCGAGATGGCGACCGACGACGCGCCAGTGCAGAATATATCCGGCAATCAGGATCAGTGCAGCAGCGGCCGTGAACGCGATGGCACAGGCCGCCAGCGTGCGAGGCGGAATATTGCGAATTGCCTGGATCATGCCGGCCAGCGTTACCGCCGCGACCAGGACGGCGTAGCTCGCCAACGCAACCAGGTAAGAAGAGACGACCGCCCCCTCCCCGGCGCGCAGATCCGTTCGGCCCGGCCCGAGGCCTGCAAAACCCAGCAACTCGTAGGCTGAGAAAACCAAGGTCCGCGCATCGGTCGTCGCCACTTTGGTGCCGCCTGCCCCTCCAAGCACCGTCCAGAGATAGTAGAGCCCGAGCGGCGCCAGCACGACCACGAGCAGAACGGACGGCCCGATGATGTGGCTGGCGGCAAGCCGGCGAGCACGCCAGGGTACGGCACAAGCCGCGGCAGCAACGGCCGCTGCAGCCCATATCGCGCCGAGCAAGCTGCTTCCGGCAAGAGCAATAAGCCCGAACGCAAGCAGCCAGGCTTGGTAGGGGCGAAGGAGCGGACCTTCCGCGCCGCGATCGCTCGCTGCAACGACCGCGCGTTCGAGCAGGCCGAAGACCATCAGGCTCGCCCCGATCTGCATGCCATAGGGTCTCGCCTCGTCGATATAGTACCACAGGAAGGCGCTGGTCCCGGCCACGAGAAGGCGATCAACCCGGCCGTTGGCGAAAATGTAGAGGCCCGGAACGAGCCAGAGCAGGTTCATCACCCTCAGCGCGACCTCGCCGTCGCCTGCAACCTTCTCCCAGGCCCAGATCGCCACGAGGAAAAACGGCATTTGTGCATCGGAGCCAGTCTCCGCGACCATACGAGCCAGAAGCGCCCCGAAGTGAGGTTCTGATGCGCGCCACGCGGTGTTGGCCTCGTCTATCCAGTAACTCTGTCCGCTGATCGCCGTGCAAAGTGCCACCAAAGTGGCGACCATCGCGAACCACAGAGTGAAGTGGCGCGATAATGGGCGCGACTTCGGCAAAAAAGATCCTGATTTATTGACCGGGTTCGATGGCTCCGCGATCTCCGCGCCCAGCGCCAGATTGAGGTCAGATATGCCCATCCACGTACAAGTCTCCAAACCGTGTCCAGCGCGCCGCCGGTAATACATCTATCCCGGCTCAGATCAGCGATAAGACTAACGCGTTCTTCGTTCGAGCAACAATCAGCACAAAGTGGTACGCGTACGTCTTATGGCTCGCTTTCGACCAGCCCGCATAAAGAATAAAGTTCATTTCTACAGAGGCTTGCGCGTCATCACAGACGGAGATTCCGAGAGAAGTTCGTTGAGCCTTGGAGTTTGCCAGTTCGGCAAGCTGGATGGAGCCGGGAATGGTCAAGAGTAAGACTATTGTAAAGAGTAATCGGATCGAGCGGTTTCCTCAAAAGACCTATGGGCGGCTGCCTCGCTGCCTTGGCAGAGACTTTAATCGGTCCCGATCCCTATTCGGCATGTGCCGGCAGTTGCTCAATCGGCCGAGCGCCGATCGTCATGCGGTAGCTGGCACGGATGGTCCAACCCATTTCATCACATCGGGGGCTTAACATGTTGCCGCACAGCACGGAGTTCCCCCGCACATGGCCAATTGCCACGACTGATCTTTCGCCTCGCGGCGTGTCCGATACGGACGGCCTGGTGCTGAGTATTGTGGTGCCGGTGTTCAATGAGGAGGAGACGATCGTGCTCTTTCTCCAGGCTCTGGATGCACAGACCAACGCGATCCGCAGCGCTCTCGGACCAGGCGGACAGGTGGAGATTCTCTTCGTCGACGACGGCAGCCGAGATCGCACTGTAGAGATTATCGAAAGTCTCGTAACACAGCGACCGGATATCGGCCTGATCTGCCTGTCGCGAAATTTCGGCAAGGACGCAGCGCTTGCAGCCGGCCTCGCCCATGCCCGCGGCGACGCAATCATCCCAATGGACGTCGATCTGCAGGACCCGCCGGACATCGTTCCGGATATGGTGAGCGCCTGGATGCGCGGCGCAAAGGTGGTCAACGCACGCCGCAAGCGGCGTGGCAGCGACACCTGGCTCAAGCGCTGGAGCGCCACGGCTTTCTACGGCCTCTATAATCGGATGGCCGATTATCCCATCCAGGACAATGTCGGCGATTTTCGGCTTCTGGACCGTAGCGTCGTCGATGTTCTGAACGGCATGCCCGAGCGCATCCGCTTTATGAAAGGCCTGTTCTCCTGGGTTGGCTTCACTCAGGCGACGGTCGAATACGACCGGCCGAAGCGCACGGCGGGCACCTCCAAGTGGGTATATTGGCGCCTGTGGAACTTCGCTTTGGACGGGATCACCGGATCGACGACGATGCCGCTGCGGATCTGGACCTATGTCGGACTTGTTGTCGTCTTTCTGGCGCAACTCTACGCAGCCATCATCATTGGGCGAACGCTGATATTTGGCGTCGATGCGCCTGGTTATGCATCCATAATGGTGGTTATCCTGGTGTTTGGCGCGTTCAACATGATCTCCGTCGGGCTTCTTGGCGAATATGTCGGCCGCATCGCAGTCGAGGTTCGGCAGCGGCCGCTGTACCTGGTGGAGCATCTGACGGGCCGAGCTGCTGCGGGGTCGGCTACCGGCGCCGTTGCCGATCAGGCGCGGCGCGATGCGCCCGCCGGCGCCAGCTCTCTGCGGCGGGTCGGCATCGCCGCAAGTTCAGCGGTGACGAGCGCGAGAGCGCCGGAAGGCCAGTTGGGCAGCCAGTATCCGGCAGAATGACATGGTGGATAAGGCTTGCTACCCGGCAGTCTACAGCCCCGGTGTCATCATGCCTTGGCGTTCGATGGAGTGCGTCGGCGTCATTATCGCACTGCTCCTTCTGAGCGGTTGCGTTTTTCCCCTGATCGATCGCGATGGCTACCTGGATGCCAGCGAAATGGCGACCCTTCGCCTACTTGGCATGCCTATCTATCTGATTTCTCTTGGGCTCTTGGCCCGAAATCAGGCAGAGCTGCTGATCGCCATTCGCCGTAGCCTGCCGTTCGTTGTGCTCCTCCTCTTGCCGCTCGTCTCCGTGCTGTGGTCGCCCAGCCCCGCTCTCACCCTGCAGCGAGGCATCGCGCTCGTTCTCTCCGTATCGCTTGCATATCTTCTCGCCATCCTGTTTACGCCGCGGCAATTGCTGTTGCTGACGGTTGTGGTGCTCGGCTCCGGCATGGCGTTCAGTCTTTTGATGGCTGTGGCATGGCCCAGTCGCGCGTTCACCGTGGGCGAGAGCTCCCTGAGAGGGGTCTTTGACAACAAGAATGCGCTCGGGTGGAACGCCGCAATTGCGACTTTCGCATGCAGCGTGATGGCGGCGGATCGACGGGCGGGGCTGAGAATCGTCAGCATACCGCTGCTGTGCGCCAGTCTCGTTTGCCTCGTCGCGTCCCAGTCGATGACAGCCATGACCTCACTCGCCAGCGCGGTGGTGGCCACGTTTTTCTTCCTTGCTCTATCAAAGACCCGCGACCTAGGACGGGTGACCCTCGTGCTGGTCTGTCTGCAATTGGTCGCGCTGCTCCTTGTGGGCCTCAGCGAACTGCTCGTTCCCGTGCTCGAAGCGCTGGGCAAGGATGCGACACTGACCGGTCGTGTTCCGCTCTGGCGGGAAGTGGATCACGCGATCGGAAGGCGGTTGTTGTTCGGTTACGGCTATCAGGCCTTCTGGGCCGACTCCAACCCCGATGGCTGGCACGTCCGAGCTGCGGCCGGGTGGCCGGCGCCGCACGCCCATAATGGATTTCGCGACACATTGCTAAGCCTTGGGCTCCTGGGCTTCATCCCCCTGGTCTGGACCATTGCCCGCGCGGTGCGGCAGGGCGCGGCGCTGCTGTGTGACGCTCCCGAGGAAGGTTGGCTGTGGCTGAACGTGCTGGTCATCATGTTCCTGGTGATGAACCTCACGGAAACGATCATTCTCACTCAAAATAGTCTTCTCTTCGTCCTGTTTGCCACTGCCGTGATTATGTTCGCGATCCGGTTTCCGACCGAAGCGAGAGATCTTACATCTGGATTACGATTGCTCCGTCGCCGGATGGTGATGATCGTGGCTCTGATGGTGGTGCTGATGGCTGCCTCCATCGTGCTGATATCGGGGTTGAAGCCGAGCTATCACGCCGGGTCGCGGCTGATGATCCACAAGCCCCTCAGTGTCGAGCCGATCATCCAGGCCTATTACAAGGCGCTGAGCGTATGGCGCGACGGCCAGAGCGACGTCGTCCAGATCGGGTTTACGGCCGGCGATGCCGAACTGGCAGCCGCCGTCCCGAACCGGCTCATCAGCATCTATCTCGAAGAGCGCAAGGACAGTATCCGCGGCAGCCTGGACACGGCGGAAGCATGGATCGGCCAGCGCATCGGCGAACAGCAGGATCGCGCCAAGGCAGCCCGTGATGCTGCCGACACCTATCAGGAAACGATGGGCGTCGTCCAAAATGACGATGATCAGAGCGAACAGATCAAGGCGATCGTCGAGCTCAGCGACCGGCAGACGAAGATCGGACAAAGCCGCGCCGACATCAAGGATACGATTGCCGCGCTGGAAGCAGCCCACGACCCTTCGCTTGCCGCTCAGAACAAATCCATTCCCGACAGCATCGGCGTGATGCAGAACGACCTGCGCACCCAGCAGCAGGATCTTGCGCGTCTTCTCGACATCTATGGCAACGATGCTCCCACCGTGATCGACCTGCGGGCAAAGATCGACAAGTCCCGCACCGATCTCAGCACTGCGGTCGACCGGTACCTGCAGTCCATGCGCGCCAAGCTGACCGCCCTTGATGACGAGGACCGCACCGTCCGATCGGCACTGACGGCCGCCTATGAGCAACGCTCCCGCTCTTCGCTGGCGCAGAGCGAGCTGGTGCGGCTGCAGCGCGTTGCCGACAAGGAGCAGGCGGCCCTGGACAAGCTCGAGGAGCAGCGCCGCGACCTGGTCGGACAGGCCATGCTGCCGGGCGCCGAACTGGAGGTTCTGTCACCGGCTGCAGTCCCGCTCGTGCCGCAGGGGCGCAGCCGGCTGTTCTATCTGATCGGCGCCTTCTTCGCTTCGATCTCGGTTGCGGTGACGGCCGCCTTCGTGGTCGAGATGATGGACAGGACAGTGCGCAGCTTCGACCAGATCACCACAATGGCGCGCATCGTGCCGGCCGGCTTCGTCCCGCACTTGCGACGCAAAGACCGGAGAGATCCGTCGCGGCTGTTCGGGCAAACGCAGATCGGCATGTTCGACGAAGCGATCCGCACCGTGATGATCTCGCTCAAGCAGGCCAATGGCGGAAAGCTGCCGAACAGCATTGTCGTGACCTCGGCCCATAGCGGCGAAGGCAAGTCGCTGGTGGCCGGATCGCTGGCAATCGAACTGGCCGCCAACGGAACGCCGGTGCTGCTTGTCGACAGCGACATCCGGCGCGGACATCTCGACACGCTGTTCAGGTCCGGCCTGAAACAGGGGCTGAATGAGTTCCTGAGCGGGCAGGCAAGTCTTGAGGACGTCGTCTATCACCATCCGAGCGGCATCGACTTCATCCCGACCGGCAGTCCCCGTCTGCAGCGGCGCGTGCGTTTGACCGACGTGGCCGAGATCATCGAGATGGCCCGCGCCAGAGGCCAGATCGTCATCTTCGACAGCGCGCCGGTGCTCGCCTCGGCCGATACGATGCATCTGACGGCACTCACCGAGCGAACGCTGATGGTCGTGCAATGGGCAAAGACCAGCCGGCGGGCCGCCGAATTCTGCCTGCAGCAGCTCAGGAGCGCCCGCAATGCCGACATCGTCGTCGCCATCAACAATGTCAAACCCAAACGCCACGCCAAATATAACTTCCGTGACTCCGAATTGTACGCAAGGTCGTTGATGA
>NZ_JBFTPM010000053.1:0-5476 GCF_056398505.1 Rhizobium sp. 01T437
AGCGAGCGATCCCTGAAGCGGCTGATGGTTCAGGAAACGGGGCTGACCTTTGGCCGGTGGCGGCGGCAGCTGCACCTGGTCATCGCGCTGCGCGAACTCGCCGGCGGCGCGACGGTCCAGAGGGTATCGAGCGACCTCGGCTACGAGTCYGTCACCGCCTTCATCGTGATGTTCAAGAAGGCGCTCGGGACGACACCGACGCGCTACTTCGCAGCGTGACCGGCGCCCCCACGCGCTGCCACTGATCAGACGGCCTGCCTCCAAAGGCGCGCAGCCGGCCAGCCATTATTCGCGCATCTACATGCCAGTGGCGGGCGCTCAATCCAGGAGAACCACTGCCTCAACCTCGAAGAGCATGGGGTCGATGGCGAGCTTCGGCACCGGAACCAGCGTCTGTGCCGGGAGCGTATCGCCGAACATCCGCGTTACATTCTCAGTCAATACGCCTAACTTCGACATATCGTGGTCGACCACGTAAACCGTCAGTTTCACGACCTGGTCCAGGCGGGCGCCAAGCGCTTCGAGCACGGCGGCGAGGTTCGTATAGGCCTGTCCCACCTGTGTGGCGAAGTCCGGTGAGAGAGCGCCGGTTTGGTCCTGCCCGCCTTGCCCCGAGATAAAGGCCAGCCGGCCGGCAGCAGGAGTGATGACCGCTGTGCTGTAGCCATTCGGTGTCGGGTCGTGCAGGTGGGAAGGGTTCACGATGATTGGCTTTGCAGCGGTCGTGCGTGTTTGATCTAGGGAGGTCATGATCTGTCTCCTTGTGGGGTTGCCATGACCTGCCTAGAGTGAATCGGTGCCAAATTTTGGCACCAAATATGCTAGAACCAGGAAAGGCTCTAGGGTGCGCAAATGAACATCCGCCTCAGACACGACGCCATCGTGCGCATCCTCCGGCGCAACGGAACCTCGACGGTCAATGATCTGGCGGAGGAAGTTGGCGCTTCCAGGCGAACGGTGCTGCGCGATATCGGAGCGCTGCGTGACCAAGGCTTCCTCATCCATTCCGAATCCGGCCGAGGTGGCGGGCTGCAGCTCGACCCGGAGTCGGTGCAGACCACCACTCGGCTCTCCGTGATTGAGGTGTTCGCGCTCCTGATCAGCGTAGCGGCCGTGCGCGCGGCCCGGTCCCTTCCTTTCTCCGATCTCGCCGATGCGGGGCTCGCGAAGATCGAAAGGGCACTTTCGGCAGACAAGGTGCGAGACCTGCGTCGGCTTCTGGACTGCCTGTATGTCGGGCAATTGTCGCCCAGGCAGGACGTTTCGGACATAGGTTCGATCGACTCCGGGCTGCTGCCGGCCTTCGAGACGAGTTTTCTCCAGCGGCTGCATCTTCGGTTCCGCTACCGTGACGCCAAGGGGATGGAAACACTGCGCGAGGTTGAACCGCAGGCCATGCTCATCCTGCCGCCACTTTGGTATCTCGTCGCCTGGGATGCCGCGCGTGCAGATTTCCGCCACTTTCGCATGGACCGGATCAGCAAGCCGGAGATTGTGGAGGGCACGCAGTTTCGTCGAAGGCACGTACCTTTCGAAGATGATGTTTGCCCTTTCAGCGAAATGGCACGCTAGGTATCAGCGAGGTCGAAACACACAATACGTGGAGCGCGAAGGACCTTTTGAGAGGTTCTAAGGGCGCAGAAAAATATTGTCATCCAGCAGGCCGATCCGTGCAGCCTCGGCGGCACGGGCATCATCTCAAGGTCGCCGACCTGAATGCGCCGGCGACCTGCGCCGTATTGCGGTCAATCCTACCTTGAAGTTGTCCGGCAAACCTTTAGTTTCTACTAAAACAGTCGCGGGAACATGCAGGCAATGACTGGGCAATCCGTTCACTCGGTCGAGATATTCGAGGAAGTAGCTTGCGATGCCGGGATCTATACCTGGGATATCGTCAGGAACCTCGTCTTCGCAGACAGCGCGCTCGCCGAGCTTTTCGGGCTCGACCCTGCCGCCACGGTCCGCGGCCTGCCGCTGGAAGACTATCTTGCGCGCGTCCATCCCGATGACCGGCCGCAACTGGCACAGAAGATCTCAGAGGTGCTCGTTGCCGATATCGCACAGCAGAATACCTACCGTGTCTGGGGCAGGGACGGGCGGTACCGGATGGTCGCCGCCTTCGGCCGGGCCTTTCGCGATCAGAGCGGATCACCCATCCTCTATTCCGGCATCGTCGTGCCGATGGCCGAGCGCGAGGATGGCGGATCGCTGGCGCATTAGGCGGCCTTTGCGGTCAATCCGCGCTTGACCTGCCCCAAGAGTTTTGCAGCGGCTCTTGCCGGAACAGGCCAAGTTGTGGCATCTGCAGGAGCCATGATCGACCTCGCCAACACCTGCCGTAATATCTGGTGGCGCCCCTTCTAGGAGCGGCAGTCGTCATCTTGAGCTTGACCCTTGCCGCCGTGACGCGGCAAGGCATGGACAAATCCCATCATTGTTCCGATCGCGGCGGCTCCCCTTACGGAGCACGTTATGTCCAATTCGGAAACTGAAAAGCCGATCATTCTTACAGGCGATCGCACCACCGGTCCTCTCCACCTCGGTCACTATGCCGGGTCACTGAAAAACCGAACTACATTGCAACACACGCACCGGCAGTTCCTGCTTCTTGCAGATACGCAAGCATTGACCGACAACGCACACGATCCGGACAAAGTGCGGCGCAACGTGCTTGAAGTTGCCTTCGATTATCTTGCAGTGGGAATAGACCCCAATCTGACGACGATCTGCGTTCAATCGGCCCTGCCTGCCTTGGCTGAACTAACGATGCTCTATATGAATTTCGTCACGGTCGCGCGGCTCGAACGGAATCCCACCATCAAGACGGAAATCCAGCTTCGGGGCTTCGATCGCGATGTCCCGGCAGGTTTTCTTTGCTATCCGGTATCTCAGGCCGCTGACATTACGGCGTTCAAGGCGTGTTTGGTTCCGGTTGGCGAGGACCAGGCGCCTCTTATCGAGCAGACCAACGAGATCGTCCGCCGCCTCAATCGCCAGATCGGCCACGATCTTTTGCCCGAGGCTGAGGCGATGATTTCGAAGGTCGGCCGCCTACCGGGTATCGACGGCAAGGCTAAGATGAGCAAATCCTTGGGCAATGCGATCCCCCTTTCGGCGTCCTCCGACGAAATACGGGCCGCCGTACGTCAAATGTACACCGATCCCAACCATCTTCGGGCTTCCGACCCTGGCATGGTCGAGGGCAATGTCGTGTTCACCTATCTCGACGCTTTTTGTGATGATCTCTTCGTTGTTGAAGATCTGAAGGTGCGTTACCGTCGAGGTGGCCTTGGCGACGTGGCGGTGAAACGCCAACTGGAAGAGGTTCTTCAGGCATTGATAGCTCCAATCCGGCAACGCCGAAAGGAGGTTGCCTCCGACCCTGCCTTTGTCCTGAACGTGCTGAAGGAAGGAACTCGGAAGGCGCGAGAGCCTACGGAGCGGACGCTTGAAGAGGTGAAGGCTGCCCTCGGACTGTTCGCCCTTTGAATTGTCGCAAATATCAGTCGCGAAACTTTGACTTTTGCAAGCGAGTTTTGCGACAGAATTTTCCCTGAAAATTCAGCGCCGGCGATTTTGTCGCGAAAGTTAGGGTCAGGACGTTCGCGACAGATCTATCAGCGGAAAAGCGCTCAAGGCGCTTGGTATGGCGACCGGGGCTGCCGGGTGCAGATACGATCGACCCAGTTCTCCAATGGTCGGGACGCCAAGCAGAGCCATCGAACGAAGCATTTCGTCTTCCAACAGCTCGAGCATGCGAATGATTGCCGCTTCGCCTCCCGCAGCGAGCGCATAGCACTGCATGCGGCCAAGACCGACCAAGTCAGCGCCTATCGCGAGGGCTTTGATGATATCCGATCCCCGACAGAAGCCTCCATCGACCATCACCCTTGCCCGGCCGGCTATGGCGTCGATAATTTCAGGCAAGGCATCAATTGTACCACGCCCATGATCGAGCTGGCGGCCACCGTGGTTCGAGACATAAATCCAATCCACTCCATGATCGACCGCAATACGAGCATCTTCGGCCGTAGCAATACCTTTGAGCACGAGCGCTATGTCGTAGGTGTCCTTGATCAACTTGACGGTTCGCCAATCAAGGGCGGCCTGGTGGGACTGAGTAGGCCGCTTTGCTAATCCGGCCGTGCGATAGCGGTTGGCAATGTCTCGATCGCGGCGAGCGAGAACGGCGCTATCGACAGTCAGGCAGATTGCGGCGCAGCCATGCGCAAGCGCACGCCCCACGTATTCATGCACGAAGCCATCGTCGCCTCTGACATAGAGCTGCGCCATTCGTAGTGCCGATGGAGCGGCCTCGGCGACAGTCTCAAGCGGCGTGCAGCCGGAGCTCAGCATGTGGCCTATCTCGAAAGCTTCAGCGGCTTTTGCAACGGTTGCGCCGCCACCATCGCCAAATAGGTTCAATGGGCCGGCAGGCGCGAAAAATATGGGCAATCGCAGTTTCCGGCCGAAGTGTTCGACCGAGAGGTCGACGGTGCTGACGTTGCGTAACACACGCGGTTTGAAAGCGATGGAATCGATGGCCAGACGGTTACGTTTGAGCGTCGTCTCCGTTTCCGCGCCTCCTGTGAGGCTATCCCACTTTTCTTTTGGCAGAAGCTGGTGCGCTTTTACGACGATCTCGTGCAAATTCTCGAATTCGTCAGAAATGGAGACAGCCCCTACAACTTCATCTCCTGCACTCATCGCGCCTCCTAGACGGTGGTTTTCGCAAAAGTCCTGATTAGAGCGATACTTGTTTTCCTGATTTCTGCGGCATCCCAGAGTAAGCCGTTTGGGAACAACCGCAATGACTGCTTGCCGCGCCAAGCGGTTGAGGCTTTCGTCGGTCTTCATGCCGCCCCTTGGAGCACCTTGCGTCCATTGGGACGCACGGTACCCGCATGTTCGTTTGCAAAGCGTCGCTCGATAGGCGGTTCGCCTGGCCAGGGAAACGTTACTGATGGGCCGATACTGGGCTTCCCAACTATTCCTTTGCGCTCCACATCTGAAATGTCTCGGGTTCGTGTTCGTGCGCAACCGCCTCCAGGTAACGCGGCTTCCAGACGTCTCTGATGAACGTTTCCATCGTGGTCGGCATCGGCGGGCGAACCTCGTTCTCGCCATGGAACCGCACCAGGCCATTGTTCAAGGCGTCGGCGGTCAGGGTGTCATCGTGCCATCTCTCTGGTGTCCCGAAGCGCTTCACAAATTCGGCTTCCACATCCTTGCGCGTTGTTTCGATGTAGCGGTACTCCACCGGCCGGCCGATCTCCCTGCCGATGATCGCGGCCAATTCATTCATCGAGATATCTTCCGAGCCGACTTCGCGGATCACCCGGTGCCTGCCCGTCGGATTGATCAGCTCCCTGGCCGCAAGCAATGCGATGTCATCTGTCGCCACCCAGGGCATCTTCAGATCGGGCTTACAGGACCAGGCGATCCGACCATATCTGGCGACTGGCGCCGTCCACGC
>NZ_JBFTPM010000054.1:0-2533 GCF_056398505.1 Rhizobium sp. 01T437
GAACGAACCCGCTGCGCGGGAGGGCGTCTGCGGTTGAGGTAGAGGGCGCGGGCTGGAGATTGCGCCTGGATTGAACGTCGTCCGGCAAGGGCAGAGCATGACGAGCTTCTTCAACAAAGGAGCATGATCATGCAGTCCCCCGATCTCGACACGCCTATCAGCCCGCTGCGCCAGCGGTTGATTGATGACATGAACATGCGGCGTTTCTCACGCGAAACGCAACGCAACTATCTCCGCGACATCGGACGCCTGGCGACCTTCCTCGGGCGTTCACCAGACACGGCGACCGCCGACGACCTGCGCCGGTTCCAGATCGAGCAACAGGAGGACGGCGTTCCCGTTCCGACGATGAACAGCATCGTGTCGGCGCTACGCTTCTTCTTCACCCAGACCCTCGACCGCCCGGACCTGGCGCGCAGGCTCGTCCGGCTGGCGCATCCGCGTAACCTGCCCGTGGTGCTGAGCCGCGACGAGGTTGCCCGGTTGCTCAATGCCACCACCTGCCTCAAGCACCAGGCGGCATTGTCGGTCGCCTATGGCGCCGGCCTACGTGTCGCTGAGGTCTCTATGCTAAAGGTCGCCGACGTCGACAGCGAGCGGATGCTGCTGCGCGTCGAGCGTGGCAAGGGCGGGCGCTATCGCAATGCCATGCTTTCGGAGGACCTGCTTACCCTGCTGCGCCAGTGGTGGAAGGTGGGGCGGCAGCAGGGTGTGATGCATCGCGACGGCTGGTTATTCCCTGGCCAGCATTCAATGAAGCCGATCAGTACGCGGCAGCTCTATCGCATCGTCGTTGAGGCGGCCCAGGCCGCCGACATCGCCAAGCGGGTCGGGCCGCATACGTTGCGCCATAGCTTCGCCACTCACCTGCTGGAGGATGGCACGGACATCCGGATCATCCAGGTCCTGCTCGGGCACGCAAAACTCAACAACACCGCCCTCTACGCCAAGGTGGCGACCAGGACGGTCCGCACGGTTACGAGTCCGCTCGACAAGCTCGGCCTGTTCAAGCCGGAAGAAGTCTCCCCCGACGGTTGAACTTGCGTGCCTCGATCGAGGTCGCCGACATCTTCCGTGCTGCCGGGGCGGCGTACCGGCGCGCCCATGCAGGGCACCTGAGCCTGCAGCAACTGAAGGCGATGTCGGCGGTTGAGAACTGCCGCACTGCTGCGCTGGGCGGTCACGTCGAGGCCTGCGAGGACTGCGGCCAGTGGCGGATCGCCTACAACTCCTGCCGCRATCGGCACTGCCCAAAGTGCCAGGGCGCGGCGGCACGGACATGGCTTGCCGAACGCGAGGCCGATCTGCTTCCAGTCGGCTACTTCCACGTCGTGTTCACGCTGCCGGCCGAGGTCGCCGACATAGCGTTCCAGAACAAAGCGCTCGTCTACGACCTGCTGTTCAAGGCGGCGTCGGAGACGATGCTGACCATCGCGGCCGATCGCAAGCATCTCGGCGCGCGCATCGGCATCACCGCCGTGCTCCACACCTGGGGATCGGCGATGACGCACCATCCGCATGTGCACATGATCGTGCCTGGCGGTGGCATCGCGCCGGACGGGAGCCGTTGGATCTCGTCGCGGTCGGCCTTCCTGCTTCCGGTGCGCGTACTCGGCAAACTGTTTCGACGGCTGTTCCTCACCCGGCTGGCTGCTCTGCACGACGCCGGGCGGCTCTGCTTCTTTGGCGCACTTGCTCATCTCGCCGAGCGGCAGGCATTCTTGCGGCATCTATCGCCGGTCCGGGAAAAGCGTTGGGTGGTCTATGCCAAAGCGCCGTTCGCAGGGCCGGAGGCAGTGCTCGCCTACCTGTCCCGCTACACCCACCGGGTCGCAATCTCGAACCGCCGCCTGATCACCTTCGACGAGACTGGCGTCACCTTCCGCTACAAGGACTACCGCCGCGACGTCTGCGACCGACAGCAGATCATGACGCTCGCGGTCGATGAGTTCATCCGCCGCTTCCTGCTCCATGTCTTGCCGCGCGGCTTCCATCGTATCCGGCATTACGGCCTGCTCGCCGGCTCAGCCCGCAAGACCAGCCTCGCGCTCGCTCGCGAACTGCTGCACGTCGCCGTACCGGCCGATGACGACACACCAGGCGAACCGGATGACTTCCGCCCGCCATGCCCCTGCTGCGGCGGACGAATGATCGTCATCGAGGTGTTTGAACGCCGGAGGCAGCCGCGAGGACCACCGAATGCGACGGCGACGAACCGGGAGACTGCTTCATGACCCGGCATGGCATGGTCCAGGCTTCAGCCGCAGGCGCCTCGCCTCCGGCAACCGACCTACGCGCATTCATGGTGATTATCGCCGCCGACAGGGTCGCGACGAGCCGGGCGCCGGGCCGGCTATACCGCGCGGATGCGCAACGAAGCGGCCTGTCCGCATCCATCACCCCACTTCCTGACGGCGGTCGCGCCATCGCCGACATCAGCCGCAGATCGAAATCCCCATAGCCTCCGACTGTGGCCCGCGGGTTCCTTCCTCGGGGACTTTCGTACGCCTGCCGGCGCCCGAAACTCTTCACG
>NZ_JBFTPM010000055.1:0-2498 GCF_056398505.1 Rhizobium sp. 01T437
ATTCGCTGCTCGTCCCATAACCACGTCCCATAACCACGTCCCGCGACCTGCTCATCAACGAAGCTCTTAAGGTGGTCGGGGAGAGAAATGTTCATTGTGCTCATATGAATACATATAGCTCCAATGGCAAAATTTGGCAAGATTGACATCTTTCTTCTAAGATGGACCTAGACGATGAGCATTGAGCTGAATCGAATTTTTGGCCATTGGTTATTAGCTCCGTCGGCGTGTCTGGCAGCCCGCCCCCCAAGGACCACCGTTCGGCTTTTGGCTGCCTTGGGCCATCCTCCGATTCTGATAACATTCGCTCACAAGGTCCGCCCAGCCGCCTTGATGAGAATCGAACCCACCCGCCTCTGATTAATCACTAAATCATTGAAAACACATGTCTGAGGCGTAACCTAATTTATGGAACTTGTTTAAATCACTGCCTTTGAAGGATGAGGGGTGCCGCGGTCCGATTCCGGTCAAGGAGTGCGTCCTTTGAACAAGCTATCATTCTGAAATCATCAGTGAAAATTCCGAATCTTCACCTTCAGCGTATCGATAGGAAGGGCGGGAACGAAAATATCTCTTGGCTGAACCGCCGGCGCTCGATCCCGCGAATCCGGACTTCCCGGCGATCCGTGGGCGAACTCGTCGCCCCGGCCCGTCGGCAGTTTGAACTCCCCATCACGATCCGCCAAGGCGGATAGGTCGCCCGAGAGATCGAACAGTTGCTGGGCGATGAGGTGCACGACGTCCCCTTCCCGCTGGATGCGGCCGTTGATCGCCATCATGCTTGATCCGAGCACAACGCGTCGGCGTCGCGCGAAGCTTCGGCCAGACGACGACGTTTGCCAGACCGGTCTCGTCCTCGATCGTCAGGAACATCACGCCTTTTGCCGATCCTGGCATTTGACGGACCCGAACGAGGCCCCCGGTCATCAACCACCGGCCATCGCGGGCAGACATGGCTTCACCGCAGGTGACGAGGCTTCGAGCGGCGAGATCCTCGCGCAAGAAAGCGATCGGGTGTTCGCGCAGGGTCAAGCCAGTATGGCTGTGTATACATCCGGCGAAGGCGCGGCCTCATGCGTCGCCTGCAGCAGGCCACGTCGAGAAACAGTACTCAACCGTTGCGCTTGCTGTCTCTTCCTAGTTGATACAAATAGCTCCGTACACTCTCTCCAAGGGATAAAACGATATTCGAGATATCCGTCATGTAGATCAGCGTGCTCATCATGGCTCTCCACCTTCGATGTATCTGCAAGCAGGTTGAAAGGATCGCGATGTCGAGGCAATGGACAGAAACACGGAAGTTTTGGATTATTTTGGTGATCGGTTGGCTATTCCCTGCAGAAGCTGGTGCTCTTGAATGGCTTTCGGACGCTGCGAAGTAGTTGCTGCATTCGTGGCCCCGATAATTGCGAAGAGGCGTCCGTCGCGACGCCTCGCATTTTCGACTGGCAACACTCCCATCGAGATTTGCCGCTTTGCCTTCGGCAGAAAGGCAGTCTCAATAAGTACGTGCTTGATTTCTTGCGTCAGTGCGTCAGTGGAAATTTTTACATCAGCAAATCTGCCAGGAAAGTCCGCGCAGCACATCACATATTCAGATAGACCGGCCCCTCGCCGCCCTGCGGCGGCACCCAGTTGATGTTCTGGTTGGGGTCCTTGATGTCGCAGGTCTTGCAGTGGACGCAGTTCTGGGCGTTGATGACGAAGGTCTCTTCGCCGTCCTTCTCCACCCATTCGTAGACGCCGGCCGGACAGTAGCGGGTTGACGGGCCGGCGTAGATGTCGTGCTCGGACGATTTCTGCAGGGCCATGTCCTTCACCTGGAGATGGACCGGCTGATCCTCCTCATGGTTGGTGTTCGACAGGAAGACGGAGGACAAGCGGTCGAAGGTCAGGACACCGTCGGGCTTCGGATAATCGATCTTCTTGTGCTGTGAAGCCGGCTCCAGCGAGGCTGCGTCGGTCTTGCCGTGACCAAGCGTGCCGAAGAAGGAGAAGCCGAAGAGCTGGTTGGTCCACATGTCGAGACCGCCGAGAGCGACACCCAGGGCCGTGCCGAACTTCGACCAGAGCGGCTTGACGTTGCGCACACGCTTCAGATCCTTGCCGATATCGCTCTTGCGCCAGTCGGTTTCAATCTCGGCCACCTCGTCATTGGCGCGGCCTGATGCAATCGCCTCGGCTATGCGGTCGGCGGCCATCATGCCCGAGAGAACCGCATTGTGGCTGCCCTTGATACGCGGCACGTTGACGAAGCCCGCCGAACAGCCGATCAGCGCGCCGCCCGGGAAGGAGAGCTTCGGCACCGACTGATAGCCGCCCTCGGTGATAGCGCGCGCGCCATAGGAGAGGCGTTTGCCGCCCTCGAACGTGCCGCGGATCGCCGGATGCGTCTTGAAGCGCTGGAATTCCTCGAACGGATAAAGATAGGGGTTCTTGTAATTCAGGTGCACGACGAAACCGACTGCAACCTGATTGTCTTCGAGATGGTAGAGGAA
>NZ_JBFTPM010000056.1:0-2093 GCF_056398505.1 Rhizobium sp. 01T437
CGAAAACTCGCGCAGCGAGCCATCACTCGGCAGGAACGTCGCCAACATAAACCTTAAGGCGAAGCTCTAACATACGTTAGCACATCCACTGCAGATCAGCACCACACCAAATTGGCACGGCCGATTATAAGGCGTTCTACTCCAATGCCCGACGCGGGTGAGGTTCTGAAGGTCGGGCTCGGGCCGAATGCTGGCCCGTTCTGGAAACCAAGGTTCCAAAGTGGCGAATTGAAGTCTGCCGTCTAGAATTACACTTTCAAGGATAGGAAGACGAGCTTTGTGCTGGATCAATTCGAATGCAAATAGTCCCGCTTTGCAAGACGCATTCTTACATCTTGGAGATTGCTGCCCGTTTGAATGTTGGGAACGAAAACCTCAACAGAGGCTTTAAACCTTCGGAGGATTGCCATGACCGAAGAAACTTTTGCACAGCTCACCTCAATCAGCCACCAGCTACAGACCAGATCCTACGAGCTGTCACAGGCCGGTAAGGACCATGACATAGCAATGATCATGTCAGCACTGGCTGTGACAATGGATGCGGTCAGATCTCTCGGTGAAGATTTACGCCAACTCACGGGCCCAAAGGGCCTGGGAGCCGAAGGAGAATAGGCGCATTCCTTCCATCGTGCGGATTGCTGCTTTCCGCGTGGACCGGTGAAAAGGCGAGGAAGGCTTCCTGACAAGCAAAAGGCCGCTGCTTACGCATACGGTCTCTCCCACTAGAGAAGTCGGGGCTTCCGATGGCATTCTTCCCAACGGCTAGACCAGTTTGGCGGGGGTTTCTTCGCTCTCGGATGCTCTTCGATCTGCAAGCAACGAGTCCAAAGCCTGATGTTCCGGACCAAACGGCCGCTGATTCAAAAATGAATTCACAGGGATCGTCGTTTCATGACCACCTGACGATGGATTACCGCGGTGAACGACTACCTCTCTGTTGGTGGCAGCGTCGACGCCAAGAAACCACTGATCGCCATTCGTGCTTGAAGCAAACTCTCTGAGATTTTCCACGTTAATTCTCCTTCTGAAGGTAGAGGTAGAGCGTGGATCGGGAATTGCGATGAAATACTTCGGTTCGACTGTATGGATCATTCTTTGGCAATCGCGAAGTATGACAAGGAACTTCGGCGCCTAATTGATGTTGTACTCGGCATGAGCGACACAGAACAAAAAGCCAGCGGAGAAGTTCGTGCTGACGATATTCGTCATCGCGGTGATTCTCGCTGTGGCGTATTTGACTTTTTTTACCCCTAGCGAAGTTGAATCCAACCCGAAGGTCCCCACCGTACGTGAGGGCGGCCAAGAACCGTAACGGACGATGGCTCGAGGTATCGGGATCGGCGTCGGAGTGGGAGACTGTCGGAGATCGTTGCTGAGGAAGTCGAAGATGCGTCTGAGAGCAACCGAGAAGGCCGTCTTCACCTGGTCGGACATTCCATGGGTGGATTGGTCATCAGGGCCATGTTGAAGAACTACCGACCATCAAATCTCGGGCGGGTGGTGGTGATTGGCACTCCAAATAATGGCAGTCAGGTCGCAGATTTCTTGAAAAAGGTGCCGCTGAATAATGCAGCTTTCGGCCCTGCCGGCCAGCAGCTCGTCACCGATCAGAGCACGTTCGCCCATATTTTCGGTCAGGTGGATTTCGAACTGGGCATCATCGCCGGAACCCGAACCATCGATCCCTTCTCGTCATTGATCATTGGCTATCAAGTCACCAACGACGGTAAGGTAACTGTCGAAAGCACGCGACTTGCCGGAGCCGCCGACCATATCGCCATCGCTGCCAACCACACATTCATTCCATCGAACAAAGCCATGTGGGCGTAAGCCCTTTCGTTTCTTCGAGACGGCAAGTTCCACCGATGAGCGCCTTGATGGGATCTGAACCAACGGCCCTATCGTTAGCGGAACCCGCTTCCTCAAAGGATATCACCCGCCCGGGGAGCAATGACCGATTTGGGGGCCGGAGAACGAACCCGCTGCGCGGGAGGGCGTCTGCGGTTGAGGTAGAGGGCGCGGGCTGGAGATTGCGCCTGGATTGAACGTCGTCCGGCAAGGGCAGAGCATGACGAGCTTCTTCAACAAAGGAG
>NZ_JBFTPM010000057.1:0-1942 GCF_056398505.1 Rhizobium sp. 01T437
GGTCACCGAGTCGATGTATTGGGAAACCACGCGGTTTCCAGTGTCCTTGTTCAGGGTGTGGAAACGGACCTTCTCTGATTCCGATGTCGCCGGGGTCATCGCCACCGGGCAGGTGACCAGCGAGAGCTTCAGGTAGCCTTTCCAATAGTATTTCGGGGCCATGACCTATCTCCTCAGCCAGTCTTGCGCTGCGCGGCGGATCTCGAAGAAGGTGTCTTCGAAGCCGTCCCACGCGCGGCAGGCTGCCGTCCTGTGCCAGCATTTGCATTGGCGGCAGTGCGTTTCGGTTTTTGCGCCGCAGCCTTCATCATCCCGGCACTTTGGCGAAGAGCAGCCAACAGATCATTGGGCTTGGAGACCTCGACCTTCTTCGGCTTCGGCAGCGAGCGGCCTTCTATCTTCGCCTTCACGAGATCGGCAAGGGCGGCTTCGTAACGGTCTTCGAATGCGGCCGGATCGAACTCGCCCTTCTTCGTGCTGATGATGTGCTTGGCGAGATCCATCATCTCGCCCTGGATCTTGATCTTCGGCATCTCCTCGAACGCTTTCTTGGAAGACCGAACCTCGTAGTCGTATTGAAGCGTGGTTGCGATCAGGCCTTTTCCATGAGGGTGTATGAGCACGCTGCGCATCCGGCGGAAGAGGACCGCGCGTGCAATGGCAGCCACCTTGGACTTCGTCATGCCGTCGCGCAGGGCGGCAAAAGCGTCGCCACTCATTTTGTCGGGGGTGAGATAGTAGGGCTTGTCGAAATAAACGTCATCGACATCCGAGCACGGAATGAACGCCTCGATCTCGAGCGTCTTGTTGCTGTCGGGGATTGTTGCGGCAACTTCTTCCGGATCAATGATGATGTATCGACCGTTGTCGATCTCGAAACCCTTGGTCTGCAACTCTTTCGGAACAGGATCCTCGGTCTCACTGTCGATGAAGATGCGGTTTACCCGATTTCCTGTCGCCTTGTTGATTGTGTTGAACGTGATGCGGTCGGAAGTGCTTGCAGCCGTGTAGAGGGCGACGCCGCACGATACTTCACCGAACTTGAGGTAGCCCTTCCATTGGGCACGTATGCCACTTGCCATGACGCTTGCTCCGAATCACTTAGCCGCGACTCAAAGACGTACGAGAGTGATTCGTTCCGACTCGAAACGAATCAATTTTCAATGATTTAGGAATTTTTCTTCGCAAATCGATTCTGGCTCGTACCAGGGTTGTGAAGGCTTCTGCCATTCCAGCACGCAACTTTTTGGAATCCCACGCGTTCTTCCGATTCAGTCGCAAGGAGAATGCGATGTCCAAACGAGCACCGATCGGTACCGGAACAGACAAGCCATATGTTCGCCAGCTTCGCCTCTGCTCGAGAAGCTCGTCGATGATTACGTCGTCTCGGGCGTCAAAGCCCTGGAGGTCATAGCGTCAATCGAGAGTGAGTTGGCAGAGATGAAGACTGCCTATGATCGGAGGACGGTTGTCAGTGTTAAGCCCTCACAATGAGCTTGAACACACGTATCCTGAAGGCACTGACCTAGGAAGGTTGGATCGCCGAGACCGGGCAAATCGACAGCAGCTACATCTACTTTTAGGTTGCAGTCTGGAGACAGCCTATTGCAATGCCGCAGCCATCAGGCT
This sequence comes from Rhizobium sp. 01T437, assembly GCF_056398505.1. Taxonomy (NCBI): domain Bacteria; kingdom Pseudomonadati; phylum Pseudomonadota; class Alphaproteobacteria; order Hyphomicrobiales; family Rhizobiaceae; genus Rhizobium; species Rhizobium sp. 01T437. The sequence continues at coordinate 1,630 of NZ_JBFTPM010000057.1, forward strand.
TGGATTATTCCTTCGGCGGCCCGCCCCGCCGCTCCAGCGCCGTCTTGCGGATGGTCTCCGCGATCTCCGGACTACTGCTCGACAACATCTGGAAATCCACGGCGTAGAGCGACAGCAGCGATACCTCGGTTGTTGCGCTGACCGTCGCTGAGCGAGGTTCGCCACTGATCAGCGCCATCTCGCCAAAGAAGTTTCCGGCACCGAGTTCCACTGGATGGTCGGGTGTCGCCACGGTGACCCGCCCCTCGACAATGAAGAACATCTGATCGCCAACATCGCCCTTGCGGCAGATCACGGCACCTGCGGGGACAAT
>NZ_JBFTPM010000058.1:0-1490 GCF_056398505.1 Rhizobium sp. 01T437
ATCGAGGCCTTCGCTGGCTCGTCGGCCAACGATACCTTTGTCGGCAATGGCACGACCGTCACCTTCAACGGCGGCGCCGGGACCGACACGGTCGATTATTCTGCCTCGGCTGCAGCCGTCAATGTCACGCTCGGCGCCGCCGGTGTGACGACATCAGGTTCGGGCGGCGACGCCCAGGGAAATAGCTACATCAACATCGAGCGGGTCGTCGGCTCGGCCTTCAACGACACGCTCGCCTCGACGGCAACATTCGGCCAGACGCTCGTGGGTGGAGTCGGCAACGACACCTATATAATCGACAGCCAAAATATTACCGTCACCGAAGCTGCCGGAGAGGGCGATGATGAGATCCGTACCGGCGCCAGCTCCTTCGACATGACCTCCTACGCCAATATCGAACGCCTGACCTATGCCGGCACGGGTGCGACGACCCTCATCGGCAATGCCAGCGACAACATCATCACCGGCGGGGTGGGCAACGACACTTTGGCTGGCGCGGACGGGTCCGACCAGCTCCTTGGCGGCGATGGCAATGATACGCTCTATGGCGGCAACGGTGCCGACCAGGTGATCGGTGGTGCAGGCACGGACACGGCAGCCTTCGCGGCCCAGGTCACCATCAACCTGAAGACCGGTGTTCATACGGGCGAGGCGGCCGGCGACACCTTTAACAGTATCGAGGCCTTCGCTGGATCGTCGGCCAACGATACCTTCGTCGGCAACGGCACGACCGTCACCTTCAATGGCGGCGCCGGGACAGACACGGTCGATTATTCGGCCTCTGCCTCCGCCGTCAATATCACGCTCGGCGCCGCCGGTGTGACGACATCAGGTTCGGGCGGCGACGCCCAGGGCAACAGCCTCGTCAATATCGAGCAGGTGATCGGCTCGGCCTTCAACGACACGCTCGGCTCGACGGCAACGACCAGCCAGACGCTCGTGGGCGGCGCCGGCAACGACACCTATATCGTCACCAGTCAGAACATTATCGTGACCGAAGCCGCGGTAGGTGGCGACGACGAGATCCGCACCACTGCCAGCGCCTATACCATGGCCAGCTACGCGAATATCGAACGCCTGACCTTCACCGGCACAGGGCCAGCGACCCTCGTCGGCAATGCCAGCGATAACGTCATCACAGGCGGTGCAGGTGATGATACGCTTTATGGCGGCGCCGGTGCCGACCAGGTGGTCGGTGGCGCAGGCACGGATACGGCGGCATTTTTGGCCCAGGTGACGATCAACCTGAAGACCGGCGTTCACACCGGCGAGGCGGCCGGCGACACCTTCAACAGCATCGAGGCCTTTTCGGGCTCGGCAGCCAATGACACGTTCGTCGGCAACGGCACCACTATCACCTTCAATGGCGGCGCCGGGACCGACACGGTCGATTATTCCGCCTCGGCTGCAGCCGTCAATGTCACGCTCGGCGCTGCCAACGTGACCACGACGGGTTCGGGCGGCGACGCCCAGGGCGCCAGCTACATCAA
>NZ_JBFTPM010000059.1:0-1470 GCF_056398505.1 Rhizobium sp. 01T437
CGGCTTCTTGCGCGTCGGTCTCAGGCCGACAAAAATCTTTGAATCAGACGTCATCGCGCCTTATACGACCCTGCTGCTGGACACGACAAGATTGCTCGATGCAGACGCAGATTCTTTGACTATCGTCCGAGTGGGGCAGCACCCAAAACTACCGCGGACCTAGAGTTCTATCCTTCGGGCGTGACCTATCACGAATCTAGTGGTGCCTGGCAGGGAAGACCACCGCCTCGCCTGACGATATCATCGATATCGCAAGATCGCTCGTGCGGCCGGGCAGGTGATGAGGGAAGGGGGCCGACCATCGATCTCGAGAATTGCGACTGGTGGCGAAATCGGCCCGCAAGCGGAACACGTGAGCGCGGGGGAGTCGGTCCCGCGTCTGCTCACGCTGACGCTCCTGCGGCTGCGCTTCCTCACGCCCCCGCGTTACGCGAATTCCCGCTTTCCCGCGCGGCGCTTCTCTAGTCGGCGGGCTGACGTCAACCGCCTTCGCAATTTTTCTAACTTTCGCGACAAAATCGCCAGCGCTGAATTTTTAGGGGAAATTCTGTCGCAAAACTCGCTTGCAAAAGCCAAAGTTTCGCGACTGATATTTGCGACAATTCAGAGGGCGAATAGTCCGAGGGCAGCCTTCACCCCTTCAAGCGTCCGCTCCGTAAGCGCGCGCGCCTTCCGAGTTCCTTCCTTCAGCACGTTCTGCGGTGCGAACGAAATAGACCAAGGAGCTTACTCCTCCTCGATGCCGAGCTTAGCCTTGACGAGGGCCTGCACAGCCTGCGGATTGGCCTTGCCGCCGGTCGCCTTCATGACCTGGCCGACGAACCAGCCGGCAAGCGTCGGCTTGGCCTTGACCTTGGCGACCTGATCCGGATTGGCGGCGATGATCTCATCGACGGCCTTCTCGATCGCACCGGTATCCGTCACCTGCTTCAGGCCGCGGCTTTCGACGATCTCGGCCGGATCGCCGCCTTCGGTGAGCACAATCTCGAACAGGTCCTTGGCGATCTTGCCGGAAATCGTCTCGGCCTTGATGAGGTCGATGATGCTGCCGAGCTGGTCGGGCGAAACCGGAGTCTCCTCAATGTCTCTGCCGGTTCTGTTCAAGGCGCCCAGCAAGTCGTTGATCACCCAGTTGGCCGCTGCCTTGCCGTCGCGGCCTTCGGCAACGGCTTCGAAATAATCGGCGATCGACTTTTCGGACACAAGCACGGAGGCATCGTAGATCGACAGGCCGAGTTCGCGCACAAAACGGGCCTTCTTGTCGTCGGGGAGCTCGGGCAGGTCCTTTGCCAGCTCGGCGACGAACGCATCGTCGAATTCGAGCGGCAGCAGATCCGGATCGGGGAAATAGCGATAGTCATGCGCATCCTCCTTGGTGCGCATGGACCGCGTCTCGCCCTTGTTCGGGTCGAAGAGACGGGTTTCCTGATCGATGGTGCCGCCATCCTCCAGGATACCGATCTGGCGGCG
>NZ_JBFTPM010000060.1:0-1336 GCF_056398505.1 Rhizobium sp. 01T437
GTTGCCGCTACTGAAAACGGCGTCGACAAGAAGAAGGTTCAGGAAGAAATCGAAACGGCGTCGACAAGAAGAAGGTTCAGGAAGAAATCGACCAGCTGCAGGACCAGCTCGTCAGCATCGCTCAGTCGGCTTCCTTCTCCGGTGAAAACTGGGTTGCMGGCGCCAACGGCACGAAGAGCGTTGTGTCTTCCTTCGTTCGTGACGGYTCGAACGGCGTATCCGTCAAGATGACCGATTACGTCCTGGACAACAGCTCGGCCGGCAACGTTCTCTTCGGCATGAGCGGCGGCCAGGTCGAAACCTCCACGGGTATCCTTGGTACCTCCAACGGTTCGGCCGGCTCGGTCTACTCGCTCGACATCACCAGCATGACCATCGGTGACCTCGGTCWMGCTCTGACCAACGTCGAAAACGCACTGAAGGCCATGACCTCTGCCGGTGCAAAGCTCGGTTCGATCTCCACCCGCATCAACATGCAGGACGACTTCGTCAACGCGCTCAGCAAGTCGCTCGACTCCGGTATTGGCCGCCTGGTCGACGCCAACATGGAAGAAGAATCCTCCAAGCTCTCTGCTCTCCAGACGCAGCAGCAGCTCGCGATCCAGTCTCTCTCGATCGCCAACTCTTCTTCGCAGAACATCCTGTCGCTCTTCCGCTAAGAGCGGTCCAGCCACATCTCCGAAAAGCTTCGAGGCCGGGTAACCCCCGGCCTCGAATGTTTTAATATTCGGTTAATGAAAACATTCCTAAGTATCAGATATTTTTACGAAATTTCAGTTTGGAATTTAGTTTTCCTTAACCATCTTGCTGTTTTCTAGGCCCATCGAAACGGCGAGTTAACCCTAACGAGAATGGTTAACAGGCATGATGCTGATCGCTGTGGGCCGGCCCAAATCCGGAATGTCCCTTCCTATCATCTGCCAAAAGGGGCACACATACTATGACGAGCATCAACACCAATAACGCTGCTATGGCAGCTCTCCAGACGCTGCGTGGCATCAACCAGGGCCTCAACAAGACCCAGGATCATGTTTCCTCGGGTTACCGCATCGGCAAGGCTTCCGACAACGCTGCTTACTGGTCGATCGCAACGACCATGCGTTCGGACAACAAGGCTCTCGGCGCTGTTTCTGACGCGCTCGGCCTCGGTGCTGCCAAGGTTGACACTGCCTACACCGCCATGGACAGCGCTATCGACGTCGTCGGCGAAATCAAGGCAAAGATTGTTGCCGCTACTGAAAACGGCGTCGACAAGAAGAAGGTTCAGGAAGAAATCGACCAGCTGCAGGACCAGCTCGTCAGCATCGCTCAGTCGGCTTCCTTCTCCGGTGAAAAC
>NZ_JBFTPM010000061.1:0-1052 GCF_056398505.1 Rhizobium sp. 01T437
GGAAGTCCAGGCGCAAGAGACAAAGGCGACACCATGATCATCGAGATCGGCCATTACGCGCTGGTTCTGGCGCTCGCAACCGCGATCGTCCTGTCGGTCGTGCCGGTGATCGGTGCGCGGCGCGGCGATCAGGCGATGATGGATGTCGCCCCGCTCGGCTCCGTCCTGCTCTTTGCCCTCGTCGCCTTCTCCTTCGGCGTGCTCACCTATGCCCATGTCGTCTCCGACTTCTCGGTGCAGAATGTCTGGGAGAACTCGCATTCGCTGGTGCCGCTGATCTACAAGTACTCAGGCGTCTGGGGCAATCACGAGGGCTCGATGATGCTCTGGCTCTTGATCCTGGCGCTGTTCAGCGCGCTGGTCGCCGTCTTCGGCCGCAACCTGCCCGATACGCTGAAGGCCAATGTTCTCGCCGTCCAGGCCTGGATCTCGGTCGCCTTCATCCTCTTCATCCTSTTGACCTCCAATCCCTTCGTCCGCCTCGATCCGGCCCCCGCCGAAGGCAAGGAYCTSAACCCGGTGCTGCAGGATATCGGSCTSGCCATCCATCCGCCGCTGCTCTACCTCGGTTATGTCGGYTTCTCSGTCTGCTTCTCCTTTGCSGTTGCTGCCCTYCTCGATGGCCGCATCGATGCCGCCTGGGCGCGCTGGGTGCGGCCCTGGACGCTGGCYGCCTGGACCTTCCTGACGCTTGGYATCGCCATGGGCTCCTACTGGGCCTATTACGAACTCGGCTGGGGCGGCTGGTGGTTCTGGGATCCGGTGGAGAATGCCTCCTTCATGCCCTGGCTTGCCGGYACSGCAYTKCTGCACTCYGCGCTSGTCATGGAAAAGCGYGAGGCGCTGAAGATCTGGACGGTGCTGCTGGCGATCCTCACCTTCTCGCTGTCGCTGATGGGCACCTTCCTGGTGCGYTCCGGCGTCCTGACCTCGGTGCATGCCTTTGCCAGCGACCCGAGCCGCGGCGTCTTCATTCTCTGCATCCTCTTGATCTTCATCGGCGGGGCGCTGTCGCTCTTTGCCTTCCGCGCGCCCCTCCTGTCGGCCGGCGG
>NZ_JBFTPM010000062.1:0-999 GCF_056398505.1 Rhizobium sp. 01T437
AACGGCACCACTATCACCTTCAATGGCGGCGCCGGGACCGACACGGTCGATTATTCCGCCTCGGCTGCAGCCGTCAATGTCACGCTCGGCGCTGCCAACGTGACCACGACGGGTTCGGGCGGCGACGCCCAGGGCGCCAGCTACATCAATATCGAACAGGTCATCGGCTCGGCCTTCAACGACACGCTCGGTTCGACGGCAACGGTCGGCCACACACTCGCAGGCGGTGCCGGCAACGACATCTATGTGGTCGGAACCTCGAATATCGTCATCTCGGAAGCCGCCGGTGCCGGCGACGATGAGATCCGTACCACCGCCACCGCCTATTCCATGGCAAACTATGCCAATGTCGAACGCCTGACCTTCACCGGCACGGGCAATGCCAACCTCACCGGCAATGCCGGCAACAACGTCATTACCGGCGGTTCCGGCAACGACTTCCTGAGTGGCGGGGCCGGTGCCGACCAGCTGATCGGCGGGGCGGGCACCGATACCGCCTATTACGCCAGCCAGGTGACGATCAACCTGAAGACGGGCGTCCACACCGGCGAGGCGGCCGGCGACACTTTCAACAGCATCGAGGCCTTTTCGGGCTCGGCAGCCAATGACACGTTCGTCGGCAACGGCACGACAGTCACCTTCAACGGTGATGCCGGCACCGATACGGTCGACTATTCGGGCTCGGCTGCAGCCGTCAACGTCACGCTCGGCGCTGCCAACGTGACCACGACGGGTTCGGGCGGCGACGCCCAGGGCGCCAGCTACATCAATATCGAACAGGTCATCGGCTCGGCCTTCAACGACACGCTTGGTTCGACGGCAACGGTCGGCCACACACTCGCAGGCGGTGCCGGCAACGACATCTATGTGGTCGGAACTTCGAATATCGTCATCTCGGAAGCCGCCGGTGCCGGCGACGATGAGATCCGTACCACCGCCACCGCCTATTCCATGGCAAACTATACAAATGTCGAGCGCCTGACCTTCACCGGCACGGGC
>NZ_JBFTPM010000063.1:0-959 GCF_056398505.1 Rhizobium sp. 01T437
GGGATAGACGGTGCCGATCGCAATCTTCCGCGTGGTCTTGCCGGCAATCGAGCGGGCGATCTCCCTCGACAGATCCACTTCGCTCAGGATCCGGACAGCACGCTCGTAGTAGGCCGCCCCTGCCCGCGTCAGTTCCACCCGCCTTGTCGTGCGGATGAACAGCTGCACGCCGAGCTCCTTCTCGAGCGCCATTACCTGGTTCGACAGCGCCGGCTGGGCGATATGCACCTTTGCTGCCGCCCTGCCGAAATGCAGCTCCTCGGCCACCGCAACGAAGTAGGATAGCTGGCGTAGTTCCATGATGCACCACGTTTTGTTCGTTAATTTCACAACGTATTGTACATGGACCCGTGGTGCCCGTCATGAACAAAATGTGGGCATGGAGACTTTTTCTTCGAACCTGAAAAGACGCGCTGAACAGCTTGGTATCTCGAATGCGGAGGTTGCTCGGCGTGTTGGTTTGACCGAGCGTAGATATGGCAACTATATTTCCGGAACACGGCAACCGGATCTCGCTACGCTTGTAAAAATCTCATCAGTCTTAAAGACAAGCCTCGACGAACTTCTGACGGGCGATCTCAAGGARTCCACAAAGAGCGCCAAACGAAATCTGCAAGAGCGTATTGCTTCCGCAGTCGAAGTCCTCAGCGAAGACGATCTCGCGAGGATTGTTATCATGCTGGATGCGTTGGCCGCTGCTCGGTCGTAGGCACGCCCTTCCGGCGATCTAAATGGTCGCCTTGATGGGATTGGAACCGACGACCCTGTTGTTGACGGAAGCCTTTTTCTTAAAGGATATCGCCCTGCCAAGGAGCAATGACCGATTTGGGGGCCGGAGAACGAACCCGCTGCGCGGGAGGGCGTCTGCGGTTGAGGTAGAGGGCGCGGGCTGGAGATTGCGCCTGGATTGAACGTCGTCCGGCAAGGGCAGAGCATGACGAGCTTCTTCAACAAAGGAG
>NZ_JBFTPM010000064.1:0-875 GCF_056398505.1 Rhizobium sp. 01T437
ACTATTGGAAAGGCTACCTGAAGCTCTCGCTGGTCACCTGCCCGGTGGCGATGACCCCGGCGACATCGGAATCAGAGAAGGTCCGTTTCCACACCCTGAACAAGGACACTGGAAACCGCGTGGTTTCCCAATACATCGACTCGGTGACCGGGAAGCCGGTGAAGGAGAACAACGAAGCGAAAGGGTACGCCCGGGGCGAGAACGACTACGTCATCCTGACCGACGACGATCTCGACGCGGTAGCGCTTGAGACGGTGAAGACGATCGACATCGAGAAGTTCGTTCCCGCCAATAGTATCGAATGGGTCTACCTGGAAAAGGCACACTATCTGATGCCGGACGATGCCGTCGGGCAAGAGGCCTTTGCGGTGATCCGCGACGCGATGAAGGCCGACAAGGTCGTAGGCGTCTCGAAGCTCGTCATGGGTCGGCGGGAACGCGCTGTGATCCTCGAGCCCCGCGATGAAGGCATCGTTCTGTGGAGCTTGCGCTTCGGCGACGAGGTTCGTCCGGAAGAGAATTACTTCGAAGACATCGACGAGAAGGCCGACCCGGATCTCATTCCGTTGATCCAACAATTCATCAAGCAAAAGTCCGCGCGCTGGTCGCCGGCCATGGTCAGCGACCCGATACAGGAAAGCCTGCTGAAACTCATTGAAGAGAAGAAGAAACTCCTCAAGCCGAGGAAGACTGCCAAGGGCAAGAAGACGGAGGCCGGGGCTCCCGCTTCGAATGTCATCAACATCATGGATGCCCTGCGGAAGTCGATCGAAGGAGATCTGAAGACCAGCAAGACTGGCTAGGAGGTGCCGTGATGGATTACATCGCATCGATACCGATTAGAGAGGTCGTCGTTTTTCTGCCGGGGTCGGATC
>NZ_JBFTPM010000065.1:0-797 GCF_056398505.1 Rhizobium sp. 01T437
GCCTCCGGCACCTCGTCGGGTGCGACCAAGCTCATCCATGGCGGTCTTCGCTATCTCGAACATTACGAGTTCCGCCTGGTGCGGGAATCGCTGATGGAGCGCGAGATCTTATGGGCCATGGCCCCGCATATCATCTGGCCGCTGCGCTTTGTGCTGCCCTATCACAAGGGTGGCATCCGCCCGGCCTGGATGATCCGGCTTGGCCTGTTCCTCTATGACCATCTCGGCGGCCGCAAGCTCCTGCCGCCGACCGCAGTCTTGAACATGCGCACCGATCCGGCGGCAAAGCCGCTGAAGGCGCTGTTTTCCAAAGCCTTCGAATATTCCGACGGCTGGGTCGACGATGCCCGCATGGTGGTGCTGAATGCCCGCGATGCCGCCGACAAGGGCGCGCTGATCATGCCGCGCACCAAGGTGGTCTCGGCGAGGCAGGAGAATGATGCTCAGGAGAAGGGCGTCTGGACGATCGAGACGATCAACACGGTGACCGGCAAGAGCGAGCACCATCAGGCCCGCATGCTCATCAATGCCGCCGGTCCCTGGGTCGACCATGTCATCCGTTCCGCCTTCGGCCAGAACGAGGCCCGCCATGTGCGCCTCGTCCAGGGCAGCCACATCATCGTCAGGAAGAAGTTCGAGGGACCACGCGCCTATTTCTTCCAGAACCCTGATAACCGCATCATCTTCGCCATCCCCTACGAGACCGACTTCACGCTGATCGGCACCACCGATCGCGACTACACCGCCGATCCGAAGGACGTGAAGATTTCCGAGGAAGAGACGCTCTATCTCTGCAA
>NZ_JBFTPM010000066.1:0-755 GCF_056398505.1 Rhizobium sp. 01T437
CTGATCAGCGCCATCTCGCCAAAGAAGTTTCCGGCACCGAGTTCCACTGGATGGTCGGGTGTCGCCACGGTGACCCGCCCCTCGACAATGAAGAACATCTGATCGCCAACATCGCCCTTGCGGCAGATCACGGCACCTGCGGGGACAATGCGCGGCCGCAACGCCCGAACGATCTCGATCAGTGCAGCGGAACCAAGCTTCTGGAACAGGGGTACGGCAGCGATCAATTGCCAGTTGCGAACGAAGTCTTGGCGGCGAACCTCTTCGTAGAAGCCGGTGGCGAGGATGCCGGCCCAAAGTGCAAAAATACCGATCCCGCTCATCATCACCAATCCGGCCAGAACTCGACCTGCAAGGCTCTGCGGGATCTCGTCACCGTAGCCKGTCGTCGACAGCGTCACGACCGCCCACCACATCGCCTGCGGAATGCTGCCGAACSTATCGGGYTGGACGTCTCGCTCGATGATATAACCGGCCAACGCAGCACCAAAAAGAACTATGCCGAACACCGATGTCACGCCAAGCAGATTGCGCGATTCATTCGCGACCACCTTTGCCAGCAGCCTGAAAAAGGTCGAGTCGCGCAACGGCTTGAGAAGCCAAATGGCGCAATAGAGGTTTCGATCACGGGACCCAACGAACAAGAATGCAGCAGCCGGAACCAGAACCGCGAGCAAATCGATCACGAGGGCCGGCATCCCGCCCGACAAGCGGTGTCGCCGTGAAAGCAATGTGCCGCTCAATTGGAGGACATA
>NZ_JBFTPM010000067.1:0-700 GCF_056398505.1 Rhizobium sp. 01T437
ACTCGGCATCGCGACGGAGGGGTTGACGCAATGACGCGCAAGCAGAAACGCCTGGCGGTGATTGCCGGCGGCATGAGCTTCATCCTTGTCGCCGTGCTGCTCGTGATGTTCGCCTTCAGCCAGTCGGTCGCCTATTTCTATATGCCGGGCGATCTCGCCAAGACGCCGGTGGCGCCCGGCACCCGCATCCGCCTCGGCGGCCTTGTGGGAAGCGGCAGCGTCATGCGCGGCGAGGGTTCTGTCGTGCGGTTTGCGGTGACCGATCCGAGCGGAGAGATCGTCAATGTCCGCTATGAGGGCATCCTGCCGGATCTGTTTCGCGAAGGGCAGGGGGTGGTGACCGAAGGTGCCTTCGAGACGGGCAGCACTGTCTTCACCGCCGATACCGTGCTGGCCAAGCATGACGAGACCTATATGCCCAAGGAAGTGGCCGACAGGCTGAAGGCTCAGGGCTTGTGGGAAGAGGGCAAGGGCCCGAGATCGCAAGGTGAGGTGCCGCAAGGTCAGGCGCCACAAGGTGCTGAAGCCAAGGCTCAGGAAGCCAAGGCTCGGGAAGTCCAGGCGCAAGAGACAAAGGCGACACCATGATCATCGAGATCGGCCATTACGCGCTGGTTCTGGCGCTCGCAACCGCGATCGTCCTGTCGGTCGTGCCGGTGATCGGTGCGCGGCGCGGCGATCAGGCGATGATGGATGTCGC
>NZ_JBFTPM010000068.1:0-689 GCF_056398505.1 Rhizobium sp. 01T437
GTCAGCCAGAAGAAGAATGGCCATTATCGTGTTCTCCCTTTCCAGATCTCAGAGTACGCCGGCTTCGTTCTTGAGCTTGTCGACAAGCTCGGCGACCGATTTCACCTTCACGCCTGCCTTGCGGCCGGATGGTTCTTCCGTCTTCAGCACCTTGAGGCGCGGCGCGGTGGAAACGCCGAAATCAGCCGGGCTCTTCTTGTCGAGCGGCTTCTTCTTCGCCTTCATGATGTTCGGCAGCGTTGCGTAGCGCGGCTCGTTCAAGCGCAAGTCGGTCGTCACGACGGCCGGAAGTTTGACCTTGATGGTCTGCAGGCCGCCGTCGATCTCACGGGTGACCGTCGCCGTTGCAGATTCTCCGGCGCCGTCGATCTCGACCTTGGAGGCGAAGGTCGCCTGGGCGGAGCCGAGAAGGGCTGCAAGCATCTGGCCGGTCTGGTTGCTATCATCGTCGATTGCCTGCTTGCCGACAATGATGAGGCCCGGCTTTTCAGCGTCTGCAACACCCTTGAGGATCTTTGCGACTGCGAGCGGCTCGACAGTGTCATCGGTTTCGACGAGGATGGCGCGGTCGGCGCCCATGGCGAGCGCGGTGCGCAAAGTTTCCTCGGCCTTGGCCGGGCCGATCGAGACGACGACCACTTCCTCGGCCTTGCCGGCTTCCTTCAGGCGAAGGGCCTCCTCAACCGAAA
>NZ_JBFTPM010000069.1:0-688 GCF_056398505.1 Rhizobium sp. 01T437
ACTCGGCATCGCGACGGAGGGGTTGACGCAATGACGCGCAAGCAGAAACGCCTGGCGGTGATTGCCGGCGGCATGAGCTTCATCCTTGTCGCCGTGCTGCTCGTGATGTTCGCCTTCAGCCAGTCGGTCGCCTATTTCTATATGCCGGGTGACCTCGCCAAGACGCCGGTGGCGCCCGGCACCCGCATCCGCCTCGGCGGCCTCGTCGGGAGCGGCAGCGTCATGCGCGGCGAGGGGTCTGTCGTGCGCTTTGCCGTGACCGATCCGAGCGGAGAGATCGTCAATGTCCGTTACCAGGGCATCCTGCCGGACCTGTTTCGCGAGGGGCAGGGGGTGGTGACCGAAGGCGCCTTCGAGACGGGCAGCACTGTCTTCACCGCCGATACCGTGCTTGCCAAGCATGACGAGACCTATATGCCGAAGGAAGTGGCCGACAGGCTGAAGGCCCAGGGCCTCTGGGAAGAGGGCAAGGGCCCGACATCGCAAGGTCAGGTGCCGCAAGGTGCTGAAGCCAAGAGCGAGGCCAAGGCCAAGGCTCAGGAAGTCCAGGCGCAAGAGACAAAGGCGACACCATGATCATCGAGATCGGCCATTACGCGCTGGTTCTGGCGCTCGCAACCGCGATCGTCCTGTCGGTCGTGCCGGTGATCGGTGCGCGGCGCGGCGATCAGGCGATGATGGATGTCGC
>NZ_JBFTPM010000070.1:0-685 GCF_056398505.1 Rhizobium sp. 01T437
TCTTAGAAGAAAGATGTCAATCTTGCCAAATTTTGCCATTGGAGCTATATGTATTCATATGAGCACAATGAACATTTCTCTCCCCGACCACCTTAAGAGCTTCGTTGATGAGCAGGTCGCGGGACGTGGTTATGGGACGAGCAGCGAATATATCCGCGAATTGATTCGACGAGATCAGGACCGTCTTATATTGCGCGGACTGTTGATTGACGGAGCATCGTCCGTACAATCCGATCCCGTTGATGGGCGCTATTTTGCCGAATTGCGTGATCGTGTGCGTGGTCGGCACAGCAAGTGACAAACAAGTCCATCGTCCCTAGGGAGCTGGCTCGCCGTGACGTCGAGGCGGCCGTAGACTACTATATACTCGAGGCTGGAACCGAGGTTGCCCTTGGCTTCATTGACGCTTTAGAGGCAGCTTATGACCTGATCGCGAGGCATCCGGAAACGGGATCGCCACGATATGGATACGAGTTAGGATTGCCTGACCTGCGCAGCATTTCGCTGAAACGATACCCATATATCGTCTTTTATCGTGATCAAAAAGATCATGTGGATGTGTGGCGTGTGCTTCATGGGAAACGGGACCTCCCACCGTCGATGCACGAGCCTGAGAGTCATTTATTATAGGGCAGATTTGCAGCTGCAGATTTTCCAGACTTATGGTTCCAATCCCATCAAGAGC
>NZ_JBFTPM010000071.1:0-677 GCF_056398505.1 Rhizobium sp. 01T437
TTTCGGTTGAGGAGGCGAGGAGGCCCTTCGCCTGAAGGAAGCCGGCAAGGCCGAGGAAGTGGTCGTCGTCTCGATCGGCCCGGCCAAGGCCGAGGAAACTTTGCGCACCGCGCTCGCCATGGGCGCCGACCGCGCCATCCTCGTCGAAACCGATGACGCCGTCGAGCCGCTCGCAGTCGCAAAGATCCTCAAAGGTGTTGCCGACGCTGAAAAGCCGGGCCTCATCATTGTCGGCAAGCAGGCAATCGACGATGATTCCAACCAGACCGGCCAGATGCTTGCAGCCCTTCTCGGCTCCGCCCAGGCAACCTTCGCCTCCAAGGTCGAAATCGCCGGCGACAGCGCCACTGTCACTCGTGAGATCGATGGCGGCCTACAGACCATCAAGGTCAAGCTTCCGGCTGTCGTCACCACCGACCTTCGCCTCAACGAGCCGCGCTATGCTTCGCTGCCGAACATCATGAAGGCGAAAAAGAAGCCGCTCGACAAAAAGAGCCCGGCTGATTTCGGCGTCTCCACCGCGCCGCGCCTCAAGATGCTGAAGACGGAAGAACCATCCGGCCGCAAGGCAGGCGTGAAGGTGAAATCGGTCGCCGAGCTTGTCGACAAGCTCAAGAACGAAGCCGGCGTACTCTGAGATCTGGAAAGGGAGAACACGATAATGGCCATTCTTCTTC
>NZ_JBFTPM010000072.1:0-614 GCF_056398505.1 Rhizobium sp. 01T437
GTCGACAGCACCGAAACGCTGACCTACACGGCAACTGCTGCCGACGGGACAGCGCTTCCCGCCTGGCTGGCCTTCAACGCCACGACACGGACATTCTCCGGCACGCCGACGACAGGCGGGACCTATGGCGTCAAGGTGACGGCGACCGATCTCGGAGGTCTTGCGGCCAACGAGACCTTCAACATCGCCGTATCGACGCCTGGCAACACGACACCGACGGCGGTTGCCGATGCGGGTGACGCGACCGAGAAGGGAGGCGTTGCCAATGGTTCGGGTGGTGTGGTTGCGAGCGGCAATGTTCTGACCAACGATACCGATCCGGATGCCGGTGACACCAAGACGGTCACGGCCGTCGTCTTCGGTGCGACATCAGGCACGCTCGGCACGGCGCTGAACGGCACCTATGGCAGTCTCGTGCTCAGTGCATCGGGCGTCTATAGCTATGCCGTCAACGAGACCAATGCTGCCGTCCAGGCGCTACGCCAGTCGACCAATACGCTGAGCGATGTCTTCAGCTACACGATGCGCGACACTGCCGGCGCCACCGCCACGGCAAACCTGACCATCACCATCCATGGTGCCAATGACGCACCGGTGCTGGCCGTCCAGACGGC
>NZ_JBFTPM010000073.1:0-541 GCF_056398505.1 Rhizobium sp. 01T437
TTGATGTAGCTGGCGCCCTGGGCGTCGCCGCCCGAACCCGTCGTGGTCACGTTGGCAGCGCCGAGCGTGACATTGACGGCTGCAGCCGAGGCGGAATAATCGACCGTGTCGGTCCCGGCGCCGCCATTGAAGGTGATAGTGGTGCCGTTACCAACGAAGGTGTCGTTGAGGCTCGAGCCTGCAAAGATCTCGATGCTGTCGAAAGTGTCGCCGGCCGCCTCGCCGGTGTGAACGCCGGTCTTCAGGTTGATCGTGACCTGGCCGGTGTAGTAGGCCATATCGGTGCCTGCCCCGCCGATGAGCTGGTCGGCACCGGCCCCGCCATTCAGGAAGTCGTTGCCGACGCCGCCGGTAATGACGTTGTCACCGGCGTTGCCGGTCAGGTCCGCCGCGCCCGTGCCGGTGAAGGTCAGGCGCTCGACATTTGTATAGTTTGCCATGGAATAGGCGGTGGCGGTGGTACGGATCTCATCGTCGCCGGCACCGGCGGCTTCCGAGATGACGATATTCGAAGTTCCGACCACATAGATGTCGTTGCCGG
>NZ_JBFTPM010000074.1:0-524 GCF_056398505.1 Rhizobium sp. 01T437
GTGTCGACAGCACCGAAACGCTGACCTACACGGCAACTGCTGCCGACGGGACAGCGCTTCCCGCCTGGCTGGCCTTCAACGCCACGACACGGACATTCTCCGGCACGCCGACGACAKSMGGSACYTAYGGCGTCAAGGTGACGGCGACCGACCTCGGAGGTCTCTCGGCCAACGAAACCTTCAATGTCGCCGTATCGACGGCGCCAACGACCTACAGCCTGTTTTCCGCCTCCAGCACGCCGACCCAGACGAACCTCAACGATGGTCAGCAGGTTGAGCTCGGCGTCAAGTTCCAGTCGAACGTTGCCGGTGACATTACCGGCATCAAGTTCTATCGCAGCGCCAACGACAACGGCCAGAACGTCGTCGACCTGTGGACCACGACAGGCACCAAACTCGCGACCGCCACCTTCACCAACACCACGGCGAGCGGCTGGCAGACGGTGAACTTTGCAACACCCGTTACCATCACCGCCAACACCAATTATGTCGCCTCCTACCACACGACAGGTGCCTATGTGGCG
>NZ_JBFTPM010000075.1:0-514 GCF_056398505.1 Rhizobium sp. 01T437
GGCCTGATCCACCGGGACGATGACAAGCACTGGCGCGGTGGCCTGTTCTACATCAACCGCGAAGACCATGCGCTGGTCGTTCCGCGCCGGTTCGGTCTGGGATGGACGCTAACTTCGGCAATCCCAGGGCAGCGATGCTTCTGGCCGGTGCGGCCGCGCTGATCGGCCTGGCGGTCAGCCTCCGTTTTGGCGGCTGACCCAGACCATAGCGTCGCGAGTGGACTTGCGTCCCTCCCCAATGTCTATCGGTAACGGCGAAAGCCCCTGCCTCGAGAGGCTTTCCCATGTGCCGGGTGTGCGGGCGGGGCGGCGTTCACAGGCCGCCTGACCAGGGTCCCGGCGCGCCCCCGGCGACCCTCATGGAGCCAACTGCCGTCTGCTCGCAGCAACGGTGGCGGACGTTCGGGACCCGTGTCCTGCATGCCCGGCGTACGCCTAAAGACTTGATGCCTCATTCCCTCCGGACGAAGGGCACGACTGTGACTGTGTGGGCCCACCGCCATTGGGATCAGGA
>NZ_JBFTPM010000076.1:0-507 GCF_056398505.1 Rhizobium sp. 01T437
ATCGAGGCCTTCGCTGGCTCGTCGGCCAACGATACCTTTGTCGGCAATGGCACGACCGTCACCTTCAACGGCGGCGCCGGGACCGACACGGTCGATTATTCTGCCTCGGCTGCAGCCGTCAATGTCACGCTCGGCGCCGCCGGTGTGACAACATCAGGTTCGGGCGGCGACGCCCAGGGAAATAGCTACATCAACATCGAGCGGGTCGTCGGCTCGGCCTTCAACGACACGCTCGCCTCGACGGCAACATTCGGCCAGACGCTCGTGGGTGGAGATGGCAACGACACTTACATCGTCGACAGCCAGAACGTCACCATTTCCGAGTCAGCAGGTGGCGGTGACGACGAGATCCGCACCCACGCCAGCGCCTACGATATGGCCTCCTATGCCAATGTCGAGCGGCTGACCTATACCGGCACTGGCGGAACGGCCCTCTACGGCAATGCCAGCGACAACATCATCACCGGTGGGGTCGGCAACGACACTTTGGCTGGCGCGGACGGGTCC
>NZ_JBFTPM010000077.1:0-495 GCF_056398505.1 Rhizobium sp. 01T437
CTTCATAGACGTGGTCGGCGAGGACCTGGCGGCTGATGGGACGGCCCGCGGAATGGCCCTCAGGGCGACTCCCGGAGGAAGCTAGTTGCATGTTCAGATCCTATAGGACGCCGAACATGCCCATTCTGTAACGCAAAGAGTGGGCAGAACGGTGTTCTGCCCACTCTTCGTGGCCAAGGCTGGACATGTCCAGCGGTGGTGGTGCCGGCGCTACCTAGTCACGCAGCGCCCCTTGTACCGGGTTGACTCCGCGCTACCTAGTTCTGGTAGGCCGGGTAGTCGGTGTAGCCCGCAGGGCCCTCGGTGTAGAACGTGGCCGGATCCGCCTCGTTGACCGGCAGGCCGTCGCGCCAGCGGCGCACCAGGTCCGGGTTGGYGATGGCGGGGCGTCCGACGACGACGGCGTCAGCGTGGCCGTCGGCGACCAGCGCGGTGGCCTCGTCGCGAGTCGTGACGACGCCGAAGCCGGTGTTGATCAGGAACGTGCCGTTGAAC
>NZ_JBFTPM010000078.1:0-471 GCF_056398505.1 Rhizobium sp. 01T437
ACCACGACAGGCACCAAACACCACGACAGGCACCAAACTCGCGACCGCCACCTTCACCAACACCACGGCGAGCGGCTGGCAGACGGTGAACTTTGCAACACCCGTTACCATCACCGCCAACACCAATTATGTCGCCTCCTACCACACGACAGGTGCCTATGTGGCGACCAACAATTTCTATACGGCGGCCGTCACCAGCGGCCCGCTGACGGCCCAGTCGAGTGCAGTGGCCGGCGGCAACGGCGTCTATGCCTATGGTGGGTCCGCCACCGCGGGCATTTTCCCGAATGCCACCTACAATGCCGCCAATTACTACGCCGATGTGGTCTTCCGCCCGTCATCGAGCTCGAACACGACACCGACGGCGGTTGCCGATGCGGGTGACGCGACCGAGAAGGGTGGTGTTGCCAATGGTTCGGGTGGTGTGGTTGCGAGCGGCAATGTGCTGACCAACGACACCGATCCGGATGC
>NZ_JBFTPM010000079.1:0-466 GCF_056398505.1 Rhizobium sp. 01T437
ACGCCAGCGCCTACGATATGGCCTCCTATGCCAATGTCGAGCGGCTGACCTATACCGGCACTGGCGGAACGGCCCTCTACGGCAATGCCAGCGACAACATCATCACCGGTGGGGTCGGCAACGACACTTTGGCTGGCGCGGACGGGTCCGACCAGCTCCTTGGCGGCGATGGCAATGATACGCTCTATGGCGGCAACGGTGCCGACCAGGTGATCGGTGGTGCAGGCACGGACACGGCAGCATTTTCGGCCCAGGTGACGATCAACCTGAAGACCGGTGTTCATACGGGCGAGGCGGCCGGCGACATCTTCAATAGCATCGAGGCCTTCGCTGGCTCGTCGGCCAACGATACCTTTGTCGGCAATGGCACGACCGTCACCTTCAACGGCGGCGCCGGGACCGACACGGTCGATTATTCTGCCTCGGCTGCAGCCGTCAATGTCACGCTCGGCGCCGCCGGTGTGAC
>NZ_JBFTPM010000080.1:0-461 GCF_056398505.1 Rhizobium sp. 01T437
CCCCTGCCCCGTCTACGTCCAGAACTTCACGGCCAAGGGCGACTGCTTCCGCGCCTATCTGTACGAGAGCGGCGGCAAGACCCTGGTGGTGGCCGAGTGCGTGCGCGAGGCCGACCTGCGCGCCCTGCCCGGCGAGATCCGCGGCCTGCTGTCGGGCTTCGGCTCGCTGAAGACCGGCGCCCTGCTGCATACGGGCGCCCAGCCGCGCTGGATCTATCACTCGCGCGACGCCATCGCCGGCCTTGGCCAGCTGCGTGCGAAGCTGACCGAGCGCTTCGGATCCTCCTTCGTCTGCGGGGCCTGGGAGCCCTACGGCAAGAGCGCCAAGCTGGCCGAGGTGGACGCCGCCCTGGCGTCGGCCCGCGCCGCGCCCGCCGCCGGCGGCCTGGCCCTGGTCGGATGAACCAGACCTCGCCCCCGAGAACGGCGGCGATCATGCAGCCGACCTATCTGCCCTATCT
>NZ_JBFTPM010000081.1:0-445 GCF_056398505.1 Rhizobium sp. 01T437
ACTTATATGCGTACCGACTCCACCAACCTCTCGGCCGATGCCGTGACGATGGCGCGTACTTATATTGAAGGCGAATTCGGCAAGAAGTACCTGCCGGAAACCCCGAACGTCTACAGCAGCAAGGAAGGCGCACAAGAGGCTCACGAAGCGATTCGTCCGTCCGACGCCAATACCGAGCCAAGCAAGCTGTCGGGCATGGAGCGTGATGCCGAGCGGCTTTACGAGCTGATCTGGCGCCAGTTCCTCGCCTGCCAGATGCTGCCGGCCCAATACCTGTCGACCACGGTCACCGTCGGTGCCGGTGACTTCGAGTTGCGCGCCAAGGGCCGCATCCTGAAGTTCGACGGTTACACCCGCGTCATGCCGCAAATCACCAAGCCTGGTGATGACGATGTGCTGCCGGACATGGCCCAGGGCGATGCGATGAAGCTGATCAAGCTTGATC
>NZ_JBFTPM010000082.1:0-442 GCF_056398505.1 Rhizobium sp. 01T437
GCTCGGCTGAGATCGCTCGGCTGAGATCCGCAAAGCCCAAGCGCTTTGCGTAGCCGCGACAAATCCCAACGGGATTTGCGCTGGACGCGGGGTGGAGCAGCCCGGTAGCTCGTCAGGCTCATAACCTGAAGGCCGCAGGTTCAAATCCTGCCCCCGCAACCAATCCTTCCTATCTTCCCCCGGTGACAATATCTGGATGTCTAGCTGCAAGAGGTCTTTCGCTGGCGGAAAAGCTGCGCTTTCCCTTGGCGACGCTAGCTCCTCCTTCCCTAAGGCGCACCATTACCGCATGGATCCGAAGGACGGCTCAAAGCCTGAAACCAAAACCAAATCATGCCCGCGCAGAGATCAAAACGAAAAAGCCCTCCATCTCGGAGGGCTTTCGTATGTCTACAGAGGGACTTGCATCGCCCAGCTCTGATTGTCGGAGCTAGCTTAAATC
>NZ_JBFTPM010000083.1:0-427 GCF_056398505.1 Rhizobium sp. 01T437
CGCCGAGTTCCTCGCGGGCCATCTGGCCCAGGGAACGGCCGCCGCGGCGCATGGAGAAGAACAGGACGAGATAGTCCTGGACGGCGCCGGCAAGGACGACGCCGATGATGATCCAGATCGTGCCGGGCAGGTAGCCCATCTGAGCGGCGATGACCGGGCCAACGAGGGGTCCGGCGCCGGCGATGGCGGCGAAGTGGTGGCCGAACAGGACGTTGCGGTCCGTGCGGACGTAGTCCTTTCCGTCGGCCTTGTACTCGGCCGGGGTGGCGCGGCGGTCGTTGGGTTTGAGCAGGTAGCGCTCAATGACCTTGGAGTAGAAGCGGTAGCCGATCAGGTACGTGCAGACCGAGGCGAACACAAACCAGATGGCGTTGACGGTCTCGCCACGGACGATCGCCAGCATGAACCAGGCGACGCCGCCCAGCAG
>NZ_JBFTPM010000084.1:0-424 GCF_056398505.1 Rhizobium sp. 01T437
CAGGGAGGGGATGTTACGGTGAGTTTTCCGTTCGGGGACGGCATGAACTTCAGCATTCACCCGAACCGGCCCGACATCCGGCACTGAAGAACAGGACGCGCAAATGATTGACTTTCTGAGCTCGGCCGACGGCACGAAAATCGCCTTCGAACGGACAGGTGAAGGACCACCTCTGATCATTATCGGCGGTGCATTGAACAGCCGGCGTTCGGCCGACGGGCTGGTGCCTTGGCTGGCCCCGCACTTCACCGTGTACGCCTATGACCGTCGGGGGAGAGGCGAGAGCTCCGACACCCTTCCCTACAGTCCCGGCCGTGAACTAGAGGATTTGGAAGCGCTGATAGCCGCGGCGGGCGGTTCGGCCTACGCTTACGGCCATTCCTCGGGTGCCATCCTGATTCTTGAAGCAGCGGCTGCCGGAGCG
>NZ_JBFTPM010000085.1:0-418 GCF_056398505.1 Rhizobium sp. 01T437
GTCGTCTGGACGGCCAGCACCGGTGCGTCATTGGCACCATGGATGGTGATGGTCAGGTTTGCCGTGGCGGTGGCGCCGGCAGTGTCGCGCATCGTGTAGCTGAAGACATCGCTCAGCGTATTGGTCGACTGGCGTAGCGCCTGGACGGCGGCATTGGTCTCGTTGACGGCATAGCTATAGACGCCCGATGCGCTGAGCACGAGACTGCCATAGGTGCCGTTCAGCGCCGTGCCGAGCGTGCCTGATGTCGCACCGAAGACGACGGCCGTGACCGTCTTGGTGTCACCGGCATCCGGATCGGTGTCGTTGGTCAGCACATTGCCGCTCGCAACCACACCACCCGAACCATTGGCAACACCACCCTTCTCGGTCGCGTCACCCGCATCGGCAACCGCCGTCGGTGTCGTGTTCGAGCTCG
>NZ_JBFTPM010000086.1:0-400 GCF_056398505.1 Rhizobium sp. 01T437
GGAATGGGCCGGCCGTCTCGGCTACGCGGCGCGCGGGGTCGTCTATCTCGGCCTGGGTGCGATCGTCCTGATGGCCGCCGTCGATCTGACGCCGCGGGCGAGCGGCGCCAAGGCCATGCTGGCGGCTTGGGCCGACTGGCCGCTTGGCCTGGTGATCGTCGGTCTGGTTTAACTAGGCCTGCTGGGCTTTGCGATCTGGCGCGGCTTGCAGGCCGTCTTCGACGCTGATGGCCATGGCGTCTCGCCCAAGGCTATCGCCGTGCGTGTCGGACAAGCCGTCAGCGCACTGATCTATGGCGGACTTGGGCTCTGGGGCCTTGAGCTGCTCGATGCCTTCGAGGATGTCGGTGAGGCCGACGAGGAACAGGCCGCCCACGGCGCGGCCGCCGCCGTCCTGAAC
>NZ_JBFTPM010000087.1:0-376 GCF_056398505.1 Rhizobium sp. 01T437
ACCGGGATGAGGCCGACGAACAGGATCATCGGGGTGGCGTCCTGGTGCGCGGTGTGGACGGCGATGAACGCGTTGGCGGCGCCGGGACCGCGGGTCACCATGGCCACGCCCGGAAGTTCGGTCAGCCGGCCTTCGGCGAGGGCCATGAACCCGGCGCCGCCTTCGTGGCGGGTCACCACGGTTTCGATCGAGGAGCCGTGCAGGCCGTCCAGCACATCCAGGAAGCTCTCGCCGGGGACGCCGTAGACGCGCTGGATGCCGGCCCGTTCCAGCTGGGCAACAATCAGGTGCCCTGCGGTTGTTGTGGTGCTCAATGCTTCATTCCCTTTTCTTCAATGCTCAGCGCGGGGAGGAAAATGCCGGACAGTGCGGTCAG
>NZ_JBFTPM010000088.1:0-376 GCF_056398505.1 Rhizobium sp. 01T437
GGACAACGGACTTCCTGGCCTGCCAAGTGGCCGGGACAGCCAACACACCGGCTACTGCGCCCACTCCAGCGCAGGCAGTGGAACCCCTGGTGGCAATGGTGCGGAACCTCTGCACCCAGGAGGGCAAGGCGGCCCCGAGGAGGCCTGTTGCCCCAGCCCTGCCGGAGGATCTGGAAGAACCTGCCTCCCACCCGTCAGCAAGCCCTGGTCTCCCCGGCCTGGGGGCCGCGGACTGCGCCGCCGGGGTTTGCCTCGGCCTGACGGACAGGCCGGAGAAGCAACGGGTAGAACCCCTGGTGTGGGATCCCGCCCACCACGGCCACGCAGCCTTTGTCGGCAGCCCCGTGTCCGGCTCGCAGGCAGCACAGGAACTCGC
>NZ_JBFTPM010000089.1:0-362 GCF_056398505.1 Rhizobium sp. 01T437
TCGGTCGCCGTCACCTTGACGCCATAGGTCCCGCCTGTCGTCGGCGTGCCGGAGAATGTCCGTGTCGTGGCGTTGAAGGCCAGCCAGGCGGGAAGCGCTGTCCCGTCGGCAGCAGTTGCCGTGTAGGTCAGCGTYTCGGTGCTGTCGACATCGGTGAAGGTCGTGGTCGGCAGCACGAAGGAGAAGGCGGAGCCGACGGTGGCGTTCTGAGTGGYCGTCTGGACGGCCAGCACCGGTGCGTCATTGGCACCATGGATGGTGATGGTCAGGTTTGCCGTGGCGGTGGCGCCGGCAGTGTCGCGCATCGTGTAGCTGAAGACATCGCTCAGCGTATTGGTCGACTGGCGTAGCGCCTGGACGGC
>NZ_JBFTPM010000090.1:0-358 GCF_056398505.1 Rhizobium sp. 01T437
GACCGGCAGCAGATGATCCGCGGCATGGTGGAAAGCCTGGATGCCAAACTGACTGATGATCCCGACAATTTCGAGGGCTGGATGCGTCTCGTCCGCTCTTACGCCGTATTGAACGACAAGGATCGCGCCGCCGGCGCCTTGAAGCGGGGGCTTGCCGCCTTCCCGGCATCCGGTGATCAGGGCAGGCAGCTCCTGGCGCTGGCAAAGGAACTCGGCATCGCGACGGAGGGGTTGACGCAATGACGCGCAAGCAGAAACGCCTGGCGGTGATTGCCGGCGGCATGAGCTTCATCCTTGTCGCCGTGCTGCTCGTGATGTTCGCCTTCAGCCAGTCGGTCGCCTATTTCTATATGCCGGG
>NZ_JBFTPM010000091.1:0-357 GCF_056398505.1 Rhizobium sp. 01T437
TCTGCAGGCCGTACGGCAGGCGCCCCACCGGGGTCTTGCGGATGGCCTGGATCTCGAGGAAGTCGATCACCTCCTCCACCTTGTGCCGGTGCCGGATCTCCTCGGCGCGCGCCGGGCCCCACCACAGCGCGTGCGCGAACAGGCCGGTGCGGAACTGGGTGTTGCGGCCGGTCATGATGTTGTCCAGCACGGTCATGCCCTTGAACAGCGCGATGTTCTGGAACGTGCGCGCGATGCCCTGCCGCGCGGCGGCGGTCGGATGCATCTGGCGCCGCTCCTCGCCCCGGAACACGATGCGGCCCTGCTGGGGGTGATAGACGCCGTTGATCACGTTCAGCATCGAACTCTTGCCGGCGC
>NZ_JBFTPM010000092.1:0-356 GCF_056398505.1 Rhizobium sp. 01T437
CTCCAGACCCACATGCATCAGGATCTCGGCCCCGTTGCCCGCCCGCAGCGTCACCGCGTGCCGCGCCCGATGCACCGAGATCACCCGCCCGTCGCACGGCGCATGCAGCACCGAACCCGTCGGATCGATCGCCAGCCCATCCCCCAGCATACGCTCGGCGAACACCGCGTCCGGCGTCTCCTCCAGGGACGCTACCCAGCCTTGGAGGGGCGAAGAAAGAACGAGCGTGGACACGTGGAGAACTCTCGCCGGAACGTTACTGGTGGAGACTACTGGCCGGCCGCGGTCAGGGTGACGCGGTCGAGGGCGGGCATCGGATCGAGGCCCTTGGCGGTGAAGGAGAAGCACAGGTCGTG
>NZ_JBFTPM010000093.1:0-322 GCF_056398505.1 Rhizobium sp. 01T437
AGCGGCAGCAGATCCGGATCGGGGAAATAGCGATAGTCATGCGCATCCTCCTTGGTGCGCATGGACCGCGTCTCGCCCTTGTTCGGGTCGAAGAGACGGGTTTCCTGATCGATGGTGCCGCCATCCTCCAGGATACCGATCTGGCGGCGGGCTTCGTATTCGATCGCCTGRCCGATGAAGCGGATGGAGTTGACGTTCTTGATTTCGCAACGCGTGCCGAAGGGCTCGCCCGGACGGCGCACGGAGACGTTGACGTCGGCGCGCATGGAGCCTTCGTCCATGTTGCCGTCGCAGGTGCCGAGGTAGCGTACGATGGAGCGCA